>CAIXRA010000068.1 GCA_903921725.1 uncultured Lentisphaerota bacterium
GAAAAGTGCGGTTTTGGGGATGCGTGCTCAAAAAATGGTGGTGGTTTTCGAAAACCGCCCGGCTGGCTGGAAAATCACCCGCACGCCGCTACTTTTTCAGCCAAGGGACTCACCCCCAAAATACCTTTTCGAATGGGGTCTGCATAGTGGCGCCAACCCCGGGCCGGGGTGGATGGAATATGGGGCAACCGCCGCCTGAAGGCGGAACTGCAAACAATGGCACGCCGTTTCGCCATCTCGCCCGGCGACGCCGGCCGCGGGGTCAGGCGATGGCGATGGCGGAGAAGATGTTGACGCCGGCCTTCTGGAGGAGGGTTAGGGCGCGGTCGGTGTCGTTGAAGCGCATGATGAGCGCGGCGCGGCCGGTGTTCTTCTCGGCGAAGGCGTACATGTACTCGATGTTGACGGCCTGGGCATCCATGAGCTCCATCAGTTCCGCCATGCCGCCGGGGCGGTCGGGGACCTCGACGGCGAGGACGTCGGTGATGGAGCAGGTGACCTGGTTGTCGCGGAGGGTGGTGCGGGCTTTTTCGGGGTCGTTGACGATGAGGCGCAGGATGCCGAAGTCGGAGCTGTCGGCCAGGGAGAGCGCAATCAGGTTCACGCCGGCATCGCCGAGGAGGCGCGCGACATGGGCGAGGCGTCCGGTCTTGTTCTCGATAAAGACGGAGATCTGCTTGAGTTTCATGTCGGTTTTCCTCCGGGCCGTGACCGTCAGGTTTTCTTGCGCAGATCCAGGACGCGCTTCGCCTTGCCGACGCTGCGCTCGATGGTACCGGGCTCAACGAGGGTGACTTTGGCGCTGAGGCCGATGAGCTGCTTAATCTTGTCGTGGATGCAGCGCTGGAGCCCCTCCATCTTGCGGATTTCGTCGGAAAAGACTTCCGGGGTGACTTCGATGCGGACCTCGAGGTCGTCCATGGCGCCCTCGCGGGTGACGACCAGCAGGTAATGGGGCTGGGTGCCCTCGATCTCGAGCAGGATGCTTTCAATCTGCGACGGGAAGAGGTTGACGCCGCGGATGATGAGCATGTCGTCGCTGCGGCGGCGGACCTTGTCCATGCGGCAGAGGGTGCGGCCGCAGGCGCATTTTTCGTAATGGAGGGTGGTGATGTCGCGCGTGCGGTAGCGGATGAGGGGCAGCGCGCGCTTGGTGATCATGGTGAAGACCAGCTCGCCCTCGGTCCCCGGCGGCAGGACCTCGCCGGTGGCGGGGTCGATGATTTCGGGATAAAAATGGTCCTCGAAGATGTGGAGTCCGGCCTTGGCGGTGCAGTCGGAGGAGACGCCGGGGCCGATGACTTCGGAGAGGCCGTAGATGTCGTAGGCGTCGATGCCGGACTCCCGTTCGATGCGCTGGCGCATCTCCTCGGACCACGGTTCGGCGCCGAATACGCCGCGCTTCAGCTTGGTGTCGCCGATGGAGAAGCCGGCCTTCTGCGCCTCCTCGATGAGGTGGACGAAGTAGGAGGGGGTGCTGCAGATGGCGGTGGCGCCGAAGTCGCGCAGGACGAGGAGCTGTTTCTCCGTCTGCCCGCCGCTCATCGGGATGACGGTGCAGCCGAGGCGTTCCAGGCCGTAGTGCGCGCCGAGGCCGCCGGTGAAGAGGCCGTAGCCGTAGGCGTTCTGGACGACGTCGTGCGGCGTCAGGCCGATGCACTGGAAGGTGCGGCACATGACTTCGGACCAGATGTCGATGTCGTCCTTGGTATAGCCGACAACGATTGGTTTGCCGGTGGTGCCGCTGGAGGCGTGGAGGCGCACGACCTCGTTCATCTCGGTGGCGAAGAGGCCGTAGGGATAGTGGTCGCGCAAATCGTTCTTGACCGTGAAGGGGAAGCGGTCGAGGTCGGCAAGCGTCCGCATGTCGGACGGCTTGACGCCGTGGCGCTCGAAGCTCCTGCGGTAGAACGGGACGCGCTCGCAGACGCGGGCGAGCGTCTCCTGCAGCCGTTTGAGCTGGAGCTGTTCCAGGCTTTTCCGGTCCAGAAAATCCTTTAGGTACAGTTCTTCGCGCATGGGTCCCCCGCTATTCTCGCCGTGTCCGGAAGTACTATACGCCCGGCCGGCGGAGGCGCAACGGGAATTCCCAAGCGGAAATCACGAGCCCAGGAAGCCGGTGAGCGGGCTGCTGGCGTTGGCGAGCTGGCTTTCGCCGGCGGGGTCGGCGTCGAGGCCGAGCTCGGCGGCCTGCACGGCGAGGGCGAAGGCGCGGGCCATGGCAACGGGGTTCCCGGCGGAGGCGACGGCCGTGTTCACCAGGACCGCGTCCGCGCCGGCCTCGATGGCGGCGGCGGCATGGGACGGCAGCCCGAGCCCGGCGTCCACGACCACCGGCACATGCGCCTGCTGCACGATGATGCGGAGCATGTCGCGGGTGCGGAGTCCGCGGTTGGTGCCGATGGGCGCGCCGAGCGGCATGACGGCGGCGGTTCCGGCCTCCTCCAGCCGCCGGGCCAGCACCGGATCGGCGTTGATGTACGGCAGGACGATGAAGCCGTCCTTCACCAGAATCTCGGCGGCCTTCAGCGTCTCAACGCCGTCCGGAAGCAGCCAGAGCGGGTCGGGGGTAATCTCCAGCTTGATCCAGTTGAAGCCGCCGGCCGCGCGGGAAAGCCGGGCGATGCGCACCGCCTCCTCCGCATTGCGCGCGCCGCTGGTGTTCGGCACGATGACGACCTGCTCCGGATCAAGCATGGAAATCAATCCGTCGTCGCCGGCGGGCGCGCTCAGATCCACGCGCCGCAAGGCGACCGTCACCAGTTCCGTGCCGCAGGCGCGGACGGCCTCCGCCATGACCGCGGCGGAGCTGAACTTTCCGGTTCCGATGAAGAGGCGGCTATTGAATGCACGTCCGGCGATGACCAGTTTCTTCATGGAACAATTCCTTTTTAAACGCAAACCACAAACTTGCACGGCAGGAAAACGGAAACCCGGCTTCAGGAGGCGTGTTCCGGGTGGGTGCCGCTCAGCCGCCGCCGACAAAATGCACGATTTCGAGCCGGGCACCGGCCGGCACCGGACATTCCGCCTGGCGGGAACGGGGGACGATTCCGCCGTCCATCTCAACCGCGACGTGCCCGGGGGTCAACCCCAGGCGCAGGAGGAGACCGCTGACGGTCAGGCCGCCGGGGACCGTGCGCGGTTCGCCGTTGACCTGGATTTGAATTCCACCCTGTCCGCCGCTTGTCGTCATGTTCGGCTCCAACAAAAAACGCCCGCCCGCAAAGCGGGGAGGCGTTTCCGTCGGTCTCCCTTCGCAGGCATTACCCTGGACCAGGTTCTACGGGTCGGGCCGCATGCGGCGGCCCCTCTCAGCCCGGCGTTCGTCCAGGCTCCCCGGTACTTGATTTTCACAAATGAAAACGTAGCGCGTCCGCCCCGGAATGCCAGCGTCCATGAACACGCGAGGCAAAAGTTTTCCCTTGAAAATATTGCATCTTTTGCGCCACGGGCTAAACTTCAGTCCAATCCCAGTTCCTCAGTTTTAAGAAAAAGGGTTTCCGTTATGATTGACGTCTCATGCCCAAAATGCAAAACCTCGTTCCAAGTGGGCGATGAATTCCTTGGCCTGACCGTCCAGTGCGGCTCCTGCAGCGGTGACTTTACCGTTTCCGCCGCCGGTGCCACAGCGCCTGCGGATCCGCAGATGATGGACATCGTGTGCCCGGGGTGCCAGACCCGGCATCAGATTCCCGTCGAGGCGCGCGGCGCGGAGGCGGAGTGCATGATCTGCCAGATTCTGTTCCGCATCCCGGACAGCGGCAGTCAGGGAGTCGCCGTTGAATCACCGGGCGCCGCTCCGGCACCGGCCGCCTCGCCGTTCCCATCACCGGCACCGGCCGCCTCGCCGTTCCCATCACCGGCACCAGCCGCCTCGCCGTTCCCATCACCGGCACCAGCCGCCTCGCCGTTCCCATCACCGATGGCCGCGGCGGCTCCCAAGCCGTCCTTTCCCGGACAGGCCAACGCGTCCGGCATCGTGCCGGGGACGCCGGGCGGCATTGACTACAAAAACACCTCCACCATCCGCCTTACCCGTTCCAGTCTTTTCTCGGGAGGGACGGCGGGCAAGCCCCCGACGCCGTTCGGCAGCGGCCTGATTCCGGCGCTTCCGCCCTCCGGTTCCGCGGCACCCAAACCCACCGCCCCGGCATCGCGGCCCCCGGTGCCCACCCCAGTGCCGCCAGCGACGCCCGCACCAGTCACGCCTCCCCCACCCGCGCCGGCCCCCGCCACCCCGGCCGGCAAACGCGGCGGCGCGGCCGCCCGTCCGGAAACGGGCAAGATTCCGGCCATGAAACAGGCAGGAAAGGGCGCATCCCCGCTGTTGCTGGGCAAGGCAATGGCGGCCGGCGTGCCCATGGAATCCGGTGAGACGCTTGTGGCGGTGAAGGAGCTTTCCGGCAATTCCGAACTGCCGTGGATGAATCTGATGCTGGCGCTGGCACCCGTCCTGATGATTCCGGTCTTTGTGGTGCTGGCACCCTCCATCGGCACGGGGCTGAGCGCGGGAATCGGCACCATCGTCGGCCTGGCCTGCTGGCTGGGCATCATCTACCGCCACATGACAGCCCCCCACGGCAAGATCTGCATGGTTGTGACCGACAAGCGCTCGGTCCTGGCCGCCCCCGACTCCAAGCAGGAAACCCGCTTCTGACCGGGGCCGGACGACTGGACACGGCCGATTGGCGGTGTATGTTAGGGGCTTCTGTGTTTGGCGCGCCATGCGTCCCGTATCGCTCGTCCACGGTTGAAAAACCGGCGGCGGGCACGGACCATAAACATCAGGCTTTTTCCGGCTTCCGGCCGGAACCGGGATGAAAGAAAGCCGCGCGGCATGCGTGGCCGCCCGGCACCCGCCTCTGTTTGTGGACCGACGGTTCCGTGGCGCACGGCAACGGTGTCCGTGAGGTTCTGCAGGCATCATGGCAAACTTGCATCTATTTTCAGGTTCGGCGAATCCGGAACTGGCCCGAAAAATGGCCGGTGTTCTGGAGCTGCCGCTGGGTGAGGTCGAGATCCGCCGCTTTCCGGAGGGCGAGATCTTCGTCAAGTATACCCAGAACATCCGGGGTGGCGACGTGTACATCGTCCAGCCGACCTGCTCCCCGCCGAACGACACGCTGATGGAACTGCTGATCATGCTCGACGCGGCCAGGCGCGCCTCGGCGAAGCGGATCACGGTCGTCCTCCCCTTCTACGGCTATGCGCGGCAGGACCGCAAGGACCAGCCCCGGGTTCCGATCACGGCCAAACTGGTGGCCAACCTGCTGGTGACGGCCGGAGCGACCCGCATCCTGGCGCTGGACCTGCACTCGGAGCAGATCCAGGGCTTCTTCGACGTTCCGGTGGATCATCTGAACGCGCACCCCGTCTTCATCAAGTATCTCCGCCGCAAGCTGCAGAAGGACTCGGTGGTCGTGGCCCCGGATTCCGGCAGCGTGAAGATGGCGCACCGCTACTCGGACATGCTGGGCATGGGGCTGGCGGTGGTCGCCAAGCGCCGCATCAGTGCGGACAAGGTGGCCTCCTCGCACCTGGTCGGCGACGTCGACGGCCGCGACTGCGTGCTGGTGGACGACCTGACGACGACGGGCGGCACGCTGATCGCCGCGGCGGAGATTCTCAAGAAGGCCGGCGCGCGGCGCGTGTTCGCGGCCATCTCGCACTACTGCATGACACGGGCGGGGCACGAGCGAATCCAACAGAGCTGCCTGCACGAGGTGGTGACGACGGACAGCATCCCGATGCCCGCCGACTGGGTGCCGGGCAAGACGAAAATTCTCTCGGTGGCGGAGTTGCTGGCGGAGGCGGTGAGCCGGATCAACGGCGACAAGTCCGTATCCTCCCTCCTGCGGCCATGATGATGGAAGACGACAAGGCAAGGGAATCTGAAGTTTTTGGTTTCGAGAGTGTTCCAACGGAAAGGATAGAAAACGGATGAGCAAGGACGCAGTAATTCAAGTTGTGCCGCGGACGGCCACAGGCAACGGCCCGGCGCGCCGCGCCCGCCGCGCGGGCCAGGTTCCGGCAGTGGTGTACGGTCATGGCAAGCCGGGGCTCCCGGTGATGGTGGACGCGAAGGCGGTGACCGCCGTGATTCATCACGCAGGCCTGATCCAGCTCGAAATTGCGGGCGACCGCAAGATTTCGGGCATCGTGAAGGACGTTCAACGCAACATCCTGAGCGGCAAAGTGCAGCATGTGGACTTCCAGGAAGTCCGTCCGGATGAGGTCATCATCGTCTCCGTCACCATCGAAGCCGTCGGCACGCCGGCGGGCGCGATTCAGGGCGGCCAGTTGGAGCAGAACATGCGCAACCTGGAGATCAAAATCCAGGCACAGCACATCTTCGAAATCCTCCAGGTGGACGTCTCCAAGATGGAGCTGAACGACGTGATGCACGTCAACCAGCTCGCACTGCCGGAAGGTGCCGTGGCGATGGGCGACCAGAAGTTCGCCGTCTTCCACGTCCGCCTGCCGAAGCAGGAAGAGGTGAAGGTCGTGGAGGGTGCCGAAGGTGCCGGCGGCGAGCCGGAAGTCATCGCCAAGGGCAAGAAGGAGGAGGGCGCCGAGGGTGCCGCCGCCAAGCCCGGCGAGAAGGCCGCCGCTCCGAAGGCCGAGGAAAAGAAGAAATAAGGCATGGCCGGCAGCGTGCGGCCATGCCGCGGCTGGGGCCGGGGGAGACGGCGGAGGCGCGGTTCAAGGCCGCGGCCTGATGCTGAAACTTCCACCCTTGACCGCACGGGCCGCATGACCGGGAGAACCGATGGGCGCAGCAGCAGACAACCTTCAGCCGAAAGTGATTGTCGGACTCGGCAATCCGGGCGAGGAATATGCCGGCACGAGGCACAACGCGGGGTTCCTGGTCCTGGACCGGATACTGGAGAAACTGAACAAGCCGAGCCGGCGTGAACACCGGTACGACAGCGAAATCATCCGGGTTTCATTCGGCGGCAGGCAGTTGATTTTGGTGAAACCGCTGACGTTCATGAACCTGTCCGGCACGGCGGTCGCCAAGGGGCGCGCCGCGTGGGATGTGGTTCCGGAGGAGATCCTGGTGGTGTACGACTGCCTGGACCTCCCCGCAGGAAAGATCCGGTTGCGGGAGGACGGCGGAAGCGGCGGCCACCGTGGCATGGAGTCGATGATCCAGGAACTGGGCAGCCAGAAATTCCCCCGCCTCCGGGTGGGGATCGGGCGCCAGGACGGGAAGCCGGTGGTGGATTATGTGTTGTCGGGCTGGTCCGAAGAGGAGCAGCCGTACATGGAGCAGGCCGTGGACGCGGCCGCCGACGCCGTTCTCCTGGCCGTGAGGTCGGGAATGGCGGCGGCAATGAACCGATACAATGGATGGAGCGCGAAGGTCGCGGACTCCGACAAACCAGCAGGAGAAAAGAAACCGTGAGAACCTACGATGTGGTTTTCATCCTCGACGAGAAAAAAGTTGAGGACGCCGGCGAGAAATTCGCCACTGACGTAATCGCACAGGTGAAGACACTGGGCGGCGAAGTCAAGGAGAAGATTGCCATGGGCCGACGCCAGTTCGCCCGCGCAATCGGCAAGAACAACTCCGGCATTTACTTGGAATTCGTGACCACCCTGGATCCGTCCAAGGTCGCCGCGCTCCAGGAAAAATACCGCCTGAACGCGACAGTGCTGCGCATGGCGTGCTTCGACTACGTCGCGCCCGATCCCCGCGGCAAAGCGGCCGCCGCCGCGCCTGCAATGATGTAAGGGTGCGTCTCCCGGCACGCCGGGCGGAAAGGAGCAAACCATGGCTTCGTTCAACAGAGTCATCCTGATGGGCAACCTGACCCGCGACCCGGAGGTGCGTTTCACCACCGGCGGCACGGCGATCTGCGCCTTCGGCATGGCGATGAACCGGCGCTACACGACCGCGCAGGGGGAAGAGCGCGAGGAAGTCTGTTTCGTGGACGTGGAGGTGCTCGGGCGCCAGGCGGAGTCCTGCGGGAACTACCTGCGCAAAGGCGCCCCGGCGTTCGTCGAAGGCTCCCTGCGCTACGACCAGTGGAACGACAAGACGACCGGCCAGAAGCGCAGCCGCCTGCTGGTGCGCGCCGACCGCGTCCAGTTCCTGAACGCGCCGGCCCGCGGGGGTGCCGGTTTCGGCGGGGACGAGGATGGCGCGCCCGCGGCGTCCGCCCCCGCCCCCGGCGGAGCCCCCCAGGGCGGCTACGCGCCCCGCGCCCCGCGCCCCCCGTCGGCCCAGCAGCAGCCGGTGCGGGAAACCGCGCCGCCGCCGATGCCCGAGACGGAGGCCGAGCCGCCTCCGCCCGTGGACGACATCCCGTTTTGAAGAAGGCTGAAGGCCCCGCTGATTTGATTCAACAGGAAATCCGTTAGAAGAAGGAGAGAGACATGCGTCCCACCATCAAGAAGCGCCGGAAGAAAGTCTTGCGCGTCAAGATCTGCCGGCTGTGCGAGAACCACGTGAAGTCCGTCGACTTCAAGGATGTGGAGCTCCTGCGCCGTTACCAGACCGAACAGGGGCGCATCCTGCCCCGCCGGATCACGGGCACCTGCTACACCCACCAGAAAATGCTGGCGCAGGCCGTCAAACGCGCCCGCCAACTGGCGCTGGTTCCGTAACGACACCGGAAACCGGGCATAAGGAGGCTTTATCATGGCTATTGAACTGATTCTTTTGGAAGACGTCGCCAACCTCGGCAAGATCGGCGACAAGGTGAAAGTCAGCGACGGTTACGCGCGGAACTATCTGCTGCCGCGCAACTTGGCCGCCAAGGTCACGCCGGGCGTTCTGCGCGCCCTGGAGGCGAAGAAGGTCCGTCTCCAGGCCCAGGACGAGGAGAACAAGAACATCGCCGCCGCGCTCGCCGCGAAGATTGCCGGGCTCACGCTCACAATCTCCGTGAGGGCCGACGATGATGGCCGTCTCTTCGGCTCCGTCAACGTCCCGCAGATTCTCGAGGCGCTCACCGCCGCAGGCTGCGAAGTTGCCAAGACCGCCGTCATCCTGCCGGAGCCGATCAAGGCCCTGGGCGAGAGCACGGTCGCGGTCGAGCTTCACCCGGAGGTCAAAACCTCCGTCAAGGTCAGCGTCGTCCGCGGGTAATCCCCGGCGCCGCGCATCCTTCGAGACAGGCGCCGCATGGTGCCGGGAACGCCGCCGTAATCCACGGCGGCCGGCCGGCGGCTTGCGGCGCTTTGTTTTTCCGCCGCCGTTCGGCGGGGCCCCGCGGCCGCACGCCGAAGCGGTGAACGCCAAACGGGCGGCACCCCGCGGAACGAACTTGCGCCCGCCCTCCGCCGCTTGCCAGACCCAATATCGGCGGTACATTGAGTCCCTCTTTTCGACCTTCAGGCAGATTCCGGCCCCGGCCGGAGCAGGATACCGTTCACCATGGCCGAGACAACCCGCAACCGCAATTCCGGCGAGGCGTTCGTTCTGCTGAAGGGGGACCGCCCCCTGCCCCATGACGCCGATGCGGAGATGGCCGTGCTCGGCTGCATGCTGCTGGAGCCGGAGTGCGCCATCGACCTGGCGATGGCGCGGCTGAACTTCGAAAACGCCTTCTTCACGCCGGCGCACCAGAAAATCTTCACCCTGCTGGTGCGGCTGCGCAACGAGATGCGGCGCGACGCCATCGACCTGATCACGGTATCCAACGCGCTGACCGCGGAAGGGCTGCTGGAGCAGGTCGGCGGGCGGGCGTACCTCTCGCAGCTCATGAACGTGGTGCCATCGTCGGCGAACATCGAGCAGTACGTCGAGATCGTCCGCGAAAACGCCGTGCTGCGCAGGCTGATCCGCACCGGCTGCGAGGTGGCGGAGCGCAGCTTCGACCCGCAGGAGCGCAGCGTCCGCGAGCTGGTGGACCAGTTCCAGAGCCAGGTGCTGGAGCTGACGCAGCTCCACAGCGGCGCGGACATGGCGCACATCGGCGAAAAGATCATGGGGGCCGTCGAGTATCTGGACAAGCTCCACAACAAGGACGAGTCGGTCTACGGCATCCGCACGGGCTACCCGGATCTCGACGGGCTGATCACCGGCCTCAAGCCGGGCGATCTTTTCGTCCTTGCGGCCCGTCCCTCCATCGGCAAGACCGCCTTCGCCATGAACGTCGCCACCAATGTCGCCATGGGGCACAACCCGCGCCCCGTCGGCGTCTTCAGTCTTGAAATGAGCACGGAACAGCTGATCCTGCGCCTCCTGTGCAGCCGTGCGGGCGTGAATCTGCGCGAGATCCGCGACGGCGCGCTCTCCCACTCCCGCTGGAACGACATCATGGCCGCGGCGAGCAGCTTCAAGACCGCCCCGATCTACATCGACGACACCGGCACGCTGGACATCCTCGCGCTCCGCGCCAAGGCCCGGCGGCTGAAGCAGCAGCACGATGTGCAGGTGCTCTTCATTGACTACCTGCAGCTCCTCAAGCCCGCCTCGGTGAACAAAAACACCACGCGCGAAAACGAGGTCTCCCAGATTTCCGGCGGCCTGAAGAGCCTAGCCAAGGAGCTCGGCATCCCCATTGTCGTGCTCGCCCAGCTCAACCGCCAGGCGGAGCAGTCGGGGTCGAAGCCGAAACTCGGGCATCTGCGCGAATCGGGTGCCATCGAACAGGACGCCGACGTCGTCGCCCTGCTCCACCGCGAACGCGACACCGACGCCGGCATCGTCGGCAAGGACACCGAGGGGCGCGAGGCCGAGCTGATCATCGCCAAGCACCGCAACGGCCCCACCGGCGTCGTCAAGCTCTCCTTCATTCCCGCCTACACCCGCTTCGAAAGCCGTTCGCCCGTTTCCGACGACCAGATCCCCGCCGGCATCTGACACCGTCTCCGACAGTACCGGGGCGGACGCGGGGCCCCTTTTTGCCCGTGCACCCGGAGTGGCAGGATGGCGGCCATGCATCATATTTACGGTTTCCATCGTTGACGGCAATCATCAGGGAGATTTGCAGCATGAAGAACCTTTTCGGACTGGCGCATCGGGAAGCGACCCTTCTGGCATGCATCTGCTTTCTGGCGACGGCGGCGTCCGCCGCCGTTGTGGGGACCGTGACGCCCAAGAACACGATTCCCCAGGTGGCACTGTCGGAGGATCTTTTCCGGAACAACGTCGTCACCGTTCCGGGCGCCGAATACAACCCCCGCACCGTCAGCGAGGACGTCAAGCGCCTGATGAAGACCGGCTTCTTCCGCGACGTCGTGCCGGTGCCGGAGCGCACGGCGGACGACAGGATCAACATCACCTTCCAGCTCACCCCGCAGTACACGGTCCGCGATGTCCGCGTCGAGGGAAACAAGCTCGTCAAGGCCAAGGCGCTGACCGCAAAGCTGACGCAGCCGCAGGGTGCGCTGTACAACGACCTGCGCGTGGCGGAGGACGCCAATGCCATCCGCAAGATCTACGAGGACAAGGGGTATTACCAGGCCGTCGTCGAATCGGAACTCCGCACCGGGGACGGCCGCCGCGTCGCGGACCTCCCCAAGACGGAGCAGGATGGATTTGCCGGTCCGGCGGATGTGGTGTATGTGGTCAGGGAGGCGCCGCGCTACAAGATTGACGACATCGTCTTCATCGGAAACAGCACGGCGTTCCCTTCCAAGGTGCTGAAGAAACAGATCAAGAGCACCTTCACCTTCTGGAGCTATTTCTTCAATGCCGGCTATGTGAGCGATGAGCAGCTCCGTGCGGACTCGGACACGTTGACGGATTTCTACACGGCCCGCGGCTACCTCGACTTCAAGGTGGCGAAGGTCGAAAAAACCGTGTCCAAAAACGGAAACTGGGTCGTCCTCCGGATGACGCTTGAGGAAGGCCAGCCGTACAAGGTCGTCGCAGCGGATGGCGCTGCCGACACCGTGCTCGCGGTCGCCGGCAACACCAAGTTCACCAAGGAGCAGCTGCTGGCGGCCCCGAACAAATATTGGAAGACGGTTCCGGGCTTCAAGGCCGGCGCTCCGTTCAATTCCGACACCGAGCGCCGGGTGGCGGAGCTGATCAAGGCACATTACGACCCGCTGGGCTACATCGACCTGCGCGTCACCCCCCGGCACAAGGTGGACAGCGCGGCGCACACCGTCGCCATCACCTTCGACTTGGCCGAGGGCGTGCCCTCCACCATCCGCGACATCGACATCTCGGGCAACGAGATCACGAAGGACTACGTCATGCGCCGCGAGCTTCCCATCCTGCCGGAGGATAAGGCCGACGGCAGCAAGATCAAGGCCGCCAAATCCCGGCTGATGGGGCTGGACTATTTCGAAAGCGTGGACGTCACGCCGATCGCCACCGAGCGCGAGGAGATCAAGGATCTGGACATCCGCGTCGTCGAGAAAAAGACCGGCAGTCTCCAGCTCGGTGCCGGCATCTCCAGCGAGGAAAGCGTCATGGGCATGGCGACCCTCACGCAGTCGAACTTCGACTGGCGCAACTGGGACAACGGCTTCAAGGGCGGCGGCCAGCGGCTGATGCTCCAGGCGCGCGTCGGCACGCAGGTCACCGACTTCAACGTGAACTTCACCGAACCCTGGTTCATGGACCGCCCGCTGCGCATGGACCTGAACCTGCACCGCACCGAGCGCGACCAGGATTACTTCACGCAGACCTCGACCGGGGCCGGCGTCACCTTCGAGCGCCCGCTGATGCTGAACGCGCCGGAGGAGAGCGAATGGCGCTGGTGGAAGCACGCCTGGGGCTACCGCTACGACTACGTGCAGCTCAATCAGTTTGACACCGGCGTGGAGCCTTTCCTCCTCAACGAGGCCGGCAACTACAACGTCAGCGCCGTCAACTACCGCATCAAGCGCGACACGCGCGACAACTTCAAGGTGCCGACCGAAGGCTCGCTGCTCCAGCTCATGTCCGAGTACGAGGCCAAGCCGCTCGGGTCGTACGCCGACGTCTACCGCCTCGACGCGCAGTACACCAAGTACGTCCCGCTGCGGAAATGGGTGATGAAGCTGGACGCCGAGTTTGGCGTGGTAGACAGCCTCGACGGCAAGAGCCCGGCTCTTTTCGACCGCTGGTTCGCCGGCGGCACCGGCTCCATCCGCGGCTTCGAGCGCCGCACCGTCGGCCCGGCGGACGTCTTCGACAACCCCGCCGGCGGCGGCTCCCTCATGCGCGGCACCGTCGAATTCATCCACCCGATCTACACCGACATGGTCCGCGGCAGCCTCTGGAGCGACTTCGGCAATGTATGGGCCGACCCCTACGCCTGGCACCCGGAAGACGTCAACGTGACCGTCGGCGTCGGCCTCCAGCTCGACCTGCCGATCGGCCCGGTCCGTCTCGACTACGGCTTCCCCGTGGTCACCCGGGAGGATCACCTCGGCAAGGGCGGCCGCTTCCACTTCAACATCGGCTACATGTTCTAATCCAGCGCCCCCAACCCGGTTTCCCGGCGACCCCATCCCCATGTTCATCCTGAACCAATACATCGCGCGGAAGCTGTTCCTCACCACGCTGGCGGCCACCGGCGTGCTGACCTTCGTCGTGCTGATCGGGGCGCTAATCAAGGCCGCAACCCTGCTCTCCAAGGGCGTCCCCGTGGGTGCCCTCGGGATGCTGATTCTGTTGACGATCCCGACGCTGTTGAAGTACACGCTGCCGTTCGCCCTGCTCTGCGCCGTCATCCTCGTCTTCAGCCGGCTGGCGGCGGACAACGAACTGACGGCCATGCGCGCCAGCGGTGTCGGCGTCTGGCAGATTGTCTCCCCCGCCCTGCTCCTCGGCGTGCTGGGCAGCCTTCTCAGCTTTTACCTGCAGATGACGGCCGCCCCGCGCTGCCGCATGCAGATGGACGCCCTGGTGGCGGATGCCGGCGCCAGCAATCCGCTGGCCCTCATCGAGGAGGGGCGCTTCATCGAGCTTCCCGGCTACATGATTTATGTGGGCGGCCAGAACGGCAACCGCCTGTACGACCTGCACGTCTACGGCCTCGACCGCGGCGGCAAGGTCATCCAGGACATCACGGCCCAGAAGGGCGAGGTGCGGGTCCATGAAGAACAGGGCTTCATCGAACTGGTGCTCGCCGACGCCGTCATCGTCGCCTCCGATCCGGCATCGCCCGGCGACTCGAAGAAACTCCAGCACGTCGCCGGCAAGAGCATGAGCTTTCCTCTGAACTACCGGGACCAGCTCAACAGCCGGGGGCTCTCCCTCAAGCCCAAATATCTCGACAGCTCCGCGCTCGTCGGCCTCGTCCACGCCTATCAGGAGCGCGGATGGGATCCCGAACCGCTCTACCTGGAACTTCACAAGCGCATGGCCATGGCGCTTTCGCCGTTTGCCTTCGTGCTCATCGGCATCCCGTTCGGCATCCGTTCCCGCCGCAGCGAGGCCGCCGTCGGGCTGCTGCTCTCCCTGCTGCTGGCCACCTTCTTCTTCGCCTTCCTCATGCTGGCGGACCAGCTCAAGAACCAGATTCCGGCCCAGGGCCAGATCCTGGTATGGATCCCCAACATCCTCTACCAGGTCGGCGGCCTCATCGCCCTGGTCCGCCTCGCCAGACACTGAGCGTGCCACCGGGCTCACGCCCGCATGCGAAGCGGCGTTCCGGCGCTATAGTATCCGCCTGATTTTTTCTCCCGGAGAATCCATGTCCGACACGAGCCACATCCGCAATTTCGCCATCATCGCCCACATCGACCACGGCAAGTCCACCCTCGCCGACCGCCTGCTCGCACACACCGACACCATCGAGGCGCGCAAGATGCAGGCGCAGGTGCTCGACGCCATGGACCTGGAGCGCGAGCGCGGCATCACCATCAAGTCGCACCCCGTGCGCATGGACTACACCGCGAAGAACGGCAAGACCTATCAGCTCAACCTGATCGACACCCCGGGACATGTGGACTTCGCCTATGAAGTCAGCCGCAGCCTCGCCGCGTGCGACGGCGGCCTGCTGGTGATTGATGCCGCACAGGGCGTGCAGGCACAGACCGTCGCCAACGTCACCCTCGCCAACCGCCAGGGGTTGACGCTTATCCCGCTCATCAACAAGATTGATCTGCCGGCCGCCGACATCGACCTCTGCACCGAACAGCTCGAAGAAGTCATCATGATCCCCGCCAACGAGGCGATCTTGGTCAGCGCCAAGATGGACATCGGCATTGACGATGTGCTGGAGGCGGTCATCGAACGCATTCCGCCCCCAAAGGCCCCGACCGACACGCGCATCCGCGCCCTGGTGTTCGACTCGAAGTACGACACCTACCGCGGCGTGGTCAGTTATGTGCGCATGGTCAGCGGCACCATCAAGCGCGGAGACAAGGTCAAACTGCTCAGCAACGGCCAGGAAACTGAAGTGAAGGATCTCGGCTGCTTCCGCCCGCAGATGGTCAATACCGAGACCCTCACGCCGGGCGAGGTCGGCTTCATCGTCACCACCATCCGCACCCCGGCGGATATCCTGATTGGTGACACGCTGACCGGCATGCAGAACTCCTGCACCGAGGCGCTGCCCGGGTTCCAGATGATTCATCCGATGGTGTTCAGCGGCATTTATCCGTGTGATTCGCGCGACTACGAGCAGCTCAAGTACAGCCTGGCCAAGTTTCAACTCAACGATTCCGCGCTCACCGTGCAGTCGGAGAACTCCCCCGCCCTCGGTGCCGGCTTCCGCTGCGGCTTCCTCGGCCTGCTGCACATGGAGATCGTGCAGGAACGGCTCCACCGCGAGTATGACATGGAAGTGATCATGACCTATCCGAGCGTCATCTATCACGTCTACAAGACCGACGGCGCCATGCTCGAGGTGGACAATCCCGTACACCTGCCCGACCCGACGATTATTGAGCACATGGAGGAGCCCATCATCCTGGCCAAGATCATCGCCCCCAGCTCCTACATGGGCCCGATCTTGAACATGGTCAAGGAAAAGCGCGGTGAGGACCTCGAGACGGCCACCATCGACCACCTCCACGTCATGATCACCTGCAAGCTGCCGCTGCACGAGATCATCGTGGACTTCTACGACCGCCTGAAGACCATCACCCGCGGCTACGGCAGCATGGACTATGAACCGTGCGGCTACCGCACCGGCCCGCTGGTCAAGTTGGAAATGATGGTCAATGGCGATCCAATCGACGCCTTCTCCTGCATCGTCCACCGCGACTGCGCCGAGTTCCGCGGCCGCCGACTGGCCGAACGGCTTGCCGAAGTCATTCCGCAGCACATGTTCCAGATTGCCATCCAGGCGGCCATCGGCGGCAAGATTGTCGCCCGCGAAACCGTCCGCGCCATGCGCAAGGACGTGCTCGCCAAATGCTACGGCGGCGACGTCTCCCGCAAGCGCAAGCTCCTTGAGAAGCAGAAGGAAGGCAAGAAGAAGATGAAATCCTTCGGCGCCGTCAACATCCCGCAGGAAGCGTTCGTCGAAATCCTCAAGACGAAGCAGGAGTAATCCCCCCGCTCGCGCTCAGGCCCGCACCGGGCCGGCGCTCGCACTCGAGACTCGAACGTGCAGCCGTGCAAGAACCGAGAGCGAGCGAGATAGGTCGGACGAAAACGCGCGGCATCCTCCTTTTTGCCTCCCCTCCGCTCGCGCTCAGCCCTACACCGGGGCGACGCTCGCACTTGCTGATTTTGAGAAGAAGGTCAATGCCGCCACTGATCCCGAGAACGTAAAAAAGATTGAGGCTCGGGCAGCAAGCGTCGCTACCCGAAAGGCCACCACGGATGCTGCTGGATCCTATAGAGGCAAGCCTGTTTTTTGGGTTAAGCACTCCGAATCTCAATTGAAAGAGATTGAGAAACACGGAAACTTCGCCGGTGCGTGCGGAAGCCATACGCAGCTTTGTATCAATCTGATGCGGGCATTGGGCATTGCGCCGCAAATTTTTCGGGTGGTGGCCTCGCGTGCAGATTTGGGCGACCACGCCTGGCCGGCGAGATTTGATCCTTCATGTAATCTTTGGCTGGCTTTTCAGTCGGGACGGCATGACGAAAATTGGTGGTACTTCTTTATTGATCGGCGTAATGTTTTCAGTTACGCGGTCGAAGCGGGGGAATTCCCAATGGGTAAAAGTTATAAAGGTCCGCGGCCGTTTCCCTTGGTCTTCTGTCGCGAGTTACAAGGTTTTAAGGTGAAAGCGCTCTCGCAGGGTGGCATCCCAACCAAAGAGGTTCGGGAATGGATGTTGACCCCTTGTTTCTAAGGCAGCAAGTGGGGCCGGCACCTCCGCATTTAGCCTCATGTTATTGTTTTTTCGCGGGGATGACGGTGGTTGCGGAGGCCGCAGTTGTCCAGCAGCCAACGCCAGGCCACCTGAAGCGCGGAACGACAAACACGGGGTTGCCGTAGTTTTTCGGCGGCCGGCCGCAGCGGTGCGGCGGCATGGCGCCTTGCTTCAATCCCGGAAGCGGCGGAGAAGATCCTTGTAGGCGTCGATGCGGCGGTCGCGCAGGAACGGCCAGATGCGGCGCACATCCTCGCTGCGCCGGCCGTCCAGTTCGACGACCAGCAGCTCCGGCTTCTCCGCACCGGCGTGCGCCAGCCATTCGCCCTGGCAGCCGGCGACGAAGCTGTTGCCCCAGAACTGCGCGCCCGGCGCGGCCTTGTCCGGCGACGGCTCGAAGCCGGTGCGGTTGACGCTGACGACCGGGATGCCGTTGGCCACGGCGTGCCCGCGCTGGACCGTCAGCCACGCCTCAAGCTGGCGCGCCTTTTCGGCCTTCGCGTCGCGCGGATCCCAGCCGATGGCCGTGGGATAGATCAGCATGTCCGCCCCGGCGAGCGCCATCAGCCGCGCCGCCTCGGGATACCACTGGTCCCAGCAGACCAGGACGCCGAGCATGCCGACGGAGGTCTTGACCGGGGTGAACCCCAGGTCGCCCGGCGTGAAATAAAACTTCTCATAGTACGCAGGATCGTCCGGAATGTGCATCTTGCGGTATTTTCCGGCAATCGTCCCGTCCGCTTCCAGCACGACGGCGGTGTTGTGGTACAACCCCGGCGCGCGCTTCTCAAACAGCGAGATCACCAGCACGACGCCAAGCTCCTTCGCCAGCGCGCCAAAAAACTTCGTGGACGGCCCCGGGATGCGTTCCGCAAGCTCGAAACAGGAGGTGTCCTCCGTCTGGCAGAAATACGGCCCGGCGTGCAGCTCCGGCAGCACGACCAGCTTCGCGCCGCGCGCCGCCGCCGCGCGGATTCCCGCCACGCTCAGCGCCCGCGCTTTCTTCCGGTCCGCCGGACATGCCTGCTGCACCAACCCCACCGTCAGTTTCGCCATGATTGCACCCTTTCCGCGTTTGGCAACAATATCGCAGGAGTGCGCCCATCGGCAAGTCGCACGCGAAGTCCGCACGGCGGCGGAGCGCGCCGGCACCCACGCGTCAGT
The DNA here is from genome assembly GCA_903921725.1 of uncultured Lentisphaerota bacterium. Lineage (GTDB taxonomy): Bacteria > Verrucomicrobiota > Lentisphaeria > Oligosphaerales > CAITYL01 > CAIXRA01. The sequence goes on from CAIXRA010000068.1 coordinate 18,340, forward strand.
CGCAACCGCCGGCAAAGTCCTGCTCGGTGCGCTCGATGATCTCGTCCTGGAGTGTCTTGTCCAGGTTGTGGAAATAGTCGCTGTGGCCGGCGAGGCGGACGCTCAGGGCGCGGTACTCGCCGGATTCGCCGGCTCGGCACCCAACACGCCCCTGGGGATCTGCATGGTGACGCAGTGCAGGGAGCCGTGCTGCCAGATCAGCGGCGTGCAGTCGATGCCGACAATCTCATGTTTTGGGAATGCCCTCCCAATCACCTTCAGCGCCGCCGCGTCCGCCGGGTCGCGGTAGGTCGGAGCCAGCACCGCGCCGTTCAGCACCAGGAAGTTCGCGTAGGTCGCCGGGAGCCGGTTGCCGTCGTCGTCGAACTTCGCCCTGGGCCATGGCAGCGGCAGCAGGCGGTACGGTTTTCCGGCGGCGGTGCGGAACGCTTTCAGCTCGTTTTCCATCGCCTTCAGGTCCGCGTGGTGCGGATCCTTGCGGTCGTCGCACGCCACGTACACAATCGTGTCGTCCGGCGCAAGCCGTGCCAGCGTGTCGATGTGCGCGTCCGTGTCGTCCCCCTCCATGTGCCCGTGGTCCAGCCAGAGCACGCGCGAGGCGCCGAACAGCCGGAGGAGCTGCGTTTCAATCTGCGCCCGGCTCAGCCCCGGATTGCGGTTCGGACTCAGCAGGCAGGCGCTGGTCGTCAAGATCGTGCCACGGCCGTCGCTTTCAATGCTGCCGCCCTCGAGAACCAGATGCGGACTCCGCAGCGGCGTGCGCCCGAAAACATTGGCGTTTTTCAGCTTCCGCGTCACCCGGTTGTCGAAATCCGACGCGAACTTGAGTCCCCAGCCGTTAAACCCGAAATCCAGCAACAGCGGGCCGCGCGCCGTCTCCACCGTGATCGGGCCGTAATCCCGCGTCCAGGTGTCGTTCGTCGCCGCCTGCACGAGGATGAGGGGGAACGTTGCGCGTTTCAGCCCGGCAAGCTTTTTGCGGACGCGCTCCGGTTCGGGCGTGACGATGATCACGGCCGCCCTGCGGAGTGCGGCCCGAGTGATCTGGACAAACAGCTCGTCCACCTCGCGCAGGATCGGCATCCAGTCCGTCGCCGCGTGCGGCCACGCCAGCAGCACTGCGTCCTGCGCCTCCCATTCGGCGGGTAGCCGCCGTTTTGTCGTCGTGTTCTTGGCCATGATGAAAATCCGTGCCTTTTCTCGTTTGCCGCTCCGCGCAATCTCGCAGACGGGCAAAATATACCGCCGCAGGTCCCAAACCGGACGGCGCCCATGAACTGCCGGGGGCAAATGCACGGGTTCGGGCCGCCCTGCGGTTCACAGGCGGATGAGGTCCTCGTGTTCTTCGTCGCGCGGGTTGATGTGGATCATGACGTCGCCGAGATTGGAAAACCGCTCGAAAAGCTGGCGCTTGACCGCCGCCGCGATGTCGTGCGCCTGCTTCACGGTCATCTGCGGATCCATCTCCAGCTTGAGATCCACGATGAGGTACTGCCCGGAACGCCGGCCGCGGATTTCGTGGACGCGCGCCACGCCCGCCACCCCGGCCGCCACCGCGCTCACCCGATCCAGCAGTTCCTGCGGCGCCGAGGAGTCCATCAGGTCGGCCAGCGCCGAGCGGCCCGTCTGCCAGCCGATATGAAAAATGAAGACGGCGGAGAGGATGGCCGCGAGCGGATCCATGATCTTGCAACCGAGGAAGGCGCCGGTGACGCCGGCAAGCGTGGCGACCGAGGTGACGGCGTCCTTGCGGTGATCCTTCGCCACGGCGAGCACGGAAGGGCTTTCCAGCCGGTTGCCGACGCGCACGGTGTAGCGGTAGAGCGTCTCCTTGATGAGGATGGTGAGGAAGGCGGCGAGGACGGCGACCCAGGCGGGCGTCTCCAGCGGCCCTGTCCGGATGGCGTGCACCGCCTTCCAGACAATGCCGGAGCCGGTGAAAAGGATGACCAGCGCGACAATGATGGCGGCCAGGCTCTCCGCCTTGCCGTGCCCGTACGGATGCTCGCGGTCGAACGGCTTGCGGCAGATGCGCAGCGCGATCATCGCGGAAAGAATCGCGACAAAGTCGCAGGCGCTTTCCAGGCCGTCGGCAAAGACGGCCTCGGACTTCCCGAACCAGCCGGCGGCCAGCTTCATGATCATCAGGAACGCATTCAGCCAGAAGCCGATGTGGATGACGCGATCGGCGCTGTCAAACCGCTCGTCCCGTTTTTCCTGGCTGGCGGATCGGAATTTCACGCACGCGTTTCCTTCCGCTTTGGAGGCCGCCCGCCGCGCGGGGTCTCCACCGGTTTCTTGCGCACCGAAAAACCGAAATGGTCGAGCTGGCGCCCGAGGACGTAGTAGTGGCCGTGGGCGTAGGCGAGAAGCCCGGCCTGTTCCAGGGCCAGCCGGTTCAGGGGCGTCATCAGCGACTGCGAGACCTGGATGCCGACGACCTCCGCCACGAACATCACATGCGAGCCAAGCTCCAGTGTCTGGCGGACCTTGCACTCGATGTTGATCGGGCATTCCAGCACGATCGGCGTGCGTAGGTGCAGCGCTTTGCCGGGCGTGAGGCCGGCCTTCGCGAACTTGTCCTCGTCGCGGCCGGACACGACCCCGCACCAGTCGACCGCCCGCGCATGCCGCTCGGTGGGTACGTTGACCACAAACTCGCCGGAGCTGCGGATCAGCTCATAGGAATGCCGCTCCGGACGCACGGAGATGCTGAGCATCGGCGGCTCGCTGCAGACCGTCCCGGCCCAGGCGATGGTGATCAGGTTCGGCCTCTCGCCCGGCTGCGTCCCGCCGCAACTCACCAGCACCACCGGCACCGGCGAAAGCAGGGTGGACGGCTTCATGGACAGCTTGGCGTTGGCGGCGGATGCCGGCGGAAAGCCGGAAGTGGAAGGTTCCATCGTTTTTCTCTCCTCGTTTCCGTCTCACGGAATGACAGGGGTAAGGTAACCCCGGTTCCGGCCGCGTACCAGCGCCGGCGGCGGCGCATTTCCCGCCGGGGCCCGCAGGGAACCGCAATCCGGTTCCGGCAACGACACCCGCCACCGCGTTGCGGGATAACAATGGGCGGGCGTCACGCGGCGGCGAGATGCGCCAGCAGCGACAGAAGTTCCGCGTCGGAAAGCTCGCGCGGGTTCGCGCTCATGCTCGGACTGCGGCAGTTGGCGAGAATGCGCGGGAACTGCTCCGCGCACAGCCCGTACGCAGCAAAACCTTCCGGCACGCCAAGACCGCCGCACAGCGCCTCCACCCGCGCCGCCAGCGTTGCGGAGTCCGCAAGCCCGAGCGTCCGGGCGAGCCGCGCCAGATCGTCACCGCACGCCGGGGCGTTCAGCCGCAGGATGTGCGGCAGCAGCACGGCGCAGGTGAGGCCGTGCGCCAGATCCAGTTCCAATCCGATGGGGTGCGCCAAGCCATGCACCGCGCCAAGCCCGCTCTGCGAGAACGCCATGGCGGAGAGCAGGCTCCCCTGCGCCACGCGCGTCCGGGCCAGAAGATAATTTCCGGATTGTTCTTCCGCCTCTTCGCCCCCATTCTTCCGTTCTTTCCGTTCTTCGTTTTTCCGTTCTTCGTTTTTCCGTTCTTCCGTTTTTCCGTTTTTCCGTTCCCCCTCTTTCGCCGCACCCCGCACCGCCTCCGGCAGCGCCTCCAGCAGCAGGCCGGCGGCCTCCGCGGCGAGCGCGCGGGTGGCGGGGTTCGCCTTCTTCGAGATGTACGACTCCAGCGCCTGCGTGAGCGCGTCGAGCCCGCTCCAGGCCGTCAGCGCCGGCGGCGCGCCGAGCGTCAGTTCGACATCCACCACCGCGGCGCGGGCGGTCATGTGCGGACTCCGCAGCGATTTTTTCTGGCCCGCCTCCGGATCGGTCAGCACCGAGTTCGAAGTGATCTCCGCCCCGCTCCCGGCGGTGGTCGGCATGGCGATGAACGGCAGCCCCGGCGCCGCCAGCGGCTTCTCGCCACGGAAGAACGGAAGAACGGAAGAACCGAACGGCGCGACGGCCGCCGCCGCCTTGGCCGTGTCGAGCACGCTGCCGCCGCCGAGCCCGATCACAATCCCGGCGCCGGACGAACGGATTCCGCCAATCACCGCATCCACGACCGCCAGCGGCGGATCGTGCGGCACGTCGGTGAAGACGCCGGCGATGCGGCCGCCGCACAGCGCGTCGAGCTCGGCGCGGAGCGGCGGCGTCAGCACCGATTTCGAGGCGACAAGGAAGACTCCGCTGTTTGCGGACTCCGCAACCGCCGCCAGCAGCCGCGGCAGTTCCCGCCGCACGCCGACGCCGAACAGAATAGTCCCCGGATAGCGCAATTCAAAATTGTCCTGCATGGCAAAGCCCTTGATGTTTATCCGCAGATTACACAGATTACGCAGAAGAAACTCTTGAAACCCGCCGGCGCCGCCGGGATAAGAAAGCGGCGTCCAGCCGCAGGCACTCCTCCAAAGAGGCTGCGCCTCCACAACACCGCGGCTCCGCCGCTTTGGAGTGCCGGTGGCCCGACACCACTTTGGAATCGCGCGGAGCGTTTCTGCCCTTAAAATTCAATCTGCGCAATCTGTGTAATCTGCGGATCGCATCATTCCTTCAGCTTCTCGAGCGCGAGTTTGGCGGCGGCTTTTTCGGCGAGGCGGCGGGAACCGGCGCGCGCGGTGGCGAGCGGTTCGCCCTTGACCGTCACGCGCACCTCGAACTCCGGCTGATGGTCGGGGCCGGTGACGTCCAGCACCTGGTAGACCGGCGCGGTGCCGGACCGTTCCTGTGTCAATTCCTGAAGGCGCCCTTTCGGGTTCTCCTCCTCCAGAAGCGCCTCCGGGTCGGGCAGCAGCGCCAGCATGCGCAGGAGAAAGCATTCCGCCGCCGGCAGGCCGCCGTCGAGGTACACGGCGCCGAGCACGGCCTCGACCGCATCGGCCAGCGTGGAGGCGCGTTCGGAGCCGCCGCCCGCCGACTCGCCCTTGCCGAACCGGAGCCAGGCGCCTAATCCGAGGATGTGCGCCATCCGCGCCAGCGCCTCCTCGTTGGTAAGGATGGAGCGCAGCTGCGTCAGGCGCCCCTCGGCGAGGTCGGGATGGCGCCGGTAGAGCCAGGTGGTCACGGTCAGCTGGAGCACGGCGTCGCCGAGGAATTCCAGCCGCTGGTTGTCCGCGCCGGCGTTGGCGCGTTCGGCGACGTAGGAGGGGTGCGTCAGCGCCTCCAGCAGATGCGCCGGCTGCTTGAACGCGTGGCCGAGCGCCTGCTCCAGCGGCTGCAAATCCAGTACCGTCAAAATGCCCATCCGGGGTCCGTCCCTCGTTCGCGTGCATGCGGAAAAATCTATGGGGGGAAGTATAGCCCGCTTCCGGCGGGTTTCATCATCCGCCGGCCTCGCCGTAGAATTTGGCGAGGAACGCGGGGTTCTTTTCCGCGAAGAGCACGGCCGCGGCGCGGTCGGCGGCCTCGATGGCCATGCGCTCATGGAAGCAGACGATGCCGGCGACCTGGTTGATTGCGCCGGTCGTCGCGTAGTTGATGCAGGAGCACCAGTTCATGCAGCGGTCGCGCACCGCGCACTCCGCGCACTCGCCCACCGCATTGCCGCGGCAGGCGACAATCCGGGCGCGCTTTTCCTTGTCGAAGCCGTCGAAAACGTTGCCAATGCACAGTTTCGCGTTGTCATCGTCGCCCACGATCCGCTCGCACGGGTAAAGGTTGCCTCCGGGCGCGACGGCGATCTCGTTCTCGCCGAACCCGCACTTGTCGCACGCCGCATAGCCTTCCTTGAGCCGCACGCGGATCTTGCCGTCGAACATGTTGATCCGTACCGGTACGCCGTTCCGGTAGGCGTCCGCATACAGGTCGCCGATCCGTTCGTACGCCGCACGCCACCGCTCCAGCGCGGGTTCCGGCCACGGGATGTAGAAATTCGGGTTGAGCGAGATGCTGCGGATGTCGCGCGCCATCAGCCAGGCCACCGAATCGGCCGTGTGCATGATGTTCCGCGGGTCCAGCACCAGGATCACCTCGCCGCCGGCGTCCGGTCCCCGGAAAAACTCCAGCGCCGGCGCGCAAACCGCATGCGAGCCGCGGCCGTCCGCAAAGCGGCGCAGCGTGTCGTGCATCGCCGCATTGCCGTCGAGCGAGAGGCCGAGGTAAAAGCCGTGCTCCCGGAGCCACGCCGCCTTCGCCGCATCCAGCAGCGTCAGGTTGGTTGTGACGGTTTTCCTGAGCTTGACCCCCAGCCGTGCGCACTCCGCGATCGCGTACTCCGCGGAGCGTTGCAGCAGCGCCCATTCCAGCAGCGGCTCGCCGCCGAAATAGCCGAGCTGCGCCTCCGGCGCGCGGCCGGTGAGCGCGGCGCGGTTCAACGTGTGTTCCAGGCAGAAATCCACCGCCCGCTTCGCCGTCTCCCACGACATGCGCCCGGCACGCTTCCGCCCCGCATAGCAGTACGCGCAGCGCAGGTTGCAGTCATGCGTGAGGCAGAGCGTGAAGTCCATCAGGAAGTACGCCTTAAAATACAAACCGCCATCCGACGGAACAACCGAATCCGGCCGGTCTCCCACAAGGTCATCCACTCAAGCCCGGCGGAGGCGGAGTCGGGACGGCCGGCGGGATGCCCGGCAGCTCATTCGGCCGCGGGAAGTCGATTCCGGGCCGCTGGGGCGGCGCTTCCGGCATTGGCTCGACGGCAATCTTCGCCCTGATCTGCGGCGGAGCCGGAATCGGGGCCGGGACCGGGACGGCCGTCGGCTCGCCGGACGGCACCCTCTTCGGTTCCACCATGACATCGCCGGCAAGACGCGCGGGCGATTCGGGGGTCGGGGCCGGCTTGGGTTCCTCGGCGACAATCCCACCGGTACGCGACGGCAGCTCCGGCTTGGGTTCCACGGCGACCTCGCCCCGCAGACGCGCCTGCTCCACTGCCGTACCGCCGCCCGTCGGCACCGGGACAACAGGCTGCTTCTTCGAATCACACCCCGCGGCCAGCACGGTTCCCAACCCGATGACAGCAATGCCGAGAAATTTTGCGGACTCCGCAAACTGACGGCGGCTCGGGTAGCCGGGTTCGGCTCTTTTCTCTGCCTTTTTGACGTCCATGGATGTCATCCCTCTCCGTGATAATTCATGCAGAAACGTAAATACCGTTACTTTTTCAATTCCGCCGGCGGGGGAGGCGGTTCCGGTTTCGGCTCGACACGAATCTTGCCAGCCAGCACGGGGGACTGTTCCGGTGCCGGATCCACCTTGGGCGGTGGCGCGGGTTTCACCGTGTCGCCGGGCTTGGCCGGCTCCTCTTTCGGGGGCGGCGGCATCGGGGGGACGCCGGCCATGCGCGGCGGGGCATCAGCGGCGGCGCAACGGCCGGCAAACGCGCCCAGCCCGATGGCCGCAATGCCGAACAGCTTTGCGGAGTCCGCAAACTGACGACGGCTCGGATAGCCGGGTTCGGGTAGATTTACTGGTTTTTTGACGTCCATGGGTTGAACCTCCTGTGTGTAACGTAGCGTGGGAACGCATTTTGCGCAGATCGGATGCCTTTTATGGTGCCGGGATGGCGGGAAGAATGATCGTCTGTCCGGGCTTCAGCGTTTCCGGAGTCAGCCCGGGATTGAGCTTGATGATTTCCGGCCAGCGCGATGCGTCGCCAAGCATCTTCTTCGCGATGCCGGAGAGCGTGTCGCCCGGCTGGACCGTATAGGTTGCCGGAACCGCCGCAGGAAGGGCGTTGTCCGCCATGGGCGCACAATCCGCCGCGATCGCCTGCATCTGCTCCGCCACGGCGATACCATCCGCCTTCGACGCAACGGGAGCCGGAGGCGCGGCCGAACGCAGGGCGCGCGCCGACATCATTTTCCCCGACGCCAGCTCATGGGTGGTCGCCGCGCTCTTTGCTTTTGGAATCATCGCGGACCGCGCGGAGGTTCCCTTCGCCATCACCATCGGCACGGCGGCCGGTGTGGCCGGTGCTACCGGAGCCGGAACGGCGCGGTTCTCCGCTTTGACGGGGGCGGCGGCGGAAGCCGGAACCGGGGCGGCGTTGTAGGCGGCCGCGGAAACGCGTTCGCTTCCGCCAACCCCGCCGGCGGCAGGTTCGCCTGCGGTGTCCCTGGCCACATTCAAGCTTTCTGCGCGACTTTCGCACGCGCCTTCCAGAACCGGTGCCGATGTGGACCGTGCCGCAACTGGCCGGACCGGCGCCGCCTTCGCCACCCGCCGGCTTCCGCCGTCGCTCCACTGCGTGATGAGGAGGCCGCAGACGGCAAGTGAGGCGGCGACGGCCGCGGCGGACCAGAACACGATGCTCCAGCCACGGGCGGACGGCGGCGGGCGTCCGGCGAGCAGCGTCTCGCGCTGGCCGTCCCGGAGCCGGGGGCATGCCTCGGATTTCATCGTCCGGCCGAGCTCGGCGGCGAGGGCGCGAACCGCCCCGACCTCGGCGCGCAGCTCCGCGCCGGCGGCAAGCTGCACCTCAAACGCGGACCTGTCGGCGGCGGAAAGCTCGTTTAGCGCATAGGCGGTGACGCGCGGATCGTCCATGGTTTTGTCCGTTCGGTTGTTCATGGCGGACGCTCCTCTCAATTTCCGTGGGCCAGGGCGGCCTGGCGGCGAAGGTTTTTCAGGACGGTATGCAGGATAAAGCCGACGTTGGAGACGCTGAGGCCGGTGACCTCGCTCATCTCCTGGTAGCTCAGATCGTTCTGGAACTTGAGCCGGATCAGCTCCCGCTCGCGCGCCGACAGCCGGCCGACCAGTTCGGCCAAGGTCCGCGCCGCCTCGCCGGCCTCCACCGACGCCGCGGGCGACGGCGCCTGTTCGTCGAGCCGGATCTCGCCGGGGTCCGTGGGCTGCATACGACGCTCCTTTCGCATGATTTCAAAAACGCGGTTGCGGCAAACCTTGTACAGCCATGGCCCGAGGCGGTCCGGCAGTCCTTTTTTCTCCGCCTGCCAGAGGCGGATGAAGGTGTCCTGCACCGCGTCGCGGGCCAGTTCCGCGTCCCGGCACAGGCTTTGCGCGTAACGGAGCAACGGGCCTTCATGCTCCGCCAGCGCCCGGGCGACGTATTCCCTCATCGTCGTTTGTTCGCTCATGATGTGAAGTTTTCCGGAGATCGTCGGGGCTTGCGGACGGGCGCCCTCTTCCAAGGAGAAGACGCACGGGCGGACAGTTTCTTAGGGCCTCCGTTAAATTTCCCGGTCCAAGATGTATAGTCAAGCCGCCGCGCGGTAATCGGGCTGCACGGCACCCATGCGGCAGGAAAAACGGCAGACAGGCAAGGAGGCGGGGCATGATGCGGTTTTTTATGACGGCGGCGGCGATAGCCATGGCGGTGGCGACGGCCCCAAGAGCCGGAGCGGCACCCGGCCCCAAGCCGGTCGCCCCGCAGCGTGTTCTGTTCGTCGGCAACGGCTTCACCAGCACCAACAACCTCCCCTCGATGGTGACGTTGATGGTTGCCTCCCGGAAACAGACGCTCCAGACGGAAATGCTGGCCGTCCCCGCCGCCACGCTGGGCGTGCATGCGGCGAACCCGGCGGTCGCAAAAAACATCACCAGCGCCAGCGTCCATTGGGATCATGTCGTCCTGCAGGACCGGAGCGACATCCCCGTCCAAACACCGACCGTCACACTGGTGGAGGGGAACAAGTTGTGCGACATCGTTAAGAAGGTCGGGGCCAAACCCGTCTTTTTCCTCACCTGGGCCTACCGCGGCAAGGGCGACGGCAAGGGTGCGGGCGTGCCCGCCGGCATGGACGAGGAGATGCAGAACAAGCTAAACCTCGCCTACTGCGCCGTCGCCAAGGCGAACGACGCGCGGCTGGCGCCGGTCGGCCCCGCCTGGCAGGCCGTGCTGGCCAAGGATCCCAAGGCGCCGCTGTACGCGGCCGACGGCCAGCAGCCGTCCCAGGACGGCAGCTATCTCGCCGCATGCGTTTTCTACGCCCTGTTCACCGGACAATCGCCCGTCGGCCTCCCCGCCAAAATCGCGGAACAGAAGGGTGCCAAGCGGCGGGTCTTGGCGGACGTCACGTCCACGCGGGCCAAACTTTACCAGCAGACCGCCTGGGACACCGTCCAGAACGTCACCCTGGAGACGCTGCTGGCGGAGGACGCGAAAAAAGACGCCGCATCCCCCACCGTGGAGGAGGCCAAGGCCAGGCTCAAAAAGGGAATGACTATCAACGACGCCGCCAAGGCGCTCGATGCGCAGCCCGTCCAGCGCAATGATGCGGACGGCGTGTACGCCTTCCGCCTGCGGAACCACACCCGGCTCTGGCTCAACTGCGGCAAGGGCGGCGTCATCACCTCTTACAGCGCTGGTCCAGAAAACGGCTTGCGCGGGATTGAAGTCGGGCTGAAATAAGCTGCCGGCATACTCAAGTTGGGAGGATGGCATGATGCGGTTTTGGATGATGATTGCGGCAGTCGTGATGGCGGCGGGTTTCCGCGCGGAGGCCGCGGCAAGCTCCCAACCTCCCATGTCAGCTCCCGCGCCGCTGCGGGTTCTGTTCATCGGCAACAGCTTCACCTACTACAACGGGCTTCCGTCCATGGTAGCGGCGATGTTCGCCGCCCGGAAACAGGCGCTCCAGGCGGAGATGCATGCCGTCGGCGCCGCCACCCTGGGGCTGCACGCGGCGAACCCGAAGGTGGCGCAGCTCATCGCCGGCAGCCGCTGGGACTATGTCGTCCTGCAGGATCAGAGTGCGCTCCCCGCCTCCCGGCCGGACGAGACGCTGAACCAGGGGACGAAGCTGTGCGCCTGCGTGCGGAAGGCTGGTGCCACGCCCGTCTTCTTCCTCACATGGGCCTACCGCAACGAAAAGGGCGCCGGAATGGACGGCGACATGCAGGACAGGCTGAACGCCGCCTACTGCGCCGCCGCCAAGGCGAACCATGCGCTGCTGGCGCCGGTCGGCCCCGCCTGGCAGTCCGTGCTGGCAAAGGAGCCCAAGGCCGCGCTATATGCGGGTGACGGCATTCACCCGTCGTCGGAAGGCACCTACCTGGCCGCCTGCGTGTTCTACGCCGTGCTCGCCAAACAATCGCCCGTCGGCCTGCCCGGCAGGCTCACGGACACGCAGGGCGGGCGGCGGGTGATTCTTGCAGACGTTCCGGCGGCGCGTGCCAAACTCTTCCAGCAGACTGCCTGGGGCGCGGCCCAGGGCGCCATCATCGAAAAACTGACGGCTGCGCACGACCGAAAGGAAGCCGTTCTCCCCTCCGTGGATGACGTCAAGGCCAAGCTTAAAAAGACGATGCGCCTTGCGGAGCTCTGCATGGCGCTGGGCGCGAAGCCGAACCAGGCCAACGAACAACAGAAGCTGTATCTCTTCAAGCTCCGCAACGGCGCCATGCTGTGGGTGAACTACGGCGGCGACGGCGCCATCGCCAAATGCACCGTCGTCCCGGAGAACGGCGGCCCGTGGATTGCGATTGAGCTGAAATAAGCCTGCCGCCAGATTGCCTCCGTCCTCCAGCGAAGGCTCCCCCCGCCCCTTAGATATTACAGGATATTTACAGCGCTATCGCTTAGGCAAAAGGGGGTTGTGCCTCCGGCTTGGCGCAACCCATTTCCGGCAAGCCGTTTGCATCGTCGGCAAACTCTTTTCTCCTGCAATCCAGCTTCTTAGAAAAAACACTACAGGTTGTGGTTGGCAACCAACACCAACACAATATATAGTGGCGTCAGTGTGAGATTCCGGTATTGCGGCCGCCTTTGGGAAGAGGCGCTGCCATCGGGCTTCACGATTCACATGAAACACGATTTTAGCAGGGGGAAGAAAGACGTGAACGAGACAACTTCAACAGCGGCTGACTTTGGCGGGTTCAGGAAGCGCAACGGCATGACCGTCCCGTTCCGGCGCGAGAAGATCGAGCTGGCGGTGTTCAAGGCGGCGGACGCCGTGGCCCGCCGCAGCGGTGGTGCCGGTGACAAGGAACTGGCCGCGCGCATCACCGACCGCGTGCTCGCCCAGCTTGAAAATCCGCTCTGCGAATATTTCGTGCCGGCGGACGCCCAGGGTGTCCGCCTGCCCCGCATCGAGGACGTGCAGGATCTCGTTGAGATCGTGCTCATGGATGCGGGTGAGTCGGAGATCGCCTCCACCTACAAGCGGTACCGCAAACAGCGCGAACGTGCCCGCGAGACCATCCGCGTCCGCGACCCGAACGCCAAGTCGGCGGACCCGAAGAAGACGGACGTCACCGATGCCAGCCTCCTCCTGGTCGAGTCCGTCACCGACAACCTCACGCTGCCTTGGGACCGCACCCGCATCGCCAAAGCGCTGCTCAAGGAAACCGACCTGGCGCCGGAAATCGCCGGCGACATCGCCAAGGCCGTTGAGAACCACGTCATCACCAGCGACATGCGGACGATTTCGACCACGCTGATCCGCGAGATGGTGAACAACGAGCTGGCGGCGCGCGGGTTCCGCTCGCAGCTCCGCGACCTCTCGCTCTACGGCGTCTCCCGCACGCTGGTCGAGAGCCTGATGTACACCAAGTCCACCGAAAACTCGAATATCGTCAACAACAACCCGGAAGCGGTGAACCTTGGGCTTTCAGAATTGATCCTCAAGCAGTGGGCGCTGGACACCATCTTCACGCCGGAAGTGAAGCGCGCGCACGACACCGGCGCGATCCACCTGCACGACCTGGGCTACCCGCACCGTGTGTACTGCTCCTCGCACTCCATCGAGTACGTGAAGAAGTACGGCCTGCGCAACCTGATGAACCTGAACACCGAGTCGAAGCCCGCCCGCAGCGCCTCCGTGCTCACCGGCCATCTCAACACCTTCCTGGCCTCCATGCAGGCGAACTACGCCGGCGCGCTCGGCATCGCCTACATCAACATCTTCTACGCGCCGTACCTCGTGGGGATGGACGCCAGGCACATGAAACAGATTGCGCAGGAGCTGATTTTCAACGGCTCGCAGAACGCCTTCTCCCGCGGCGGCCAGACGCTCTTCCTCGACTTCAACATCCACACCGGCGTGCCCAAGTACATGCAGTCCGTCCCGGCCGTCGGCCCCGGCGGGCACTACATGATGCGGGACAAGCACGGCCTGATCCGGGAGATTGAGGAGCAGCTCCGCGACGACACGGACCTCAACAAAAACGCGCTGATGAACCTCGTCCTCCGTGAGGCGGACGGCTCCAGCCGCATCGTCCTGCGCGAGATTCTCACCGCCGACGGCAACCTCGCCTACGACGAGGCGGTGGAGGCCGACCTCGCCGCCCGCGGCGAGAAGATCGTCACCTACGGCGACTTCAAGCGGGAGACGCAGGAGTTCTGCCGCGCCCTGCTCGAGGTGTGGGGCGACGGAGACCGCAACGGTCGCGTCTTCGAGTTTCCGAAGTGCGACTTCCACATCCACGATGATACCTTCACCGATCCCGAACAGTACTCGATTTACATGCAGGCCTGCGAGCTGGCATCCAAAAACGGCTCCACCTACTTCATCTTCGACCGCGATGAGGTGACACTCTCCGCCTGCTGCCGCCTGCGCACCACCATCACCGACAACCGCATGCTCAAGCACCCTGAGAACATGCGCTTCTGCGGCTTCCAGAACGTCACCATCAACATCCCGCAGTGCGCCTACCGCGCCGCCCGGGCCGGCCATAAGGACTTCGACGGCATCTGCGCTGAGCTGGATCGCATGATGGATCTGGCGGTCGACGCCCACCTGCAGAAGCGCGCCAAGATCGCCGTCATGATGAGCGAGCCCGGCCGGCCGCTCTACCAGATCGGCAAGACCGCGTGCGACGGCAAGCCGTACGTCGAGCTCGACAAGTGCACGTACATCCTCGGCCTCATCGGCCTCAACGACGCCATCAGCTTCCTTTACGGCAAGGAGCTGCACGAGAGCGAGGAGGCGATGGACACCGGCCTGCGCGTCATCGCCCACATGTACACCAAGGCGAAGAAGCTCTCCAAAAAGCACGGATTGAAAATCACGCTCGAGGAGTCGCCCGCGGAGTCCGCGGCGCGCCGCCTGGCGAAGACCGACCTGACCTACTATCCGGAGTCCGAGAAGTTCGTCAAGGGCGACAACAAGGACGTCGCCTACTACACGAACTCCATCCACCTGATCGCCGATGCGCCGGTCAACCTGGTCGAACGCATCCGCCTGCAGAGCCGCTTCCACAGCCTGATCGAGTCCGGCGCCATCATCCACGCCTTCGTCGGCGAGGAGCAGCCGTCGGCCGAATCGATCGCAACGCTGATGCGGGAGGTCTTCTTCCGCACGCAGGCTGCGCAGGTCACCGTCTCGCCGGAGTTCACCTACTGCAACGACTGCAACGGGATCGGGCGCGGCATCAAGGAAAGCTGCGGCAAGTGCGGCTCCTTGAACGTGGTCGGCGAAACCCGCGTGGTCGGCTACTTCAGCAAGGTCCAGAACTGGAACAAGTCCAAGCGCTACGGCGAACTGCTCGCCCGCCACCACGGCGACTATGCCGTGGGGCAGACCGGCACCCCGGCCGCCGCGCCCGGCTTTGTCACCGCCGAAACCCTCGCCGCCTGCACGGCAAAATAAGCATCATTGGTCCGATCCGTCCGATCAGACCGATCGGACCGATAGATAAAATCAGGAACGCACATCATGCCCAAGAAGTTTCAGCTGACGGTGTTCGGCAAGGCCGGATGCGAGAAGTGCAAGGTGCTCAACGCCCGCATCGACGCGCTGCTCGAAAAGCCCGAATGGGGCGGCGATTTCGAGAAACTCTACGCCGACGCGGAGTCCGAGGACGGCCTGGTCGCCTTCGCCAAGGCGGAGTGCATCAGTCCGAACCGCATCCCAGCGGTCCTCATCTCGAGGATCGATGAAATCTCCGGGGCGTACCGCCCCTTGGCGAACCCCGAGCCGGGCAAGCCGGATTCCGTGCTGAAGAAATCGAAGCTCTACCAGTACCTCGGTCTGCAGACCGACTACACCGACGACGGCAAGGGGCTCATCACCCCCAAGATGATCACCAGCCTCCTCGAGGAAGCCCGCGCGCTGTAAGGGGGAAAATGCCGCCGCGGCAGTACCTGCCGAACGGGCGGGTGTCTGCTCGATGGAATCGATGCTGTCGAATTTTCTCTCTGAACTCCGGCCCAGTTAACCATGAAAACCGTCGCCGTCATAGTCTTGCTTGCCCTGTCTGGGGTGATGGCTGGCTGCGCCACCACCTGCGAGCGGCCGTACCCAAATGCAAAAGAAGAGGCCGCCCTGACGCTCGGCAAAATCCATGAGGCCTGCCGGGCTCCGCATCGTGTCGGCGACTGGATGGAGTACGGCTTGGTCTCCGACACCCGGCTTGTCTCCGCCGGTGAAACGCTCCTGCTGCATTTCTCGCACGACAAGGAGATCAGCATCCGGCGATGCGCCAACAATCTCCTCATCGGCTTTGGCACGCTTCCCGCCTTTGAACAGGGCCTGAAGGCGGCCCACGACGAAGCGGTAACGGAGCAACGGGCCGTGCGTTGGGCGACATGTGTCGCCCTGCTTCATCCGCCGCGCTGGAAGCCGCCTCAAACAGACGGAGACAAGAATATTTCCACCAACGAAAAAGTCCATTCGATTTTGGGGGAATGGGTGAGCGACATACCTCCCTTAAAAAACTACGGTCCCGTCCCCGTCTGGCCAGCCGGCCTTGAACGCTCACGCCTGCTACAAGAAATCATCGCGCAGTACAAGAACGACGACGGCTGCTGGTCCGTTGCATACACAGACCGGATACCCTATGTCCCATTTTATGCCACCCGCGGCACCAGGACATTCACCGTGCGCGATGCCATCGTGGAAGCCTTGCTGGGCGCCGCCGTTTCCGATCCGCAACTTATGGATGCCTTCCGCGCGTTCGCCCGGCATCCGGACAAGGCGATCCAGGGTCCCGCCCAGCGTTTTTTGAATGACTGGGAAGCCGCCAAGAACTGGCGGAATCTGCTTGAAAATCCACCGCCCGGCACGATCATCCGCTCATAATGCACACCCCCTCCCCCATCTTCGCCTATCAGGAAAAGCCGACGCTCCTGGACTTTCCGGGAAAGTGGGCGGCTCTTCTTTTTGTGTCCGGCTGCAACTTCCGCTGCGGCTACTGCCACAACTTCGACCACCTGGCGCGCCGCAAGACCGGCATCACCTGGGGGCATCTGGAAAAAACCTGTGACCGCTTCAAGAAGGATTGGGTGGACGGCGTGGTGGTCAGCGGCGGTGAGCCGACCCTGGAGCCGGATCTGCCGCGGCTCATCAAGTACCTGCGGGACCGCGGGTTCGCCGTCAAACTCGACACCAACGGCTCGCGCCCGGACGTGCTGAAGCAGGTGCTGCCGGACGTGACCTACATCGCCATGGACATCAAGTGCAGTCTGGCGCGTTACCCGGAGTTTGTCGCTTTTGCGGACACCGCGGCGATCGCATGCTCCGTCGAGCTGCTGAAGCCGCTCGGCCGGGCGTGCGAATTCCGCACCACGGTCGTAGAGGGGTTCCACACGCCGGAGGAGATGCGCGCCATCGCGCCCTGGCTGCGCGGCGCGGCGCGCTATGTGCTCCAGCCGTTCCTGCCGCGGCACAACCTGCCCGACGACGCGCTGCGCGGCAAACCGCGAACCTCCATGGACACGCTCCAGGCGCTTTTGGCGGAGGTGCGGCGGACAGTCCCCGAACTTCCGGTGGAAATCCGGCGCGGCGGATGAGGCCGGCTGGAGGGCCTCCCTCCCAGACGGCGCAGCTCCGCGGCGCAAGATTGCGCCTTGTGGGAATACGGCGAACCCCCGATAGCACCGGGGACATGCCGCCGCCGGCTCCCCCTGCGGGGGTTGCCCGCGAACCACGTTCAACCGTTTTTGTTCGCGGATTCAAGCTCAAACCGGCGTGCGTTTGCCGGCTTTCGGGTTATAGTATCCACTCTTTTCTGTCATCAAAAAAACAAGGACTGCATACCCCATGAGCGAGAGCTACCTACAGGAACGTTTCGCGGCGCGCATCGGCGGCGACCGTTTCGGCAAGGACACGACGATCTACAAGTTCGAAAAGATCAAGCGCGCCAAGGCCACCGCGAAGCAGGCGCACCCCGGCGTTGAACTGATTGACATGGGCGTGGGCGAGCCGGACGACATGGCGTTCCCGGAAGTCGTCCAGACACTGGCCGCCGAGGCTGGCAAGGTTGAAAACCGTTTCTACGCCGACAACGGAGTCGCCGAGTTCCGCAACGCCGTCGCGCGCTACATGAAGGCGCTCTTCGGCGTTGCCCTGGAGGCGGAAACGGAGATCTGCCACTCCATCGGCAGCAAGTCCGCGCTTTCGCTGCTCCCCGCCTGCTTCGTCAACCCCGGCGACATCACGGTCATGACGGTGCCCGGCTATCCGGTGCTCGGCACCTGGTCGAAGTACCTCGGAGGCGAGGTGCTGAACCTGCCGCTGACCAAGGCGAACGGCTTCCTCCCTGATCTCGATTCGATACCCGCCGAATGCCGCAAAAAAATCAAGCTCATCTATCTGAACTACCCGAACAACCCGACCGGCGCCTCCGCCACGCCCGAGTTTCTGGACAAGGCAATCGTCTTTGCGAAGAGCTGCGGCGCGCTGATCGTGTTCGACGCCGCCTACGCCCCGCTGAACTTCGCCGGCAAGCCGCTGAGCATCCTCTCCCGTCCCGGCGGCAAGGATGTGGCGGTTGAGCTGCACTCGATGTCCAAAGGATTTAACATGACCGGCTGGCGCCTGGGCTGGGTCTGCGGCAACCCGCTGGCGGTCAAGGCGTTCGCGACGGTGAAGGACAACGCCGACAGCGGCCAGTTCATGGCGATCCAGAAGGCGGCGGTTCGCGCGCTGGACAACCAGGCCGAAATCACGCCGAAAATCTGCGCCAAGTACGGCCGCCGCCTGGCTTCGCTGGTGGGGATGCTCAAGGAGCTCGGCTTCGACGCCAAGGTGCCGGAAGGCTCCTTCTACCTCTACGTCGGCATCCCCAAGGGGACCAAGGCCGGGCAGGAGTTCCCGAACGCCGAAGCGTTCAGCCAGTGGATGATCACCGAAAAACTGATCAGCACCGTACCGTGGGATGACGTCGGCCATTTCGTGCGCTTCAGCGCCACCTTCGTCGCGCCGACCCTGGCCGATGAGACGCGCGTGCTCGACGAAGTCCGGCGCCGTCTCGCCAACGACGTGTTCGTGTTCTGAGGCCGGATGCGGAGTTCCCGGGCGGGCATCCGCGCAGCAGCATGCCCCCTTGGGTGTTTCCCGCACAAAAAAACAGACGGCGGCGTTCAGGGCGGCGGTCTTTGTTGAATGTTGCAGGTTGAACGTCTAAAGTGGCGTGTTCCGTGAGTCGCCGGGGATCGCTCCCGGCGGCGCAAACCGCAACAGAAAAATGGACGCTCCGCCATGATCATCCCCGTCATCCTCTCCGGCGGTTCCGGCACCCGCCTGTGGCCTCTGTCCCGCCCGGAACTGCCCAAGCCGTTCATTCCGGGTCTCGTCCCCGGCGCCGGCACGCTGTTCGCCGCCACGCTCGCCCGCGCCGCCCACTTCGCCCCGCGCACGATCATGATTGTCGGCGCCCGCCCGCACCTTCCGTACATCCAGCGCGAACTGGAGCCGATCCGGACTCCCGCGGCCGTGGTGCTGGAACCGCAGCCGCGCAACACCGCCCCGGCGCTCTGCGCCGCCGCGCTGGCCCACCTCGCCGACCCCGGCAGCCGGCCCGGCGACCTCCTGCTGGCGCTGCCCGCCGATCACGCCATCCCCGACCCCGATGCTTTCGCGAAGACAGTTGCGGAGGCCGCACCCGCCGCCGAATCCGGCCTCATCGTCACCTTCGGCGTCACCCCCGACCGGCCGCACACCGGGTACGGCTACATCAAGTCCGGTGCGCCCCTGGAGGGCGGCTCCTTCGCAATCGCCTCCTTCCGCGAAAAGCCGTCGCTGGAGGCGGCCCGCACGTTTCTTGCGCAGGGCGGGTATCTGTGGAACGCTGGCATCTTCCTGTTCAAGCCGGAGACGCTGCTGGAGGAGATGGAGCAGCTCTGCCCGGAGATTCCCGCAGCCTGCCGCCGGGCCGTCGGACAGGCCACCCGCCCCGCGCCCGGCTGTCTTCTGCTCGACGAGGCCGGGTTTGCCGCCGCGACGAAGATCTCCATCGACCACGCCGTCATGGAAAAGACCCGCCGCGCCGCCGTGCATCCGCTGGCATGCGCATGGAGCGACCTCGGCGGCTGGAATGCCATCCGTGAGCTTCACCCTGCGGACGCCGCTGGAAACGCCGTCTCCGGAAACGTCAGGCTCCTCGACTGCACCAACACCTTTGCGCTTTCGACCGGCCCCGCGGTCGCCGTCGCCGGAATCTCCAACAGCATCGTCATCGCCACGCCGGACGCTGTCCTGGTGGTCGGCGCCGACAGCGCGGAAAAGGCGGGGGAATTCGCCCGGATTCCGCTTCCGCCCCGCAACGCGGACACGGCGGGTTGAAGCAGGAAAAAGCCCGCTTCCAAATCTCCGCCGGTGTTGGCGGACGGCGTTCCGTTTGTAGTTCCGCCTTCAGGCGGCCGCATCCAATCACCGATCAAAACGGGGTTGCCTGACAGGAGCAGCGGAATGACGGTGCCGCCTGAAGGCGGAACTACAAACTCACTCCAGCTTCCCCGTCGCACGGGACTTCCGCTGCCGCTTGATCCGGGTGAGGCGGATCTTGCGGCGGACGCCGTCGACGGCCCCGGCGATCCGGCTTTCCGGAACGGCGCCGGCCAGCAGCCACGCCTCCGGCGCGAGCGGCGAACGCCAGATGTTCTCCGGCGCGGTGTTCTTGATGTCCAGTCCCGGCGTCAGGTCGATGCCGGCCTTGAGGAACAGGCAGCGCACGAACGCCGAGCAGTAGAACGATTCCGGACGCTCCAGCGGATTGCCCTTCGGCAGCAGCGAGGGATGCCGCAGGGCGATGAGGGTGCCGACGAGTTCGCGCAGGGAGTAGCGTGTCCGGCCGGCGACCATGTCCAGCCCGGCGGCCAGAGCCTGTGTCACGGCTTCCGGCGGTAGCCCGAAATCCAGCAGCGCCAAGCTCGTGTACATCTTCTCATCATCGTACTTGGTGATGCGGTTTTCCTGCGCGCCCAAGCGGATATGCTTGCTGTGGACCTCCAGGTCGGACTCGATGACCCAGAGTTGGCCGTCGCACCGGCGCTCGCCGATGACGAACGCGTGCGTCCAGCGCCCCCACGCGCCCGCCGGATCCACATGCCGCTCCGCACGTGCGATGGCACGGTCGATGAGCGTGTCGCCGCACGCCAGCCCGACCATGCCCGGCCGCGCGTATTTCTCCATGAACCCGCGGTTGGAGACCGAACGGGGAATCGTGTGGATGTTGCGTGGTTCAGGCATGCGGAAACTGTACACGCCAAACCCGGCTTGGCAACGGGCCGCAAAACCGTCTCTCCCGCAGAGCCTCAGAGACGCAGAGCTTCAACCGCGGATTACACGGATAAGAAACACCTCGTTCTGCATTCGCATACTCCGAAGCCTGCGCGGGGAATCGCCCTCCGCCTCACACCGCTTTGCAGGCGGCGTAGAGGTTGGCGAAGAGCGTCTCGATCTTGGCCTTCGGCGTCGCGGAGAACGCGACTCGCAGGATGCCGCAGAGGTTGATGATGCCGGTGGAATGGTCGGCGAGCAGCTTCTGGCGGACCTTTTCCGGATCGGCGCGGGTCGGCTTCACGCACATGAAGTAGCCGGAGTTGTACGGCAGCGGCGTGAACTCTTCGCCGTATTCGGGATGCGCGGCGAGGACGCGCTTGATCTCCTCGTAGCGCGCCTTGAGCAGGTCGTAGGCCTTCTGCTTCTCGGCGGCGTAGGCGGGGTTCTTCCAGGCGGCGAGCAGCATGGACTGCGCGGGCATGGAGGCGTTGGAAATGTTGGCGCGGATGGCGCCAGCGCACTTGCCCTCCAGCGACTGGTAGAGCGCCGGGGTGCCGCCCTTGACGCCGAAGGTGATGAAGCCGACGCGGAACCCCCAGACGTAGTCCTCCTTGGTCGGACCGTCGAGCTTGACGGCGAGGAGGTTCTCGTGCGCGTCGCAGAGGTCGACGAACATCGACTGGGTGTACACGCCCTTCTCGAAAACCAGGCCGAAGTAGGCGTCGTCGAGCAGCACGACCAACTGGCGGCCGGCCTCGGCTTCGGCGACCAGCAGCTTCTTCAGCTCCGGCACTTCCTTTTCCAGCAGCGTGTAGCCGGCGGGGTTGTTCGGGAAATTGAGGGAGATGATCAGCTTCTTCTCCGTGCGCGCCGCGATGGCCTTCCGCAGGCCGTCGAGGTTGAAGCCGCCGGCGGGGTTGAAGGCCGGATAGGTGACGATCCGGCCGCCGAAGGAGACGCCGAAGATCAGGTCGTAGTTCTCCCAGTAGAGGTCGGGGGTCAGCAGCACGTCCTCGTCATCGCAGAACATGTAGGCGGCGATGCTCAGGCCGTGGGTGAGCGCGCAGGATACGACCGGCTGGCTGACCGCCTTGCCGGCGAGGCCGGGGTTCTTCTGGAGCAGCATCTTGCCCCACTGCTCGCGGATCTCCGGCAGGCCGGGGCTCGGCGCGTACGGGAAGGCGGCGCCCTTCGGCAGATTCATCTGCGAGGCGATGCTCGGCAGGCAGAGCGGCGAACCGTCCTCCTCCAGCGCGGTGCCGATGGTGGCGTTGATCGCCTTGCCGCGGGCCTCGGCGCCCTGGGCGAGGATGCCCATCTTGGGGAAGAAAATCCTGCGTCCGCGCCGGGACAGCATGGCCAGGACCGCCGGGTTTGCGGCTTCGACTGTCTTGTTCAGCGCGGCAGCCTGCGCGTCCATTTGTTCCGCCATCGTATGCATGCTCCTTTTTCGAGGGTCTTTTCGTGGAAACCGACTAAGTCGTACTATCATGTGGAAACGGGGAAATGCAAAGGTGGGCGTTGCTTGATCCGAACCGCGGAACCGTCCCCCGGGGGCGGCGTCCTGTTTGTAGTTCCGCCTTCAGGCGGCGCTGTTTTTTCCGCCTCTACCTGGGGGAGATACACCGCCGGGCGTGAAACACCGGCTCTCCCGTTAAAACGGCCGCCTGAAGGCGGAACTACAAACGCCGCGGCTCCGATGTCAGGCGGGGAATCCAGAAAACGAAAGGCCCGTCCGGCATGCCGGACGGGCCCCTATGCGCGCCACTGCGCTTTACAGGCTGCATTCCTTGAGGGCGGCGGCGATGGTGCGGGGGAACTGGCACTCGTTGAGCCGGAGGATGCCGCTCTCGCGCTTGAAACTCTCCGGACTGTCCGAGGCGTGGGCCGTGTTGACCATGACGTTCGAGCCGAACTCGTGGCGGACGGTGCCGGTCGGCGCCTTGGTCGGGTCGGTCGGCCCGAGCACGTCGCGGATCTTGGCGACGGCGTCCTCGCCCTCGTAGATGAGGGCCATGATGCGGACACGGCCGGGCTTCGCCCAGTCGGGCTCGGGCGTGGTGCTCGGGCGCAGGCCGGTCATGAACTCGACGATGCGCTCGAACTGGTCCACCGCGTAGGGGATGCCGACGTGCTGGGCGAGCACCGCCTCGGCCTCGGGCGGCAGCGCGCAGCCGAGCTCAGCCTGCAACAGTTCGCGGGCGCGGGCGCCGATGCCCGGAGAGAGCTTGCGGCAGAGGACGTCCTTGACCGGACCGTAGAACTCAAGCGCCTGGGCGACGGACATCTGGCAGAGCTTGCTGCCGATGATGCGCAGCCCAGTGCGGCTGAACATGTCCACGATGGCGCCAGGGCGCGAGGAGCGCTGCCGCCAGCTGTCCGGCTTGATGAGGACGAGGGTCTGCTGAACCTTGTCCGGATTCCCGTAGGTGCAGGTGTTGGTAAGAAGTTCGGGCTCCTGCTCGCCAAACTGGCACCAGAAGCGCAGGTCGGCGGCGGCCTGCTCCGGCGTGGCGGCGGCAATCACGGCCGGCTCAAAATATTGGGCCGTGCCATCGGCGCCGATGAGCAGGTCGCCGAAACTGTCGCGCACGGTCTCGCCGGTGCTCTCGCTGCTGCGGAAGGAGCCGGTGACGGCCTTGACCTCGGCGACAGCGTTCTCCCCCTTGAACACCAGCATCATCACACGGTGGCGGCGGCCGTCGGCGTCCGGCGAAAAATTTTTCAGGATGTAGTCGCGCAGAAGGCCGGCGATCTGCTCGTCCTTGGCGCGGACGTTGTCGTACATCGCCGCGGCATAACCTTCCGCCAGCTTTTTCGTCGGCGCAAACATGCGCACTGCAACGAGTTCCGCCGAAACACGGGCCAGAAGGCGGGCCAGGACGGCGCCGGTGCGCGATTTCCGGATCGTGTACGGGGTCACGACCACATAGGCGACTTGCATTCCCATGAAAGCTCTCCGTTTTGTCCGCGGCGGGCCGACGCCGGCAGACCGGGTTTCCAACTGTTCCGGCAGGTAAAAATAAAGAGCATAATATAGGGGGATTCCGCCACCGTGCCAGCCGCCGCAGTTGGACACGCCTCCCGCACAAAAAGAAAAAGCCCGCCATCACTGGCGGGCTTTTCCCTGTATGAACCTGCTTACTTCTTCTTCGCCGTCGGCAGGATTTTGTAGACGCCCGTGCCGCACTTGGCACAGGTGCCCTTCAGGGCGGGACGGCCATTGGCCATCTTGACCTGCTTCTCGTTCTTGATGTCGGTCTTCGCCTTGCACTTGACGCAGTACGCTTTCTCGGCCATGACACAACCTCCTTGCGATTTTGCTGTCCCCCGCTTCCCGCCCCGAAGTGGGCCAGAAGCTCCCGGCCCACGCCAGGCTGGTTACTTGAAGTAAAGATATATCCCCGATAAGACAAATGACAAGCGGAATTGAAAAATTTTTTAAGCACAAACCAAGCTCAGGCGTGACTCCGGATACGGAAGTTATCACAACCGCCTGGAGACAAATATTTTACGGCGGGATCTCCTCTCATGATTCCACCGTCTTTTTTCCCCGCATAAATGCCGTTCCGGGCCGGTTGACGCGCCCAAACTCAGCCCAAGGCGCGGAAAAAATCCGGAAACAGGAGGAGGAAAAGCAGCGAAAGACCGTTGTTCCCGGCGTGCAGGAGGACCGCGCCCCACAGGGAGCCGTCGCGGCGGCGGCGCCACTGGAACAGCAGCCCGAGAAAAAACAGCGCCGGAATCTCCGCGGGGATGCCGTGCAAAGCGGCGAAGGCGAAGGAGGCCGCGAACGCGGCGGCGGCGGCCGGCAGCCCCAGGAAGCGCAGCGCGTCATGGAGCGCCAGGCGGAAGAAGAGCTCCTCGGCCAGCGGCACCAGCACGGCCACCCCGAGCACGGCGGCGGCAAGCCAGAGCGGGTTCCGCTCCGCCAGCAGCCATCCGACGGCCGGCGAGGGGTCGGAGGGCCGCCCGGCCAGGCGGGCGAGCATCTGGGAAACCACATACAGCGCGGTCGCGGCGGGATAGCCCCACGCCAGCGTCAGCAGCGAGCTGCGGACGGTCGCGCGCCAGCCGGCCGGCGGCCGCCCCAGCCCCAGCGCGGGCAGCCAGCGCCGTCCGGGATGCGTGAAGAGGAAGAGTCCGCCCACGGCCAGCAGCATGGCGCCCTGCAGCGGGATGAGGTTCACCAGGAGCCGCCGCGCGTCCCGCGCCTCCTGCGGAACCCATCCCGCGAGCCCGGTGGCCAGGGCGGAGGTCAGGAAGATCGCGGGCACTGCCAGCAGCAGGGCCGCGAAACAGGCCGCGCGCCGGTGCCGGGACTCCGCGCCGTCCTCCTCCGCCTCTTTCGGAAATTTCCACGGAAGCCGGTCCATCATTTCAGCTCCAATACCTGGTCTTTAAAACAGTTTCTTCAGCCGCCGGAATCCATGCCGGCACCGGCGTCCCTGCCATCCGGCCCAGCTGAATCAACACGCCAGTACCATCATCAGGCCGATTCCCCAAAGCAATGCCTGGCCGCCTAAAGCGCGGAACTACAAAACCAAGGCACGGCCAACCACAACATTTTTCCCTTTTTCCACCGGTTTGAACCCATGCTATAGTATAAGCCATTTTTATCTTGTCAGGGGGCTTCGTCTCCGCGTACATCCGGCAGCCACCAAGCAAAAGGGGAGAACGACACATGCAGAAGAAGACGATCCGCGACGTTGAGCTGAAGGGCAAGCGCGTCATCATGCGCGTGGACTTCAACGTGCCGCAGGACAAGGTCACCGGCGCCATCACCAACACCAAGCGCATCGAGGCGGCCCTGCCGACCATCAAGTTCGCGCTGGACGCCGGCGCCTCCGTGGTGCTGATGAGCCACCTGGGCCGTCCGGACGGCAAGGCGATTGCCAAGTTCTCCCTGAAGCCGGTCGCCGAGGCGCTCGAGAAGCTGCTGGGCAAGCCGGTGAAGTTCCTCAACGACTGCGTCGGCGCCGAGGTCGAGGCCGCCTGCGCCGCCGGCGTGCTCAAGCCGGGCGACGTCGTGCTGCTCGAGAACCTCCGCTTCCACATCGAGGAAGAGGGCAAGGTCAAGAACGAGGACGGCAGCTCCACCAAGGCCGACCCGAAGGCGGTCGAGGCGTTCCGCGCCAGCCTGAGCAAGCTCGGCGACGTCTACGTCAACGACGCGTTCGGCACCGCCCACCGCGCCCACTCCTCCATGGTCGGTGTGAACCTGCCGCAGAAGGTCGCCGGCTTCCTGATGGGCGCCGAGCTGGAGGCGTTCGCCAAGGTCATTGACAACCCGAAGCGTCCGGTGCTCGCCATCCTCGGCGGCGCCAAGATCGCGGACAAGATCCCGCTGATCAACAACCTGATCGAGAAGGCCGACGAGATCATCATCGGCGGCGGCATGGCGTTCACCTTCAAGAAGGTCATGCAGAACATGGAGATCGGCTCCAGCCTGTTCGACCCCGAAGGCGCCAAGATGGTCAACGACATCATGGCCAAGGCGCAGGCCAAGGGCGTGAAGATCCACCTCCCGGTCGACTACGTCTGCGGCGACAAGTTCGCCGAGGACGCCAATGTCGAGGCCGCCACGGACGCCACCGGCATCAAGCCCGGCTGGCTCGGCCTGGACGTCGGCCCGAAGTCCAACGTGATCTTCTGCGAGGCGATCGCCCGCGCCAAGACCATCGTCTGGAACGGCCCGGCCGGCGTGTTTGAGATGGAGAAGTTCGCGGCCGGCACCAAGGCCATGGCCGATGCCATCGCCAAGGCGACGGCGGCCGGCGCGGTCTCCGTCGTCGGCGGCGGCGACACCGCCACCGCGGCGAAGAAGTTCAAGGTCGTGGACAAGGTCACCCACTGCTCCACCGGCGGCGGCGCCAGCCTCGAGCTGCTCGAAGGCAAGGCCCTGCCCGGCGTGGTCGCGCTGGATAACAAGTAAAAAATCGCGGACAAAGCCCCGCAAAATTTTATCCGGTTTTATAGCGAAAGGAAAAGTACCAGACAACGGCTCCGCCGCAATTAAAAAGCGGGGAACGGATGCACATATCCCCGCACTCCAACCTTGGCGGACACGCCCTGCAAGGTGCAGCCGTTTGGCGTGCGGCAATAAGGAATGTTTGCCGCTTTCCAATTAAGCGGAGCGCTGGTGTCTGTGTTCTTCCGTTCTTCCGTTCTTCCGTCAATTAAAAACAAGCAAGGAGTTAAGAAAATGGCCCGTCGCAAGCTGATCGCCGGTAACTGGAAGATGAACAAGACCGCCGCCGAGGGTGCCGCCCTAGCGAAGGAACTC
Organism: uncultured Lentisphaerota bacterium; assembly: GCA_903921725.1. GTDB lineage: Bacteria > Verrucomicrobiota > Lentisphaeria > Oligosphaerales > CAITYL01 > CAIXRA01. The sequence goes on from CAIXRA010000068.1 coordinate 45,009, forward strand.
AAGGCCGCCATGGTCGCCATAAACCCAAACGGAGTGTGTGGTGAATCCATTTCCCAGATACGCGACGCTGAAGGTACGCATACAGCCGAAGTGCTCGTGTGCCCGCCGATCACCACGGTTCCGGCGGTCGTCGTGGAGCTGGAAGGCACCTGCTGCCAGGTCGGCGCGCAGAACATCCACTGGGCCGACAACGGCGCGTTCACCGGCGAACTCTCCGGCGCGATGCTGAAGGAGATCCCGGTCTCCTACGTGCTCATCGGCCACAGCGAGCGCCGCCAGTATTTCGGCGAGACCGACGAGACGGTCAACAAGCGCACCAAGGCCGCGCTGAAGTACGGCATCAAGCCGGTCGTGTGCGTCGGCGAGCTGCTCGCCGAACGCGAAGCCGGACAGACCAACGCCGTGTGCGAGAGGCAGACGCGCGCCGGGCTGGCCGGGCTGACCGCCGAGGAGATGAAGAACGTCGTCGTCGCCTACGAGCCCGTGTGGGCGATCGGCACCGGCAAGGTCGCCTCCAACGAGCAGGCCCAGGAAGTCCACGCATTCCTGCGCGGCATCCTGAAGAGCCTGTTCGGCGCGGAGACGGCGGAAGCCACGCGCATCCTCTACGGCGGCAGCATGAACGCCGCCAACGCGGCCGGCCTGCTCGCGCAGCCGGACATCGACGGCGGCCTGATCGGCGGCGCCAGCCTGAAGGCGGCGGACTTCGCCGCGATCGTCAGCGCCGCAAAGTAAGCCGCGGCGCCGGCAGGCGGGCGTTCGTCCGGACGACGGACGCCCCGCCCGCCTTCACCCCCCTCCGCAAAAATATTTTCCGGGCCACGGGAACCCAATCCCCCATGCCGATGTCCAAGGACAGTGAGAGCGACAAGGGTTGCGACAGCGAGCTGGTGCGCCGCTTCCAGGCGGGCGACAGTTCGGCGTTCGACGCCCTGGTTGACAAGCATTCCGGAAAGGCGTTTCAAATCGCCTACGGCGTGCTGGGCAGCCGCCAGGACGCGGAAGAGGTTTCGCAGGACGTCTTCCTCCGCATCCACCGGGCGCTTCCCAGCTTCCGCGGCGATTCGGAATTCACAACCTGGATGTACCGGATCACAATCAACCTGGCACGCAACAAGTATCGGTGGAACAAGAGCCGGGGCGCCCAAAAGAATGTGAGCATGGACGCGCCGCCCGAGAACGGGGAGGGAAGCTCCGACGGAGTCGCCTTCACCGTCGCCGATCCGGAAATGCCGCCCGACGAACGGGTGGCCATGGACGAGATCGAGCGGAACATCACCACCGAAATGGAACGGCTGCCGGCGCTCTATCGGGAAACACTGGTCATGCGCAACCTGGAAAACATGAACTACGACCAGATTGCCGGACTTTTGGGATGCAAGCTCGGAACCATCAAGTCCAGAATCGCACGGGCCCGGGAAGAGCTGCGGAAACGGGTGAAACTATGAACGACAAAATCAAGATTCCCGACACGGTCGCCTGCCCCTCCCCCGAGGAGCTCTCCGCCCTGCACGACGGCAACGGATTACCGGATGTCGCGGGGCACGCCGCCGCCTGCGCCGCCTGCCGGAAGCTCCTGGCCGATTACGGCGTGATTGATGCCATGGTCGCCCGCGCCGTCAACCCGCCCGCCGACCTCACCGCCCGAATCAAGGCCGCCTGCCGCGCCGAATCGCTGCGCCAGCGCAAGCCGATGGCGATGTGGCCCCGGCACTACGGCTGGCGCCTCGCCGCCGCGGCCGCCGCCTGCGCCGCCGTCGCCGGCCTTCTCGTCTTCTTCTCGGGTGAATCCGGCCAGCGCGGCATCCGCACCGCCCGCGCCGCACTCCCGCCGGAACTGGGGACAACGCCCGCCGGCGACGCGGCAGCGCGCGTCAACCTCACCGACAAAAACGGCGCCGTGCACGCGCCGGAACTCTCCGGCCGCCCGGCCGCCGGCGCCTCCAACTACGGGGAACGGCTGCGCGCCGTCGGCCTCGACGCTGCCGGGAACGGCGTTGTGACCCTGCCGAATGTGGGCGACGCCGTCCAGCATGTCTGGGTTGTCAGGAATTCCGCCCTGGCCACAAACATCCTCCGCCGCAACCTGCCCCGGCATGCCGTGCTGACGGATGTGTCGGCCAACGGCCGCACCCTCTACCGCATCGTGGTCATTGACCGCGACATGCAGGCGTTGGTGGACCGACTCGCCGCCGCCGGCTTCTCGCTGGTCTCTCCCTCGCTCCCGCAGCCCGGCGCGAACCAGGCGCTCGGCGTCTTCGGCAAGCCTGTCGCCTACACCGTGGAACTCGTGCCCGATGCAAAGTAACCCGACCGCCCGGTGACCCGGACCGCACGCCCGCCGCAGCCCGCCAAGGCTCCGGCGGGCGCCGTCTTTTCCCCGCCAGCGATTGCAAGCGCGGCATCGGCACGTTTTATTACCGGTCAGAAGGAACCCCCATCCGCATGAGCACCCCGCCCACCCAACGCCGCACGTGCGACTTCCTCGTCATCGGCACCGGCATCGCCGGCCTGTTCGCCGCACTCAAGGCGGCACGGCACGGCGACGTCACCATCGTCACCAAGAGCACCGCCGAGGAGTGCAATACCCGATACGCCCAGGGCGGCATCGCCTGCGTCATGGAGGCGGGCGACTCGTTCGACGCGCATCTGGCCGACACGCTCAACGCCGGCGCCGGCCTCTGCCATGAGGACGTGGTCCGCGACATCGTCTCCGCCGGCCCCGCGCGCATCCAGGAACTGGTGGACCTCGGGCTGCACTTTACCCGCCGCGGCGAAGTCGCCGAGGCTCCGGACGCACAGGACGCGGAAGCCTACGACCTCGGCCGCGAGGGCGGCCACACCCGCCGCCGCATCCTGCACTCCGGCGACATCACGGGCCAGGAGGTCGCCAAGGTCCTCCTCCAGCGCTGCCGCGAGAACCCGCGCATCACCATCCTCGAAAACCACATCGCGGTGGACCTGCTCTCCACGCGCCACACCCGCTGGCAGGACGAGAACTGGTGCCTCGGCGCCTACGTCATGGACAAGGCCACCCACGCCATCCGGACCATCATCAGCCGCGTCACCATCCTCGCCACCGGCGGCGCCGGCAAGGTATACCTTTACACGACCAATCCCGACGTCGCCACCGGCGACGGCGTCGCCATGGCCTACCGCGCCTACGCCGAGATTGCGGACATGGAATTCTTCCAATTCCACCCCACCTGCCTCTACCACCCAAACACCAAGCCGTTCCTCATCAGCGAGGCCGTCCGCGGCGAGGGCGCCGTACTCAAGGTTCGGCGCAAGGGCGAGTTCGTCGAGTTCATGCAGGACTACCACCCGATGGCCAGCCTCGCCCCGCGCGACATCGTCGCCCGCGCCATCGATAATGAGCTCAAGCGCACCGGCGAGGCCTGCGCCTACCTCGACATCCGGCACAAGGACGAGGCCTTCCTCAAGCGCCGCTTCCCCAACATCTTCGCGCAGCTCAAAAAACTCGGCATCAACATGACCAAGGACCTGATTCCCGTCGTGCCGGCCGCGCACTACTGCTGCGGTGGCGTCCGCACCGACATTGCCGGCCGCACCACCGTCCACGGCCTCTACGCCGTCGGCGAAGTCGGCTGCACCGGCCTCCACGGCGCCAACCGCCTGGCCAGCAACAGCCTGCTCGAGGCGCTCGTCACTGCGCACAACGCCGTCGAGGACGCCGCCGCCCGCGCCGGCGACACCGCGCCCGTCCCGGCGGACAGCGTCCCCGACTGGAACCCCGGCGACGCCTCGGACTCCGACGAACAGGTCGTCATCACCCACAACTGGCAGGAGATCCGCCGCTTCATGTGGGACTACGTCGGCATCGTGCGCACCAACAAGCGGCTGGAGCGGGCAAAGAACCGCATCCGTCTCATCCGCAACGAGATCGAGAAATATTACTGGGACTCGATCCTCACCCCGGACCTCGTCGAACTGCGCAACCTCGCCTCCGTCGCCGAGATGATCATCGACTGCGCCGTCGCCCGCCGCGAATCCCGCGGCCTGCACTACAACGCCGATTATCCGATGAAAAACCAGCCCCCCGCCAAGGACACCCTCCTGCGCCGCCCCACCCGCGCCGTCATCTGGAACGAGTGAAGGGGGGCGGGCATGTGAAGAAAAAAACGGAAAGTCGATAACCGCCGATGGCCATCGATAACCGTCGAGACCCGTCGACTTCAGCGCCGACGGCTATCGAAGGCCATCGGCGGTTATCGAAGGTTATCGAAGCCCTTCGCCGCCCCCCCCCCCCGCCCCCCCCGACAGGACTCCCCGCCATGTCCACCACCCAGGCAAAAATCAAAAACCCGCAATCGGGAATCCGCCTCGCCGACACCGGACTCATCCTGGCCTGCGGCGGTTCCGGGCAGCGCTTCGGGCCGGACCGCAACAAGCTGCTGCTGGACTGGCGCGGCATCGCCCTGTTCTGCCATCCGCTGCGCACGTTCCTGGCGCTGGTGCTGCCGGAGCACGCCGTCGTGGTCGCGCCCGCCCCGCTTCTGGACGCCTTCCGCGCGGCGATGGACGCGGCGGGGATTCCGCGCGGAGTCCGCATCGTCGCCGGCGGCGCCACGCGCCAAAAGTCCGTCGCCAACGGTCTGGCCGCCCTGCCCGAAGCGGTCCGCATCGTCGCGGTGCAGGACGGCGCGCGTCCCTGCACGACTGTGGAGCTGTTCCTGGCCTGTGCGGAGTCCGCACGGACACACGGCAGCGGCGTCGCGGCGCGCCCCGTCACCGACACCATCAAGGTCGCCGACGCCGAAGGCAACGTGAAGAACACCCCCGACCGCGCCACGCTCTGGGCCGCGGAAACGCCGCAGACCTTCCGCCGCGAACGGCTTGAGGACGGCCTGTGCTTCATCCGCCAGCACAACCTGGCCGTCACCGACGACGCCCAGGCGGTCGAGCTCGCCGGCCACGCCACGCGCCTCATCCACGCCGCCGCCCCCAACCCCAAGGTCACCTTCCCCTCCGACCTCGGCCGCCTGCCGGCGACCGTTTTTAACAGCAATCCCGCCCCCAGGGAGAATCCATGAACCCGATGGAAACCTGCGTCGCACCTGCCGGCGTCCCACCCACCGCAGTGCCGTATCAAAACCGCAAGGGCACCCTCGTCGCCATGGGCGTCCTCCTCATTGTCGGCGGTGCCCTCTGCGGCTGCATGTCGCCGGCGGCGCTGTTCTCCACCCTGGCGCCGCCCCCGCCGGGAACCCATGCGCCGCAAATGCAGTTCACGGAGATGCTCGGCATCGCATCCTGCTACCTGATGATGGCGGTGGCCTGCGTCTGGCTTGGCATCGGCTCCATCCAGTGCAGGCGCTGGGCGCGGGCGCTGATTCTCGCATCCTCCTGGCTCTGCCTCGTCATCGGCGCAATCTCGGTTGTCACCTGCCTGGTCGTGCTTCCCCCCATCCTGTCACGCCAGGTCGCCGAGGCGAACGGATCCATGGATACCCGCGCGCCAGTTTACGTCGGCATCGCGGTTGCCGGCGTCGTCCTCTTCGTCATTTTGGTCATCATCCCCCTGGCATTCCTGTTCGTCTACCGCAGTCCGCAGGTCAAGGCCACCTGCGAGGCGCTCGATCCGGTCCCCCGCTGGACCGGACCGCTGCCCGATTCCGGTGCTCACCGCCGTCCTGCTTCTGGCAAGCTCCATCGCCTGGTCGCCTTACATGATCCTGAGCCATTATCCCGTCCCCGTCTTCGGCTGGTTCCTGACGGGCTGGGCGGCCGTTCCGGCCTACGCGGACGGCATCGCGTTCCTGGCGTACGCCGTCCGCGGCATCTACCGGCTCCAGGCCGGGGCTTTCTGGGCCACGGTTGCCGTCGTGACCCTCTTCAGCGCCTCCAATGTCGTCACCATCAAGACGCGCGGGCTCATGGCGTTCTATGAGGCCATGCAGTACCCGCAGGAAAAGATCGACTACCTGCGCAGCCACATGTACTTCTCGGACAACGCGTTTGTGCTGATGAGCCTCCTATGGGCCGCGCTCTTCATCGGCTACTTCCTCCGCATCCGCCGTTTTTTCCGGCGGCCGCCGCAGGATGCAGGAACGCCGTTGTAAAGCACGGCGGCTCCCCTATATTTTTCATTTGACGTCCGCCACGCACAACACGGGGGTTTTGCCGCATGTCCAGCGTCTATCCGTTCAAGGCCGTTTTTCCGCAACCCGAAATTGCCGCCGAAGTCTCAGCGCCGCCCTACGACGTGGTCTCGACCGATGAGGCGGCGGCCGCCGCCGCGGGAAATCCGATCTCATTTTTCCATGTCTCACGCCCGGAAATCGACCTGCCCCCCGGCACCGACATCCACAGCCCCAAAGTGTATGAGACGGCGCGGGAGAACTACATCGAACTCCGCCGCAAGGCGCCGCTCTCCCAGGAGACCGAGACCTGCTTCTACGTCTACTCCCTGGTCATGAACGGCCGCCGCCAGACCGGCATCGCCGCCGCCGTGTCCGTGGACGAGTACGACGCCGGCCAGATCAAGAAGCACGAGAAGACGCGCAAGGACAAGGAGGACGACCGCACGAAGCACATCCTCACCCTGCGCTCGCAGACCGGCCCGGTATTCCTCACCTGCCGCCCGCTGCCCGACCTGGCGAAGATTACCAGGCTGGCCATGGAGAGCAAGCCGTTCGTCGACTTCACCGCCGGCGATGGCGTCCGCCACACCGTCTGGCGCATCGCGGCGACCTCCATGGTTTCCGCCATCGCCCTTGAGTTCCGCAAGGCGCCCGCGCTCTACATCGCCGACGGCCACCACCGAGCCGCCTCCGCCGCCCGCGTCCGTGACGAGCTGCGCACGGCGAACCCGCACCACACCGGCCTGGAGGAGTACAACCGCTTCCTGGCCGTCATCTTCCCCTCCGACCAGCTCGCCATCCTGCCGTACAACCGGCTCGTCACCGACCTCAACGGGCTCACGAAGGAGCAGTTCCTCGACAAATGCCGCACCGCCGGCTTCACCATCGGACCCGCCGCCGCCGCCACCCCGGAGAAACCCGGCATCGTCCACGCCTGCCTCGGCGGCGGCAAGTGGCTCAAGCTCACCTGCAAGGCCGACCGCTCCAAGCTCCCGCCGACCGAACAGCTCGACGTGAGCCTGCTGCAGGACCTCGTCCTCGGCCCGATCCTCGGCATCGCCGACCCGCGCACCAGCACCCGCATCGAGTTCGTCGGAGGCATCCGCGGCACCAAGCCGCTGGAGGAGCGGGTGGACCAAGGAAAGTCCGCCGTCGCCTTCTCCATGTACCCCACCACCGTGGACCAGCTCATGGAGATCGCCGACGCCGGCGGCATCATGCCCCCGAAATCCACCTGGTTCGAGCCGAAGCTCCGCGACGCTCTCCTCATCCACGACATCTGAACGTTCAACGCCACGACCGTCTTGAATGCCCGGCTCCGGGCCTTGGGCACCGGTCGTTCATGAAATATGCGCGCCGGCCGCCCCGTGGACGCTTGGCTCTTTGCGTTCACCGCGGACTCCGCAACAGCCCCACCGGACCGGATGCCCGGCCTCACGGCCCGGCATCCGGCAAATCCCGCATTATGTTTTCCCCCTTGTTTTTATGTTCCGCCGTCCGCCTTTTCGTTTTTCCCGGGATTTCCCATGGCCGCACCGTTTGACATACGCACGCTGAACAAGCCGCAGGTCGAGGCGGTACGCCACAAGGACGGGCCGCTGCTAATCCTGGCCGGCGCGGGCACCGGCAAGACCCGCGTCATCACCTGCCGCATTGCCTGGCTGATCAGCCAGGGAGTGCCGCCGGAACAGATACTGGCGGTGACCTTCACAAACAAGGCGTCGAGAGAGATGCGCGAGCGCGTCGGCGGCATGCTCGGGCAGGAGACCGCCTCCCGCGTCACCGTCGGCACCTTCCACAGCTTTGGCGCGGGGCTGCTGCGCAAGCACATCGCCAAGCTTGGGTACAGCCCGAAGTTCGCCATCGCCTCGCAAAGCTACCAGGTCGGGTTGGTTAAGGAAATCATGGGCGAAGTCGGCGCCGTCGGCGAGGGGTTCGACTCGGAGAAGTTCCAGAACCGCATCAGTCTGGCGAAGAACGCGCTGCGCACGCCGGACGACGAATTTGAGGCGTCCGCGTTCCCCGTGGACCGCAAATGCGCCGAGGTCTACGGCCTCTACCTCCGGCGGATGAAGATGATGGATCTTCTGGACTTCGACGACCTGCTGGTGCTGGTGCTAGAGTTGTGGAACCGCTTTCCGGAGCTGCTGGAGAAGCATCGCGACCAGTACCGCTATCTGATGGTGGACGAGTACCAGGACACGAACCCGGTGCAGTTCCAGCTCGTACGCGCCCTCGCCGGGCCGCGCGCCAATCTCTGCGTGGTCGGCGACGACGACCAGTCCATCTACGGCTGGCGCGGCGCGACGGTGGACAACATCCTGCGCTTCGCCGAAAACTTCGACGGCGCGGAGGTCCGGGTCATCCGCCTCGAACAGAACTACCGCTCGACCAACAATATTTTGGCGGCGGCGAACCACGTCATCAAAAACAACCCCCTCCGGCACGGCAAGAAGCTCTGGTCGGGAAAGGAAAAGGGGGACCCCCTGCTGTGCGTCCGCGTGTCGGACGATGAGGCGGAGGGGAAGCTGGTCGCGGACATCGTGCGGGAACTCCAGCAGACCAAGAAGCACCCCTGCCACGACATGGCGGTGCTCTACCGTTCCAACCACCAGTCACGCATCTTCGAGCTGGCCCTGCGCCAGGCCAAGATTCCGTACACCATCGTCGGCGGCAAGTCGTTCTACGAACGCAAGGAGGTGCTGGACGGCATCAGCCTGCTCCAGGCCGCCTGGAACCCGCGCGACGACCTGGCGCTGCTGCGCGTGCTCAACGTCCCGCCGCGCGGCATTGGCGAGAAGTCCGTCGAGCGCCTCAAGGAACTCCAGCGCCTCTCCACGCTTCCGCTCCAGCAGATCCTGGGCGAGAACGAGTTTCTGCACGACCTCCCCTCCGCCGCCGCCGTCGCCGCCGTGCGCGACTTCCGCGCCTGCCTGGAAAAGCACCACGCGCTGTTCAACGAACCCGGCGGCCTCGCGGGCAAGGTCGAATCGCTCTTCAGGGAAAGCGGCTACCTCGACGGCCTGCTGAAGCTGTACAAGCAGCGCGACGAGGCCATGAGCCGGCGCGAAAACCTCCTGGAATTCATCAATGCCGCCGCCGAATTCGAGGCGCGCGAGGGTGCCGGCGAGGGACTCGGCGGCTTCCTTCAACGTTTTACGCTCATGGACATGAACGACAAAAGCGAGGCGGTCAGCAAGGAGGACCGCGGGGTCACCCTCATGACCGTGCATGCGGCCAAAGGACTCGAATTCCCCGCCGTCATCATCGTCGGTCTCGAGCACGGCCTGTTCCCGCACGAAATGGCGGTGGACGAGGGGCACACCGACGAGGAACGCCGTCTCTTCTACGTCGCCATCACCCGCGCCCAGAAGACGCTGTACCTGTCGCATTGCGAGCGCCGCAAGGTCCGCGGCACGCCCCAACGCCGACGCCCCTCGGAATTCTTGGACGAACTGCCCGCCGAACTGCTCGATCACCACACGCCCGACAGCGTGTTCAAGCCCGCCTCCCATGAAGAGGCCGCCGACGCCATCGCCCGGATGAAGGCCATGTTGGCGAAAAAATAGGGGCCCCCGTCAGCGGCGACCTTTCCACCGCCTCCATGATCTATGCATAAAAAAGCCGGACCCGACGCGCGGGTTCCGGCTTTTGCTGTCAGGACTGACTGGCCATCAGGTGGCGGGGGTGACCGGGGCATCCGGAGCGGCCGGCACGACCGGGATAACCGGAGCGGCCGGTTTCTCTTCGCCCTTCTTGCCCTTGGTCTTGTGGTTTTTCTTGATGTCCGCCTTCATGGCCGCCTTCTCGGTCTCGTCGAGCATGCCGTCCTTGTTGGCGTCGTACTTGCCCATGATCTCGGCGTACTTGGTCTTGGCCTTGTCGTTCATCGCGGCCTTTTCGGCGTCGTCAAGCTTGCCATCCTTGCTGGCGTCGTACTTGGCCATGATCTCGGCGTACGGTCCGCCGGCTTTCGCCGACTTGGGGGCGCTCTTGTCCTTGGCCGCATAGGCACAGATGCTGATTGACGCGAACGCAACGACGCCGGTGAGAATCCACTTGTTCATGCTGCCTTCTCCATGTTTTCCGGATGTCCGGATTTTTTCTGGAACATTGCCGCCGGGGCCGTCATCGGCCGCGACCTTTGTTGCTCCATAAACGAGGGGGTTCCCCTGTTTATTGTGCGGCCCGGAAAAAAGATTATTTGGTTTTTCCGGTTGCGCCCGGAGGAACCCGCGCTAAATTATTCCTCGCTGTTTTTACAGCGCAGTGGGGCATTAGCTCAGTTGGCTAGAGCGTCTGCATGGCATGCAGAAGGTCAAGGGTTCAACTCCCTTATGCTCCACCATTTTTTTTCATTCGAAACGCCTTTAATCCAAGCGGGTTAAGGCGTTTTTTTATTGGCCACACCGCCGACGGGCCTTTCCGCTCCCGCCCGCCACGATGACTCTCCTCCGGACGCCCGCGGCTGCCTGCCGGACCGGGATTTGTCCGGAATCCCCCGGCACCGCGCCGACGACCATGAAACCAACGCCCCAGAAATGACACTAACCGGCATCCGCATGATTCCGGCGGATGGAATCCGTAATCAGGATCCTCCAAAAACCCACAGGCATGGAAGCCGCCACGGCATGAACCGTTATCGAAAGGGTGTTCAACGCATGAAGCGCCTCCTTCTCCTGCCTGCCATGCTCGCGCTCTCCGCCTGCACGACCACGCAGCCGGTGTCCATGTCCGACGCCGCGGCTGTGGCGATGTCAGCGCAGGCGGGGCAGCCGGCGTCCGCCGTCCGCTCCGTCCAAGGAATCAACACCTCCTGGAAATTCATCCGGCAGGACATTCCGGAGGCGAGGGAAGCGGAATTCAAGGATGACGCCTGGGCGCCGGTGAACCTGCCGCATTCCTTTGAAATGCCCTATTGGCGGACCAATCTCGCCTCCGCTCCGACGGTGGGGTGGTACCGCAGGCATCTTTCCATCGACAAGGACTCGCTCGCCGGCGGCCGCCGGGTGTTTATTGAATTTGAGGGTGTCTTCCTGGTCTCCGATCTGTATGTCAACGGCAGGTTGGCCGGGACGCACAAGGGTGGCTATACCGGCTTCAGTTACGACATCACCGACAGCGTGAAGGAGGGCGACAACACCATTGCCGTCAGGGTGGACGCGACATGGAACCCCAAGATCACGCCGCGGGCCGGGGAACACATCTTTGCGGGCGGCATCTACCGGGACGCCTACCTCGTATTCACCGACCCCCTGCATGTCGCCTGGTGCGGAACTTTTGTGACGACGCCGCAGGCGACCGCCGACTCCGCCACGGTCATGGCGCAGACCGAACTGCGCAACGACGGCCAGGCGGAGAAAATCTGCCAGGTCAGGTCCATCGTCCTCGACGCCGATGGCAGGGAGGTTGCGGCGGTCGAATCTTCGGCCAACATTCCGGCGGGGTTCACGATAACCATCGAGCAGCTCAGCCCGGCAATCGTCAAACCGCATCTGTGGAGTCCCGACACGACCTCGGCGACCCCGCCGCCGAAGGCTCTGGATCTCAGCCTCCGCCCCTATCTGTACACGCTGCGCACCGAGGTGCGCAGCGGGGGGAAGCTGGCAGACCGGTACGAGACGCCGTTCGGCATCCGCTCGATTGCATGGAACCGGGAGGACGGGTTTGCCCTGAACGGCAAAAAATTCTGGATCAAGGGCGCCAACGTCCATCAGGATCATGCCGGCTGGGGCGACGCCATCTGCAACTCGGGTTCCTGGCGCGATGTGAAGATGCTGCGCGACGCCGGCTTCAACTTCATCCGCGGCTCCCACTATCCGCACGATCCGGCGTTTGCCGACGCCTGCGACCGGCTCGGCATGACCTTCTGGTCCGAGATCCCGTTCTGGGGCATCGGCGGCTTCACCAAGCAGGAGGACGGCTCCCGATGGAACCCCAGCGCCTATCCCAACAATCCGGAAGACCAGGCGGCGTTTGAAGAGAATGTCATCCAGCAGCTGCGGGAGATGATTCGGATCAACCGGAACCACCCCAGCATCGTCATCTGGAGCATCGGCAATGAATTCGGCTATTCGACGCCGGAGCTGATGCCGAAGGTCAAGGCGCTGGTCGGGAAGCTCAAGGCCGTTGTTCACGCCGAGGATCCGACACGTCCCTGCGGGCAGGGGATCGGCTTCGGGAACTGGCCGCAGTTAAACGATTCGACCGAGGTGATCGGGCTGAACGGCGGCAACAGCGACCGGCGGTTCACGGTCGAGTCACCCGTGGTCAGCCTGCAGAGCGAATACGGCTCGGGCCGCGCCACCCGGGGTACCCCAAGCGATCGCTACGACGGTTGCTTCGACTCGTCCAAGATCAACACCACTCCGCCGCAGCCGCAGATTGTGGACGGCGCGCCGGTCCAGTTCCCCTGGAAGCCGGGCGTCTCCATCTGGTGCGCGTACGACCACGGCAGCAATTATGGAATGGGCGGCATGGGAATCATCGACCCCGCCCGCATTCCCAAAAAACGCTATTACTTCTACCGCGAGCTGTACGCCGGCATCCCGCCGCCGGCCTGGCCCGTCGAGGGAACCCCGGCCAAGCTGAAGCTGACCGCGGATCAGACGGTCATCACAGACGACGGGCGCAACGACACCTGGCTGCTGGTGCAGGTCCAGGACAAGGACGGCCGGTGGCTGAGCAACTCGCCCCCCATCACGCTGACCGACAAGTCCGGCCGGGGGCTCTTCCCGACCGGGAACTCTATCACTTTCACCCCGGGCGCGGTCGAGAAGGGCGTGATTGAAGGACTCGCCGCCATCGAATACCGCTCCTACAAGGCGGGCAAGGCCGTGATTGAAGCCACCTCCCCCGGCCTAGCACCGGCGTCAATAACCATTACGGTCAAACATTGACATACCATCGGCGCGGGCCGGCTTCGTGCTTGCCGGCACGCAAAGACCGATTGGGTTTTCAATTTGGGGATAAGCGCTTATTTTTTCCCCGCCGACGATCCGCTTTGCTTGATGGTTTCCAAACGGCTCGGATTGAGGGCAAAGAATCAAACACGGGCCCGCAGCCGGCGGGATGCCGCGGCTGAGCCTGAACAACATGCGCGGTCGGGACAGCCCGGTTGCGAAAAACGAGGCGACGGCCATGACATTGGAACTGAACGCTGTTGAGGCGCGGGTGCTCGGGTGCCTGATCGAGAAGCAGATCACGACGCCGGACATCTATCCGCTGACGCTGAACTCGCTGACGCTGGCCTGCAACCAGAAATCGAACCGCGATCCGGAGATGGCGCTGGACGAGCAGGCGGTGGTGCGCGCGCTGGACGGCCTGCGCGAGAAGAAGCTGGCGATGATGGTCAGCCTGGCCGGCAGCCGCGTGATGAAATACAGCCACCAGGCCGACCGCACGCTGCATCTGGAGCAGCCGGCGCTGGCGCTGCTCGGCGAACTGCTCCTGCGCGGGCCGCAGACGGCCGGCGAACTCCGCGGGCATGTGGCGCGCATGGAGCCGTTCGAGAGCATCGAGGCGGTGGAGCAGGCGATGGGCGTGCTCAGCGACCGCCAGCCCGACCCGCTGGCCGTGCTGCTGCCGCGCCTGCCGGGACGCAAGGAGCCGCGCTACGCGCACCTGCTCTGCGGCGAGGTGAAAGTGGACGAACTGGCGGCCGCAGCCATCGCCGCATCGGCGCCAGCGCCGGAGAAGGCGCGCCTGGTGGTGCAGGCCGAGAACGAGCGCGTGCAGAAGCTGGAGTCCGATGTCGCCGCGCTGCGCCAGGATCTCGCCGCGCTGCAGACGCAGCTCGCCGAACTCCGCAAGCTGCTGGAGTGAGGCCCCCGGCTGTTATGGATAGGCTGGTCGTTGGTTTTGCGCTTCCACGCCAACGGCGCATGCCATCGTAGCCTGGGGTGGCACCCCAAGGGGTGGATGCTTTTCCGTCAACGATGGAGGCGTTGCCCCAGGCTATCATGCGTTGCCCCTTTGGGGCGTGGGGTGGAATCGGTTTTCCGTTCGCGGATGGGGCGACGACAAAAGGGGCTTCGCCTGTTTCAGCGGGGCGGCCCGATACTGCGGCGCGCGCGCCTCGGTGCCGGGTCAATCGATCCGGCATGTGGGAATCCCCAAAAAACGACACCCGCTAAAATCAGCGGAGACCCCACAAAAAAGACCCGCACCGATTCCGGCGCGGGCCTTTCTGCGGAATGTTGGAGTCCGTCACACCTTCGGGGCGAGATGGGCCGGGACATGGACGTTGCGGACGAGGTCCTCGAACGTCTCGCGTTCGCGGACGAGGTAGTGCTTGCCTTCGCTGACGAGCACTTCCGCGGGGCGCAGGCGGCCGTTGTACTGGTAGCTCATGGTGTAGCCGTAGGCGCCGGCGTTCTCGACGACGACGAGGTCGCCGACGGCGATCCCCTCGGCCAGCGGGCGGTGTTTCACCCAGAAGTCGGTATTCTCGCAGATCTGGCCGCAGAGCCCGACCGGTTTGCGCGCCTCGTCCTCGCGCCCGTTGACCAGGATGTGGTGGTAGGAGCCGTACATGGCGGGGCGGGCGAGGGTGTTCATGCCGACATCGGTGCCGACGATGCGCTGGTAGCTGTCCTTGATGGCGTGGACGCGGCCGACGATGTAGCCGGCGTCGCCGACGAAGTAGCGGGCGGGCTCCATCATCAGGCGTGGCGGCTTGAGGCCGTACTCGGCGACCTTGGTGCGGAACGTCTCCGCGATGCGCTGCGCGGTCTTGTCGATGTCGAGCGTCTCGTCGCCCTCCTTGTAGGGGATGCCGAGGCCGCCGCCGAGGTCCACGAACTCAAACTCGATGCCGAGCTCGCGGCCGGTCTTGCCGATGATGTCCATGAGCATGCCGGTGACGCGGGCGAAATATTCCGGGTCGGTCATGCAGGAGCCGGGCATCATGTGGGCGCCGAAGCGCTTGATGCCGGCGTCCTTGGCGGCCTTGTAGGCGGCGACGACGTGTTCCGGGTGGATGCCGAATTTGGCCTTGGGGCCGGCGTTGGTGACGAACTCGCCGATGCCGCTGTCGCCAAAGCCGGGGTTGATGCGGAAGGAGATCAGTTCCGGTTTGCCGAACTTGAGCACGCGCGGCAGGAGCGAGGCGTCGTCGAGGTTGAAGATGACGCCGCTTTCGAGCCCCTGGCGGATGTCATCGTCGGAGAGGAAGTTGCCGCTGAACATGACGTCCTCGCCGCCGAGGCCGATCGCCTTGGCGAGCAGGATCTCGTTCACGCTGGCCGCGTCGATCCCGGCGCCTTCCTGGCGCAGGATGTTGGCGACGGCCAGGTTGTTGCAGCACTTGATGGCGTAGAACATCCGGAAGTTCGGGTAGTGCTTGGTGAACGCGGCGACGGCGCGGCGGAAGTTCTCGCGGATGCGCTTCTCCTCGTACACATAGGTCGGCGTGCCGTACTTCTCGGCGATGACGGCGGCCGGGACGCCCTCGAACTGGATCTGCTTGTTGACGATCTGCATGGCCGGTATGATTCCCCTCGGTTTTGATGAAAGGCATAAATTTAATGCCGGAACGCCAAAGGAAAAGCCGGCCCACGCACAGAGGATGGGCATTCCGACCGGCCATGTGCGAAATGTATTCCCGCGCGGAAATGCCGGGCTGGCGGCGACGCCAGCCATAAAACCATGCAGACAGAGAGGACTGGAAGGCGGCAGGCGCGCCTCACGGCTGGCGCATGTGGGCGGCGACGTCGAGAATGATCTCGTCGAGGCTCTTCCGCGGCTCCCAGCCGGTGAAGCGGCGGATCTTGTGGATGTCCGGCACGCGGCGGAGCATGTCCTCGAAACCCGGGGCGTAGGCCTTGTCGTACGGGATGTGCTCGACGGTGGAGCGGCTGCCGGTGAGCGCGACGACGCGCAGGGCCAGGTCATTGATCGTGACGGGGTTCGGCGAGCCGATATTGAAGATTTCACCCTCGGTCGCGGGGTCGGCGGCCAGGACGACGAGGGCGCGCACGGTGTCCTGGACGTGGCAGAAACAGCGGCTCTGCGCGCCGTCGCCGAACACGCGGACCGGCTGGCCGGCGAGCGCCTGCCCGACGAATCGGGGGATGACCATGCCGTAATCGCCGAGCTGCCGCGGCCCGACGGTGTTGAAGAAGCGCACAATGGTCGCCTTCAACCCCTTCTCCTTGCGGTAGGCGAAGGCGAGAAACTCGTCCATGGCCTTGCTGGCCGCATAGGACCAGCGGAAATGCGTGGGGGGGCCGATGACCAGGTCGTCGGTCTCCCGGAACGTCGGGGAGTTCGCCTTGCCGTACACCTCGCTGGTGGAGGCGGCAATGACACGGGTGCCGGCGGCGGCGGCATTCTTGAAGACCGCCTCGGTCGCGCGCAGGTTGGTTTCGATGGTATGCACGGGCGACTGCACAACGAGGTCGACGCCGACGGCGGCGGCAAGGTGGAAGACGAGGTCGGCGCCGGCGACCAAATCGGCCAGCTCCGGCGCCTCCTCGACGCGCCCCTTCACCAGCCGGAAGCGCGGTTCGCGCAGGATGGCGGCCAGATTCCCCATCCGGCCGGTGGACAAATCGTCGATGGCCGTCACCTCATGCCCCTCGCGGAGCAGGTGGTCCGCCAGATGGCTGCCGATGAATCCGGCGCCGCCGGTAATGAGAAAACGCATGGATGCCCCTCGTTGAATGGCAAATCGCGGAGCAACCGATGAAAGGCTGCCGGGACGGGACGCAACGTAAAACCGCAGCGGAACCAACGGGAAACTGTACCACCTTCCGGCCAAATATCCACAGCCGGCGCCGCAAACCCGGCGGGCGGAGTCGCGCGCATGAAAACGCACACGGGGGAAGGGCTGCGTACGGTTATTGAAATGCATCGTTGATTTTGCCTGTTGCCGGTGTAAATTATGAACTTTGTCACTGCGGCCTGGCGCCGTGGTCGGGATGAGTTGGTAGCTCAGTCGGTAGAGCAACGCCCTTTTAAGGCGTGGGTCCCGGGTTCGAATCCCGGCCAACTCACTTTTTCGCATAGGTGTGCCGTGCGCAAGCGCGGCGGAGTCAAGAGAACCGAGGGTAAAGCCATGAGTCAGGTTTGCGCAATCTGCGGAAAAGCGAAGCATGTCGGCGGTTCCATCACACGCCGCGGTCTGGCCAAGAAAAAGGGCGGCATCGGCATGCATGTGGTGAAGAACGTCAACCGTGTCTTCGCGCCGAACGTGCAGCCCGTCCGCGCCAAGGTCAACGGCGTCACGAAGCGGCTGAACGTCTGCACGGCGTGCATCCGTTCCGGGAAGATCGAGAAGGCCTGATTAGGCTTGTCCGATTCGGTTTGTGGTTCTGGGCAATCCCCGTTCCGGCCAACCCCGATTGCCATTGGGAAGCCGGAATACGTGGACGGACTAAAATGGGCGGACGATGTTTGAAGTCTTTGTCAGAACCCATTTCTCCGCGGCGCACCGGCTGGCCGACTATCAGGGTGACTGCGCCCGACTGCACGGCCACAACTGGGAGGTGACGGTCACCCTCGGCGCCCAAGAGCTCGATGCCATCGGCCTGGCCGTTGATTTCCGGGAGCTCAAGCAGGAGCTTGGCGGATTGATGGGCGAGCTCGACCACTCGGAGCTGAACCAGCATCCGGAGCTGGCGGACGTGAACCCGACTTGCGAGGTCATCGCCCGCTTCCTTTACCGCCGCCTGGCCGCACATTTTTCCGGCGGACACAAGGCCCGGGTTCTGCGGGTCCAAGTGTGCGAGACACCGGGCGCCGGCGTAGTCTATTACGAATAATCCGTTCCATCCAAAACATATCTAGTGCCCGTACTGGGGCCAACCAAAAGGGGGGTTGGACGCCATGGGAGCTCCGCCTGTTGCAGCCAAAATTGGGGATGCCGAACTCCACTACGACGGCCGCGTCTTCAAGCTGCCGGTCGTCGAGGGCACGGAGCATGAGCGCGCCCTGGACATCAGCCGCCTGCGCGACCAGACCGGCTTGGTGACGCTCGACTACGGCTACAAGAACACCGGCAGTTGCCAGAGCGAGATTACCTATCTCGACGGCGAGCAGGGCGTCCTCCGCTACCGCGGCTACCCCGTCGAAGAGCTTGCCGAAAAGTCCCGCTTCGTCGAAGTCGCCTACCTCCTGGTCCACGGCCGCCTCCCCCGGAAAGAGGAGCAGCAGAAATTCTCGGATCTGCTGACTCGGCACTCGATGATCCACGAGGACATGACCCAGTTCTTCAAAAACTACCCCGAGCACTCGCACCCGATGGCGATTCTCTCGGCAATGGTCGTCTCCCTCTCCTCCTTCTACCCCGAAATGTCGCAGGACAATGTGGACGAAGAGCTGACGCACATCGACATCACCACGACGCGCCTGCTCTCCAAGCTGCGCACCGTCGCGGCCTTCTCCTACAAGAAATCAATCGGCGAGCCGTTCGTCTATCCGCGGCACGACCTGAAATACTGCGCCAACTTCCTGAACATGATGTTCTCCTCGCCGGTGCGGCCCTATGAGGTGAACCCGGTCTTGGAGCGTGCGCTGAACGTCCTGCTGATCCTCCACGCCGATCACGAACAGAACTGCTCGACCTCCGCCGTGCGCGCCGTCGGCAGCGCCAAGGTCAACCTCTACGCCGCCGTCACGGCCGGCATCTGCGCCCTCTGGGGCCCACTCCACGGCGGCGCCAACCAGGAGGTGATCGAGATGCTCGAGGAGATCCAGAAGATGGGCGGCGATGTGAAGAAGGTCATCGAACGCGCCAAGGACAAGAAAGATCCGTTCCGCCTCTACGGCTTCGGCCACCGCGTGTACAAGAACTACGACCCCCGCGCCCGCATCATCAAAAAGACCTGCATGGAAGTTCTCAACGAACTCAAGATCAAGGACCCGCTCCTCGACATCGCCATGGAGCTTGAGGAGTGCGTGCAGACCGACCCCTACTTCGTTGAGCGCAAGCTCTATCCGAACGTCGACTTCTACAGCGGCATCATCTACCGCGCCATGGGCATCCCCGTGAGCATGTTCACCGTGATGTTTGCCATCGGCCGCCTGCCGGGCTGGATTGCGCAGTGGAAGGAGTCGCAGGAGGATCCGGACTTCAAAATCCAGCGCCCGCGCCAAATCTACACAGGCCCCACGGTCCGGCATTATGTGCCGCTTGAGGAACGAGGCTGACGCCGGAGCCCGGGCCCCGCTTCACGGCTTCAGTTCCCGTTCTGCCAGTCCATGCTCCACTTCAGCTTCTTCAGGCCGTTGATCGGGATCCGCCCCGCATGGCCGTCCACAAACACGATGCAGATCCCCTGCTCGTGCCGGGTGATGGAGGAGCGGACCATGCTTCCGGCGCTGTCCGGATCCGACAGGCCGTAGATGGAGACATTGACCCGATTGTCGGGGAGAGCAAGATCCTCCCGCGGCCAGAGGTCCACCCACTGGCAGTCCAGGAAGAGCGGGGTGTTCGTGGCGGCGCGCGCCGTGGATCCAATCCATTTCTTTCTCAACTGGTCCATCCCGAGCCTGGGACAGTAACGTCCGCCGACGAGCCAGTCGTTGCCCGGCATGTCCTGCGCCCAGAAAGGGCTGTACATGTAGCCGTTCATGCCGTAGCTCCCCCACGAACCATCGGGGGAATAGTACCAGTCGCACGTACTTGGTGACGCGCCGGCAAAAGTCGTGGCGTTCGGGCAGAACCGGAGACGGTCCCGCTTTTCATTCGACCCGCTGGTGTGGTAGGGAATCAGCATGGACATCCAGAGAACGCTCCCGTAATAAGGGATGAACTGCTGCCGGTTGTCCCCCAGATAAAGCTGGTGCGCCACCTGGAGCATCCGCAGGTTGGAGACGCAACTGGCTTCGCGCGCCTTGGCCGACGCCAGCCGCACGGCGGGAAAAAGCAGGGACAGGAGAATAATCAGAACCGCGGCCGACGCCAGCATCTCAAGCAGTGTAAAGGGGGCCGATCGCCGCACGGCGGAGGCGCAGCCGTGGCGGGTGCGTGCACCGGGGTAGGAATCAGCGGAGCGGGCTGCAGAAAACAGAAACCGTGCTGCCGCCGGCTGGGGATTCTCCTGCCTGAAAAACCAAAAGGCGTGAGGTCTTGGCATGAGTGTACTCCCCCTTCGTAGCACTGGCCGACGGGGCTACGGACATCCGGCTCCAGCCGGCGTTCCGCAACGCCTCGTCATACGCTCTCGCCGCAACTTCGGGAGACGCCATCGCGGCGGTCACCGCAAACGTGGACTTGTTCTTCTCCAGCCGCATGACCATTTCCGCCCTGCCCTGCGGCTGCGGAATCTCTTTCGGCCACTCCGGCGCGTCACCCCCCGGTTCCGCCGCCGGCATGCGAAGGGAAAAAACCACTGTCGTCTTCGCACCGCCCCCCGCGTAAACATAGTGCCGCCGAAGCCCCGCGCCACTCCCCGGCTCGTCAACCACGAACGCGTTGTCGCCGGACGTGCGGATTTTCCAGCCGGCAGCGCCGCCCTTCACCACGGCCAGCGCTTCGGCGGGGGAAAGGCGCGAGGTGCCGACGGACAGCTCCCCCGTCCTCCCGTTGACGCTGACCGGTTCGCGAAGGAAAATCTGCGGCTGGAGAAGGCCGGCCACGGAGTCGGCGGCCCTTCCGGACGGCGCCACGCTGTAGACATCGGCCGGGGCCGGCGGGATTCCGGCAAGAAAGCCGAAGGCGCAGACAACGGCGGCACGCAGAACCGCCGGACGCCGCCGCCAAGGCTTATGATGGGTTGCCGCCGGCATGAAAACGCCCCCTCCGATCAGTGAAGACTGTCCGGCCCGCCGCTCGAACCGCCGCCGCCGCCGGGGCGGAAGACGGGCGTGCAGGGATCCTTCCGGTCATCCGCCGTGCCGAGCTGTCCATCGGCGCCGGCCATATAGGTGGTGCGCCACGAATCATAAGTCCACCAAGATGTGCTGAACGCGGAAGCTGAATCGTTGTAGAGCTTGATGGCATTCAGGTAATAGGCGTATTTTGCGCTGATCTCCGACGGCACGTTGGGATAGTCGGGATTGCCGAAATAATCAATGATGAACTTGTAGAAGTCCGGATCCTCGCTGTATGGCGTGGCGGTGACCAGCGAGGTGGGGATGAGCCGGGTTTCCGTAAACACCGGCAGGACGAGGCCTATGCTCTGCGGCGCCGTGGAATTGATGCTGCCAAACGGCTTGGCCGACGCAGTGCTCTGCACCTCGCCCACAACGGATGCCTGCTCGCCGTATTTCCAGGACTTGTTGTGGGAGATGTACTGCGGGTAGGCGTGGGTGATGAAACGAGCGCAGGCCCCGCCATAGGTGTATTCCGTCTTGAAGGAGGAGCGGAGATATTTATTGATGAACTCGTAGTTCCCGGTCTCGTTCCAATCCGCATCGTACACCGCCCAGCGCACCTTGTCGACGTCCTCCTGGCCGGCGGAAAGCGCCTGTTGGCCGCGGGTCACATGCAGGTCGGAGACGCCGCTAATCTGCGCCGGATCCATGCTGTCGGAAAAGTTGATGCGGAGCGACAGGTATTCACTTCCGGGAAAGAACGCCTGCGTGTTGCGCTCGTAACGGATGCCGGAAAGGTCGATCGGTCCGTGGCTGGGACCAATTCCACGCCGGTAAAACCAGCAATAGTCCCTGGCATACACAGCTTTATAAAAATCTGCATCCGCGAGAAGACTGCCGCCGGCCCCAAGCAGCACCGGACTGCCGTTGAGCAACCGAGTGTTCGTCGGATTGGCAGCGATGCCGTCCGCCATGACGTCGAAAAGAAGCGTGGAATAAAGGGATACCCAGCTGAATCCGAAATTGTCCGGGTCGGTTCCGTAAAAATCGGCGTAATAACTCTCGCTCCCGCCGGAAAGACAGCTGTTGTAATGCTCCCACATGGCGCTGGTGTAACCCGAATCGCTGCGCAGGCCGTTTTGTTTGGCGGCCTGCTGCGCCGCCGCCAGCCCCATCATCGGACCGACATAGGCCAGCCGCGCCTGCAGTTGGGTCATCTGCTCCGTGTGGGCGACATCCACCGGCGAGGTGGGATCCTCGGAATCCGTCAGCATGACGGTCGTCGCCTTGAGCAGGTTCAGCTCGCCGATCATGTTCAACGTGCGTCCCTGCCAGGCGGCGCCGGCGAGCGCGGCGGCGTCCACGCCCGTCTGGCTGCGGGCGCGCAGACGGATGATGCCCTGCAGGTCGAACAGGAAGAAACCGAACACCAGGATGACGACCAGCATCACCACCACGACCAACAAAACCTGGCCGCTGCCGCGGCGGTGGATCCGGCGCATGGAATGGGGGGAGATTCTCTTCATTCGAGATAAAGCCCCGCGTGGTTGAACATGCTCACACTGCCGGAAAAATCAATCGTGTCGCTGCTCATGTAGGCGCGATGCATCGGTATTTCCAGCGGATAATCACTGACGTTGACGCTGACATCGACCATGCCGTCGCTGTTGCCGCCCGGAAGCTGCCGGTTGATGCGGTCCCAGTACTCGTAGTACAGAGTGTAGCCGTCCGACTGCAGGAAATCCTTAATGAGCTGGGGTTCGACCGCAGCCAGTTCCTGCTGGGTCATCGCCGAGTAGGATGCGGGGGTTTCCAGCTTGCCGGCCATGCCGATGCTGCCCACCTCCTGCGCACGGTGGACAAGATCATCCTTGAACCCGACCACATAGGAACGGCCCGTCACGAACGCCGCATGGTCGGCAATCATCAGGTTCTTGGCGTAAAGCCCCACTTGAAGGAGGGCGAACGACACCAGAAGCAGCACCATCAGCGCCATCACGGTCTCGATGATCGCCTGGTGCCGGCAACGCGAAACACGGAACGGAACGCCATCATCCGTTGTCGCCGGGACACGCATGCCGTTTCCTTTCCGCCCGCCGCGCGGCGGCATCCAAAACTGAGTCGGGTTATGCAGACAAGAGGACAGGCTCTTCAGGATTTGCAGGATGAAGATGACGGAAAAGCCGAAACGGTCTCCGGCCTGTCCGTCAGCAAAATCCCGCAATCCGGTCCAACCATGGGCGCCGTCAGCCGCCGGTGGAAGAGGAGCTGCTGCTCAAGCCGTCCTTGCTCAGGCCTTCCATGACGCTCTTGGAGCTGGTGCCCATTTCCGTGCTCGCGGTTGTGTTGCTCGGATCCAACACTTTCACGATGCCGGCAATCTTGCCGCGGACCGTGTCGCTGAAAATGCTCAGGATGCTGATCGCGGCCACCACGACGATGGCGATGATCAGGACGTACTCCACGATGGTCTGGGGTCGGCTGGCTTTGATGCGTCGGTTCAGCATGTCTCGGATTCCTTTCGGTTGGGGAGATACGGATTTTTCTGGACTGGAAAATGGACTGGAAAAGGTCTTGTCTACTGCCGCCTTGCACTTGGTAAACGGGGCGGATGCCGGTTTATTGTTTCCACCACAAAAAACTCATGGATATTTCAACCCCACCAGGGAAAGAATCCGCCAGCTGTAGCCGTCCAAGACGCCCAGAAGGATGCTGAGGGTGAAGAAAACGGAAAGCATCATCGCGAGCATGATGGTGAACTCCAGGAGCGCTTGGCCCGCCTCCCGCCGCCGCACAGTTCCCGCTTTTCCCAGACCGCGCCTCATGGGCTCTGCCCTCCGGCACCCGCAAGATCCGTCAGATTGACCCCCGGCATGTACACCTTGTCCGAGAGTGAAAGACTCGTGACGTTGAACAGTAGATATTTCATGGCCGGATCCACCGGCACCGATTCCGTGGCGCTCCCCTCCTTCAGGTCCGCCGCCGTGGCGGCTGATCCGCTGCTGGTGAGCGGTGTGATGGAGGTCTTGAAGCCGTATGCCCCGTTTGACTCCAGATCCCGCAGGCTCACCGGAGAATTCAGGCCATTCGCAAAGTCCGACGTATCACCCCCGCCGGAGGACACCTTGTCGTCCGCCGTGTAGCTGAGGCCGTCATCGCCGTCCTGCCAGCTCTGCACCGACGAACGGCTCGTCACACCGATACTCCTCACCAGATTCTCGGCGCTTTCTCTGGCATCAAGGTAGTTGTGGACGTTTTTCTGCCCCGTCACGGCCACCTGCGTCAGCCCCAGAAAAACGGCGGAGATGGCCACCAGGCTGATCACCAGCTCGGCGGTCGCCTGTCCACGGCATGCGGCTGTGCGGATTCTTCGCATTAATAATCCCCTGCCCACACTATATCATCCAAAACTGCGGACGCCATGAAAAGCTGTCCGCACGCAACCAACGGCCGGGGGACACGGTTATTGTGCGTCATTCAAGGAAGAACGGGACATCCTCGTCAATCCGCTTCCGCAACGGTTTCTTTCCTGCGGCAGCCGGCTCCGGCGGCGGGGCCGGCTTTTCCGCAGGCGGCGCCCTCTCCGTCCGTTCCGTCTTTTCCGCGCGGCGCTTCTCTGCCGGGGCCGCTTTCTTCCCGGCCGGCTCCGGTTTTTCCGCCGGAACCGGCTTCCTGCCGGGACGCTCCAGCTTCTCCGCCGGTTCAGCCTTCCGCTTTTCGCTCACAGACGCTGGCGGCGCCTTCCGTCCGCGGCGGGCAAGCGCCTTCTGCACGCTGAAATGTTCGTCCGAGCGCTCGTCCTCCGCCTCAGCGGGTTCCGGAGCGGGAGAGGGTTCCGGCGGCCTGGCGGGGGCGGCGGGCGCGGGCACGGGGGCCGGCGCATCCACTCCGGCCCCGTTTCCGGATTCCGGCTCCGGCGGGGGTTCCCCGCCGTCCTGCGGCGTTGCGCTGCCCCGCTTGATCTGGGTGAAGCTCCGAATCTCGTTGTCCGTAATCTTGAAGCCGCGGGCGCCGGAAGAGCGCATCTCGACCTCGTCGAAGTTCACGTCCACAAACGGATTCTTCATGCGCGGCTTCGGCACGAATTCGCAGCGGATCTGGACGCCGTAGTTGGTGCAGAACGCCTCGATGATGCAGCCGTCCGGCAGCGCCTCGTATTCCTTGTCCATGATGTACGAATCGATGCGGAAGCGCTTGGCGTAGTAGGCGCCGCTCTTCTTGTCGCGGTAAATCATGGAATAGACCTGGTCGCGGTCGGCGGGCAGCACGAACTTGACCGGGCCGACATAGATCTTGTCGGGTACCGGAACGACCTTGTAGGCCCCGTCGCTGCGCATCAGCACGAGGCGGTCGAACTCGCTGCACGCCAGCAGTTCCTGATCTTTGGCGCTGTTCTTGACGTTGTAGCCGACGAACTGCCCGGCGCGGTCGTGGCCGACCTTGAGGTTCTTGAGGGCGACCTCGCGGACGTTGACCTCCGCCAAGTCCGTGATCTGCGTCCGCCGGGGGAAGAGCGGCCCGTACTTCTTCAGCAGCGCCTCGATGAACTTGATCGTGTGGCGCTTGAGGTGCCTAAGGCTGTCCTGCGCGGCGGCGACGGCGGCGAGGATCTCGCCGACTTCCTGCCGGTTCTTGTTGATGTCGAAGAGGGAGATGCGGCGGATCTGGAGCTGGAGCAGCTTCTCGATGTCCTCGTCCGAAATGTCGCGGCGCAACCCCGTCAGGTCGGCGGCTTGGACGACCTTGAGCAGGGCTGCATGCTCCTTGGTAAACGCCGCCTCCATGCCGTCGTGGACCTCTTTCTTCACCGCCTCGGAGGTCTCGCATTTCTCGATGCGCTTGTACACGCGGTTTTCGATGAAGATCTGCGCCAGCGTCTTCTCGTGCAGCCGCTCCAGCAGCTTCCCCAGCTCTATCTCCAGCTCGCGCCGAAGGTCGTCCATCAGCTTCGCCGTGTTGTGGAGCAGGATGTCGCTGACGGTCATGATGACCGGGCGGTTCTCCTTGATGACGATGAGGTTGGAGGTGAGGCCGACCTCGCAGTCGGTGTACGCATAGAGCAGTTTCACCGTCTCCTCCGCGTACACGCCGCGCGGCAGGGTGATCTCGACCTCCACCGACTCGGCCGTGTAGTCGTTGATGCTGGAGACCTTGAGCTTGCCGTTGCGCACGGCCTTCTCGACGGAGGCGATGAGCGACTCGGTGGTGGTGGTTTCCGGAATTTCACGGATGACGAGCGTCTTGTCGTTGACCACTTCAATCTTGGCGCGGACCCGGATGCGGCCGGCACCGTCGGCGTACCCGTCAACGTCCATGCTACCGCCCGTGAGGAAGTCGGGGTACACGCGGAACGGTTCGTCCCGCAGGATGCTGATCTGCGCCCTCAGCAGCTCGTTGAAGTTGTGCGGGAAAATGGTGGTGCTCATGCCGACCGCGATGCCGTCCGCGCCGAGCATCAGCAGCGCCGGAACCTTGGCGGACAGCGTGACCGGCTCGCGATTGCGGCCATCGTAGGAATCCACGTACTCGGTGGTCTCCGGGTTGAACATCACTTCGCGCGCCAGCGGACTCAATCGGCATTCGATGTAGCGCGCCGCGGAGGCTGGGTCGCCGGTGTTGATGTTGCCAAAATTCCCCTGCCGATCAATGAAATAGTCCTTGTTCGCCAGCACGACCAGCGCGCTGTAAATCGAAGCGTCGCCGTGCGGATGATAGCGCATGGTCGCGCCGACGATGTTGGCGACCTTGTGGAAGCGGCCGTCGTCGTGCTCCCACAGCGTGTGCATGATGCGCCGCTGCACCGGCTTGAGCCCGTCGTTGATGTCCGGAATCGCGCGATCCTTGATCACATAGGAGGCATACTCGATGAAGTTCTGCGACATCATGTCGCGCAGCGAATCGTCCCCTTGGTGCCAAGCAGGCGCCGCCGAGCCGCCGCAGCCGTCGTCCGCAGCCGCCGCTACCTCCGTAGACTCCGCGCCATGGGCGGCATCAACCGGTTCCGCCCCAACGTCATCCGTGACGGATGACCCGGCTTCCACGGCGGACTCCGCCGGCTCCGCATCCGGTTCGCCGCCCCGTTTGCGCAACGGTGCCTTCCGTACGGACTTTGCGGAGCCTCCGCCGGCCGCCGGTTTGCTCTTCCTGTTGCTTGATTTGCTCATAAAGGTCGGCCTGCCTGAAAACAATCAAAAACGGCCCGCCCCGATGACCATTCCAATTGGGCTGCCGGGACTTTCCCGGATTTCCCCATCGGCCGGCGTGCAAGCCCAAAAGATACCACAAAGACGCAGGATTGGAAGTGCTCGCGCCGCCCCCCACATCCTGATGACCCGCATGGAACCGCGCGGAAGGCAAAATCTCAGCCCCAACAACCGGGTTTGCCGTGGCACGAAAACCCCATGATGCATTGCCGCCGCTAAGCCGCCGCTCCAATAAGTCCGGCACCATGCAATTCAATCAACAACTATAAAAATGGGCCAACGTGCAAAGATGCGACAGCTTATCTACGCGAAAGTAATGATAAATGCCAATATCTATCATGCGGTATATAAAAGGCTTATTAATCTCCAAATCAGTACAATATAACAAAAACGAAGCACGCCGCCTGCAACTTGTTATTATTGCGAAAGTAGACAAGATAATTAAGCGTACCTTATTTTTAACGGAAGCCAAAAAATCGAGCCCATAATGCATTTTTATGATATACATTATTGTTTCAATATCAAAACGAGGTACCCATGCAAGTTAATTCCCAAATTCTCAAGGCATTCAAGACGGCGTCTGCCAGCTATGGTAAGACAGCCATTGCCGCCATGTGCAACGTGCCCCACAATGTTCCGGGACTCATCCTGAAAGGGAAGAGGACGGGGTTCGGCTGGGACACGTGGGAGCGTGTGTGGGAAGTCTTGGTCGAACGTGGCGGTCTCGACCCGAAAGACCCGGAGTGCCTTCCTCTTTCCAAGCGCGGAACCGCCGCCGAGAACGCAGCGCTCTCCCCGGACGCAATCGACCTGGCGCTCCGCTGGATGCGCCTCCCGAATGAAGAGCAGGCGGCGGCTTCCTGCCTCATCTCCGCACTCGAGGAAAAAGTGACGCGGACGAATGACGGCTACGTGGCCCGGCGCCGCCGCAGGACGATGTAAGGCCCAGCCCAGCCCGCCCCGTTCAACCTGATTTTAGACTTGGATGCCGGAGTCCGTTTTCAAATACGGAACTTCGGCATTCGGCTTTAGTGATGCGGAGAGGCGGTTGACCTTCTCCCCTTCATGCGATAGATTGCGGAACGGTGCCGGTTTTGCTCCAGGTTCAACCGGTTTCCGCAAGGTATTCCACGTGGAAAATGCTTTGGCATTCCGCTTCCCCACTCTGATTCTGCTGGTGGTTTTCAGCTTGTTGGCCACCTTGGGGCTCTGCCGTCTGCTGGGAGAACATCCGGAGGAGCTGGCGACGGACGCACGGCTCGCCGCGCGCTACCGCGTCCGCCAGTGGGCGGCGCATCTCCATCCCACGCCCGGGCGCATTCCCGCTGTTTCCGATGGCGTGTGCCTCGTTGGCATCGACGACCAGACGCTTCTTCATTTCGGCAAATTCGGCAGCGGCTCCTGGGCCGTGCGCGAACCGTTCTGCCAGCTTCTGCCCGTGCTCGGCTTCTACCAGCCATCCGCGGTCGGTTTCGACATCCTGTTCCGTCCGGCCGGGGAGCTGGATGAACGGGGCGTTCCGCGGCAGCCGCCCTCGCCGGAATCCGTCAGGAAAGCGGCCGGCCACCTGCTGGATCCCGAATCCACCCCCACCGCCCGCGACCTGCTGGAACTGACCCGCTTCGCCTCGCATCAGGCGGAATCGTTTTTCGCCGCGCAGCTCCTCTTCCTCAGTCAGCCGCCGCCCGGACAAAAGACGCCCGGCGTGCCCGTCGTCTGCGCCTTCGACTTCCAGGGCGGGGGCCTCAGCGGCGACGGGCGCTCCTTCTCCCGTGCCGACATCCTCGGGTCCGATCCGGATTCGCGGGACGAACGCGCTGGGGAGACGGTGCCCTGCCTCCTCGACACGGCCATCCCCGGTCGCAACCTGCACGGCGTCCCCGCCGACTACGTTTACGCCACCGGTGCCACGTTGCCGTCCAGCGCCATCCGCGACGCCGTGCGCCACGGATTCATCAACGTCCCCCGCGACGGTGACGGCATCATCCGCCGCATCCCGCTGGTGATGGGCTTCTCTTGGACAAACCCCGCCACGGGGCGCGTCCGCCGCGAGTTCGTCCCCTCGCTGCCCCTGCTCTGCGTTCTGGACCACTGGGGGCTGAAACCGGCGGACATCGAGGTGACTTTCGGCGACGCCGTGGTCCTGAAACGCCCGCCACCCCACCGCGAACTCCGCATCCCCATTGACGGGCAGGGGCGCATGTACCTCAACTACGCCGGGCGCCTCGGCGACTTCCCGAACGTCTCCATGCTGCATCTGCTGCCGGCCGGGCGCCGCGACGCCATGCGGGGGGCGGAGGCGAAGGGCGGGGACTTTTTCGGCATGCTCCGCAACCGGATCTGCCTGGTGGGGCTGACGGCGACCGGCAGCACCGACATCGGCCCCTGCCCCATCGACTCCAACACACCCTATGTGCACATCCACATGACCGCCATCGGCAACATCCTCGCCGGCCGTTTCCTGAGTCCGCCCGGGGAATGGCTGTCGCTTGCCGTCCTGGCCTCGCTGGCGCTGCCGGCGCTGCTCATCCTGAGGCGGGGCGGCATGCGCCGGCTCATCCTGGGCATGGCCGGGCTGCTGGCGGCCTATCATGCGCTGGCATTCCTCCTGCTGTTCCGGGATGCCGCGCTCCTCCCCGCCGTCGCCCCGACCGCCTTCGTGGCGCTCACGGCGCTGGGCGTGTTCGCCAGCCGCCACCGCGCGGAGATTCTGGACCGGAGGCGCGTGCGGGCCATGTTCTCCACCATGGTCTCCCCGGAGGTGCTGCGCTTCATGGAGGAGCACCCGGAAAGCTTCTCCGTGGCCGGCAGGAGGGCGGAAGCCACCATCCTGTTTTCCGACATCGCCGGCTTCACCTCCTTCTCGGAGCAGCACACGCCGGAGCGGGTCACCGCCATGCTCAACGACTATTTCGACACCATGGCCGGCATCATCATGTCCCAGGGCGGCTATGTGGACAAGTTCGAGGGCGACGCAATCATGGCCGTCTGGGGGGCGCCCTATGCCATGGAGGACCACGCGGCGGCGGCCTGCCGGGCCGCGCTCGACCAGCGCGACGCCGTCCTCCGCCTCCGCCCCTCGTTCCGGGAAAAGTACGGAGTCGAGCTGTCCGTCCGCTTCGGCGTCAACTCCGGAATCGTCCTGGCCGGCAACATGGGCTCCCGCCACCGCTTCCAATACACCGTGATGGGCGACGTGGTGAACCAGGCCGCCCGCCTCGAGCCCGCCAACAAGGACTACGGAACCTCCATCCTCATTGGAGAGGCGGCGCATGAACGCGTCCAGGACGCGTTCATCACCCGGCTTTTGGACAAGGTGATCCTCGCGGGCAAATCCGCCCCCGCCTGCATCTATGAACTGGTCGCGGCGGCAGACGCCGGACTGCCCGCCGGACGGAAGGCTGCCATCGACCTCTACGAAAAGGCGCTGCGCCTGCACTGGGAGCGCGACTGGGACGCGGCGGAACAGCGGCTGCGCCAGGCGCTGGAGCTGCTCCCGGGCGAACCTGCCGCCCTGATGCTCATGAAGCGCATCGCCGCCCTCCGCCAGACGCCGCCGACGGCCGGTTGGCACGGAGAGCATGTCCGGAGCAGCAAGGATTGACCGCCGTTCCCGGGCAACCGGGCCCGGTCAGAGCTCGACCTGGATGCCGACCTCGATGACGCGGTTCGGCGGGATGCGGAAGAACTTGGAGGCATCCCGGGCATTGCGCGAAAGGAAGGCGAAGAGATGCTTGCGCCAGAACCGCATGTTTTTCTCGCGGGCCAGAATCAGCGTCTCGCGGCCGAGGAAGAAGGTGACGTTCATCGGATTCAGGTCCAGCCCCTCGATGCGGATGTTCCGTAGAGCCGCCGGAATGTCCGGGTCTTCGCTGAAACCGTAGCGGAGCAGGATCTGGTGGAACCCCTCCGGCAGCACCCGCACCTGGGAACGCTCCGCCTCCGGCACGCGCGGAATGTCCTCGGTCTTGACCGTCAGCAGCACGACCTGTTCATGGATAATCTTGTTGTGCTTGAAGTTGTGGAGAAGCGTGCGCGGAATGCCGTCCGGATTGCCGGTGAGGAAGGCGGCCACGCCGGAGACGCGGTGGGGCTTCATCACCGCCACGTCCCGCAGGAAGTCACCAGTGGCGACCGCCGCGTCCACCAACTTCCGGTTGAGCAGGCCGCGCCCGCGCTGCCAGGTGGTCATGACGACGATGGAGGCCAGCGCAATGCCGAGCGGCACCCAGCCGCCGTCCTGGACTTTCAGGAGATTAGACCCGAAAAAGGAGAGGTCAATCAGCAGGAATGGAACGGTGACCGCATACGCCGCGACCGGCGGCCAGTTCCACAGCCGGCGCATGACCAGGAACATCAGCAACGTCGTGATCAACATGGTCAGCGAAACCGCCACGCCATAGGCGCCGGCCAGGTTGTCGGACTTCCGGAAGCCGAGCACCAGCAGCACCGTGCCGACCAGCATCAGCCAGTTGACCACCGGCAGATAGACCTGTCCGATTGTCTCCTTCGAGGTGTGGACAATGGAGAGGCGCGGGCAGTAGCCGAGCTGCACGGCCTGGCGCGTCAGGGAGAACGCCCCGGAGATGATCGCCTGCGAGGCGATGACCGTGGCCGCCGCCGCCAGCGCGACCATCGGGAAAAGGGCCCAGTGCGGCACGATGCGGTAGAAGAGGTTCTCCACCAGCGCCGGATCCTGATGCGCCAGCAGCCAGGCACCCTGCCCGCAATAGTTGAGCGTGAGCGCCGGCAGCACCAGCGTGTACCAGCCGAGGCGGATCGGGCCGGCGCCAAAATGCCCCATGTCGGCGTACAGCGCTTCGCCGCCGGTGACGGCGAGGAAGACCGCTCCCAGCGTCACGAACCCCTGCCACTGGTTGCGCAGAAAAAACTCCACGGCATGCACGGGGTTCAACGCGGCCAGGATGGCGGGATTGAGGCAGATCTGCCGAAGCCCCAGCGCGCCCAGCACGAAGAACCACAGCAGCATCACCGGCCCGAAGACGGTCCCCACCTTCTGCGTCCCGTACCGCTGCACCCAAAACAGTCCGATGAGAATCACCAGCGACAGAGGCAGGATCCAATGCTCAAAAACGGAGGTGCCCACGTTCAGCCCCTCGATTGCGCTCAGCACGGAGATCGCCGGCGTGATCAGCCCGTCGCCATACAGCAACGACGCCCCGAACAGCCCCAGCATGACGACCACCAGCGGCCACCAGCGGCCAGCCTTTTCCCGGTGCACCAGCGCCATCAGCGCCAGGATACCGCCCTCGCCGCGGTTGTCCGCGCGCAGCACCAGCACCAGATATTTCACGGCGATCAGGGAGACCAGCGCCCAAAGAATCAGGGAAATGACCCCCAGGATGTTGGCCTCCCCCACCTCGACGCCGCATCCCTTGGTGAAGCACATGCGCAGCGCGTAGAGCGGGCTGGTGCCGATGTCCCCGTACACCACCCCCAGCGCGGCCAGCGCCAGGCCGAGGACGGCTTTTTTGGAATGGCCGGACGCGGCGGCATGCGGCCCCGCCTGCGGAGAGGCGTCCGGAACCGGCACGGGGACGGAAGAAGCTGCGGCCAGCATGGAGGAAGATTGCGGTGCGTCCATGCGGTGCCGGCTCCTATGCCGGCGGGCGGGAAAAGGGGTGTCAGAGTTCGACCTGGATGCCGATTTCGATTACGCGGTTGGGCGGAAGTCGGAAGAACTTGGAGGCGTCCCGCGCGTTCTTCGAAAGGAAGGAGAACAGGTGCTTGCGCCACGGCCGCATGTTGTTTTCGCGCCCCAGGATCAGCGTCTCGCGGCCGAGGAAGAAGGTGACGCGCATCGGATCCAGGTCCAGTCCCTCAACCTTCAGGTTGCGGAGAAGCGCGGCCAGATTCGGATCCTCGACAAAGCCGTAGCGCACCGTAATCCGCGTAAATCCGGACTCCATGCGCTCGACCGACACGCGCTCCGCCTCCGGAATCCGCGGGATTTCCTCGTTATTCACCGTCAGCAGGATGATGTCCCGGTGCAACACCATGTTGTGTTTGAAGTTGTGCAGCAGCGTACGCGGGACGACGTTGGCCGCGCCGGTGAGGAACACCGCCGTGCCCGGCACCCGCATCGGCTTGCTACGGGCAATCTCCTCGATGAACAGCGGCAGCGGCAGGCTCTCCGACGCCAGCTTGCGGCTGAGGATTTCCCGCCCGCGGTGCCAGGTCATCATGACCGTGAACATGACGACCCCCACGCTCAACCCCACCCAGCCACCGTACGGAATCTTCAGGATGTTCGAGGTGAAGAAGGCGGCGTCCAGCAGGAAAATCGGCAGCATGACCACAGCCACCAGCAACGGATGCCAGCGCCACTGGCGGAGCATGAACACCGTCATCATCACCGACGTCAGCAGCATCGTCATCGAGACCGCCAGACCGTACGCCCCTGCCAGATCATCCGATTTCCGGAACCCCAGCACCAGCGCCACCGTGCCCACCAGCAGCATGCCGTTGACCGCCGGCAGATAGACTTGGCCGATTGTCGCCTCCGATGTGTGGACGATGGTCACCCGCGGGCAGAAGCCGAGCTGCAGCGCCTGCCGCGTCAGCGAGAACGCGCCGGAAATCACCGCCTGTGAGGCAATCACCGTCGCCGCCGTCGCCAGAATCAGCAGCGGATACAGCGCCCATTCCGGTGCGAGCTTGAACAGCAAGTTGCTGGTCGCCGCCGAGATCGCCGGCTGCGTCGCCTCCGACGGCAGGTGCTGGAGAAGGTACGCTCCCTGCCCGAAATAGTTCAGCAGCAGGCACGGCAGCACCAGCGTGAACCAGCCGATGCGGATCGGCAACCGCCCGAAATGCCCCATGTCCAGATACAGGTTCTCACCACCGGTCAGACAGAGGAAGACCGTGCCCATGGTGACAAATGCGTGGAACTTGTGGTCCAGGAAAAACTGCATGCCATGCGCCGGGTTCACCGCCGCCAGGACGGCCGGATTCCGCAGAATGTGGGGGATTCCCAGCACGGCGATGGTCAGAAACCAAAGCACCATCACCGGCCCGAACACGGAACCCACCTTCTGCGAGCCGTGCTTCTGGAACCAGAACAGGCCGACCAGGATGACCAGCGCCAGCGGGATAATCAGGTGCCCGAACGCCGGAGCCGCCACTTCCAGCCCCTCCACCGCGCTCAGCACGGAGATCGCCGGTGTGATCAGCCCGTCGCCGTACAGCAGCGCCGCCCCGAACAGCCCTATCGCCACCACCAGGAACGCACCCCGGCCCTCCATGCCCGGACTCTTCCGCCGCACCAGTGCCATCAGCGCCAGAATGCCGCCCTCGCCGCGGTTGTCCGCACGCAGGACGAGCGCCAGGTACTTGACGGTGATCAGGCCGGCCAGCGACCAGAAAATGAGGGACAGCACCCCCAGGATCGCCGCCTCGGTCGGCGGCGTGGCCGCGTTGAAACAGAGGCGGAAGGCATACAGCGGGCTCGTCCCGATGTCGCCGTACACCACACCAAGCGCCGCCACGCTCAACGCGAACAGCATGCGTTTTGAATTTGAGCCGGTCGTTTCCATAAGCGGATGCAACAGCGGCTCCCGGCGAGTTCCGCCGCGGCCAACCGCGCACCCAACAAAAAAGCCCTCCCAACGGGAAGGCCTTCTCCTTTTTGTTCCGCCACTTGCGCGGACACCCATTACTTTACCGTCGCATGCGGATTTCGCAACTCTGGTCGCACAACCGTCTGCGCATGCTCGCGAGAGCCGCCCGCTGGTTCGGCATTGCCACGCCCGCGCCCTCCCCCATATTGCGCCGGCGGAAATTTGACGGCGTCACGCTTTGCTTTCACCGTTTTGCATTCATATTTCCCGGTTCCGTTACACCGCGCACTCCTCCGCCTCTTGTCTTGATGTTTGCGCCCCGACATTCCGCCGCCCAACGCCAGGAGTTCCCCATGCCCCCGCAATTCGTCTTCCAGATGATGAACGTGTCGAAGTTCTACAACGACAAGCCGATCCTCCAGGAGATCAGCCTGTCGTTCTACTACGGCGCCAAGATCGGCATCGTCGGCGAGAACGGCTCCGGCAAATCCACGCTGCTGCGCATCATGGCCGGCGTGGACGCCGACATCATGGGCGCCGCGCAGCTCTCCAAAAACATGCGCGTCTGCTACGTCCCGCAGGAACCCCAGCTCAACCCCGCCAAGACCGTCCGCGGCAACCTCGAGGAGGCGATGAAGCCGGTCCAGGATCTCGTCAACCGTTACGACGAGGTCTGCAACAGGATGGGCGAAAAAATCACCGAGGCGGAGATGGAGAAGCTCGGCAACGAAATGGACCGGCTCCAGACCGAGATCGACAAGGTCAACGGCTGGGAGATCGACCGCATGCTCGACATCGCCTCCGATGCGCTGGTGCTGCCGCCGGACGATGCGGACGTGACCAAGCTCTCGGGCGGCGAGCGCCGCCGCGTCGCCCTCTGCAAGGCGCTGCTCGAAAAACCCGACCTGCTGCTGCTCGACGAACCGACCAACCACCTTGACGCCGAGACCGTCGCCTGGCTCGAGAAAACCCTGCGCGAGTACGAAGGCACCGTCATCATCGTCACCCACGACCGTTACTTCCTCGACAACATTACCAAGTGGATCCTGGAACTGGAGAACACCCGCGGCATCCCGTTCGAGGGCAACTACTCCTCCTGGCTCAAGCAGAAGTCCGACCTGCTCCGCCTCCGCGAGAAGTCGGAGAGCAACCGCCAGAAGACGCTCCAGAAGGAGCTGGAGTGGATCAGCTCCAGCCCCACCGGCCGCATCAAGAAACAGCAGGCGCGAATCAGCCGCTACGAAGAGATGGCCAGCCAGAAGTTCGAGCTGCAGAAGGACGACTGCATCATCCAGATCGCCCCCGGGCCGCGCCTCGGCAACAAGGTGCTGAACGTCAAGGGCTTGAGCAAAGGCTACGGCGGCGTCACGCTCCTCGACAACGTCGAGTTCAGCCTGCCCCCCGGCGGCATCGTCGGCATCGTCGGCCCCAACGGCGCGGGCAAGACCACCCTCTTCCGCATGATCACCGGCCAGGAAAAGCCCGACACCGGCACGCTCGAAGTCGGCGAAACCGTCAAGCTCGCCCATGTGGACCAGCACCGCGACTCGCTCAACGACGCCAAGACCATCTACGAGGAGATCACCGGCGGCGAGGAGGAGATCAGCCTCGGCGACCGCACCATCAACGGCCGCGCCTACTGCTCCCGCTTCAATTTCCGCGGCCCGCAGCAGCAGAAGAAGGTTGGGCAGCTCTCCGGCGGCGAACGCAACCGCGTCCACCTCGCCAAACTCCTGCGCGCCGGCGGCAACCTGCTGCTGCTGGACGAACCGACCAACGACCTCGATGTCAACACCATGCGCTCGCTCGAGGAAGGGCTTCTCGACTTCCCCGGCTGCGCCATGGTCATCAGCCATGACCGCTTCTTCCTCGACCGCATCTGCACGCACCTGCTGGTCTTCGAGGGCGACGGCAAGCTCAAGTGGTTCGAGGGCAACTTCCAGGCCTACGAGGAGAAGATGCTCGCCGCGGACGCCGAACACCTGCTCCACCGCCGCTCGCACTACAAAAAGCTGAAGCTGGCGTGAGCCGGCAAGGCGCGGGCGGCGGAAGACTTTCCGCGCCCGTCCCGCAGGAGGCTTCAGGGCCGTTCACGTTAAACGGCTCAAGCGCCTGCGCCGTTTGATGCGGGCTGTTTCCCGAACCGTCCGAACTATTCCGTATCCCTGCGCCACTGCCCGCGCCGGAGAATTCCCGCGCCAAACTTCCGCCGCAGGTCATCCACCGTCCGGTCCAGCCGTGTCCGCGCCGCCCTACCCGACGCCCCGGTTTCCGGACCGGTTCCGTCCGCGGACTCCGCAAGTAGCTGGAGCTGCACGGGTTCGCCGGACGTGCCGTCCCCCTGCCCGGCCGCCGTCAGATTCGTCACGCCGAAGCCCAGCAGACGCACCGGCCGCGCCACCTTTTCCCCTTCAAACAGCGCAAGCGCAAGCCGGATCAGCTCCGCGTCCCCGTCTGCCGGTGGCCGCAGCGGGCGCTGCCGCGTAATCGTGCGGAAATCGCCGAAGCGTATTTTGACCTGCACGGTTCCGGCCCTTTTCCCCGCCGCCCGCAGCCGCCGCCCCACCTGCTCCGCCAACTCCAGCAACGCCTGCCGCTGCACGCCGCCGTCCGCGCAGTCCTCGCCGAAAGTCCTCTCGTTGGAAATGCCCTTTTCCTCCTGCCTGCCGGCCTCCACCGTACGGTCGTCCTCGCCGCGCGCCAGATGCCAGACGTGTGCGCCAAGCGCCGGGGAGCCGAGCAGCCGCGCCAGATCCGCCTCCGTCCGCGCCTGGATGTCGCCGATGGTGCGGATGCCGAAGCGGTGCAGTTCCGCCTCCGTGACCTTGCCCACGCCCCAGATCCGCCCGACCGGCAGCGGCTTGAGGAAGTCGCGGACGGCGGCAGGCTCGGACGGCACGACGGTGAGGCCGTCCGGCTTGTGCAGGTCGCTGGCGAGTTTGGCCAGAAACTTGTTCGCTGCGACGCCGACCGAGGCCGTCAGCCCCAATTCGTCGCGGATGAGGGTTTTCAGGTGGCGCGCCACCGCCTCCGCCGACGGCCAGCGCTTCAGAACCCCCGTCACGTCCAGGAACGCCTCGTCGATTGAAACCGGCTCCACCTCCGGCGTCACCGTCTCCAAAATCGCCATGATCCGCCGCGAAATCTCCGTGTAGCGCTCCATGCGCGGCGGCAGGAAGACCGCCTTCGGGCAGAGCTGGAAGGCGGTGCGCGACGGCATGGCGGAATGCACCCCGAACTTGCGCGCCTCGTACGAGCAGGTGGACACCACGCCGCGCTTGTTCGGCGGCGACCCCACCACCAGCGGCAGCCCCTTCAGCGACGGCTTGTCCAGCACCTCGACCGCGGCGAAGAACGCGTCCATGTCCAAGTGCAGGATCGTCCGCTGCTTTTTCCCGCCGCCATCCATAAACCCGGATCTTCCTGATCAACCGATCATTGCCGGCATCACATATTTCGTCCGCAATCCCGCACGGCATTCTGGATGCACGCCTTGACGGTGTCCCAGTTCATCGGCTTTAACATGACCGGCATGGGTTCTTCTTCGGCATCGTCGAAAAATACCAGGCTTCGCAAGATCAGATATTCGGATCCCGCCGGATATTTCTGCTTGTAAAGCGTCAGCATCTGGGGCAACGTAAACAGCTCCAGCAAGAACGCCAGATCCATGAAATCTTTCCGGCTGCCGCGATTGTTGACTGCTTCCAGCTTCATGGCAACAATATCGGGGATTCCGGCACAGCGGATGCCATCCTCTTCAAGCGGATCGGCAAGCCAGTCGGCGGGCTGGGTGATGAAATCAACCTTGATGCCGTCAATCTCGAAAAATTGCAGCCGTGTTTTGCCTGCCGTCTTCTCGGCTTTTCCGCAGGCGCCCAGCAGGGATGTGAGGTCGAGTTGTTCGTCCCAAGTGCCGAAAATGTCCAAATCAACGGACAACCGGTTCCCCAACTGCAAGGCCAAGGCGGTGCCACCCGCAAGACGTGTTTGCTTCAGCTCAGGCAGCGCCAGTGTGTCGGATGTGACTGCTTCCAAGTGTAACATCGAAACGTCTCCTTGGCGATGTTCCCGACACAGGCAATGAAAGCAAGCGCCATCGGCTCCAGAGCCCGGAGTTGCTGGGCGATGCTGACAACGCCGTCCACCGTGTAGCACTGCTTCAACAACCGCCAGTCATCCAGGGTGCCGCGCTCCAGTACGCGCTGGACGATGAATTTCTTGTGGGCGGACAGGTCGAGCGTGCCCCGGTCAACATCCCAAAAGAGGCTTGCCGAAAATTTGTTGATCTCAGAATTATTCATCCGAATTCCGCTTCCGTTTCACGTTTCGTCCGTGAATATAGCCGACATCAGCCGAACGCCACAGCCGCTGGAGACTTTCCTGCGAACACATGGCACAATCTTACCGGCCACCGGCAGAAAAGGAAAATGCCAGCCCGGAAAATGGAGGACGCAGAGGACAACGGCTGGCACGCGGCGACCGGGGACGATCGCGCCAACTTCCCGTCTTTTCCCCACACCAACGTTCAGGTTGTGCCGTTGGTGTTCAGGCGGCAGCAGCCGGTTGTTGTCTCTGTTTTCGATCAGTGACCGATTTTTTCGACGATCCATGGAGGCTGCCCGGCCTCGATTGCCTTAACGACTTCGGATGGGAGTCCATTCCGTTCCGTCCAGTATACCATTATCTCGGGGCTAAAAAATCTGAACGCATCCCAACTCTGAATGTAGACTCGGCCTTGTGTGGCACCGATATATTCGGCGTATTGTACGGTGCTGGGCGGCGAACCAATCCGCCGCGCCACTTTCAGAAAATCCTCCCGGTCGAGGTGCTTCATGGAACAGCACCCCTGCACAAGAAGCAACAGACAGAAGGTGGATGCCCTCACGATGAGCACATGCTTGAGAGGCAATAGTCCCGATTTCTTCATGACTTCTCCGAGGTAACACGGGATGCGGGTACAGTATTGTGCTCTCAAGCCAGGGTTTCAATCTCCGTGCGCTCTGTGCCCTCTGTGGCAAAAAACGCGATGCCACAGGAGAACGCAGTCACGCCGGTTTCAGGATTTCCGCCATGGCGGAAAGCAGCGCCTCCATCTCCGCGTCGGTGCCGACGGTGATGCGGAGGAAGTCGCCGGTGCGGCCGCCGGGGAAATAGCGCACGAGGATGCCGTTGGCGCGCAGCGCCTTGAACACGGAGGAGGCGGGTTGCGGCGTCCGCACGAAGAGGAAATTGGCGGCGGAAGGCACCGGCACGCAGCCGAGCTTCACGAGTGCGGCGGCGGCGCGGTCGCGCGTGGCGCAGATTGTCGCCGCTCCGGACTCGACGTACGCCCGGTCCTCCAGCGCCGCCAGCCCCGCCACCTGCTGGAGCATGCCGACGTTGTAGGAATCCTTCACCTTCATCATCTCGGCGGTCAGCTCCGGCCTCGCGTAACACCAGCCAAGGCGCAGGCCGGCCAGCGAATAGCTCTTGGACATGGTGCGGGAGACGACCACATTGGGGAATTCCTTCACGAACTCCAGGCAGTTGTCCGGCGCAAAATCCGCATACGCCTCGTCGATCCAGACAATTCCCCTGAAATCGCGGCAGAGTCGCCGCATTTCCTCCTTCGGGAAGCTGTTGCCGGTCGGCGCATTGGGGCGCGCGACAAAAAACAAGGAGCAGCCCTCCGCCTGCGCCGCGGCGTCGGCGGGCATGCCGAAGTCGGCCGTCAGCGGAACCGTCACGCATTTCGCGCCCTGAAGGCCGGCAAGCACGGGGTAGAGGCTGTAGCTCGGCTCGAAGCAGGCGAGCGCGCCGCCGGCATCGACAAAGGCGCGCACCGCAATGGTCAGCAGGTCGTCGGAGCCGTTGCCGAACAGCACCCACTCCGGGCCGGTTCCCGGCAGGAGGCCGGCGGCCTCACGGCGGAGCGCGGCGAAGACCGGATCGGGATAGAGCCGGAGGCGTTCCGGATCAAGGCCGCGCAGAGCGGCCGCCACCCGCGGCGACGGCGGGTACGGATTCTCGTTTGTGTTCAGCTTGACGTAGCGCCGGTCCCCGGGCTGCTCGCCCGGCGTGTACCCGGCCATTCTTGCGATCTCCGCACGGCAGTATTGCATGGGATGGCCCCTCCAGATTCAGGAAACGTCCACCATATCCGGCGGCGGCGGCTTTGCAAGGATGCCGCCCCACCCCCGGGAAAGACAAAACCCCGCAGCGCCTTCGCCGCGGGGTCTTGGTTGAAGCCGCTTGCGCGGATTGGGTTTACTTGGCGGTCGCCTTGTCTTCCGGAATGCGCATGCCGTAGAAGGAGCGCCAGACAAAGATCAGGGCGATGGTGAAGATGACGCCGCCGATGGTGTACTTCAGCGTCGTGTTCGTCATGGCGACGGCGATTTCCGTCGCGAGCAGGCCGAACAGCGTGGTGAACTTGATGATCGGGTTCATGGCTACCGAGGAGGTGTCCTTGAACGGATCGCCGACGGTGTCGCCGACGACGGCGGCGGCGTGCAGCGGGGTGTTCTTCGCGCGGAGGTCAACCTCGACGATCTTCTTGGCATTGTCCCAGGCGCCACCGGCATTGGCCATGAAGATGGCCTGGTACAAGCCGAAGAAGGCGATGGAGATCAGGTAGCCGATGAAGAAGAACGGGTTGAAGAAGGCCAGCGACAGGGCGAAGCAGAAGACCGCCACGAAGATGTTGAACATCCCCTTCTGCGCGTAGATCGTGCAGATTTTGACGACTTCCTTGCTGTCCTTGATCGAGGCCGTTTCGGCGTTCAGATTCATGTTCTCCTTGATGTACACGACCGCGCGGTAGGAACCGGTCACCACCGCCTGTGTCGCCGCACCGGTGAACCAGTAGATCACCGCGCCGCCCATGAGCAGGCCGAGCACGACTTCCGGCTGCACGAGGGAGAGCTTGCCGATGACGGAGTTGATGCCGGCCGTAAGCTGGGCGGAGGTCAGAACCTCGCCGACGGCGGTGCCGGCCAGGCGGACGGCTTCGCTCTTGCTCAGCATGATGATGATGCCGAAGATCATGGTGGTCGCGCCGACGACGGCGGTGCCGATCAGCACCGGCTTGGCCGTGGCCTTGAAGGTGTTGCCCGCGCCGTCGTTGCGTTCGAGGTTGAGCTTGGCGTTCTCGAAGTCGGGCTTGAACCCGAAATCCTTCTCGATCTCCTTCTCGATGCCGGGGATGGACTCGATGCGGCTCAGCTCGTACACGGACTGGGCGTTGTCGGAAACCGGGCCGAAGCTGTCGACCGCGATGGTCACCGGGCCCATGCCGAGGAAGCCAAACGCCACCAGGCCGAACGCGAAGATCGGCGCGGCGAACGCGTACTCGGGCGGCATCATCGCGGCGACCGCCGGGTTCGTCGCGAGCAGCGCGGCGCCCAGCATCAGGACCAGCATGGTCAACCCTTCCCAAAAGGCGGAGAAGTTGCCGGCGACGAAACCGGAAAGGATGTTCAGGGAGGCGCCGCCCTGCTTGGAGGCGGTCACGACTTCCTTCACATGCTTGGCGTTCGTGCTGGTGAAGACCTTGGTGAACTCGGGGATCAGCGCGCCGGCGATGGTGCCGCAGCTGATGATCGTGGAGAGAACCCACCAGAGATTCGTCTGGACAACGCCGCCGATCGTGAGACCGCCGATGAGGTAGTAACTGGCGACATAGGTCACGCCGATGCAGACGGCGGAGGTCAGCCACACCAGGACGGTGAGCGGGTGCTCCGGATCAAACGACTTGGCGTTCTTCAGCTTCGCCGTGAAGTACATGTCGTTGGCGAGGTAGGCCGCCAGCGCGGAGATGATCATCAGAATGCGCATGACGAAAATCCAGACGATCATCTGGCCGCAGAGGACGCTCGGTCCGAGCACCAGCGCGAGGAAGGCGATGAGCGCGACGCCCGTCACGCCATAGGTCTCGAAGCCGTCAGCCGTCGGCCCGACGCTGTCGCCGGCGTTGTCGCCGGTGCAGTCCGCAATCACGCCCGGGTTCTTCGGGTCGTCTTCGGGAAGATTGAACACGATCTTCATCAGATCGGAGCCGATGTCGGCGATCTTGGTGAAGATGCCGCCGCAGATGCGCAGCGCGGAGGCGCCGAGC
This sequence comes from uncultured Lentisphaerota bacterium, assembly GCA_903921725.1. Taxonomy (GTDB): domain Bacteria; phylum Verrucomicrobiota; class Lentisphaeria; order Oligosphaerales; family CAITYL01; genus CAIXRA01. The sequence continues at coordinate 87,751 of CAIXRA010000068.1, forward strand.
GACTCGCCGATGGCGAAGCCGATGAAGCAGGCGCCGCGCAGGTCGGACGGGAGGAACACGAGGATGCAGATCATGAAGAACAGCTCGACCGTGATCAGCAGCATGCCGACACTCATGCCCGAGCGCATCGGGATGGCGAGCGCGTCCCACGGCGTGCCGCGGAGGGAGGCAAAGGCCGAACGGCTGTTGGCGAAGGTGTTGATGCGCATGCCGAACCAGGCCACGCCGTAGGAGCCGAGGATGCCCAGGATCGAGGCGCCCAGGATGATGGCGACGTTCACCACCACGGTGCCCGTGGACTTGCCTTCATGCGGCGTCAGAAAACCGAAGTAATAAACCATGCAGATGGCAATCAACGCCCACAGGATCGCCAGGAACTTGCCCTGCTGCGCGAGATAGCTCTTGCAGGTTTCCCAGATGATCGCGGAAACGTCGGACATGGACTTGTGAACCGGCAGATTCCGCGTCTTGACGTACTGGATCAGGCCAAAACCAAGCCCGATTACGCAGACCACCAGGCCGAGCAGCATGAGGTGCGTGCCGGAAATGCTGTTGTTGAAGAACGTGACCGCGCTCAGATCCGGAAGCTTGAGGTCGGCTTCGCTGGCCATTGCGGAGGAGCCCAGGCCGATGGTACCCAACACGAGCGCCACACGTCCCAGCATTGAGAGGATGCCTTTGTTCACGGTTCCTGCCTTCCTTTTCTGTTGCCTTGCTTCTGCTTCTGGTCTGATAAAAAATTCAGACGTTTTTACCTTGCCCGCCGGACGCAGCGACGCAGCCTTGTCCGGAAATGACAAATTTTGTCCTAATAAATAGCCTGTTTCCCAAAATTCAAGCCATTCCGGCGAAAAAAACTACCCCGAAGCGTATAGTACCGAGCTTCCAGGACGGCCTCAAATCCCCGCTCCGCCCGTGGGAGCACAAGCACTGAAACTTGTGCCGCAAACTCCGCGAAAAAACTCGCGATTCACCGCCATGCATTCCATCCACCACCATGAACATACAACCGCTTTTACAGACGCAGCCACCCGCGACAAGCCGCCTCCATCCCTGGCTGGCCATCGCGCCGGAGTTCGCCGCCGCCCTGCCCGCGTTCGGAATCCGGACGCAGGACGACCTGTTTTCCCATGACGCCGGCGCGCACAAAATCTCCTGGAGCGAAAACAGCGTGGTCTGGAAAATCGACTCGGCGGACGCCGATGCCGGTTCCATCATCTACAAGCGCTATTTCTACACCAGCACCCGCTACGCCGGCCGCCTCAGCCGCTCCACCGTGGAATGCCTCAACTTCTTGGCATGGAAGCGCCTCGGAATCCCCGGCCCCGAAACCCTGGCCGTGGGGGAGATCCGCCGCTGCGGACTGCTCCGCCAGGCCGTCATTGTCACGCGCTTCATCCCCGGTTGCATCACGCTGGCCGAGTATTGCAGGAGCCCCGGGTTCCAGCAGGACGCGGCCCGCCGCGGCTGTGTTCTGGAACAGGCCGCCACCCTGGCCGGACGCGCCCACGCCAAGGGCTTCTTCCACCGCGACCTGAAGCTGCGCAACATCCTGGTGCAGCATCCCGGCGGAGCGGAGTCCCCGCACGTGTTCTGGATCGACTGCCCGCGCGGCGGCTTCCACCGCCTGGACCGGCGACGCCTCGCCAAAGCCGACCTCGCCGATATGGGCAAACTGCTCTATCCCGCCATCACGGAGGAGGAACGCCAGCAATTCCTCGAAGCCTACGCCCGCGCAAAAGCAGCGCGGGCCTGACCGCAGATTTCAAGGCCGTTCAAAGCCGTTTGGATGTTTGGATTGGCGTTCTTTCCATCCGTCTTTCCGTTCTTCCGTTTCCACGGCCGACGTTTTCCGGCGCTTCCGCGGGAGGCGGCCATTGCCCAAAGTCACGTCCCCTCGCCGGGAGTTGCGGACTCCGCGTGGCGGACGGCGCGGACCAGGGCCCAGCCGAGCGCGAGCACGACCAGCGCGATGATGCCGCCGAAGACGAGTTTTTTGGCGAAGAACGCATGCCATTTCCCGCCCCCGCTTCGGGGCGTGCAACCGGGGTTCGCCTTCTCCGGACCGGCCGTCCAAACCGCCGGCTGGAAATCCTGCCGGAGCTGGCCCAGCACCGCGGCGGCGTCATACTCGGGCGGCTGCATGGATGGCGCTCCGTAATAGAGGACATGCGGTGTTGCGGACTCCGCTAGGAACACGGCGCGGTAGACGTTGCCGCTGCCGGACACGCCGGTGATGGTCAGCGGCGGGTTGTCGCCGTCGTGGATGACCAGACGGTACCCGGCGGCCCGGGTTTCGGGGAATGCGACGGTCAGCGAGGAACGGTGGACTGTGCGGAAAGAGAGGTCGGAAACCGCGCCGGCGGCAATCGTGCGCCATTCATCCCCGGCCGTGGGCGCCCAGTCCTCCTCGCCGCCGGGCGCGCGGCGGATCTGGACCGTGACGGCGCGGCGGAAGTTCATGCTGTCCGTGGCGAGCCGTAGCGCGGTCAGCGGCTCCCGCCGGGTCTTCACTTCGATGATGGTGGTCTTTTCCTTCGGGTTGCGGGTGACGGTGAAACCGGCGGCGGGATAATCCCGCTTCACGTCCGCCTTGAACTCATCGACGGTGCGGTTTTTCCAGAAGCGGACGTCGTCCATGCGGAACGGGCGCGTCTCGACGGTGGTTTTCTGGATCTCGCTCTCGGCTTTTCCCTGGCGGAACTCGCGCGTCAACTCCAGAATCGGCGCGGTCTTGGCGTCGTCGGCGCGGAAGATTTCGAGCTTGACGAAGCGGGTGGTCGCGGGTGCGGGGAAGGCCGCCTCGCGCTGCGCGACGTCCATGTAGCGCGTGTAGTCGAAGAGCTGCGCCTCGGGCAGGAGCGCGCTCCAGGCCGCGCCGTCCGCGCTGGTGGAAACGCGGAGCGTCCGCTCATAGTCGCGCAGCGGCGTGAGGATCTCCAGACCGTCGGCGCGCGGGTTGTCGCCGAGAAGCTCGAAGACGACCTCGATGCGGTTGCCGGCGTCCTCGCGGAAGGAGAACCGGCGGGCGGACTGGATTTCGCGGACCGTGCGGGGGCGGCTTTCGGTCACGCGCTCGGTAATGTGAGGGACGGCGGTGCCGGCGCGGAAGACGCGCAGGTCGCCGAGGTCGTCCCGGCTCGCGGCGTACAGCTCGGGGTCGAGCACGGCGGCGGCGATCGAGCGCCCCTCCGTGCCGGCGGGCGGTGCCAGCTCCTTCATCCGGCTGAACTCCGACGGATCGGCCGCCCGCGCGGAAAGCCCCGCCGCGCACAGGAGGACGGAAAGGATGGTCGTGTTGTGCCGCATGGTTGAACCTCATGTTTGTAGTCCCGCGCTTCAGGCGGCGTGGCGTGGCCTATGGCACTGGTGCCAAATCGGAAGATTCGCAGGTTTGGATGTGGTTGCGGACCGATTTCCGTGGAATTATGCGCGGCCGCCCAAGGCGCGGGACTACAAACAAAATCGCCAGCCCTGAACCCTCACTCCTCCGGCCGGTCGGCGGCCTCAAACTTTTGCTGATATTTCTGGTAGAACACCGAACCGGCGAACATGGCGATGCCGATCAGCGCCAGCACCAGCACGCGGAATATCTGTTCCATGTGCCGCAAATCGTTGAAATAGAGCTTGCCCGCGACGACCGCGAAGAGCGCCAGCCCCGCGAAGCGCAGGGTGCGCACCCCCTTCACGATGCCGGCGAAGACCATGGAGAGCGCAAACGCGGCCCATAGCATCGAAACGCCGCCGGGACGCAACGACGGCTGATACTCGCGCAGCGCCGAACTCGTCTCCAGCGTGAGGTAGATGAAGAGCAGCCCGAGCGCCAGCACGCCGATGAAGACGCCGCCCCTCCGCATCTCGGAGGCGGAGCTCCCGCCCAGCATCCGGAAGCCGACGGCGAAGAAAGCCACGACCAGCCCGAAATCGAAGAACCGGATCAGCGCGTCCGCCGCGCAGTACGCACCTTCGTAGCCGAAGCAGGCCATCGACGGCCCCCATACATCCAGGTCCACGGCCAGCAGCTTGAGCCCCGTCAGCACGCAGAGGCCGACCAGCAGCCCTAGGCGCCAGGCCGACGGCAGCCGCCGCAGCGAAACCAGCAGCACGCCGCATGCCGCCACCCAGACCAGCGTCAGCGACGGTACGCGCAGCGGACGATAGAACAGGTCAAACATCTGGTACAGCTCGAACTGGAGGTACACGAACAGCAGCACGCCGACAACGCCCAGCGCGACGACGCCGGCAACGCCGACAACCGGTCCGGCAGGCAGGTCGTTCACCGGCTCGACCGCGAGGCCGGACGGCGCTGGCTGCGAGCGCGACAGGGACCAGGATCCCGCAAAACAGGCGATTGGGATGCCGAACTGCGCTAGGCGCTCGCCCAGCATCAGGAGATAGTCGCCGGCCGCCAGTCCCGGCTGCACACCATTCCCAAACTCACGGTGCAGGTCGAGCCCGAAGCGCGCCAGCACCAGAAGGAACACGATGTTCGACAACCCCTGCAGGAAGCGGCTGCCGATGCGCCCCCCCATCCAGCACATCACCAGCGCCAGCACCGCCCAGCTCGCCGTGATCCAGCCGCCGGAGAGCAGCAGCGGCACCGTCACCGTCAGGAAGAATGCCGCCAAGCCGAGGAAGCAGAACAGCAGCGGGCGGTCCTTCATGCGGCGCGCCAGGAAGAAGTAGGCGTGGCCGATGTAGAACACGCTCAGCGCCAGCGTCAGCGCCGCGACCCATTCGCGCCCGAACTGCGGCTCGATGAGTTCGTAGCCGCCGTAAAACACCACGGCCGCGTTGGCCAGCAGCGCCATAATCTCGATCAGCGAGGAGGACTCGCGGCGGTGCAGGTTGTACGCAAACATCACGGTCGAGAACAGCGCGAAGAACGCCGCCAGGAACGGGAAGACCGTCCAGAATTTCTCCGGCGCATAGAATCCCGGCTGGTGCACGGAGCCGAAGAACAGCACGTAGGTGCAGACCATCGCCAGGATGTTCAGCAGGTGCCACTGCCGCAGCCGCGCGATGCCGAGCACGCCGACCCCGAGCAACAGCAGGTAGCTGAACAGCCCGATGAAATTTTCCACCCCGGTGCTGAGCATGACCGGTGTGCCGAAACCGCCGAGGATGCCGAGGATCGCGATGAACGGCGAGTTGAAGCGCACCGCGATGACCCCGGCCGCCAGCGTGACCAGCGCCATCAGCCCGAACGCCACCGGCATCGGGACCAGCTTGTACATGGAAAAGCTGGCGAACAGCCCGAAATAGAGCACGGCCAGCCCGCCGCCGATCAGCCCCTGCGCCGCGATATGATAACGTTTGTTCAGCAGCGGCAGACCGCCGGCGACCATCCCCGCGCCGGCCAGCAGGCTGAGCGCCACGCGCCCTGCCGGACCGAGGATTCCCTTGTCAATCGAATATTTCAGGCCGATACCGACGGCGACGACCACCAGCAGAACCGCCGCGCGCATGAGCCAGGTTGTGGCCACCGCCTGCTCCATGGACATCCCCGGACGACGGAACTCTTCGCCGACGACCAGCCAGTTCCAGACACGGGAAAGAATCTTTTTCGCCGCCAGTTCGAACGCGCCGGCATCCGGTTCGGCGGCGGCAGCCTGTGCAGACGGCGCAACGGGGCGGACGGCAGGCGCGGCGGCAGGGGGCGCGGCGATGACCGGCGGCAAGGCGGGCGGCAGTTTCGGATCCGGCGCCGGCACGGCAACGGCGGCGACTTGGGAAACGGACGGTGTCAGCTTGGCCGCGCCTTCGGCGCAAACAGTTTTTGCGGACTCAGCGGCGCTCTTTACCGCAGGCGCGGCGGGGGTCTGGACCGTACCGATCTTTGCTTCCAGTTCGCGGACGCGGACCATCAGGCTGCAATGCCGGTCCTGTTCATCCTGGCGCTGCTCCTCCTGCGCCGACCGGATGCGAAAAAGCATCACCAGCGACCAGACGGGCAACGCCAGCAGGATGCCAAGGACAATGATTACCAACCCGACAATTGCCGCTTCGTCCATAAGAAGGCTCCTTCTGTTTTGACCATGGCCGGGTCGCCTCACGAAACGCATTCGGCTCTTTTTCGCCGGATGGCGGGCGCCGCCGGCGGGCTGGCGGTACTGTAACACGCCCCGCGCCATAACCGCCACCTTCGCCTGCCCCTACCATACCATTAAAACAACTGTTTTCAACAGGTGTTTTTATGTCCCGCGCCGGAATGGTTGACATTTTGGAAAAAACGGCTACTCTCTTGTTGTCAGGGATACGGTTAGGGCGAATGTAGATTTGCCCGACCCAATGCCGGTTCAACCGAAAAAAGGAGAGATGTCATCATGAAACAGCTAATCCTCGTCTGTGCCGCCGTTGCCGCCCTTGCCGCTTTCGGGTGCAGGGAAAAGACCGCCGCTGAAAAGCTTCAGGATGCCGCCGCCCAGGCCCAGAAGGACGCCGCCACCCAGGTTGACGCCGCAAAGAAGGCAGCCGCGGACGTCAAGCTTCCCGAAGCGCCGAAGGCCCCGTAACCGTCCCGGGCACCAAGTACAACAAAAACGGCGGCGGAGAGTGATCTCCGTCGCCGTTCTGCTTTTTCCGGCCTGCGTGCAGCCGGTTTCAAGGCACAAAAAATGGAGCGAGCGAAGGGACTCGAACCCTCGACAGCCACCTTGGCAAGGTGGCGCTCTACCAACTGAGCTACGCTCGCACCGGGAAAACAAAACGTTGATACAATAGCGGCCGAATCAGACTCTGCAAGCGGTTTTCTGACTTTTTTCCAGCCTGGCTGGCGGCTGTTTGCGGATTGCGCAAAACCGGTTACAGTCCGTCCCGTTGATTCACCTTCACCGCCAGGGAGCCGCCCGCCCGTGCCTGTCCATCCGCCCATCAAGCATGCCGACCGTCTTCCCGCCTCCGCACGGCAGCAGAAAGCCGTGCGCTATATCGGCGCCAGCGGCTACCGCCGCTTCTCCGCGGAAAAGCGGAACGCCGACCGTTCCCTCGCCGCCGAAACCTGGCTGGCCATCGTCGCCGCAATCATGGGGTCGCTGATTCTGCTGGGGGTCTTGCAGGAGAGCCGTTCGGCGCAAAAGGAAAAGCCGGCGGCGTCCGCTTCCGCAGCGTCCGCGCCGGCCCCCTCCCGCTGAATCCCCTCCGAAAGCATCAACGTCCAACATTCCGGCACCGGCCATGGCATCCGGCTTTCCGGAAGGCGGCGGGGGCGAAAGGTTGGACGTTAGGCGTCAGGAACGGCTGAAATGAATCAGCCGACCTTGGTCTTCGGCAGGTTCCAGACCTTCTGGCCATCCTTGAACTTGCCCTGCTTCTTAAGGACGTCGATGCGCTCGAAGCGCTTGAGGACGTTGCGCTTGACCGCGATCGTTTCGTTGCTGCGCAGGCTGGAGTGAATGGACATGGCGTGTATCTCCTTGATCTTAAAATTCAAAAATGAACTGCATAATATCACCCGCCGGAAACGGTTTGCAAGCCGTTGCACCCCGCGGGCACCAGGGGGCGCCAGGGAGGGGTACATTATACCGCTGGCACCCGCACCCGAGACTCAGAACACGGGACACGTCCCCCTGGGGCCTGGGTCCGGGGTCCAGAGTGCAATACACCCGGCCCTAACGCACACCGCGATTCGCTTGTCGCGATCGTCTTTTCGGGAAAACCACATGAACTGGCGTTTATATCTGCTTGCCATTGTTTCACTTTGCTCCACCGCCGGATGGGGGGCCGACGGGAAGGAAGCGCGCCCGCAGCAGGCCGGCCAGGCTTATGTCGTCAAGCCCGGCGACACGCTGGGCGGCATCGCCCAATCGCAATACGGCAACCGCTGCTATGCCCCGCTTTTGGCCATCCACAACAAGATCGGCATCGACGTCCGCCTGAAACCGGAGCAGACGCTCAAGGCGCCCGACTTGAAAACGCTGCTGTCGGAGGAAGGCTTGGCTCCCATCATGGGCGCGGAGGTGGAAACGATCATGGCAGCCAAAACCTCGTTCGACGCGGTCGAGGAGCGTCTGGCGGAAACAAGACGGGGGAAAAAGGCGGGGAAAATCGAAATCCCCCAGGAGATCAAGGCCGCGCTGGCATCCGCGGCGGAAAACCTGAACGCCGCCATCGCCGGCTTGAAGCAGCCCAAAGCAGGCGTCCACGCAACGCCGTCCAAGATGATCGGACAGCTTGCAAACGCAGCAGGACTCTTGAAGTCGCTTGCCGCCGGATCGTACGACGGATACGGTTACGACATGGATCTGGTCCACCAGCATCTGGCGCATGCCATGTTGAACGGCATCAGGTGGGCCGGGAACGGTTACAAGTAACCGGCAGGACTACGGAACGGCGGACGCCGTGGACTCCGTGGGCGCGATGGACAAGTCCACACCGTCCATCATTCCACCAAGCAGGATGCCGGACCTTCCCTTATAGTATGCGTGGCAAGCTGCAACCCCAGGAGGACACACCCCATGGAACTCTACGAAGTCATGCGCCGCCGCCGGAGCATCCGCGGGTTCAAGCCCGTCCCAATCCCGCCGGCCGCTCTGGAACGGATCTGCGAGGCGGTGCGCCTCGCGCCGACCGCCTGCAACCTGCAGCCGTTCCGGTTCCTGCTCGTGCAGTCGCCGGAGAAGAAAGCCGCCGTCTGCGACTGCTACAAGCGCGGCACCTGGCTGGCGACCGCGCCGCTTATCGTGGTGGCGCTCGGCAACCGCGGCACCGCCTGGAAGCGGTTGAACGGCACGCCGGCGCACGTCATCGACACCAGCATCGCGCTGGAACACCTCGTGCTCGCCGCGGAGGCCGAGGGGCTCGGCAGCTGCTGGATCTGCGCGTTCGACCAGGATGAACTGCATCGGACGCTCGGCGTCAGCGACGATTGGGAAGTGGTCGCCATGACCCCCGTCGGCTACCCGGACGCCGAACCGCGCCCCTTCGCCCGAAAACCCGTGTCCGAACTGTTCCAAACCATTTGAACAGAAGGCGCAACGACGCAAAGGAAAAATAAAAGCGCCTTTTTTGCCGGGTGCCGCCCTTTGCTCCTTTGCGTCTTCTGTTAGAAGAAAAAAAACATGATCACACGCACCGACGACATTTTCCACGTGGTTCCCGCTTCCGGCAACTGGGAGGCGCGCCATGCCGCCGGCCGCCTCTCCGGCCCGCAGAACTTCCTGCTCGGCGGACGCGAGCTGTGGACCGACGCGCAGGAGTCGCTCAACGGCATGCCGTTCGCCAGCGCCGTCGTCAAGGGGACCAAGGCCGGAGTCAGCGCTGGCTGCGCCGTTGTGAAAAGTGCCGGCCACTTCCCGTTCGGGAACCAGATCGGCCTGGAGCAGCAGTCGGTGTACGCCGCCAACCATGCCCTCTTCACCGCCGACCTGAAATGGCCCGCGCAGACGTTCATCCGGCGCCATTTCGGCCTCGGCTCCGTCCGCGCCCCCGGTGCCTGGACGCGCTTTTTCTGTCTGCCGCCCGCGCAACAGCAGGCCGAGGGCCGCGCGCCGTACTGGCAGGCGATCCCCAAGGCTCCCGCCGACAAGCCGCTCATGATTGGCCACTGGCACCGGCCGCCGCCGGCAATCGTGCTGGAAAACGCCGCCGGAGTACGCCTGGAGTTCGGCACCGGCAGCGACCTCTGGCGCTGGGAATATTCGCTCGGCCACGGCCCGGAGAGTGGCAGCTACAAGCTCATGCTCGATGCCGGCGGCATCACCTTCATCCGCGAACCGCTCATGTGCTGCGCGGAGTTTGCGCCGCCCGTCCGCACCTACCGCCTTACCTGGTACGCCGCCTGGACCCAGAAGCATGCCGCCGCACCCGAGCCCAGCGAGGAACTGGTTGCGACCGGCCTTGACGCCCAGGGGAATTTGGACAAGGCGACGCTGCCGGCGGAGGGAGCACCGATCCTGCTCGACTTCAGCACGCTGCCGGCGCAGGATCTCTGGCGCCGGGCGGAGCATCCGCTGGACATGGCACGCGAAACGCGCGGCGCCTGCCTCTGCTGGGAAACCGACAGCGCGCAGAAACGCGCGCGCAACGCCATCCGCCAGCTCCGCACGCTCCGGCCCGGCGGCGGCGAGCTCGTCATCCGCGGCGCCACGCCGGGCGTCTGCTGGGACGGCTCGCACCTCGGCAAACGTCCCGGCTCGCTCCTCGCGCACTGGGACATCAACGCACTTTTCGACTTCAGCGAATGGAGCCGCAAGCAGCTCGGAACCGCCTGGGAAATCAGCGCGGAATCCGCGGGCCCGTGGGCCGAACTCCCGTCCGTCCGCGGCCTTTTCGCGCCCAACGGTTTCGAGGAGGAGTGAAGGCCGCGTCTCCGCACAAAGATGCGAAGGACGCGCCGGATCATCGCCGTGACATGCCGCGGTAAAAAGCGGTACCCGTTGCCGGGCTGCCCGCTCAGCGGGGGGCGCGGGCGAGAAAATCCTGCCAGGCTCCCGGAAGCCCTTGGGCCAGCGAGAGTTCAGGCTGCCAGCCGAGCCGGCGGATGCGGGAACTGTCCATGATCTTGCGCGGGGTGCCGTTGGGCATGGAGGCGTCCCAGCGGATTTCGCCGCGGTAGCCGCCGGCTTCGGCCACGGCCACGGCCAGTTCGCGGATGGTGCACTCCTGGCCCGAACCCACGTTGATCAGTTCGCCGGCTTCGGCGGCATCGACCTTCTCCAGCACGAAAAGGATGGCGCGGGCCAGGTCGTCCGCGTGCAGGAACTCGCGCAGGGGCGAACCGTCGCCCCAAAGCACGGGCGGAACGCCGGTGGCCTTGGCCTCGTGGAACTTGCGGATGAGTCCGGGGATGACGTGGGAGTTCATCGGATGATAGTTGTCGTTGAGGCCGTACAGGTTGCACGGCATCAGCGAGATGAAGTTGTCGCCGTACTGCTGCGCGAAATGCCGGCAGAGGCGGATGGCGGCGATCTTGGCGAGGGCGTACGCCTCGTTGGTCGGCTCCAGCGGCCCGGTCAGCAGCGCGCTTTCCTGAATCGGCTGCGGCGCCAGCTTCGGGTAGATGCAGGAGGAGCCGAGGTTGACCAGTTTTTTGACGCCGCTCGCATGCGCGGCCTGGATGACGTTGAGCGCGATGGAGAGGTTGACGGCGATGAAGTCGGCCGGGTAGGTGCTGTTGGCGTGGATGCCGCCGACCTTGGCCGCGGCGAGGACCACGTACTCCGGACGCTCGGCGGCGAAGAACGCCTCGACCGCCGCCTGGCGCGTCAGGTCCAGCTCCGCCGACGTGCGGAGGAGCAGGTTGCGGAATCCGCGCGCCTCCAGGAGCCGGACGATGGCGGAACCGACTAGGCCGCGGTGTCCGGCAACGAAAATTCTGGCGGCGGGGTCGATGCATTGCGGCATGTCGGCATCTCCGGTCGGGGCGGAAAACGGGACGGCGGCGTCAGTCAAACGCCGGTGTGCGCGAGGCGTTGCGGCGGGTCTGCGCCAGATCGGCCTGCACCATCTCACGGACCAGTTCGGCGAACGGGGTCTTGCACGGGTTCCAGCCCAGCGTCCGGCGCGCCTTCTCCGGATTGCCCAAGAGCAGATCCACCTCGGTCGGCCGGTAATAGCGCGGGTCAATCTCGACCACCACGCGCCCGGTCTTGGCGCAGCGCCCCTGTTCCGCAGCGTCGGAACCGCTCCATTCCAGCACGATGCCGGCCTCGGCGAAGGCGGTGGAGCAGAACTCGCGGACGGAATGGGTCTCGCCGGTGGCGACAACGAAATCATCGGGCGCCGGATGCTGGAGCATCAGCCACATGCACTCGACATAGTCCCGGGCGTGCCCCCAGTCGCGTTTCGCGTCAAGGTTCCCCAAGTAGAGCTTGTCCTGGAGGCCGCAGGCGATGCGGGCCGCCGCCAGGGTAATCTTGCGGGTGACGAACGTCTCGCCGCGTCGCGGGGATTCGTGGTTGAAGAGAATGCCGTTCACGGCGAACATCCCGTAGGCGTCGCGGTAGTTGCGGACAATCCAGTAGGCATAAATCTTGGCGGCGGCGTACGGGCTGCGCGGCTGGAACGGCGTGGTTTCGGACTGCGGCACCTCAGCTGCGTTGCCGTACAGTTCCGAGGTGGAGGCCTGGTAGAAGCGCGTCTTCGATTCCAGCTTCAGCAGGCGGATCGCCTCCAGCAGCCGGAGCGTCCCCAGGCCGTCGGAGTTGGCCGTGTATTCCGGGGTTTCAAAGGAGACCTTGACATGCGACTGCGCGGCCAGGTTGTAGATCTCGTCGGGCTGGATTTCCTGCACCAGCCGGATCAGCCCCGTGGCATCGGTCATGTCCCCGTAATAGAGCTTGACCCGCCGGTTGGCGTGCATGTCCTTGATTGCCTGCTCGACGTAAAGGTGCTCGATGCGGCCGGTGTTGAAGGAGGAGGAGCGGCGGATGATGCCATGCACCTCGTAGCCTTTGGCGAGCAGAAACTCCGCAAGGTAGGAACCGTCCTGGCCGGTGATTCCCGTGATGAGGGCGCGCTTCATGTATGCGTCTCCCGATGTGCCGGCATGCGGCCGGACCGTGAAGGAATATTCCGGCAGGCGTGCAGGATGATGCCCTGCACGAAAACCGATGTCGAGCCTGCCGTAAAAGGCAGACGCCTAATATTTCACTTTTAATGAAAATATCAACGTGGTTTAAAAATGCGCGGAGATAAACCGCAATCGTTTTCCGCGCAATCAGATTGCGAAACAGCCGGAGCTCCATTCGTCGAGGCTGCGCGTGGCGATTTCGGTGAGGCCGAGCGCGGTGAAGCGCTCGCGAATTTCCGGGTATTGCGCGTGAAGGATGCCGGAGAGAATCAGGTACGCCGGGCCGTGCGTGCGGTCGAGAAAGCCCTTCAGCCGCTCCGCGTTCGCCAGCAGCGCCGGCGCGAGGATGTTGGCGACGACGATCCGCGCGGGGGCCGGGTTCACCGTGAAGAGGTCCGCCGTGGACACCGGTATCTCCGTGACGCCGTTGAGCCCCAAGTTCTCCAGCGCAATTTTCACCGCCAGCGGATCATTGTCGAGCGCGGTCACCGGCCGGAACCCCAGCTTCCACGCCGCCAGCGCGAGAATGCCCGAGCCGCAGCCGACGTCGAGCGCCGATGCGCCCGGCGCCTTCCGGCTCAGGTCGTCGAGAAACTCCAGGCAGGCACGCGTCGTGCCGTGATAGCCGGTGCCGAAACTCATTCCGGGGTCCAGCTCCAGCACGAACTCGCCGGGCTTGGCCGTGTATGGTTCCCAACTCGGCTTGACCACCAGCCGCGGCGTGATCTGCTGGACGTGGAAAAATTTCTTCCAGCTCTCCGCCCAATCCTCGCGCTTAAGCTCATCCGTGCTGATGGACGGCATGGAAGACGCGGACACGATGGACGGAATCCATTGGGGAAGAAACGCTTCCAGCTTCCGCTTTAGCGCCGACGCCTCGCCCGCGGACTCCGCAAACAGCTGCACGCGCAGCCGGTCGGACTCCGGGTTCCGCCAGGTGACGAGGTTCAGCTCCTCGCACGCGGCAAGCTCCGCCAAGGCGTCCTCCGCCTCCGCCGCGGTTTCAAACCCCAGCACCCAAAGCATTTCCGCGGCAGCCGCCATGCGTCCGTCCTCCTTGATGGATTCCGCGCCCCTTCACGGAGCGGCGGGTGTTTTCACGCCGGATGAGTCGATGGCCACGCACTCCACCAAGGCGGAGAGGGACTCGTTCATCGTATACGCGCCAAACATGGTGCTCTTCTTGCGGACCGAAACGTCGCCGTTGAGCTTGCCGCCGAGACGGACGCCGTCCCGCCAGGCCGCGTAACCGCCGCTGGGCAGCGCCGCGGCGGCATACTCGTGCATGCCGTCCGTGTTGTCGACGGTCAGCAGCGCCTGATGCTCCTGCATGCCCCACTCCACGCGGTCCGGATAAATCCGCAGCAGGCCGCCCTGGCGGCCGGAAGCGTTGTCGTCAAGCCAGACGGTGAAATTGTTGTCGGTGCGGCCGTTGGGCACCATCTGCAGCCGCACGGCGGCGGTGAAGCCCCGTACGCGGTCAGCCTCGCCGGCCTTCCAGTTGTACGCCATGAACGAGGCGCCGCCAGGAACCTTTTTCTCGACCTTGACCGGTGAACCCGCTGCCCCCGGCTGGCTCCAAGCGTTGCCGCACGGAGCCTCAAAGCCGCCGGAAGCGGCAAGAGTTTCCAGGCGGTTCACCTTCGCCATGCCGGATTCAATCGTTTTGCGGGAGGGCACGGGTGCAGGAACGGGCGTCGGGGCCGCGGGTTCCGTTTTCGGTGCCGGCTTCGGCACCGGTGCGGGCACGGATACAGGGACGACCGGCATCACCGGCAGAACCGGCGCGACGGCCGGGGTCTCCGCCGCGACCGTTTTGCCTTGGGAAAAATTGAATCGACCTGAAAGAAACGCACCGCCGATGCCCAGTGCCAGCAGGACGGCCATGCCCCCGAAAACCGTCAGCAACCGCCGTTTTTTTGCCGCGTTGAACATCTGCCGGTCAAGGGTGAACGCCACGCCGCATGGACAGACAAGATCCTTCCCGACCTGGCGGGCAGTCACGGTAAACTTTCGCTTGCTGCATGCTGGACAAACAATCTTCATGGTTCCGCCTCCTGCCAACGCCATTGCTCCGGTACGGCTCCGTACGGAAGATACCATAGCCCAAGGGACCCCCATTGCGACCGCCTCCGCCATGCCTTGCGGCGCGCTCTGACACGCGTAGAATCAGCCGGCATCCGCCCAAGCACCGCCGGCCGCGCCGCTTCCCGCTGACAGGTTTACAACGACGGCATCTGCGGTATCTTACGGCGCACACCGCAACGGGGAGACTTCTTACCATGCCCGAGACCGCCTCCCGAACCCGCCGCATCCTGAACGGGCTCGGCTTCACGCTGCTCCTCGGCCTGCTGGCCGCCGGCGTCTGGTTTGCCTCGCACGAGGCGGCGGCGGCCGGCGACTCTTTCTGGAAAAGCAACGGCGGCCGATGGCTGCTGCGCGGCGGACTTGTGGCGGTGGCGCTCGCCGCCTGGTTCTGGTCGCAGGCGCTCATCGGCGGCCGCGGCTTCCCCCAAGACCGCATCGGCGATCTTGTGCATGACCTTACCGCATCCTGGAACCGGCACCTCAACGGACACCCGCGCCGGGCGGACGCATTGCTCATGTCAAGCTCGCTGCTGCTGGACCTCCTCGGCCTCTTCCTCCTCGGCGCGGCCATTTTCGGAAGCACGCTCCGCCCGTTCGTCGGGCTGCTGATCCTCTTCATCTTCCGCCAGCTCTGCCAAGCGTGCTGCTCCCTGCCCGCGCCGCAGGGGCTGATCTGGCGGAACCCCGGTTTCCCCTCGCTGCTCGTCACCTACGGCGTCGCCAACGACCTGTTCATCTCCGGCCACACCGGCATGGCCGTGCTCGGCGCCATCGAGGTCGGGCGCATCTGCCCGCTGTGGCTCGGAATCGCCGCCGCCATCATCGCCCTCTATGAAATCGGGGTCGTCCTCGTCCTCCGTGCGCATTACACGATGGACGTGCTGGCGGCCATCGCCGCCGCCTGGTGCGCCGCCGATCTCGCCGCCCGCCTCTGCGCCGCGCTGCATCTGTGACCTGAACAAGGAGCGGCGGTGCCCGGGATGCTGCGGCAGAAACACATGCCGGAATCCATTGGGCACGGGGCCCGGATTACAGGCTCTTGCGCGGCTCGAGGATGGAAAGCATGTTGGTCATGGTCCATGCCTGATCCACCTGCATGCTCTTCTTCGCGTGTTTTTCGCCCCAGGAATCCGAATAGACGAGCTCCTTCGTCTTCACGTTGTAGCCGATGATGAGGCGCATGTGGCCGCCGCCGGCCTGGGGGAGCCCCTCTTCCGGAAAGAGGCCCAGATGCACGCCCCACAGCAGCGGGATGCCGGCGTCCACCTTTTGCATGACCTCCTTCTGAAAGCGCGCAAAATCACCCTTCATCTCCTTGCAGCGCGTGTCGAGGAAAAGCTGCGGATCCAGCTTTTCATAGAGGTCGCTGATGTTGGTGATGCCCGCCATGGAGACTTCCGGCTTTTTGGCGCGCTTGGCCCCGCGGTTGTACAGCGGCAGAGTCCGTTCAATCGTGTCCATGTCCACAAGTGTTTTGACGCTGACGCCGAGCTTGCCGCCGGCCTTCTTCAGCGCGTCCAGCATCGCACGGGGGTCCGTCCCGCCGCTGGCCGAGCTGTTGGCGACCCCGGCGAGCATGTGTTCCGAAACCTCCGAACCGTAGTAGCGCATCACGCGCTCCGTGGTGGCGACCGCGCAATATCCCTTCGCGCCCTGATCCACCATGGGGATGTTCTGAATCCAGACGGTGCCGTCCGCCTCCTTTGCCAAGTTCTTCTTCAGATCCATGGCCTTTCCGTTCGAGCCGGTCTTCAGCGAGACGGTGGGCGTGTTCCTGCCGTCCTTCGCCGATGTGGCCTGTTCGATCTCGAGCTGGACGAATTCCGCGCGGGTGCCCTGCTGATCCCGGATCATGCTCCACTGCAAGGTAAAGCGGTAGGGTGGCTTGATCCAGCGGCGGGACTGGATGGTCATGTCGCGCATGGTCTGCCGGGGCATGGTGATCGGCTTCGTTTCCTTGCCCGTCCGCGCCTGAATGGCCGCGTCTATTTTCCGGACGAGTTCGTCCAGCGCCTTCTGATCCCAGTTGCCCACGTCGCCGCGGTTGTAGAAGGAAAGCTTGACGTCCTTCACGAGGCCGCCGGTAAAACCGACGTTCGCCTCGTAAACGCGCAGGCCGAGGAAGGACAGCTTCGGGCCGTCCGCGTACGCGGGATGATGCGCCTCCCCGTCCGGACCCGACTTGTTCCAGCGGAAGAAAGGCCTGTCCTTCGGCGTGACAAAGGTCTCGTTCGTCGTTTTCCAGAATTCGCCGGGTTCGTCAATCCGCGGGTCGAAAGCCGCCGGCCCGGGCATTTCCATCTCTGTCTTTGCCGCCATCGCACCCGCGCCGAGGAAGCAAAGCCCGAGCACCAGCATGCCGAAACGTTTCATCATGGACAGCTTCCCTCCGGCGTCACAATTCTTCAAAGCGGTTCATTTCCACATTCTTGCGGCTGCGCGATGGATTAAACACGCGGCCGTTCATGGTAATATACACACCCGGCGGCAGTGTCTGGACCGCAGCCGCGGCAAAGCCGATGTTGAACACCGCGTCGCTGGTCTTGAAGCGCGCCGGTTGCATGGAACCGACGAGCACGATCACCTTGCCGGGAATCCCCGCCAGCGCCTGCGCCGTCTGGATCATGGTGTCCGTGCCGTGCGTGACCACGAACCGGTGGCCGGAGTCCGCCGCGATGGCGTCCCGCACCGCCAGGCGGTCGGCGGCGGTCATCTCCAAGCTGTCCTTGCGCAGCACGGAGATGATTTCATGCTCGAACGCGATGTTCGCATCCCGCAGAACTTCCAAAATCTGCGGCTCGCCGACCTCGAACTGGCTCTTCTTGTCGAAGTACACCTTGTCGATCGTGCCGCCGGTCGTCACAAACGTGATTTTCATGGGCCTTGCGCTCTCCCTGACACACGGCGGATTCCGCCCCCGCACCGGCACGCCGGCCGGAATCGTCCGTGATACGGGCGGTTAATATGCATGCGCCCGGCGTCCGCGCCATAGACCCCCGGTGGTTTGTTTCCGCCGCGGCCTTCCGATGCATGCATGTTCTCCCGCGGAGGCGCAGAGGAGCGGAGTGTTTTCAACCACAAAATCTCACAAAATGGGCGCAAAACAGAGGAAAACCCGTTTTTGCCGGAGTCATGCGGCAGTGGTGCGGGGGGCCCGGCCTGCCCCGCATGGTTTTGCCGGGCGGCATGGGCAACCGTAGACCGTGTGGACAAAGTGGACCGATGATTGGCAGAGGCTTTTGGCACACCGTCCACACCGTCCACACCGTCCACACCGTCCACCCTGTCCACCCTGTCCACCCTGTCCACCCTGTCCACCCTGTCCACCCTGTCCACCCTGTCCACCCTGTCCACCCTGTCCACCCTGTCC
>CAIXRA010000069.1 GCA_903921725.1 uncultured Lentisphaerota bacterium
CCCCCCCCCCCCCCCCCCCCCGCGCCGCACCCCCTCCGCGAGAGACACTTGCGCCGGACGCCCCGCCCGCCGGCAGCATACTTTTCGGCAGCACCCACACCGTAAGCCCGTCTCTGCCGGCAAATGCCAAACGGTCGCCCTTCGGCGAAAAGGCGAGGCATCCTTCGCCTTCCACCGGAAAGACATGGAGCAACGCTCCGGTCACGGTTTCATGCGCGCGCCCAGCACCCTGTAGTCCAGGCGTGCTTTCGCCAGCGCCGTTTCCGCCTCCCGCTCAACCGGGAGGGTCTCGTACACCAACGTATACCCGCTCAATTCGTCTCCGGCAACGACAAAAATCCGCGGCAGGCTTCCGCTTGGCTCACCGGAAACCCGGACGCGGCTTCCCTCCGCAGGCCCAGAGGGCGACAGGAGCTCCCGCACCTCGATTTCGAACTCGCGTCCCCCGTCGGCGCCGGGCGGCAGTTCTTTTGCCTTGCCGACCACCGTCCAAGCTGGCTCGGCAACAGAAACATCCACCAGCGCGCCGCGCGGCGCATAAATGAACGGCAAAAAATGATGACAATCATACCCCATGCGATATTCCATCACCGGACAAACCACCGGCGGCTCCTTCGGCGTGCGGGCGGACAACCTCCTTGCGGACTCCGCGGGCAAGACCGCGCCCCGCCCGGCATTTCCCAAATGGGAGCGCGGGCGTCCCGCCGGCTGTCGGCGGACATCTTGTCCGACGCACAAGAAAATTCCGGGCGGGACGCCCGGTCAAAGCGGGCGAGACGCCCACGCTCCCGTCAATCCAACTTGAACGTTCTTTTGCCCCCGCATGTCGCCCGTTCGCAATTCGTTGTGCAACCCCTTCAGGGTTGAAATCAGTATGGCTTCGTTTTCCTGGGGCGCTGCCCCAGGCTATGGTGTGATGCCCCGTTGGGGCGGCTTGCGTAAAGCATTGCGAGTTGGCGTGATGCCCCGTTGGGGCGGCTTGAGTAAAGCGCTGAACGCCGAGAGTTGAACGTTCTTCGGCTCTCTGCGCCTCTGCGGGAAACACATGTGCGGCGCGGTTTTACGCCCAGAGCGTGGCGAGGGGTACGTCTTGGCGGGCGACATGCGGGGCCAGGTCGGTGCGGCCGAGGGCGCGGATACAGTCTCGAGCGGTCTTCTCGACGAGATCGTAGCAATTGCACTCGCGGCTGGCGTGGGCCAGGACAAGGTGGCGCGTGCGGGTGTGGAGGACGCGCTGGAGCAGTTTCGCGCAGTCCTCGTTGCTCAGGTGTCCGCGGCGGCCGAGGATGCGCTGCTTGACCATCGCCGGGCGGCCGGAGGCCCAGACCATCTTCGGGTCGTGGTTGCTCTCGACGACCAGCAGGTCGCAGGCCGCCAGGTGGTGCATGGTCAGGCTGTTGGCGTGGCCGAGGTCGGTGGCGAGGCCGAGTTTGAGGTCGCCGAGATGGAAGGCAAACGCCGAGGCGTCCACCGCGTCGTGCGGGATGCAGAATGGTTCGACGGTGAAGGCGCCGATGCGGAAGGCAGAGCCGGCGGTGAAGAGGGTCAGTTCGGCTTCGGGTGCAAGACCGCCGTCGCGCAGCACCGTCGCGGTGAGCCGGTTGCAGAAGACGGGGATTTTCAGCGCCTTGGCGGCGACGCGCAGCCCCTTCACGTGGTCGCCGTGCTCATGGGTGACGAGGATGGCGCGGAGCGACTCCTCCGGGATGGCGGCGGTGGCAAGGCGGCGGCGCAGCTCGACCAGGCTGAAACCGGCGTCCACCAGCAGGTTGCCTTCGGGCGAATGCACGACGACGGCGTTGCCGGCGCTGCCACTGCCGAGGACGGTCACGCCGAGCTGGAGGCCGGGCGCGGGCGCGGCGAATTGGGAGACCATCTGGATCATGCGCCCAAACATACCGCCGGATTTCCCTTTTTTCCCGACCGGCGCGCCATAATGATGTAACGGGCGCAAAATATCCCGGCGGCGGTGCAGAACCCCCTGCCGGCCAGCCACTTTCCGGCAAGCCCGGTTTTCATGTTGGCATAATCCCTGCTTGCGGGGTACATTTCAGCCTTGAGCCACGAAAGGGCGCATCCGGCATGTTTTCCGGATGCGACCACCTGGACAGCCGGACAGACCGCATAGACCATGCCGATTTCATTGTCCCAACAGCAGACACCGTCGCAGGTGCAGCGCCAGGAGCTGGTCCCCGCCCAGATCCAGTCGCTGGAGATCCTGCAGGCTTCAATGCCGGAGCTGGAGCAGAAGCTCAACGAGATTCTGGCGTCGAACCCGACGCTGGAACTGGTGCGCGGCGGCAACGAGCAGCTCGCGGGAAACCCGACCGAGGGGGATATGGCCAAAGAGCCGGCGGACGGCGGGGCCGACCTCCAAGGCCCCGAATTCCAGACGCAGGGTGAGGATATCCGGCGGCAGGTGAAGGCGGAGGAGCCGCCCGGCAACGCCGGTACCGGAACGGACGCCTATGCGGAACACTCACCCGCGCAAGAAATTGCGGATGCCGAGTTCGGCGCCGAAGGGCACGCGGAAAACGCCGTCCTCGAGCGGCTCGAGCGGCTCGCCGAGTCGTGGACGGAATATTTTCCAGGGGAAGGCGCCAGCCACGCCGCGCCGTCCGGGGAGGAAGAGGAGCGTCGGCAGCACCGGTTCGACTCGCTCGCCGTCCCCGTCGGCCTGCAGGACACGCTGATGGCGCAGCTCCGGCAGCAGGTGCCGGAGGGGAACGCGCGGCGCCTGCGCATCGGCGAGGAGATCATCGGGAGCATCGACGACACGGGATACCTGCGCTCTCATGTTGCGGACATCGGCATGGCGTGCGGCGCCGATGCGGCGGAGGTGAAGGAGATGCTGGCGCTGGTTCAGCAGTTCGATCCGCCCGGGGTTGGCGCGCGCGACCTCCGCGAATGCCTGCTGCTTCAGCTTGAGCGTCAGGGGCGGAAGGGCGGGCTGGAGTACCAGGCCGTCAGCCGCCACCTCGAGGAGCTCGGGCGCAACCAGATCCCGCAGGTGGCACGCGGGCTTCGCGTCTCCACGGCCAAGGTATACGAGATTTTGCAGGCCATCCGCCAGCTCCGGCCGCATCCGGGCCGGCGGCCGGACGAGGAGCCCACCGTCTATGTCGTCCCGGAGGTGACCGTGTTCCGGGATGCCGCGGGTGCCTGGCAGGTGGAACCGAACCGCGAGCACCGGCCGCATCTCCGCATCTCGCCGTACTACCTGCGCCTGCTGCGGGCGGAGGACACGCCGGCGGAAGTACGGCAATACATCCGCCAAAAGCTGGCGGAGAGCAAGCTGGTCCTGCGCGCGCTTGACCAGCGCCAGTCCACCATCGAGCGCATCACCTGGGCGCTGCTCCGGCACCAGCCGGACTATTTCGGGAGCGGCGCCGGATTGCTGCGCCCGCTGACCATCTGCACGGTCGCGCAGGAACTCGGGCTGCACGAGACGACCGTCGGCCGCGCCGTCGCCGAGAAATACATGCAGACACCGCACGGCACCGTCCCCTTCCGGCGTTTTTTCGCCACGGGCGGCGTCGCGGCCGCGGATGGAAAGCTCGTCTCGAACCAGTCCGTCAAGCAGCGCATTCTGGCGCTGGTGCGCGGGGAGGATTCGCGGAAGCCGCTCACCGACGACGCGCTCGTCAAACAGCTCGCCGCCGCCGGAATCCAGATTGCGCGCCGCACCGTTGCCAAGTACCGCGAGGAGATGATGATTGCGCCGACGCATCTGCGGCGCTCGCACCGCGCCGCGCTTCCGGGGCAAACGGCCGCAGCGGGTCTGCTGCTGGACGAGGAGCCGGCCCACACAAACTCCGGCACGGCCACGGCGCCCGCCGCCGAACCGCCGGCACCGCCGGTGGACCATGGCGAGATCATCATCCGGTGACGGCGGACCGGCCAAGACCAAGCACGAAAGACAGCACGATGCAGGACGAAGCAACCCCGGCCTCCGCCATTCCGGATTCCCGCATCATCACCGGCGACCGCCCGGAGGCGGTGGTTGCCGCCGAACGCCTGCCCGTAGTGCTGGTGCTGGACCGTCTGCGCTCGGCGTTCAATGTCGGCAACATTTTCCGCCTGGCCGACGCCGTCGGCGCGGCGGAGGTCATCACCTGCGGCTACACCGCCGCCCCGCCGCACCCGAAGCTGGAGAAGACCGCCCGCGGCTGCGATGTCATCGTGCCGACGCGCCGCGCGGAATCCGCGGAGGAGGCGGTGGCGGAGCTGAAGGCGCGCGGATGCACGGTCTATGCCGTCGAGACGGCCGCATCCGCCACGACGGTCTGGGAGACCACGCTCCGCTTCCCGGCCGCGTTCGTGCTTGGCAACGAGGCGCTGGGCGTGAGCGGCGGAGCACTGGCGCTCTGCGACGGCATCGTCCGCCTGCCGTGCCGCGGCGTCAAGAACTCCGTCAATGTCGGCAACTGCGCCGCCGTCGTGCTGTACGAGGCGCTGCGGCAGTGGCTGGACGGGCGGCGTGATGCCGGATTCACGGACACCCCGCAGACGCCGGAGCTGTAGGCGGGAGCAACCCGCGGCCTGCGGGCACTCCGCCGTTTTTCCGCCCCACGGGGGGCAGTGGATAGCGGTGTGGAAAACGCGCCAGGCCCAAACCGTCCACTGCCCCTTCAGGGCGCAATGACCATAACTACAATTCCCATAGGGCGCCGCTTCGCTTTGCCCTGGGCTGTCACACACTGCCCCCGTGGGGCGAGAACAGACCGCATCCGCCCAAAAACCACTCGACTCCCCCCGAGTTGGTGGCAGGCGCTCGCAAAACAGGATGGCAGAGATTACAGTTTTGCGCAATGAACAGGCTGTTTTCCATCCTTCGCCTCGCGCCGGCGGGAGTGCTCCACGCCGCGCGGTCTGCGGGGCGCGCATGCGGCGTCATCCTGCGCTCCGGAGCGCGGGCCTGTTGCGCGCTGCCGCGCATCTTCTGGCGGTTGCTGCGGAACAGCTTCCGCGTGCTTCGGCCGGCCGTCTTCACCCTGCTGTTCCTGGCGGTGGCGGCGGACATTTATCTTGAGACGACGGGGCTGCCCCCGCGGCTGCGCCAGTCCGTTCTCCTCCGCCTGGCGGAACGCGGAATCACGGCGGACGTGGAAAGCATCCATGCGGGGCTTGTGCAGGGAATCGTGCTGGACGGGGTGACGGTGTACGATGCTGGCGACCGCACCCGCCCCATGTTCCGCGCCCGGACCATCCGCATCACGCCGCAGATGGGAAAACTTTTTTCCGGACGGCTGCTGCCGCGGACGGTGGCGCCGTCGGACCTGGAGATTTATCCGCCCCCGTTTCTACGGGACGAGCTGGCGGAGGGCGGGCGCCTGGAAACCCCCGTCGCCCGGCTTGGTGGCACGCTGAGCTTCCACCGGGATATGGTGGATGTGAAGTCCGTCACGGGCGACATCGCCGGCATCCGCGTCCAGTTTGACGGGCGCCTTTCCGGCCTACCCGCGCTCGACGAACCCCCGAAAACGGTGGAGCCGTTCGGCTGGCAGCGCTTGGTGGTGTTGATCGGCACCGAACGTCTGGAATCGCTCCGCCCCCGCCTGGAATCGGCGCGGCGGGACATCCTCTGGCCGGGCGACGGCCGGATTGAGGCGCAGTTCGACCTTCCGCTGAAAGATGTGAAGTCCGGCTCCATCACCGGCAGCGCCTATCTGGCCGACTCGACGTTCCGCGACGTGGACATCCGCAACATCCGCCTCCACTTCGACCTGCGCGGCAACAGACTGCGCATCAGCCGGGCGCGCGTCCACATCATCGGCGACCAGAGCCTGTCCCTCGACGGCACCGCGGATTTCAAGGAAAAGAGCGTGGAATGCTCCGTCCGCGGCAGCCTGAACCCCGAGGTTGCGGCCCGTCTGCTGGCGTTCCGCATGCCGTCGTGGCTGGCCGACGCCAAGTTTGGCGAACCGCTGAAATTCCAGGTTTCCGGCCGGGGCGCGGACGACTATTTCCGCACCGTCACGGCCAAGGCTGAATGCCGCACCGGCAGTTTCCACGCCGGCAGCTTTTCCGTCGGCACCCTAGAGGCCGGGCTGGAGTGGGAGACGGGCAAGGCGGCGCGGATTTCCGTGCAGTCCGCCAACCTTGCGGTCCGCGGCGTCCCCGTCCAGAAGGCGGACTGCACCGTCTCCTTGCCGGACCTGAAATCACCGCGCCTGGACAATCTGGACCTCGTGCTGGATGCCGCCACGGGCGAACGGATTGGCGGCAGCGCGGCCGTCTCGGATCGCGACGGGAAGCGGTGGCTGGCGGCCGACCTCGCGGGCAGCCTGCATCCGGGCACGCTCCTGCGCCTGATTCCGGGCGCGCCGCAATGGGCGGAGACGCTGACATCCAAGCTCCGCTTCACGGCGGAGGCGCCCTCCTTCTCCTGTCATCTGGAATTTCCGGAGACCGATCCGCTGAAGGACGGCTCGGGGCGGCTCGAGCTGAAAACCGGTGCCGGCATGCTTTACGACCTCCATCTCAAGTCCGGGGTGGCCAAGGCCGAATTTTCAGCGCAGACGGTCACGGTCGGGCAGGAATTGGTGCTCGGCGCCGAGGGCGGCGAGGCCGTTTCCGCGTCGGCTGTCATTGACCTGGAGAAGAGGCGCATCCGGGGCCGGGCATCCGGCAAGCTGTACGCGGACCGCCTGTTCGCCGGCCTGCACCTGCCGACTCTCGGCGTCTTCGACTTGCTGCGGCAGAACGGCGCGCCGGCAGGCTTCACCGCGGAGCTGGCCGACTCGCCATTGGCACCGGTGGAGTGGAGCGGTTCCGGCTCCATCACCACGGCGGACACAAGCTACGAGGACCTGGACTTCGTCTCCGGCAACGGCTCCGTGGCCTTTGGCAAAGGGTTCCTTTCCTTCACGGGCATCCGGGCCCGTACCAAGGCGGGCGACGACGTCGCGGCGGACATCACCATCCTCTACCCCCAGGCCGGGGTCCGGCTACGGAACGTGACGGTGGACGGCGATCCGCGCCTGGCCCGGGTCTTCGTGCCGCCGGGCGTGTCGCGCAACTCCTACGACGCCGTGTTCAAGGATTTCACCTGGGATCCGCTGAAGCGGCCGCACACGCAGGTGGAGGCGATGGCGTTCGCCGCGCTCAACAACGAATGGCAGTTCACCCTAGCGGGACGCATCGCCGCGGAAAATGCCTCTTGGCGCGGCTTGCGGGCAGATCGCATCGGGGCGGATGTGAAGCTGAACCTCCCGTCAGGCGTCAGCGTGGAAAACGTCAAGATCATCATCGGCGGCAGGGCCACCGACGGCGAGGTCCGCCTTTCGTGGAGCGGGGCCCCGTCCTGCCAGTTCCGTCTCAAATCCGCCGGCGACCCGCTGCCCCTGCTCTGCGGGATCAACCCGGACTGGAAACGACAAGTCGAAAGCTTCACGCTGGATCCGGGAGCGGAGATCACTTGCGAGGGCGGCATGTTCCTCGGCAGCGATCCGCGGCCGCGCCTCCGCGGCACCATCCGTTCCCCCGTTTTCCGGCACGGCTCCCTGCAGATTGACGAGCTGGCCGCCAAGTGGTCGCTGGAGGGCAGCCGGGTCTGGTGTTCGCCGGTGACCGCCCTGTTCTACGGCGGCCGCGCCGCCGGCTCCGGTCATTACGACTTCCACTCTGAGACCGGCCAGCTCGCACTTTCCGCCAGCGGCGTCAGCCTAGCCAAACTCCTGGAGGCGACGGGGACAAAGAAAATCGAAAAGCTCGGCGCGGGCCTCCTCAGCGGCTCCTTCCGCCTGGAAATGGCGGCGGCGGTGGCAGACGCGCCGCTCCAGCTCAACGGCACCGGCAATCTCCGGATCCTGGAGGCGAACCTGGAGGCGGTGCCCGTCGTCAGCCAGCTCGCCGCCATGACCGGAAGCAGTTTCGGAAGAATCAGCCGCCTGGACGCCAGCCTCGTCTTCGACGGCGACCGCGTCGTCGCCACCGATTTCCACACCAACGGCTCCATCCTCTCACTGAAGGGCGACGGCGACTACAATCGCACCACCAGACAGCTCGACTTCCGGGTCCGCGGCGAGATGTTCAAGGCCACCTACCTCAAGTATGTGTTCCGGCCGCTGGCATGGTTCTTCGACGCCGAACTGACCGGCACGCCGTCCACCTCCCGCTGGCGTATGGTCCGTGGCCTGAGCAGCCGGGACGACGGGCTGGAGGAAGTGCCGCCCTTTGTCCGGCCTCCCACCCCGCAAACAATACCGTGACGCCGGACGCCGCCGGCCGGAGCGGCGTTGTCCGCAACCGTTTTTCCGCTTTTCAACACGCCGGAAGCTGAGCACGATTCCTTCATGGATTTCACGGCCGGATCCGGGGCGTGGGACAAGGTTCCTCCGCGCAGGTTGCGGCAGCCGCCAAAAAACCGCGGCGGACTGCTTTATTTTTCCCGCTTGGCGTAGTATTGTTCCGGGTTGATACGGGAAGTCTGGTAACCAACTGGGGCTGATGTCCTAAAATGTCTTTTATCAAAACAATCAGCAAGTTCCGTTCGTTCTTCTCGAACGACATCGGGATCGACCTTGGAACCGCCAACTCGCTGGTCTATGTCCGCGACCGCGGCATCGTCCTCCGCGAGCCCTCGGTGGTGGCCGTTGTGGTCGACACCAACGACGTGCTCGCCGTCGGTGCGGAGGCCAAGCGCATGCTGGGGCGCACCCCGGGCAACATCCGCGCCATCCGTCCGATGAAGGACGGCGTCATCGCCGACTTCGAGATCACCGAGGCGATGCTGCGGCACTTCATCCAGAAGGTCCAGAAATACCGCACCCCCGCCAAGTTTCTCTATCCCCGCGTGCTCGTCGCGGTCCCCTCCGGCATCACCGGCGTGGAGACCAACGCCGTGAAGGAGAGCGTGCTCCGCGCCGGAGCCCGCGAGGTGCACCTGGTCGAGGACCCGATGGCGGCCGCCATCGGCGTCGGCCTGCCCGTGCAGGAATCGATCGGCAACATGATCGTGGACATCGGCGGCGGCACCACGGAAGTGGCCGTCATCTCCGGCGGCGGCATCGCCGAAGGCTGCTGCCGCTCCATCAAGAACGGCGGCGACGCCATGGATCAGGCCATCATCAACTACATGAAGCGCGCCTACAGCCTGCTCATCGGCGAGCGCACCGCGGAACAGATCAAGATTGACATCGGCTGCGCCTACCCGCTCGACAAGGTGCTGACCCGCGAGGTCAAGGGGCGCGACCTGATGGGCGGCCTGCCGAAAACCGTCACCATCAACTCCGAAGAAATCCGCGAGGCGCTGCAGGAGCCGGTATCCCGCATCGTCGAAGTGGTCCGCGTCACCCTTGAAAAGTGCCCGCCAGAACTGGCGTCCGACCTGATCGACCACGGCATCGTGCTCGCCGGCGGCGGCTCCCTCATCCGCGGCATCGACCGTCTGCTTTCCGAAGAAACGGGACTCCCGGTGACCATTGCCGACGACCCGCTCACCGCCGTTGCGAACGGCACCGGAATCATGCTCCAGGACTACGGCATCGACGCGCTGGCCAAGGCCACCAAATCCTCCGCCCGCCGCCGTTCCTGGTTCTGAGGAAAAGGGCAGGCGCCTGGCGTTTCCGCCGTCCGGCACGCATCCAACCGTTCACGCTGAGGGGAAAACGACCGTGGGCAGAAGTCTTGGCACACTCGGGGATCTGTTCCCCGCCGACCGCAACATCCAGTGCTGCGTCCGCGGCTGCAAAAGCTTGGTCAATTTCCCGGGCGGCGAAACCATCCCCCCCGAAGCGGCCAACGACCCGGCCCGGCCCAAGGACATGTGCAACACCTGCTACGCCGTCTACCAGCAGGCGGCCGACCGTCAGGTGAAATGCTCCGCCGATGGCTGCACATGCACCTGGACCTGGCCGCGCATGGCCCAGCTCGAAGCCCGCGCCGAAGGGCACCGCGAACCGCCCCAGCGCCTCTGCGAGGAGTGCCTCTCCAAGCGCAGACAGCTCCAGGACCGCCAAATCCCCTGCCGGCTCAAAGGCTGCAGGAACAGCTTCACCTGGACGAAGGAGGAGCAGTGGCAGGAGGGCGCGGACAAGCCCCCCGCCCGGTTCTGCAACGACTGCTTCTCCAAGCTCCGCCAGCTCCAGGACCGCGAACTCCCGTGCCGCGTCCAAGGCTGCAGGAGCAGTTGGACCTGGCCGCGCTTCCAGCAGCTCGAACAGCTCGGCACCGGCAAGCCGCTCGACCCGCCGCCGCGCCGCATGTGCCGCTCCTGTCTTGAAAAAACCCAGGCGCTGAAGCCGGCCGAACTCCCGTGCCGCGTCAAGGGCTGCAAAGGCACCTGGAGCTTCTCCCCCCTGCTCCAGCTGGAAACGCTCCTCACCCACGGCCCCGAGGAGACGCTCCAGCCGCGCATGTGCCCCGAATGCTTCAAGCAGTTCAACTCCACCCAGGACCAGAAAATCCCCTGCCGCCACCGCGGCTGCAGGCACGGCTGGCTCTACAACCGCCAGATGCAGCTCCAAGACCGCGCCGGCGGCCGCACCCAGCCACCCGCGCGCCTCTGTCAGCCCTGCTCCGAAAAGATTAAGCAGACCCCCGACCTTCAGGTTCCCTGCACCGTCCCTGGCTGCAAGGGCACCTGGACCTGGCCGGCCGCCGACCAGGTCCGCGACGCCGCCGCCGGCAAGCGCGAGCCGCCGAAAGACCGCCGATGCCCCGACTGTGAAAAATTCCTTTCCGAGACGCCGCCCAGGAGCATCACCTGCGCCAAGTGCGGCCAATCCTACGATCTGACCGCCTACGAACAGCTCCTGCACAAGACCGGCTCCTTCGCCGAGACCACCCGCTGCGCCTCCTGCGCCGAGCAGGAACTCTCCCTCAAGCGCCCGGGCGAACTCCCAATCCAGCGCCAGGGGCACCATGTCGTGCGCATGCCCGCGGCCGGTGGCCCCTGGAGCCGCGAACCCGCCATCGCCCAGTGGCCGCCGCATGTCAACCATGACACCATCACCGCCGCCGAGGCCGCCGACATCCGCGTCCTCGTGCTCGGCGACGACCTCTCCTGGGGCGGCACCAACCCCGCCGAGTCCTGGCCCGCACTCCTCGAGCAGAAGCTCAACCAGACGCTCGACGGCAAGGGCAAGGCCACCGTCGTCAACGCCGGCATCCCGAAGACCAACAGCCACCAGGGCGCCATGCGGATTCCGCGCGACGTCGTCCCCTTCGCGCCGCACCTGGTCATCTTCTCCTTCGCCTACGGCGATGCCTGCATCGAGTTCAACACCGACACCGACCAGTTCCGCCGCCTGATTCCCGCCGAAGCCGCACAGAACGGCATGGCCGAACTCGTCAATGCCCTCAAGCGCGTCAAGACCCGCCTGCTCTACTGGACGCCGAACCCCGTCCTGCCGCACGACACCCTCGCACCGCAGGAACACGACACCCCGCGCGTCACCTGGGCCAACGAACAGGAAGCCGTCTACAACCAGTGCCAGGCCCACGGCGTCCACCTCGCCCAGAAGGCCGGCGTGCCCGTGCTCGACCTGCGCACCCGCTTCGAGATCAACGGCAAGAAGAGCGCGCGCAAATGGATGGCCGACTGGCTCAACCCCAACCGCGAGGGCGCCAACAACATCGCCGCCTGGATGGCCGAAACCATCCTCCGCGAAAAACTCGTCCCCCTCCCGGAACCCCCGGCGGCGGAGTGAGGAAAAGCGGGCGGATAGTTGGACGGTCGGACCCCATGCACCTCACCATCACAGATCTGGCCCTTGGCGGCGACGGCGTCGGCCGGCTGGCGGACGGGCGCACGCTTTTCGTCCCCTTCACCATCCCCGGCGAAGAGGTCGAGGCGGAGATCGTCTCCACCCACAAACGTTTCGCCCGCGCCCGGCTGGCGGCGGTCGTGAAGCCGTCGCCCGACCGCACCGCACCGCACTGCCCGTTCTTCGGCCGCTGCGGCGGCTGCCAGTACCAGCACATGACCTACTCCGCGCAGCTCGCCGCGAAGAAAAACCAGCTCCGCGAAACGCTCGCCAGGCTCGGCGGTTTCCGCGACTCACTACCCGAAATCGCCGTCGTTAAAAGCCCACGCGAATTCGGATACCGCAACAAAATCCGCCTTGAGCCCCTATCCTCCAAAGAGGCGGCGGCGGATGAAACGCCCCAATACGGCTTCCACGCCACCGACAATGAAACGCTGCTGCCGGTGGCGTCGTGCCCGATCGCCATGGACAGCCTCAACCGCCTGCTGGCGGAGGCGAACAGGCAGCGTGACATCGGGGCGGCGTCCGCGCCCGTCCGTGAAAGTCCATGTCCGTCCATGAACGTCCATCCCCTCTCCCGCCAGCGCCAATCCTCGCCCACCCCCCAACTCACCCTCCGCCAGCCGGCGGCCGGCGACGCCGTGGCGTTCACCGGGCGGCCGCCAAACGGAGCCGAGCCGTTGGTGGAGCGGGTGCTGGGGCGCGATGTGCTCGTCGCGCAGGACGGCTTCTGGCAGGTCAACCCCGGCGTCGGCGCCGAGCTCATCCGGCTCGTGGCGGAATGGGCCGCGGAAGCGCCGGCGGACCATCTGGTGGACGCCTACGGCGGCGTCGGCGTCTTCGGCCTCGCGGCGGGCGCTTCCTGCAAGCGGATGACGGTGATCGAGCTGGACGCCGACGCCGTCCGCCTCGCCCGTGCGAATTTCGCCGCCTGGGGGCTGGGCAACGCCGCGTTCATCGCGCAACCGACCGAGCGCGCGCTGCCCCGCCTACTGGCGGGGAATGCCGTTGCGAGTTCCGAGTCGCGCGTTCCGTGTTCAAGCCCAGAGAACACGCAACACGCAACAGGCAACACGAAACGGCCCGCCGCCGCGCCAGACGTCATCCTCGACCCGCCACGCGGCGGCTGCGACGACACCGTGCTGGACGCGCTGGCAAAACATCCGCCCCGCCGCCTGCTCTACGTCTCCTGCAACCCCGCGACACTGGCGCGCGACCTCCGCACGCTCACGCAGGACGGCGCGCCGTTCCGCCTCGAGCGCCTCACGCTGCTCGACATGTTCCCGCAGACCGCGCATTTCGAAACCATGGCCGTCCTCGCCCGGAAGCACTGAACCACCCATGATGCATTGGCACGAGATTCGGGGTTCATGGTTCAACGGTTCACGGTTCACGGTTCAACGGTTCACGGTTGGTGGTTCACGGTTGGCGGTTGGTAGTTGGGTAGTTGGGTAGCGGGTAGCATTCGTCAAGTTGCGGTGGCTGGTGAATTGGATTGCCGGTTCTTCCGTTCTTCCGTCTTTCCGTTTCGACTTCCTGGCGCCCCTGCGGGAGAACAATCGCCGAGTGGGACGCCCGCCCTCCTCCTCCCGCCAAGTAAAAACAGAACGGCCCGGCCGGATTGCTCCGGGCGGGCCGTTTTGCTCATGCTTCAAACCAGGGACCGGCTTCAGCCGCGACGGCTGCGCAGATGTCCCTTGGAGAGGAAGCCGTCGTAGTGGTTGGAGAGCAGGTAGGATTCGACCTGACGCATGGTGTCGAGCGTGACGCCGACCATGATCAACAGGCTGGTGCCGCCGAAGAACTGCGCCACGTTGTACTGGATGCCGAAGGCGTCCGTCACCACGGGCGGCAGGACGGCCAGCACCGCGAGGAACAGCGCGCCGGCAAAGGTGATGCGGGTCATGGATTTGTCGAGGAACTCGGCCGTCGGCTGGCCCGGGCGGACGCCGGGGATGTAGCCGCCGTTCTTCTGCAGGTCATCCGCGATCTGGACCGGATTGAACTGGTTGGCCACCCAGAAGAAAGCAAAGACGATGATCAAGGTGGCGTACATGGTCAGGTACACGCCGCCGGTACTATTGAAGAAGCCGGACCACTCGCCCTCCGTGGTGGGCTGCATCCAGTTGATGGCGACCAGTCCCTTGAAGAGAACCGGCGGGAACATCAGCACCGAGCTGCCGAAAATCAGCGGCATGACGCCGGAGAAATTGACGCGCAGCGGCATGTAGCTCGTCTGCCCCACTCCGCCGCTGCGGCCGCCCATGGTGGCGCGGGCGTACTTGACCGGAATCTTGCGCATCCCCTGCGTGATGGCCACCGTGGCGGCGCAGCAGACGAAGAACATCGCCAACAGCAAAAGGGCGTGGATCGGGGTGAAGCTCTGGGTGCCGGACGCGCCGCCGGCGCCGATGATCGAGAACATGCTCAGCAGGGCGCTCGGGAGGCGGTCGATGATGCCGACCGTGATGATGATGGAGCCGCCGTTGCCGATGCCGCGCTCGGTGATCTGCTCGCCAAGCCACATCAGGAAAATGGTGCCGGCGGTGACGAAGAGCGTGGTGGTCAGGACAAAGAACGGGCCGGGGTTGATCACCGGCTGGAACCCCTCGGGCATGCCGATCAGGGTCGGGTTCTGCATGGTCTTGGCGAGCATGCCGCCCTGGACCACACAGATGACCAGCGTGAGATAGCGGGTGTACTGGGAGATCTTCTGCCGGCCGGGATCCCCTTCGCGCGCCAGCTTCTCGAGCTGCGGCAGGACGGGGGTCAGAAGCTGCATGATGATCGAGGCGGAGATGTAGGGCATGATGCCCAGGGCCGCCACGGCAAACTTGCCGAGGGCGCCGCCGCTGAAGAGGTTGAACATCGAAAAGATGCCGCCGGCGGCGTTCTTGTCCAGTTTCGCCACCATCGCGGCCAGCTGGGCGGAGTCGATGCCGGGAACGGGAATGGTGCAGGCCAGGCGGACCAGCGCGACAACTCCAAGGGTAAACAGAATCCGCCGGCGGAGCTCGGGGATTTTCATGCTGTTCAAATAAGCGGAGAGCATGTCGGCAGATCCTCTCGCATTGTTTCCGCCGGGGACGGCGGACGGTCAAGGCGGAAGGGGTGGCATTCTCCGCCCCGTCCGCCCTTCAATGGGTCACAACTGTTCGCAGGTTCCGCCTGCGGCTTCGATCTTCTGGCGGGCGGAGGCGGAGAATTTCGCAGCCTTCACCTTGAGCGCCTTCTTGATCTCGCCGTCGCCGAGAACCTTGAGGCCGCCGTTCTCGAGGGCGCCGATCAGGCCGCGCATCTGGAGGATTTCGGCCGAAACCTCTTCGCCGGCGTTGAAGCAGATTTCAAGGTCGCCGACGTTCACCACGGTAAAGGCGGTGTGGTTCGGGTTGTTGAAGCCGCGCTTGGGCAGGCGGCGGAACAGTGGCATCTGGCCGCCTTCAAAGTGCGGGCGCCACGAAACGCCGGAGCGCGCCTTCGCGCCTTTTTCACCCTTGCCGGCGGTGCGACCCTGGCCGGAGGCGTCGCCGCGGCCCACGCGTTTGCGGGACGGGCGCTTCACTGTGTTATGCAAATCGTGCAACTTCATGGTACGACCTCAACGAGCTTCTGAAGTTAAACCGTCTGGATTTCGCGCTTGGCTTTGATCTGGCTCTTGGTGCGGAGCTGGTCAATGCCTTCCATGGTCGCCTTGACCACGTTCACCGGGTTGGCAGACCCCAGCGACTTGGCCAGGACGTCGCGGACGCCGGCCAGTTCAAGGACGGCGCGGACGCCGCCGCCGGCGATGAGGCCCGTGCCTTCGGAGGCCGGACGGAGCATCACCTTGCTGGCGCTGAATTTCGCGGTGACCGGGTGCGGGATCGTGGTGCCGTGCATCGGCACGGTGACCAGCGACTTGCGCGCCTTCTCGCCACCCTTGCGGATGGCATCAGCCACTTCGTTCGCCTTGCCGAAGCCGACGCCGACATGGCCGCGGCGGTCGCCAACGACAATCAGCGCGCTGAAGCTGAAGTTGCGTCCGCCCTTCACCGTCTTGGCGCTGCGGTTGATGCAGACCACGCGCTCCTCAAGATCGCTGCCGGAGTCCGAGCGCTCCCGGCGATCCTGGTGTTTTTTGTTCTTGTCTTCCGTCACGGTGACCCGTCTCCTTGCTGAAATTGTTCCACCGACCGAACCCTTGCGCCACGCCCGTTTGCACGGTGCGCGGAAATCAGAACTGGAGGCCGTTCTCGCGCGCCGCTTCGGCAATCGCCTTGATGCGGCCGTGGTAGCGGAAACCGCCGCGGTCGAAGACGACCTGCGTGATCTGCGCGGCCTTGGCCTTGTCGGACGCCATCTTGCCCAGCAGCACGGCACCGGCCATGTTGCTCTTGTTCCCGCCTTCGCGGAACGTCTTGTCCGAGCTCGAAACCGTCAGCAGCGTACGGCCGACGGCGTCGTCCACGAACTGGATATAGATATGCTTGCCCGTGCAACAGACGGCCATGCGGGGCCGTTCGGACGTGCCGGCGACATTCTTGCGCAGACGCTTGTGCCGGAGCACTCGTGCTTGTTTGTTTGACTTGGCCATGGGATCCACCACTCCTGAACTGATTGCTTGCAGCCGGCCGACCCTGCGGTCCTTGGCCGGCCAACCCGGTCATCAACCGACCGTCTTGCCTTCCTTGAGCGTGACCTGCTCGCCGGCATACCGCACACCCTTGCCCTTGTAGGAGTCTGGCGGGCGGAAGCGGCGGATGCGCGCGGCGGTCTCGCCGACGAGCTGCTTGTCCGTACCTTCGATCGAGATGTGGGTCTGGTCGGGCATCGTGACCTTGATGCCCGCGGGGACCTCGAAGATCACCGGGTGCGAGAAGCCGAGGCTCAGGGTCATTTTCTGCCCCTGCAAGTTGCCGCGGAAACCGACGCCCTGGATCTCAAGATCCTTCTTGTAGCCGGCGGTGACGCCGATTACCATCCCCTGAATCAGGCTGCGGGCCAGGCCAAGATACATCTTGGTCTGCTGGTCCACACCCTCCATGGAAAGAACGGCGACGCCGTCCTTCACGTCCAGGGCGATGCCCGGCGGAAGATCCATGGTGAGCTTGCCCTTGGAACCGGAGACGGTGACCGTGCGGCCCGAAACCGCGACGGCGGAGCCGCCCTCAAGTTTAATCGGTTTTTTGCCGATGCGTGACATGACAGATAGTCCTTTCGTTACGCGTCCTGCTGCTTACCAGACGGTGCAGAGGATCTCCCCGCCGATTTTGTCCTTGCGGGCCTTGTCGCTGCCGATCACACCACGCGATGTGGAAAGAATGGAGATGCCCATCCCGCCCTGCACGTGGGGGATCTCGTCGCTGGAGACGTACACCCGGCACGAAGGGGTGCTGACACGCTTGAGCCCCTCGATCACCGGAACCTTGCCTTCGTACTTCAATGTGATGGACAGCGTCTTCTTGACGTCGCCCGCCACGGTGAAGTCCAGGATATACCCGGCCTGCTTCAGCACCTCCGCAATTGCCATTTTCATGCGGGACGACGGCACGAGAACCGTGCTGTGTCCGGCCTGGCAGGCATTCCGGATGCGCGTGAGCATGTCGCTGATTGGATCGCTAACAACCGCCATGGAGAAACCCCTTCTTTTTACCAGCTCGCCTTCATCAGACCCGGAATCTGCCCGGTCAGGGCGAGTTCACGGAAACAGATACGGCAAAGCTTGAACTTGCCGATAAAGGCGCGCCGGCGGCCGCACCGGGCGCACCGATTGTAGGCGCGGACCTTGAATTTCGGCGTGCGCTTTGACTTTTCAATGAGGCATTTCTTTGCCACGGTCGTCACCCTTTCCTTAGTTGCTGAACGGCATCCCCAGCATGGCGAGGAGGTCTTTCGCCTCGGCGTCCGTACGGGCCGTCGTCACCACGGAGATGTTCATGCCGATCGTATGCTTGATCTTGTCCGGATCGATTTCCGGGAAGACGTTCTGCTCCGTCATGCCCATCGTATAGTTTCCGGAGCCGTCAAAGCCCTTGCCAGAGACACCGCGAAAATCGCGGACGCGCGGCAGGACCACGTTGATCAGACGGTACAGGAACTCGTACATCCGCTCGCCGCGCAGCGTGACGCAGCAGCCGACGACGGAGCCTTCGCGGAGCTTGAAATTCGAGATGTTCTTCTTCGTCTTCGTCAGCATCGGCTTCTGCCCGGTAATCGTGGACAGGGTGCGCACAGCTTCCTGCTGCACTTCCTTCTCACGCGCCGTGCCGATGCCGGTGTTGATGACAACCTTGGTCAGGCGCGGCACCTGCAGCTTGTTGGTGTACCCATGCTTCTTGATGAGCTGGGGCGCAACATCGTTCTTGTAGGTTTCGTAGAGCACGCTTGCCATCGGGTCTTATCCTTTCGCCGCAGTCGGCTTCTTTGCCTGGCGGGCATTCCACCGCTCGAGCAGCATGACATTGGAAATGTTCATCGGGCGTTCGACTTCCTTGAAGCCGCCCTGCGGGTTCGCCTGGGAGCGCCGCACGGTCTTCTTGCCGACATTCACGCCCTTCACCCACACAAAACCGCGCGTGACATCCACCTTTAGGACGGAGCCGGACTTGCCCCGGTTCGCCCCGCTGATGACCATCACCTCGGCATCCTTTTTGACGTTCGCCCGAGCCATTACAACACCTCCGGAGCCAGGGACACGATCTTCATGAAATTACTGTCGCGCAGCTCGCGCGCCACCGGCCCGAAAATACGGGTCCCGCGCGGATTGTTCTGGTCGTCAATGATGACGGCCGCGTTGCGGTCGAACCGAAGGTATGACCCGTCGGCGCGGCGAATCTTGTGGCAGGTGCGGACGATCACGGCCAGCACCACGTCACCCTTGCGCACCAAGCCGCGCGGCTGCGCTTCCTTCACGCTGGCCTTGATCACGTCGCCGATCTTCGCGGTACGACGCACGTGGCCTTTGGCGCGGATCATCACGATCTTCCGGGCGCCGCTATTGTCAGCCACATCCAGGCTGGTCTGCATCTGAATCATCGGAATATCCTCCTACCAGGGGTGCGTCAGGCCTTGGATGCCTGCTGCAGGATCGTTTTCAGGCGCCAGCGCTTGAGCTTGCTCAGCGGACGGGTCTCCACAATCTCAACCCGGTCGCCGGCCTTCGCCTCGTTGTTTTCGTCGTGGGCGTAGTAATTCTTCCAGCGGGTCAGCACCTTGCGGTATTTCGGATGAACCGTACGACGGCTGACTCGCACCACGATGGTTTTGGCCATCTTGCTGCTCAGCACCACACCGGTACGGGTCTTGCGCAGACCACGCTTGCTATCCACTTCTTGGGTCGTCGTCTCAGCCATGGCTTACTTCCCGTCCTTTGCCGCCGCCTTTGCCAGCCGCGCGGACTTTTCCGTCATCAGGCGCGCCACATCGTGGCGGGTCTGCCGCACACGGGCGGTGTTCAACAACTGGCCGGTCTGCTTCTGGAGCCGCAGATTAAAACCTTCACGACGGTTGTCGCGCAGATTCTTGGCCAATTCCTCATCCGTCAACTGGCGGATTTCTTTCGCTTTCATCACACACACTCCTCAACTTGCCCCGGTCATCCAATTCTTCAGGCCGTGGCGTGGCGGGACAGCATCTTGCAGCGCATCGGCAACTTGCTGGCAGCGCGGGAGAAGGCCCCCTTCGCCACCGCTTCCGGACAACCGCTGACCTCAAGGATCATGTTGCCCGGCTTCACTACAGCGGCCCATTCCTCAACATTTCCTTTGCCCTTGCCCATTCGGGTTTCGAGCGGCTTCGCCGTGATCGGCTTGCACGGGAAAATCCGCAGCCAGATCTGGCCGCGCCGGTTCAGGTGTCGCGTGACCGCCACACGGGCGGCCTCGATCTGGTTCGCGGTGATCAGGCCACGGTCCAGCACCTGGAGTCCGAAATCCCCGAAATCAAGCTTGTTGTTTCGGGTTGCGTTTCCCGGTCGGGCGCCTTTTTGCACCTTTCGGTGCTTTACGCGTTTTGGCATTAGCGGCATTGGTATCGTCCTCCGTCGTTTCCGGTTTGCAGATCCAGCATTTCACCCCGATGGCGCCCGCAACCGTGCGCGCCTCAGTGAAACCATAGTCGATGTTCGCGCGCAGCGTGTGCAGCGGAACCTTACCCTCGCGGTACTCCTCGGTGCGGGCCAGCTCGGCGTTGCCGAGGCGTCCCGAACAGCGGACCTTCACGCCCAGCGCGCCAAGGTCGAGCGCCGTCTGAATCGCCCGCTTCATGGCGCGGCGGAAGCCGATGCGGCGCTCCAGCTGCTGCGCAATGCTCTCGGCGACAAGCTGCGCATCCGTCTCCGGCTGCGGAACTTCCTTGATGTCCAGGTACACTTCTTTACCGCTGGTCAGCGCGACGATCTCACCCTTGAGGCGGTCGATCTCGGTGCCCTTGCGTCCAATCACCAGGCCGGGGCGGCCGGAGAAGACGGTGACGCGCACGCGGTTCGCAAAACGCTCGATCGTCACCTTCGAGATGGCGGCCTGCGCAAGCTGCTGCTTCACATACTCCCGAATCTTCAGATCTTCGTGCAGAAGATTGCCGTACTCCGGCTTCCGCGCGAACCAGCGGGACTGCCAGGCTTTCGTGATCGGGATTCGGAACCCGATTGGATTTACTTTCTGACCCACGTTACGCTCCCTGTTCGGTTACTTCTCGTCCGTGACGATAATCCGGATGTGGCTGCTGCGCTTGCGGATCCGCCCCGCCGAACCGCGGGCCTTGGGCCGGAACCGGCGCAGGGTCGGCGCCTCGCCGACCACCGCTTCCTTGATAATCAGAGCCGACGTGTCCGCCGACTGGTTGTTTTCCGCATTGGCAATGGCGGACTTCAGGGTCTTGGCCACGAGGCGCGCATCCTTGCGCGGCATGAGCTGGACCGTCTCCAGCGCCTTCAGCGCCGGCTTGCCCTGAATCAGACGCGTCACCTGGCGGACTTTGAACGCCGACATGCGCACGTATTTGGTGGTGGCTTCTGCTTGCATTACGTCGCCTCTCGCTGCTCTTCTTTGGCTCCCGCCGGCGGGCCGGACACGCGGTGCGCCCACCCGGAA
The DNA here is from genome assembly GCA_903921725.1 of uncultured Lentisphaerota bacterium. Taxonomy (GTDB): domain Bacteria; phylum Verrucomicrobiota; class Lentisphaeria; order Oligosphaerales; family CAITYL01; genus CAIXRA01. The sequence goes on from CAIXRA010000069.1 coordinate 20,780, forward strand.
ACCTGTTATCTGTCAACGCCCGCTCCGGCATGCCGGCCGCGGACCTCATTCCACATTACTGTTCGCCGGAGCGCACGACCATTCCCGGCGCAATCGCCGGCAGCCGACCCTCCACCGGAACCGCCGCGCTCAATCCCGGACGAAGCTCGACAACGCGCAGACGCACCGCCGCCTTCTCTCCATCCATGACCCGCCACGACGAACCCGCTCGCATCCCGAGAGAACTTCCGGCGTCCAGCACAACGACGCCCAGCTCCCGGTTCACGGACAAGACCCGGCACTCCCGCGGAACGCCAACTTCCCCGCCTCGCCCAGCGACTAACGGCGGCAACGCTTCCAAACGGTCACACGTCCGGACCAGTCCTGCAAACTTCGCCTGAACCTCTTTCCTCAGCGCCTCTCCGGCGTTGATCGTGTCCAGAACCATCTGCACGCACCTGCCAAACTCTCGAACGCCCTGCGTCAGCTTCTGCGCTTCCGCTTGGCGGACGGCAAGTCCGGCCAGCACTTCGGCCGCACCTCCGCCGTCCCCGGCTTTCGCCTGGTCCAACAGCAGCACCGCCGCCCGGGCCTTCATCGCGTCCAGCTCGTCCTGTGCCTGCTTTGCCTTGAGGAGCAGCCCCGCATATTGCTGGCGCTGTTTCTCAAGCTCGCGCTCCGTCTGGACAAGTGTCAGACTGAGTTCGGCACATTTCTGCTCCGCGGCCTGCCGCGCCATCTCCGATTCCCGGAGCTTCGCAACAGGCTCGTCAAGCCCGCCCGCATTCCCCTCCCCCAACGAACTGGGGCCAAAGAAACACAGAAGCGATACCATAAACGGCCAAACGCCACCTGTCCACCCGGATGCAATAATTTTTCTCATGTCCGACCCCCGTGTCCGATGGCGCCGACCGCGCGGAGGCGGCAGGCGCAAAGCTCATACTATAATCTGCGGGACGCTCCCGGTTGCACTTCCGCGCGCGGGGATTATCCTATTTCCAATATCAACCGCTATTCAGGACAAGGGGTTTCCCGATGAAAATCCGCCCGTCAGCAACCTTCGCCGCCCTCGCCGCCGCCGCCGCCCTCTGCGCCGCGCCCCGCGCCGCCGCCGAGAACCGGATGCCGGCGGAAACCGCCTGCGAGGGGATGTCCGCCAAGTTCTGGCGCGGTGTGGTCAACATCGCCACCTGCCCCGTCGAAATCCCTAAACAAATCTATACTTCGACGCGCGACATGGGCGCACCCGGTCCGTTCGTCGGTCTGCTCAAGGGCATCTTCATGACCGCATACCGCGGCGTCGGCGGCGCGCTGGAAACCGCCTCCTTCCCCGTCCCCATGCCTGATGAATATGCGCCCCTGCTCACGCCCGCCTACGTGTGGGCGGGGTGGGCGCCCAGACCCCCTGCCAGACCGCTCACCATCTCCGCCGCCGTGAACCCGGACGGCGCGAAGGCGGCAGCCGAACCCGCCGGCGAAATCGAAGGCGCCCTCTATTACGTCGTCTGCCCGGGGGACACGCTTCAGGGACTATCCAAAGCCTTTGGCATCCCGAAGGAGGAACTCATCAAGGCCAACCCCGCCATCAAGTCCGACGCCGACCTGAAGCCGGGTGCCGCCATCAACCTCCCGTGCGTGGATCCGGAGGAGGATCCTGACGGGGCCTGCGACGGGAATGGGGAGATGGAGGAGAAGCCCGCCGCCCCGCCGCCCGCCCCTGCCCCCACGCCGGCCCCGGTTCCGCCGCCGGTCAAGGCCGGATGATGCACGAACCGGCCACGGTCACGCTCCACGGAGGTGCCGCATGAAAAAGTTCTTCTGGTCGGTCGTCCGCTTCGTGCTGGCGCTGCTCTTTCTCTTCCTCACCGTCGGCGCCGGCTGGGTCGTGGCGGCGCTGCCGATGCGGCTCAACGCCGCCACCATCATCTGGCCGTTCGCGGCCGCCTTCGTCGCGGGCGCCCTCTTTTTTGTCTTCATCGCGCGGATGCAGGTGCTCTACGTCTTCGGGCACGAGCTCACGCACCTGTTCACCGCCAAGCTGTTCTTCCGCGAGACCGGCGAGGTGAACGTCGGGAGCTCCGGCGGCAGCGTTTCCATCCAGAAACCCAACATCTGGATCACCCTCGCCCCCTACTTCGTCCCGTTCTACACCCTATGCTGGATCGCCTGCTACGCGGCCTTCCGCCTCGCCTACGGCCCGCCGACCGATACCGTCAGCCGGCTGCTTTTCGCCGGCATCGGCCTGACCTACGCCTACCACGTGGTCATGACCGCCCACTCGCTCGTCCGCGAACAGAGCGACCTGCGCAGCAACGGGTACTTCCTCTCGCTGGCGCTGGTCATCTTTTTCAATGTGCTGTTCCTCGCCGTCTGCCTAATCAGCCTCGGCGGTCACTGGGGGAAGGGCGTGGAGCTGTTCCAGGACAAGCTGGGACTGGAACTGAGCGGCGTCACCGCCGCCGGCGAATGGCTTTACGACGCCGCCCAGACCGCCGTCAACTGGGTCAAGGACACCCTGTTCTGACGGACGGCATCCCCGTCGCCTGTTTCGCGGCACCAGCCGCCCGTTGCCCGTTGCCCGTTGCCCGTTGCCCGTTGCCCGTTGCCCGTTGCCCGTTGCGTGTTGCACGTTGCGTGTTGCGTGTTGCGAGGGTAAAGGGGCCGAACTCTTCCCCTCTTCCGTTCTTCCGTTCTTCTTCCGTTCTTCTTCCATTCTTCTTCCGTTCTTCCGTTCTTCCGTTCCGTTACGCCCGCGCCTTCCGCGGCGGCGCGCCCCCCGTCAGCGCCGCGCGCTGGCGTTCGCGCTCCGATGCGTTGCGCGCCACGGGAATCGGCGTCTCCGTCTCGTAGTCAAGCCCGGTGACATACATGGCGGCAGCGGCGGTCATCGGCAGCGGGATGTAGTCCTGCACCTGCTGCAGGTTCCAGCGGCTCTTCTTCAGAAAACGCTCGACCGTCGCCATGTGCCGTTCCGTGCAGCCGGGAAAGCTGGAGATGAAGTACGGCACCACGTACTGCTCCTTGCCCGCCGCGCGGCTCTCCGCCTCAAAGCGCTCCAGAAACTCCGCGAACAGCTCCGGGTGCGGCGGCTTGCGCATGCGGCGCAGCACCTCCGGGTCGAGATGCTCCGGCGCGACCTTCAGATGCCCCGACACGTGCCGGCGGATCAGCTCCCGCATGTACGCCGGCTGCCGCTGCGCGACGTCCATGCGCAGCCCCGACTGCACGAACAGATGCTTCACGCCGGGCACGTCGCGCGCACTCCGCAGCAATGCAACCGCCGCCGAATCATCCGTGTCCAGCCGCGGACAGATTTCGGGAAAAAGACAGCTCGGGCGGCGGCAGACGCGGCAGGCGTCGCTGCGGCCATTGTGGCAGCCGTAGAGGTTCGCCGTCGGCCCGCCGAGATCCGTGACCGTGCCGCGGAAACTTTTTTGAGCCGTAAGCGTGCGGAGTTCGCGTAGCGCCGACTCCCGCGACCGGCTCGCCAGGAATTTCCCCTGGTGCAGGCCGAGCCCGCAGAAACTGCAGCCGCCGGGACAGCCGCGCACGACCGTCACCGAGTCCTTGATCATGGTAAACGCCGGAACCGCCTCGCCGTACGAGGGATGCGGCAGCCGCGTGTACGGCAGTTCGTAGACGCGGTCCAGCTCCGCCGGCGGCAACGGCATGGCGGGCGGCTCGACCAGCAAGGCGCGCGCGCCGTGGAACTGCACGAGGCGCCGGCCGCAGAACGGCGACTGCTCCGCCTCCACCCGCTTCGTCTGCTTCAGCAGCAGCTTCGGCTCCGCCTGCAGCTCCTCCCAGCTCGGCAAAAAAAACGGGGACGTTTCGTGTTGCGGGTTGCGGGTTGCGGGTTGGGAATCCGCCGCTCCATCGTCAACGCGCAACGCTGAACACGCAACACGAAACGCCTCGCTTCCCCCCGCCCCCAGCAACACCGCCGTCCCGCGGATGCCGGTCAGGTCGGGCGCGGTATTTTCGGTTTTCGATTTTCGGTTTTCGATTGGAACGCCATGACTTGGTGACTCAGCGACGCCCGGCTTTTCTGCGTTCTGCGTTCTGCGTTCTGCGTTTTCCGAGAACCGCCGCGCCACCTCGAGAATCGCGGCCTCGCCCATGCCGTACACCAGCAGGTCCGCCTTCGAGCTGAGCAGGATCGAAGGGCGCAGCTTGTCCTCCCAGTAATCGTAGTGCGCCACGCGCCGCATGCTCGCCTCGATCCCGCCGAGCACCACCGCCGCGCCGGGGAACGCCTGCCGCGCGAGCTGCGCATAGACCACGCAGGCATGGTTCGGCCGCAGTCCGGCGCGCCCGCCGGGGCTGAAGTCATCGTCCTGGCGCTTGTGCCGCGCCGCCGTGTAGTTCGAGAGCATCGAATCGAGGTTGCCCGCCGTGACGCCGACGAACAGCCGCGGGCGCCCCATCGCCTTCAGCGGCTCCGCGCTGCGCCAGTCCGGCTGCGCCACGATCCCCACGCGGAACCCCGCCGCCTCCAGCACGCGCCCGATCACCGCCGGCCCGAACGAGGGATGGTCCACATACGCATCGCCCGTGACCAGCAGCACGTCCAGTTCCGCCCAGCCGCGCGCGTCCATCTCCGCCCGCGTCATCGGCAGCGCCATGTTTTGGTGCTTTTCCTGCGGCATCCGCGACTCCCCAAAAAATCAGACCGATCCGACGGATCGGACCGATCTGACCGATCATTCCCGGCCGTCCCGTTTTTTCGCGAACCGGGCCAGGCCCGAGACCAGCTTGCCCAGCAGCGGGCTCTTCTGCGACAATTTTTCGAGGGCCTCTTCGATGTTGGGCGACGGGTCTGCCGGCTCCTCCACCGGCCACTGCACCGGAAGACCGGTCAGGTCGGAGAGCTGGGTGACGACATGCCGGGCCAGCTCCTCGTCGCCGGCGACCAGAAGCTCGCGCGACGCCTCGTCCTTCGCCAGCAGGGAGATCCGCCACTGCTGCTTGGGCGGGCTGTTCTTGCCGCCCGCCGTCCAGAACGTCTCCACCACCCAGCCGGCCAGTTCGTCAAAACGCAGGGTGACGGGCCGCCGGCCGCGGCCGCGGTCGAGCATAATCCGACCGCGCAGGCCGTCCACCATGAACGACGCCTGCGAATCCGGCTTCCCCCAGACATACCCCGCCGCCAGGCCGCCGACCAGCAGCGCCGCGGCAAACGCCAGCTTGACGGGCATCAGGCCGCCGCCCGAAAACCCGCCGCAGACAAAGGCCAAAACAAACAGGCTCAGGAAACAGGTGATGCCGTACCCTACGGCGAACGTCATCAGCGTCTTCCCCGCCCGCCCGCCACCGGCCACGGCGAGGCCGGAGGCGGTCTGCCGGAAAACACCCCAGCCGGGCACCGGCCACGGCGGCGTCCGCGGCCCGCCCGCCAGGCAGCGGCGGCGGCGCCATAGATCGCGCACGGCATAGGCGACGCCGAACCAGACGCCGATGCCGACCAGCAGGAACGGCTGCAGGAAGAGCAACATGAAGAAAAAGCCGCCGGGAAGCTCGCGGACCAGCACGGCGGACTCCGGACGCGCCGGGTCGTAATAGACCGTGACCGCCGCGCCGGGGGCGCAGCGCCGGACGACTTCGCTGCTTCGCGCATATCCGTCGGAGCTGCTCATGGAGCCGAACTCGTAGCGGTCGCCATGAAGTTCGCGTCCCGCCACCGTGTAGCGGTAGGCCACGTGCGGCTTGTAGGTGGTTCCGCCCTTGGAGCCGCGCGATTCATCGACCCGGCTCTCCGTCACCATCCCCTGAACGGGCACGAAACGCTTCTGGGCGTCCCACACACGCCAGCCGGTCACCGCGAGGATGCCGGCAAAGGCACCGG
>CAIXRA010000070.1 GCA_903921725.1 uncultured Lentisphaerota bacterium
CCGAAAACCGATGTAAGTTTTGCTTGCACTGTTTTGTTCCTCCTTCTGGTGTACGGTGGTTACGCACAACATAAGGTGGAAAAGGAACAGACAGTGCTTATTCAACTTCGGAATCCGGGATAATGCACCCGTCCCTAACCCGGGCGTTCGCCGTGCGCAAGGCCCCTCACTTTTTCGGCGGCTCTTCGGAACTGCGCGTGAACGTCACAAAGGTCCCGATCAGTTCCGCGTTGTATTTGTTGTCGGGGGGGCAGTCGGGCTTGTTGCCGGGGTGCGGATGATTGTTGGTGTAGATCAAGAGGGCGCGCGACGGCCCCGCCGGAACAACGGCGTTGTGGCCGCTGAAGTTCGGCGACTGATCCGTAGGCATGAGATTATGGTGGCACTGCCAGGTGAGGCCGTTGTCCCGGCTGGCCGCCACGCGGTTGCCGCCGCGCCCGGTGAACGCCACGATGATCCCGTTGTCCAGCAGTGTTGCCGTTGGCATGACCCCCGTGGGGTGCACGACAATCGGCTTAGACCAGCTTTTTCCATCGTCAGCGGAACGCACCACCTTCACGGGCGGATACTTCGGACCCACCTTGAGCCCCGTGCCGGAGTGCTGGGTCGTCCGCAGGAACAAAAGCAGCTCCCCGTTGGCGGCCCTGAGAAAGAACGGCTCCCCATAGCCCTCAAACCCGTCGCTCATGTCGTCGCCGAACGTCTGGAAGCTCAGCCTGCCGGCCGCCTGCCAATGGACACCGCGGTCCGCGGAAGTCAAAAACTCAATGTAGTAGCCGTCCTCGAGCTTGACGCCATTGACCACCTGCCCTTTCCAGCCCTGCTGCGCGGCGCACAAGATCCTGCCGTCGGCCAATTGCGTCATGGTGGGGGCGTAACCCAGGCTCATGGGCTCGACCCGCTTGTAGATCATCCGCTTGTCCGCGGCCGGGGTCAGCGACACGCCCAAGCCGCGCCCGTAGTCCGCGATCAAGGTCCCGTCTTTCAACCGGACGGCCCGCTGCATGGCACCTGGCCGCAGACGCCAGGTTTTTCCTCCGTCCTCGGACGTTTGCACCAGGTTTTTCTGCCAGCTCTCCCCGCCATCCTTCGAGCGGAGGCAGCATTCATCTTCCTCGTCCTTGGGCGAAACCGCATAATCCCTGTGCGCGCCCCAGGAAAGCGGGCAGTTGAAGAGGAGATCGCCGTTTTCGAGCCGGACGGCTTTTAGCCAGGGATGAAAGGCGGAAACCGGAGCCGGGGTCAGCCGGATTGTCTTCCCGATCTCCATGCGGATCCCACCCTCGTCAAGGGTCTTCGCCTTGGGGGTGATCTCTGAATTCGTGTTGTACTCTGCCTGAAGCTGCAGCGGAAGGCAGCCCGCGAGCAAGATGAGCAGGGCGACCAATGGGTGCCGCCGCCCTTTCAGAGCTGATGGCCTTTTCATCCGGCACCCCCTATGTGCGTCAACCCCGAAGCCAGCCCACCCTTGCCGAACGACTGAGCTCACGGAACCCGCTTCCTGCGGGTTTTGTGCAGCGAATGGTTAGAGGTTATTTATATTCTTTGTCAACGAGGTAATCTTTGGCCATGAAGCAATGTCTTCACCTTTAGGCGACCATGCTTCTAGCTCAGAAAGCCTTTCGTCGCGCACAAACAATATGATTCCGACGGTCACCCCATCCGAATTGAGCCCATAGTATTCAGCAATTTCATTGACTGGATGTTTTGTATTTGGTTTTTCATTCAAATCTGAACCGAATAAAATTGTTGGACATTTTCCGCATCCACAGCGAGCGATCACCTTTAAAGTTCCTAATTCAGATAATCGCTGAGGTGCATTATTCTCCACAATATATCGAACGAGATCACTTTCCTCAGAAGTTAATTCTCGTTGGCAAGGTATACAATATGGGAAAGAATCCATTTTTATTGCCTCTAGCGTCCGAATTCAGGGGCGCGACGCAGCTTCATCGCGGCGCGTCCCCTGGAATGAAGTGTTAGACCTTACGCGCCCGAGCCCAAGTTTCAAAACTGCGTGTGTTGGTTGAAATGGTATTAGCATGCGCACTCTTAGACTCCTCAAAAGACTTCTGAGATGCTCCTTCATACATGCGAACTGTCCAATCAATTGCGTAGGTTTCTAACGTTGCGTATTGGGCCGGACCGTCTTTTGGGTTCACTTGCGTTGGCACAGCGTATCGGACTAAGCGCTTTGAATTCAGAAGGGCATTCCTCTTTGAGATCTCGTCTGGCACTATGGCGGCAGCTTCTAGGTGAATCTGTTCAAAGCGTTCGATGTAGCCACGAGCCTCTGCGATATCGCGCGCGGATGATGTGAGCATTGCGCCAGCCCATGCTTGTTGGCTTTCGCCTGCATAGGAATCTTCGATCGCGCTTCCAAGAAGTATTCCCTGCGGATCGTCGATTAAATCTCCCCATCCAATTGCGCCTCTGAACGGTGCTCTCCCGCCGTTGAAGCCGAACTGAAGCAACATGAACGAAGAATTAATTAGCTGATAAAAGGAATCAAAGGAGTCATCAGGTGCCAGCAATAAAACACTGTCTGAGATGGCGCGGTACTTGAGTGTGGTGCCGGTGAAGTCCGGGACGTACATGGATTGACCATTGATGGTTTCGTGCTTTCCCTTTCCCGCCGCAGAATGGGCTATGGCGGGGAGAATTCCTCTCATGTATTTTTGGTGCAGGCCGGGCGTCCCCAGTTCTGCTCTGAGTGCTTTGAAGCCTATGACGTCGAACATTCCGACAAAGCAATTGACAGGAGATTGCGAAGGCGACATGAGAGTTACCGTGAGGTCTAACGTGATATAGACCGCCAGTCGCAAAACTCGGGAGTTCCGCCCGAAACCGGTCCGCGACAGTCGTATTGCTGGTACAATAGCGTGCTCAGAGAGGATGTACCACTGTCGTATAACTCTGGCAAGACCGGTGTTATGCGTCCAATCGGATTTTCAGGATACAAAAGGGCTGTTTTGCGCCTTTTTCGTGTCGGAAATACCCCTCTTTTCCGGTGTTATACGGCGGTCGGATAACCAGGGAAATCTGTTCGTAATCCTCTTTAATGCATTGGTCTGCATTGTTTTAAGTCATGCATAAAAAGCCGTAAGACAGGGGGCGCGGGTCCCGCCTTCCGCGCCATGCGCACCGGGCGTAGCCTTTTTGGGGCCGGGCGGGCGGGGGCGCGGCACGGCACGGCTTGGCACGGAGAATGCCTGGCGGGCGAGGGAGGGCCTGGGACCCGGTCAAAACTCCGATGAAAGGTGAATCCCGTCACACCGTCACACCCCCACACTGTCCCCCCCCCCCCCCCCCGTCACACCGGCTTCAGCAGGCGGTTGATGCGGGAGGCGGCGAAGGCGGCGCCGAAGCCGTTGTCGATATTCACTACGGTGACGCCGGGCGCGCAGGAGTTGAGCATGGAGAGCAGCGGCGTGATCCCCTGGAAGGAGGCGCCGTAGCCGACGGAGGTCGGCACCGCGATGACCGGCTTCGAGACCATCCCGCCGACCACGGAGGGCAGGGCGCCTTCCATGCCGGCCACCACGATCACTACCGAGGCGCGCTGGAGTTCCTCCCGGCGCGACAGCAGCCGGTGCAGGCCGGCGACGCCGACATCGTAGAGGCGCTCGACCCGGTTGCCCATCACTTCCGCCACGCAGGCGGCCTCCTCGGCCACCGGCACGTCGCACGAGCCAGCGGAGACCACGAGCACGGCGCCGCCGCCGCGGAGGGTCTTGTCCTTGTGCGTAAACACCACGCGCGCAACGGCGTTGTGCTGCGCGTCGGGGGAGAGCGCGAGGAGCACGGCGGCCTGTTCCGGCGTGGCGCGCGTCGCCAGCACGTTGGCGTGGGCGGCGAAGAGCGCCCCGGCGGCGGTGCGGAGCTGCTCGTCGCTCTTGCCGGGGCAATAAATGACCTCCGCAAACCCGATGCGCTCCTCGCGCTCCAGGTCGGCGTTCACGTCGGGATGATGGCAGGGCTTTGTCATGCACGCCAATGTAACGGGGGGAGTGCATGACGGCAAGCGGTGGCGCCGGCCAAAGGCGCGCCGCTGGCGCAACGCCCCGGCGGCGTCTATGGTAAGGCTGCCGGCGGGGTTCCGCTCCGGCCGGGAGGGAAGCCGTACGAAACAGGGAGGATGCGCCGATGACGCCGACTGCCGGACGATCGATTCTGTTGTTTTTGCTGGCGCCGCTCTGCGCGGCATGCGGCTGCCAACGCCAGTCGAGCGCGGGCGGCGCGGATTCCTCCAACCCGTTCAAAATCAAGCTGGATGCGCCGTTTCCGGAGGGGTGGCCGTCGCCGTCGCCGCCGGGAGTGGTCTGCATCAAGGAGTATCCCGTGGTGCGGGCGGCGCGCGTGCAGGGAAAGGGGGGCGGGGACGCCCAGTTCATGACGCTTTTCCACCATATCCAGGAGCGGAAGATCCCGATGAGCGCGCCGGTCGTCATGGAGTTCCCCTCCGCGCCGGACGCACCGGCGAGCATGGCGTTCCTTTATGCCAAAAGTGATTTCGGACCCAACGGTGGATTCGGCGGGGTGACGGTGTCGGACGATGCTCCGCTGAAGGTGGTTTCGGTCGGTGCCTGGGGCGCGTACACAAAGGGGCTGCGCGTACGGGGGGCCGCCCGGCTGCGGGAATGGCTTCAGTCGCATCCGGAGTGGGGTCCGGTCGGCGAGGTGCGGGTCTTGTGCTACCATTCCCCGTTCCATTTCCCGTGGAACAAGTACAGCGAGACGCAGATCCGCGTGCTGCCCGCCGTGCCTGTGCCGGGCGCGTAGCCCCGCGGTTTTCCGGCGGGACGGCGTGCGCGGAGAGGGGGGGAGGTCTTTGATTTGCGGCTGTTTTTTGTCGGTTCCGCCCTTATATGGTACACGCGCGGAGGCCGGTTTTGTGCGGAAAAATCTTGCGGTTGTGCTTGCAAATGCTGGAACCGGCGGGATATTAGACCTCGCTTTTTGAAAACATTCCGGTTGCTTCGGCGGCCGGTGGTTCCGGAACAAAAATTTCGGGATTGGGTTTGCAAAAGGCGGAAGCGGGTTCATATTTGGAACCCGTGCCGCTGAGAAGGCGGCAGTCGAGCTCTTTGAGAATTGAATCGTGCAATGCATGTGCAAAACTCGC
>CAIXRA010000071.1 GCA_903921725.1 uncultured Lentisphaerota bacterium
ATTCTCCTCCAGAACCACTTCAGTGAGATTCTCTTTCCCTTCCATGGTAACACCTCCTTGAAGTTCTCCATGAGAACCTCTTTCGGAGCGTTACCCTCTTTTCGTCACCCGAGGTGGTACATTATCTGGTAAATAGCGCAGTGGCGCAGTGCCTCCTTTCCGCCGAGATCGAGGAAAAGAACTGGGAGATCTCGCAGGCATGCCAGACACGGCGCGCGGCGGTGGCAGGCCTGGAATGGCGCGTGGAACCGGGTGGCGATGCGCCGGCGGACATCGAGGCGGCGGAGAGGCTTTCCGAGCAGCTCCTGGGGAACCGGTGTGGCGGTGTGACGGTAGGACGGTGTGGCGGTGAAAACCAGGCACAGTTCAGCACCTTCGCGGAACTGGTGGCGTTTGAGATGATGGGCGCGCTGCTGCCGGGGTTCTCCGTCACGGAGATCATCTGGGCCAACGGCGGCGCGGATATCGCGGGATTCAACGCGATCGAGGCGCGGCACTTCACGTTTCGCGAGTCGCGCCGGCCGCTGCTGGTGACGCGTTCGCAGCCGCTGGGGGTGCCGCTGGCCCCGAACAAGTTCATCTACCACCGGCACGCGAGCCGGAGCGGGGACGCGGCGCGCGGAGGCCTGATCCGGCCGCTGGCCTGGCTGGATGTGTTCATGCGCCTCGGCGGGATGAAAGAGCTGCTGCGCTTTACGGAGCGCTATGGGATGCCGTTTCTGGTGGCGAAGGTGAATGCCCAGGCGTGGGAGAGCGACCGCAACAAGCTGCGATCCCTGATCCAGAACTTTGGTAGCGACGGCGGCGCGATCCTGACGGATGCGGTGACGACGGAGCTGATCCAGGCCTCGAACGCCACCGGCGATGTGTACTACAAGCTGCTGGCCTACGCGGGCGATGCGATCACGAAGGTGATCCTGGGGCAGACGGCGTCGAGCGGCGACAGCGCCGGCCTCTCCGGCGGCGACGCGCAGAGCAAGGTGCGCGGCGATCTGCTGAAGAGCGATGCGGCGATGATCGGCGCGACGTTGACGGCGCAACTGGCCGCGCCCTGGACGCAGTTCAATTACGGCGCGGCGGCGGCGGTGCCGAAGATTCGCGCGGTGGTGGAGAAGCCGGAAGATCTGGTGCAGACGAGCACGGTGCTGGTGAACCTGAACAACGCGGGCTTCGATGCGGACGAGCAGGAGATGAGCGAGAAGTTCGGGATGAAGCTGACGCGGAAACCGGCCTTGCAGGCGGGGGGGATTACCTTCATCCCCCCTGCATCCCCCGAAGGTGCCAGAGGCACGGGTATCTCCGCTGCGGACTCCGCTGGAAACCGGCGGAGTCCGCAGGGTGGCCAGGCCTCCGGCGGGGCGAACATCCAGGATACGGCGTTCAACGGTGCGCAGGTGACGGCGGCGGCGCAGGTAGTGAAGGATGTGGCGGCCGGGGCGCTGCCGCGCGAGACGGGCGTGATGATGCTGGTGCAGTTCTTCCGCATGTCGCAGGATACCGCCGAGCAGATGATGGGGACGACGGGGGCGGGGTTCAGGCCCGCGGACTCCGCGGCGCTGTCGGCGGAGGCCGGGAAGGCGGGCAAGGCGGCCGGGGGCGGCGCGGGGTTGGCCCCGGCGGAGCGGGTGGCTTCCACGGCCTTGGCGGAATTGCTGGCGGGCAACGGGCTGGAGGAATGGTTCAAGCCGTTGAGTGTGGCGCTTTCGGCGGTGCTGGAGGGGAACCCGGACGAGGCGGAGTTCAAGGCTCGGATGGGGCGGGTTCTGGCGCGGCTTCCGGGGATCGAGGCGGACATGGACAGCTCGCTGTTCCAGGAGGTTCTGGCGAAGGCGATCTATACGGGGGCGGCATCCGGTGCGGCCGGTGCGGCGCGGGGGTTGCGCTGAAAGACGGAAGAACGGAAGAGTGGAAACAATGGGGATTGCGGGAATCATCATGGCGCTTTTGACTTTCACCGGGGCGAATGAGTATCTGGGCTCGAAGGTGGCGGTGCCGACTGCCATGAAGAGCGCGGAGCTGGCGCTATCGCCGGAGTTCAATGGCAAGGTGAAGATGCATGCGTTCTTCTCGGCGCAGGTGACGCAGGCCAATGTGTTGGAGGAGTTCAAGCGGCAGGCCGAGAGTGTGGCGCGTGGTGAGATGGGGTACAATGAGGCGCGGAACCGGATGCAGTCGTTCCTGGCGGCGCAGGGCGTGGGCCAGGTGGAGCTGGACAAGGAGGCGGAGGGGTATGATCCGAAGGCGGCGGGGATGTCGAATATCGCGAGCACGCGGCGGATCGAACTGATCCTGCGGCAGAATGTGGATATGGCGCGGTCGGTGGGCCGCAAGCAGGTGAGCGAGAGTCCGGGGGTGGTGGCGGCGTATCCGTACTACCGCTACATCGCGCGGATGGATAAGCGGACGCGGGCCGAGCATGCAAAACTGAATAATTTGGTGCTGCCGAAGGATGATCCGTTTTGGGCGACGCATACGCCGCCATGGGAATTCGGTTGCCGCTGCGATCTGGAAGATTGCGACGAGGAGGAGGCGGCGAAGTACGGCATCGGCACGGCGGTGACGAAGGAGAATCCGGAGGGCGGCGCGGACTTCGCGCAGGTGGACAACCCGGAGACGGGGCCGGTGAACGTGAATCCGCCGGAGAGCGGGTTCGTGTTCCGGCCGGCCGAGGCGATGGCGGTGCAGGACATGAGCTTAGTGCAGAAGGTGGAGGCGCGGCGGGAGATTCTGGCGCGGATGGAAAGCATTCTGCCGGAGGATCAGGTGCTGAAGGTGACGAGTACGGCTCCGGTGGACCAGGCGAGCCAGGTGATGCCGCTGAACCTCAAGGAGATTCGGGGGCTGGTGGAGAAGGTGGCGGCGGGTAAGCTGCCGGAGCAGAAGGTAAGCCTGGGTGATCTGCTGCCGGAGCATGTGGATGCCATCGGGCTGCCGCCGACGAAGGCGAGCATCAGCTACACGTCTCCGGGCGTTGAACGCCAGTTTGGGGTGGCGCATAACCTGAAGAATCACGACGAGGTGGCGGCGGATGCGGAACGGACGTTGAAGATTTGGGCGAACACGATCTGGAATACGGGAGCCAGGGTGAAGTATGTGGCCAAAGGAAAGATGCGCCGGATGGTGCTGCTCAATGTGGATACAAACGAGATCGCGGTGTTGATCCGCAAGGGCGAGGGCTGGGATCTGGAGATGGCCTCGACGTGGGACAAGGTGCCGAAGTCATATCTGGAAGAGAATGAACTGGTATAACGGGGCAGTCAGGTCCCGATTCGAACGGGGCTCCTCCCAATAGGGCGCGCTAACCTTACACCACTGACTGACCTCACCAAGGAAAATACCATGAAAAACGACGAAATCAAATCACCGGCGCATCCGCAGATTCCTTCACCAGCTGAATCGCGCGAAAGCAGTCCGTCCGATCCTGGTATCCTTCGCTTGAGCACGCAATCGGTTCATGGTTCTTCGCGTACAGCGTCCAGCGCCACTCCGGTTTCGTGTCCTGATACATGCGAAAATACATCTTGTCCTCCTTGTGCTTCCGGCGACACCGCGTACCCGCACAATGCCGACATGGTTGAGTTCTGTTGTCTGTACAAATACCGTGGGTATCAGTGGGGATTTACTATACACGCGATTGACCATGCCGACGCCGAGAAGCGGCTGGCGGCGATGCAGGCGTTCGGCGGAGCGATGGTGCAGGGAAGACTGATGGCGACGATTCCGGCTGGCATCCCCGGCGCTGGTTGGTGGGTGCGGTCGGCGTGCGCGGTGCGCAACTTTTTTAGGAGCCGCAAATGAGCCTAATCTTCACCATCACGTCGGACTTTCGGGAGGCGGAAGAACTGGGACGGAGATTGGGGAGTCCGAAACGGTTTCTGGATGCGTGGGCGCAGGGGGTGGCGAAGCAGGCGAGGGAGAATGCCAGGGCCAAGGGAGGACGCAAATTCTGGCATGATGTGGCGAAGGCAACGCAGGTGACGAGCGTCAGTGACACGCAGGCGACGGTCGGGTGCAATTATGCGGGGGCGGCGTTCAAGGAGACGGGTGGTACGATCTCGGCACCGGGTAAGGGTCCGGGGGCGAAGGGGAGCAAATTTCTGGCGATTCCGATTGACGCAGCGGCAAGGGCGAGCGGAAATGGCCCGGAGTATTACGGGCGTTCGTTCGACATGATGTTCATCCCCTACTACCGCAACGGGGAGAAGCGGTTCCTGATGGGCAAGGTGACGAACAAGGGGAAGAAGAACGAGAAGTTCACGGCGCTGTTCGCCCTGGTGAAGAGCGTGACGCAGAAGGCGGACCCTTGGCTGCCGACTGAGGCGAGGATCGCGGAGATCGGGACTCGGGAGTTTATGAAGTTGTTCAGGGGGTGAGTGGTGCATGGCGAGGTAAGGCGGAAGAACGGAAAGACGGAAGACGGAACCCATGAAGAAACTGCTGAACAATTTCAATCGCAACTGGCTTGCGGCGGGGCTGCATGAGATCGGCAGCGGCGTTGCCGGCGCGGTGCGGCGCAATGCGGACGGGGTGCCGACGGCCTGGCGGGTGTTGAAGTTCGGGCCGTTTTCCATCACCCAGGGCGGGCAGACGGTGGCGGGCGACTTCCTGCCGGAACACGCGGATGAGATCGTGGCGAGCTTCACGCAGAAGGGAACGCGGATTCCGCTGGACTGCGAGCACTTCTCCAA
This sequence comes from uncultured Lentisphaerota bacterium, assembly GCA_903921725.1. GTDB lineage: Bacteria > Verrucomicrobiota > Lentisphaeria > Oligosphaerales > CAITYL01 > CAIXRA01. The sequence goes on from CAIXRA010000071.1 coordinate 4,689, forward strand.
GAACCTGGCCGATCAGATCTCGGCGCTGACGGGGGTGAAGGTGGAGGAGCCGGAGCTGGCGGCGCTGCTGAAGTCGGAACGCGGAGCGGCGGGCTTTGGCACGCTGGCGGCGAGGGCGGACGGGCTGTGGCTGACGGACGTGGAGTTCGTGCCGCGCGCGGCGCTGCTGATGAAGGAGAAGATGTACAACTGGTTTTCGCCGGTGTTCCGGGGGCTGATGACGCCCCCGCTGCGGATCACCAGCGTGGCGCTGACGAATACGCCGGCGATTGACAATCTTGACAGCCTGGCCGCGTCGGCCCTGGCGCAAGCAGAAGAACTGCCGGTGAGGCAGGCAACAGAGGAGACAGCGGGAATGAACGAACTCAAGAAGCTGCTCGGTCTGCCGGACACGGCGACCGACCAGGAAGTGCTCGCCGCCGTGAAGGCGCTGCAGGCGAAGATGAACGAGGGCGCGGACTCCGCGGCTTGCGCCGCTGAAGTGCGCACGGTGCTGAAGCTGGACGGCAAGGCCGCCCCGGCCGAGGTCAAGGGCAAGCTGCTGGCCATGCTGGCCAAGGCCGAGAAGGCCGATGCGGACTCCGCAAGCCTCACGGCGCTCCAGGGCGAAGTGACCACGCTGAAGACGGCGCAGGCCGCCCGTGACCGCCAGGCGGTGATCGACGAGGGCGTGAAGGCTGGCAAGCTGACCCCGGCCATGGTCAAGGGCTGGGCCGCGTCGGCCGATGTGGCGGTGCTGACGGCGTTCCTCAAGGATGCACCGGTGGTGGCCGCACCCGGGAGCGGCGTGAATCCCGCCGACCTAAACCCGTCCGGCGACGCGGTCGCGCTGACGGCGGAGGACAAGGATGTCTGCCGCGTGATGGGAATCGCCGAGGATGCGATGCTGGCCCAGAAGAAGAAAATGGCCGGCAAGTAAGGCGGCGGGTTGAAGGCTGTCGATGACCGTCGACAGCTTTCGACAACTTTCGATGGCCATCGGTGGTTATCGACGGAATCGACGGAAATCAAAAACAAGGAGATTGGCAAGATGAAGAGCGGAAAACAGGCATTCGGGAGCTTGGTGCTGGTGGCGCTGGCGGCGGCGATGGAGGAAGGTTCGATCGTCTGCCGCAACGCGGCCGGAACCGGGGTGGTCGGCGCGGACGCGGCGAGCATCCAGGTGGCGGGGCTGGCGCAGCAAGACGGGGCGATCGGCGACGAGATCAACGTGTTCCAGGGGCTGGTGGTTCTGGACAACGGCGCGGCCGGCGAGGCGTTCGCCGGGACGGAGAAGGTGGGCACGCAGGTCTATGTGATCGACGCGGAGACGGTCGGCAAGGTCGGCGGCACCTACAAGGTGGCGGCCGGTCTGTTCGTGGCGCTGCTGCCCGAGGGCGTGCTGGTGGACATGAGCCCTGCGGCGATCGCCGCGGCGCAGAATGCGATCCCCGGCGTGCATATCGCCGATGCGGCTGCGCTGACCGGGACGCTGACGGGCACGGTCAACGGCGCCCTGGTCGATGTCGTTGCCGCGGCTGGCGCGTGCGCCGGCGGCGCGACGCCGACGGCAACGCAGGTCGATACGGCGATCGCCACGGCGGTTGCCTCCATCGTGACCGGCGTCAACGAGCAGAACAAGGAGCTGATGACCACGCTCAACGCGGCCGTGGCCAAGGCCAACGCCATCCTGGCCGCCCTGGAGGCCAAGGCAATCCTGGCCGCGAGCTGATGAAGAATGATCCGGCCGATCGGATTGATCGGCCGGATGCGACTGATTGAATGGACAACCAAAACGAAACCAAGGAGAATTGGAAACGATGAAGACGACGACGACGGTGATGGAGAGCCTGTTCACCAGCTTCAACACGAAGCTGCAGGACGGTTTCGGGCGCGGCGAGGCCGCGGCGAGCCGGTTCCTGACCTACTGCATGGTGCTGACCAGCTCGACGGCGATGGAGACCTACGCCTGGCTGGCCATGCTCGGCAGCATGCGCAAGTGGATCGGCCCGCGGCTGGCCGACAAGGCGGTCAAGCAGGCGATGATCGTGGTCAACGATGACTACGAGAACACGGTGCGCGTGAACCGCAACGACATCGACGACGACAAGCTGGGGATCTACCCGGTGCTCTTCGACCAGATGGGCTATGACGCGAAGCTTCTCTGGCCGCGCCTGGCCGTGGCGGCGATGGTGGAGAATGCCAACTGGCTCGATGGCAATGCGTTCTTCCTTGCCAGCCGGAAGTACGGCAAGAACACGATCAAGAACTATGTGACCGACGCGCTGACGGCGGAGAGCTACGCCGCGGCCAGGCAGACGATGATGGGCTATGTCGGCTACGACGGCAACACGCTGAATGTGATGCCCGACACGCTGATCGTCGGCCCCGCCCTGGAGAAGACGGCGAAGGACATCGTGGTCAACACCAAGATCGTGGTGAGCATCGCCACCGGCGACGGCAGCAAGACGCAGCCGGCGGTGATCGACAACATGCTGGCCGGCACGGTCAAGCTGGTGGTGGATCCGCTGCTGGTCGGCGCGGCCGCCAACTACTGGTTCCTGGGCGCCTGCAACGGGCCGGTGAAACCGGTGGCGGTGCAGAAGCGCAAGGAAGGCGCCCTGATCCGCTGGGACAAGGACAGCGACACGTGCGTGAAGGACAACAACGAGAACCACTACGGCCTGCACTACCGCGGCGCCGCGTGCCTCACCCTCCCGCACCTGATGTACGCCGGCTTCAAGTCGGCCTGAACCAATCGCGGCGTTGCCGCGTGATGGCGCGCCGGCTGCGGCCGGCGGCCATCCCCCACTTTTTAGAGAGACGGAAAAACGGAAAACGGAACAATGAACTACGCCACCATCACCGATCTGAAGGGAAAGCTGCGGTTGCAGTACGCCGGCTGCTATACCGGCGCAACGGCGGATGCGGATGCGGCGGTGGATCTGGCGGCGGCGCAGGCGGAGGTGGACGGGCGGGTTTGCATGCGCTGGCAGTTGCCGGCGGAGGGCGCAAGCGTGCCGGGACTGCTGAAGGATTGGACGTTGACGTTGGCGGCGGCGCGGGCCTGGCTGCGGATGCTCTCCGGCACGTCGCCCCAGGGGCTGCAGGATGAGGTGAAGGCGGTGCGCGCGCTTTTGGCGGATGTGGCGGCGGGCAGGTTCAGTCTGGCCAATGTGGGGCTGGCGGCCGCGAGTCCGGAGGGTTCGTCTTCCGCCAGCGGGTCGGCCCTGGACGTGGCGGTGAATGAGGCCAGGTTCAAACGCAGCCAGTTGAAGGGGTGGTGAGATGAAACTTTCCGCCATCGCCGCGTTTTTGGAGACCGACATTCAGACGGAAATTCCGGCGCTGAAAAAGGTGTTGCGCGCATCCGGGGCATCGAGCCTGGAGCATGTGCTGCAGGTGGTGCAGCAGCTGAACGGGGAATATCCGGCGGCGGTGCTGGTGTTCGGGCCGGCGGATCAGAAGATCGAAAATGACATGATGCTGGAGAATCAGGGGACGCTGCTGGTGGTGGGAACTTTCTCCGTGGCGGTGGCGGAAAGCGAAGAGGGGTTGTGGGACATTCTGGATGCATTCCGCGGCTATTTCAAGAAGGATGACGGCATCTGCCGTGCGATTGGCACCAATGTGCTGGCGCAGCTTTCGGGCTGGCGGCCGGTGGAGCTGCCGGAGTTTCCGGGTGTGGGTGCCTTCGCCGTTGGATTTACGATCGAGGATCGAGACTGAAAAGGAGATTGGATCATGCTGCAGAATCAAATCACTCAGGCCTTCGCGCAGCTCGTGCAGGCCGGACACACGGAACTGCTGGTCATCACCAGCGCGGACGGCAACACCATCTACATGGCATTCGCGCCTCCCGGAGCGCGGATGGATGAACCGCAGTGGTTCGCCTGCAAGATGGTCAAGGTGACGGCCGAGGACGGCGTGGTGACCCAGCGCAAGGCGTGCGCGCCGGGGCCGTGCGCGGCCACGAATCTGACGGAGCTGAGCTACACGCAGGACGGCGATTAATCCACGGGCGAAGGGTTGGAGATAGCACATGAGCAAGACAATCATCAATCCGTGGAACGGGCAGCCGATGGAGATCCCGGAGGGAGGGGAAACCACCCCCGCCGCCGTCCTCGCCGCCGCGCAGGGGATGACCGTACCGCAGAAAGACGCCACGAAGGCGGCGCTGGCGGTGCTCCCGCAAAACGAAAGCGTACGGCTGGCGACGTTGCTGCATTCCGGCGCAAACGGCGGCATCGTATTTAAGCCTGTTGGAGAGATGGCGAACAATCGCCCCTTTGTCATATCACCATCGGATGTGGGCGATGCGAGTTACCCCACGGAACCCGACGGATTTCAATGTGTCCTTCCTTGCAACGTTGACCTCTCGATTTACAGCGCCGATTTCTTGTTCACGACGGACGAGTTCAAAACCAACATCCCCCTGCCGTCCGTCGGGTGCCTGGACTACAGAATCACGCTGGTGGGTGAGGGGAACAACGGCACGCCGAGCACTGCCGACTTCATCCTCGCGGCCTTCGTTGCGCTTCTCCCGACCTATGGCGCGGAGAAGCCCTACATCGATCTCACCGGCCTCTCCGCTCCATCCGCGCAGGGCGTTGCCGATGCCGACACGCTGACGGCGGCGGGATGTACGGTGCTGGTGACGCCTCCGGTAGCCCCTGAAGGATTCGTCGAGATTCCTGCGGACGGGTCGATGCTGGCCGTCGTCTCGCTGACGAACGGATACCTCCCCTACGGCGGATACATTGCGCGGGGGACGCAGGACGGGGAGACCGGCGTGTATTCCCCGTCTGCCTCGGGAACGATGCTCCTCTACAGTACCGACGGGCTTGCTTGGGAAATCTTCGGCAACGATACGGCCTATCCGCCGAATGCCGAGTGGTCCAACGTGGGGGGCTACTATGAGACGGTCAGAGATGGCAGGGTCTACATGCAGGGCGTTGCGGGGACCAGCGTTCCCGTGGACTACGGGTTTGAGGAAGAAGAGGACGTGAGTACTACTCGCCTCGACAGTATACCGGGAACGCCGAGCGTACCCACATCCTTCGATGATGAGACCAATCTTCTGTCTACGATGCAATGGGAACAGGATGAGACGACTGCATGGGTTGAGACTGGCGTCATGGAGTTCCTGATTCCCGAATGGCCGGGAGTCATGGAAGTTGGGAACAATGGTGTCTCCCCCGTGCCTTTCACGCGGTACAACGGCTCGCTTTATGCCAATCGGAATTAGGAGATTCACTGTGAACAAATACATCAAAAACCTAACGACCTCCGGCAACGCCAAGGACTCCCAAGGCCGCGTCTGGCTCGTGCAGGCACAGCCCGCCACGTTCCGCTTCCCGTACGCGGGGTGGAATAATGGTGGGGCGGATACGACCAAGGCCGAGACGCTCGCCGCCGCCATCGCCGCGTTCGGCCTCACCGCCTACACCGCGCCGGTCGTTCCCAGGCGGCTGGTGGAGCGCACCAAGTTGCAGGTGCGGCGGTGGATGGCAGAACGGGGCAAGACCGACGTCTACAACTCCATCCTCGACGACCTAACTGGCGAGGACGCCCGCGAGTACCGGGACGCCAGCTCGTTCGCGTGGGATGACCCGTCCATTACTCGCCTCCGATCCTCCGCGCTCGCCGCGCTGGGAATGACGGAAGAGGATCTTCGGCACTGTTTTGAGGTTTGATCGTTCGCAAAAACAAAGGAGTAAGGCAACATGACAGTCGTGGTCAATCGATTCAAGAAGACGGGCCTGGGGGCGACGGTGGTTTTCACCGAGATCAAGGAAACGAATCCGGGCACGCAGACGTTCGACCAGGTGCGCGCCATGAAGCTGCCGTCGTGGAAGGCGGAGCTGCAGGACGCGTCGTTCGCCGGCTCGACGGGGCCGTACAAGGACAAGATGGCCGTCGATCTGATGGACGGGCCGCAGGCGACCTTCAAGATCCCGCTGCAGGATGCGCTTCCGGCGTTCGCCATCGTCCGCGGCGCGGCCTTCACGGTGGTGCAGAATCTGCCGGCGATCAGCAAGAAGTACACCTTCACGGCGATCCTGGTCGGTGTCGAGGATGATCCGGCCGACGTGAACACGCAGTTGACGAAGACGGTGACGCTGGAAGTCGTCTCCGAGGTGGTCGAGGCGGCGATCTCGGCCTAAGCCGGCGGCATGGGGCTATGCACAGGGTACACAGTTTGAGACACGGAGGAGTGAGCGATGGGGAAAGACAAGAACAACAAGCTGCGCCAAGAGCTGCTGGCGCTGGCGGACCTGGGGCGCGAGTCGGTGGTGGTTCCGGAGTGGGGCGGCCGTTCGTTCGACGTGCAGGCGCTGTCGCTGGCGGATGCGTCGGCCGTGCATGCGGCGCTGCGCGAGTTCCGCGATGAGAAGTCGGGCGAGCTTCCGCGCGGCTTCTGGGCGGCGGCGTGGGTGGCGGCGACGCTGCATGAGCCGGACGGAGGGCTGGTGTTCTCCCTGGATGACATTCCCGCGCTGGCCGGTAAGAGTGCGGCGGCCTTGGAACGGATCTACGCGGTGGCCGATCGGCTGAACCTGCTGAGCGGGGAGGCGCGACACGCGGAAAAGCAAAATTTTACCGCGACCGCCACGCCTTCGAGCTCCACCGGATCGCCCGCGAACTGAGGGTTGCGGACCCCGCGCAACTGGGTTGCATGATGAGTGCAGCGCAGTTCGCACGCTGGCAACTGTTTCTGGAGATGGATCCACCGGTCGGCGATCGGCTCGATCTGCTGGCGGTCGCCATGGTGAATGCGCTGGGGCCGTGGATGGCGGCGGCGGCAACGGGGAAGTGGACTCCGATCAGCGGCAGGTTCTACGAGTGGGATCGGGATCCGGAGGAGCTGCGGGAAGAGCAGGAGCTGCTGGAGCAGCGGCAGTACGCGGCGGCGATGGCGGGTAGCGGACTGGTGCAGCGGGGAGGGTAGGCGCGGATCAGCGTCTGCGGGGTGTGCAGAAGGGAATGCAGCAGGCGGTGATGACTGCCAGTGTGAGAAGAAGCGCGATATAGCTTGGAAGCAGTGTTTCCATACCGGGTACAATATGCCAAACAAGGTGGAAATCCAAGTTGAGGTGACGGGCGCGGCGGCGGCACAGCAGAAGCTGGCCGCGCTCGAGGCGGCCGGCTTCGCCCCGGGCGGCGCGGCGGAAGCCTCGACTTCCGCAGCATCCGGCAGTGCGTCATCTGCCGCGGGAGGGATGGCCAGGCAGGCGTTGGAAAGCCGGGAAGTGGCGATATCCTCCAGGGCCGCGGCGGACAGTCTGGGATTCGCCAAACGGCAGTTTACGGCGGCACGGGAAGAGGCGGCCGCGCTGAAGATCGGCTTCGGCAGTTCCGCCGCCGGCATGGAAAGGGCATCCGCGTCCACGGAGTCGCTGACGCGGGGGGTCTGGAAGCTGGATGGTGCCGCCTCAGCAGCCGGACGATCCGCCCTGGAAGGCGCAAGCGGGGCCGATAAGGTGGCTGGCATGCTTCGATTCATCCCCGGAGCAGGCGAGAGGGCGGCGTTCGGAGTGAGAACGGCTTTCTCTGCCCTGGGCATTACATCGGGTGCCGCGGCCGCTGGCGTGTTGACGGTGGCGGCCGCCATCGCCGCTCTCGGTGTTGGAGTGTGGAAGTGGTATCAGGCCGTCAAGGACAGGAAAGCGGCAGAACAGGTCGACCGAGAGTTGGCCGATCCGAATTCCGAGCGCAGCCTGGCGCTGGTAGAAGAAACCCGTAAAAAATCGGAGGAATCCTCGTGGAACAATATCAACGGCCGCGCCGCAGATCCTACTGCGGAAGGTGAACTGAAGGCGTTGTGGAAGAGCCGCCGTGATTCGTGGAAGGCGATGTCCACGGCTGAGTTCAAGGCGGCGCGTGAGGAGTTGACGGAAAAGTACGCGGCCGCGGACGACCAGAAGAGCACGCTGAAGGATCTGGGAAAACGGGCGGCGACTGCGTACGCCACGGGCGATGAGGGAGAATGGCAGCGGCTGCGGAAGCTGGAGCAGGATGTAAAGAGCGGCGCGTTGCAGAAGGGAATGGGGGTAAGTCGGGCGAGCGATGCCGTGGCAATCGAGGATGCGCGCGCGGGAAAGGTGCAGTCGGCGCGGGATGAGGCGGAGGCGCGTTGGCGCGCGGCGGATGAACGGATTGCCTCCGAAAAGAAAAAGTTGGCCTGGGAAGTGAAGAACGCGGCGGCCGTCGGTGACAGTGTCGGCGGCGCGAAATCCGCGGCCGCGCTGGCGGCCCTGAATAACGGCACGGCCAAATCCCTGGGCGGCGGAGACGCGGAACAGGGGCTGGCGCGCTTTGGCGAGCTGCAGGCGGCGGCATCCGACAGGGCGAAGAGGCTTGTGGAGGAGGACGGACAGTACCGGGTGGCGCCGGCGCTGCAGCAGGGTTCGCGCGAGGCGGCGCAGATGGTGGCGAATATCCAGTCTGGACAGAGCACGGAACCGCCGCAGGTGAAGGAGCAAAAGCTGACGAATACGCTTCTGCAGCGGTTCCTGGACAAGCTGATGCCGAATGGCGTGAACGCCACGCCGGTTGAAACATACGGGGGTTAGGATGTCGACAATCACGCATAAACCGCTGGACAGCGATGCCGCCAGCGATGTGAAGAGTGGCAAGACGACGGTCAACTGCCGCTTCCGGATCATCTTCGACGCTCCGGTGAGCAGCGGAAAAGCGGCGGCGCTGGGCGAAGCCTATCTGCGCGCCACCGTCGCGGCGCCAGGAAGTGAACTCACGGAGAATTCCGGGCTGTTCGCCTACTCCTACCAGATCCGCATGGAGTCCGCCGATCGGCGGCTCTATGTCGGCACCGTCACCTATACCACGCTGGATTCTCCTGGGAGTAATGATGCTCCCTGGGACAAGCCTGGTGTCTGGGATCGACAGCCTCAAAAGCGCACCTATATGCCGAGCGGGGCGGAGGATCTGGATGGGCGCACGTTCAAGAACTTTGCGGGTGATCCGCTCGATCCGATCCCCGAGCTGTTCACGGTGGACTCGAATTTCAGCTACAAGAAGGCGGTAAAGGACATCGCGGATATTCAGGACTGGATCGCGATGGATAACTCGTGCAACACGGATGAAATCGTGCTGCAGTTCACTCCGGCCTTGGCGTGCGCGGCTTATTTTGCCGGCTGTCAGATTGCCGGCCCATTGTACTATTACGGGGAAGAGTATTATGACGTCACCTGGAATTTCGTGCATACCAAGATCCCCGGCGGCTGGGAATATTTCCGGGCGATCATGGTGGGATTCAACGTGCTGAAGACGGCGAACGACATGAGCAGCCGGACGCGGGCGAGAGATCCGCAAAGTGATGCGGGAACGCCCACGCCGACCCCCGTGTTCCTGGCGGTGAACGGGACCCGGTCGAGCGAACCCATTAGAAGCAACTGGCGTGTCGTTGAGCAGCACTCCTGGCCCGAACTCCCGTGAGGTGAAGTGTGGATGGTGTTCTGGTCAGCAAAAAATGGGCGGAAAGGGTCAACGTGCATGTCACGGGGGCCGGGGATCCGCGTGGACGCGGATACAGGGGGCCAAGGGATGAGGCAGAGTCTGCCGAGGCTGATGTCCGCCCCTGGACGATCTGGACGCGGGACGCCGCCGGCACGCTCCAGTTCTGCGTGTGCAATTCGACGGAGTGCAAGCTCGCCACGCCGCCAGCCGGATTGACGGCCGGTGGGATGCAGCAGGCGGTCACGGGTGGCGGAAACGTATTCGACCTGGTTCCCTGTCTGTCCTGGACGACGATCGATGCCGGAGGCGTGAAGATCCTGGTGCGGAACACGCTGTACGGCACGCCGCCGGCCGGCTCTCCTCTGGCCAGCGCGACGATTGGCTCAATCGCCCTGGAAGCCTGGCCGGCGAGCTGGTCCGCGCCGGCGCACTACGAGAAGGATACGGGCAGCACGCCGCCGGCGTGGGCGCGCATGAATCTGATGGTGGGCACGATTCCGGCCCCGGTGGGCGGCGCGCTGCCGACACCCCAGCAAATCCTCGACCGCAATCTCACAATGGCTGATTTCGGCCTCTGGTGGCCGTGGTAACCCCTATGACGATCCCGACCTACACATTCACGGACTGGAGCGCGTGGACGGCCGACGACGGCACGTCCGGGGCGATCGACTGGGACCATCTCACCCCCGTCGACCTGCATCCGGCCGCCGAGGCGATTCGCCAGGCGCTGCGCGAGGCCCAGGAGATGGTGATCTTCGCGATGCCGGCGCGGGACGCCAACCCCAATCATGCCTACGCCCTGTCCAACGCTCCGTTCTTCCGGACATCCGGGCATCTGCTGGGGAGCATGATCGACTGTACTTGCCGGGAGCTTCCGTTTGTCGAGCTCCCCTGGTGGAAGCGGACTCCGCAGACGCTGACCGACGCGGCCGTCAATCCGGAAAGCGCCCGCTGGCTCTTTGCGGATTATGGGGCATCAGCCTATGGGGATCCCGCCGGGGTTGCCCGCGGCGCGGACTTAATGCGGCTGCTGGTCACACCCGGACTGACGGTGGATGACGCCGCCATCTACGGTGCCGTGGCATCGACGGCCGGAGATGGCACCAGAACATTCGACAGGAACATGACGGCTCCGCTGGCGCGTGGGTTCTGGACGGAGTTCCCGCATCCCACGCTTCCGGCCGGACGCCTCTGGCGCTCGTACGTCGCTCCAGAGGTGCCGGCGTGGCCGCTGATTCCCGGTCAGCAGACGGTGATGTCGCTGCCGGCGCTCAAGGCGATCAAGGAAGCCATCCAGCAGTTCACGACCACCGTACAAACCTCGCGCTTTCCCGCTTCTTTTTTAGGCAAGCGCATGATCGGGCAAGATTTGGATACGTCTATCAAGGTGTTCTCCCGGTCTTGGGCGGCGCTCCGCGGCCGCGGCTGGGGGGATTGGTTCTGGCGGACGGGGGATGCTCCTGCGCCGGCTCCGGACTGGGAATCAGGCGAGGCATGGAGCACCGACCTTGCAGATTGGGCGGAGACCGAGTGCTACAGCAACGGGGCGTGGTGGACGGAGAACGTTCAGCTCAGCATACAAAGCAATCTCACCCCGCCCCCAGATCTGATGTGGGCGACGGTATGTAACAGTCGAAAGGCGTGCAGGAAGAGCGTGCTCGTGGCCAATAATATTCCGCTTGGCCGTCTTGGGAAGTCGAAAACCGTCACGGTATACATGCGGCGTCCGCAATATCCCATACAAGCGGCCGTGGGTGCCTATGTTGACTACTGGACTCTTGTTACGCGCTCGTTTGTGGACATAACGCCGGATCCGGCGGTAACGCACGGCGTCTGGGAGAAGGTCTATGAAACAACCACGACCGACGCCTACTGCAGCTTCCAGCTGGGCGACACCACGATGCCGACCATACCGGAGCCGGCCGCGCTTCCCGCGGATCTGACGCCGCCCTTCACCCTCGACCCCATGCCCGACCCCATGCCCGAGGGAGATTTCCCCAACCAAACGAACGTAGCGTCTATTGGAGCTGCTGGCGTCCAAACACTCGGCACCCTTTTCAACTACCAACATCCGGACTCGCAGGGCGACCTGGTTGTCGTCATCGAGCACACAGGCTTCAAGTTCGCGAGGTCCGCATGACCATTTCCTGACCCCTGCAGACGGTGTGCAAACATTATGCCATAAATAGGCCGGTTGGCGACAAGCCACCCGGCCCGCTATGTTTTAATCCCGGCCCGCTAAAACATTATCCGGTTCAGTGTGCAAACGTTTTCCGGTACTACACTGGGCAACACCCACATCACCCGCTGGACCTTCCTGATCCTGTTCCATTACACCACGAGCAACGTGGAAGAGTTCGAATAGCGCGCGCTCCCCGTCCCCGGAGTGTTCGAGATGATTGAACAGGAGTGGGCGGCTTGGGGACAAGTCAGTTCCGTAAGACTGGCGGGGCGGCACGATGAAGCGGTGAACGGCAAACGAGCGCCGCCCCGCGGAACGGACGTGCGCCCGCCGGGGCCGCCCCCCTTTTTTCCGTCTGTTCAGCGGCTATCTTATCCGGCTGTTTCCGAACCCAACCCTACAAGCCCGGTAGACGCCCATGAATTTCCGCTTTGTCCGCGACCTTTCCGCCCACCTTGCCCACTCCCGCAACGGCTCCGTTGTCGAGCTCGTGCCGGAGCTGTGCCCGCCGGAGATGAAGGCCGACCTGACGGTCAACGCCTTCAAGCTCGCCAAGGCGCTGAAGTCCGCCCCGATGCCGCTGGCGGAGGAGATCCGTGCGTTCCTGGCCGGGCATGCGGACGTCGCGGGGGTCGAGTGCATCAAGGCGTTCGTCAACGTGCGCCTGAAGCCGGAGGCGCTGTTCCGCGACAGCGTCGGGGACGCCGCGGCACTGCTGGACGGGCGTTTTCCGGAGGCGAAGCGCCGCCGGGTGCTGGTGGAGTTCTCCGCGCCGAACACGAACAAGCCGCAGCACCTGGGGCATGTCCGCAACAACACCATCGGCATGGCGACCGCCGCGCTGCTGCGCGCCGCCGGGCATGACGTCGTGCCGGTGAACCTGATCAACGACCGCGGCATCCACATCTGCAAGTCGATGCTCGCCTACCAGCGCTTCGGCAACGGCGCGACGCCGGCGAGCACGGGGATGAAGGGGGACCATTTCGTCGGCGACTACTATGTGAAGTACGACGCCGAGTTCCGCCGCCAGTTCGCCGAACTGAAGATCGCGCGTCCGGAACTGGCGGACAAATCCTCCGACGAACTGTTCCTGGATGTCGAGATCGGCCGCGCCGCGCAGGAAATGCTGCTCAAATGGGAACAGGGCGACGCGGAAATCCGCAAGCTATGGGAAACCATGAACGGCTGGGTCATCGCCGGGTTCAACGACACCTACGCGCGGATGGGCGTGAAGTTCGACCGCGTCTACCTCGAGAGCCAGACCTACATGCTCGGCAAGGACATCATTCAGGACGGCCTCGCCCGCGGCGTGTTTACGAAACGCGAGGACGGCGCGGTGGTGATCGACCTGGAGGCGGAGAAGCTCGGCTCCAAGGTCGTGCTGCGCAGCGACGGCACCAGCGTCTACATCACCCAAGACATCGGCACCACGCTGATGAAGCAGAACGAGCTCAAGCCCGACCGCCAGATCTGGGTGGTCGGCGACGAGCAGATATTCCACTTCAAGGTGCTTTTTGCCATCCTCCAAAAGCTCGGCTTCGCCTGGGCCAAGGACTGCCACCACATGGCCTACGGCATGGTCAACCTGCCCAGCGGCAAGATGAAGAGCCGCGAGGGCACGGTGGTGGACGCCGACGACCTGTTCGACGAGATGGAGAAGCTCGCCCGCGCCGCCTGCGCGGAGCGCGCCGGCTCCGATTCCGTCGAGAACCTCGACGAACGCGCGAAGGTCATCGGCATGGGCGCGCTGAAGTTCATGCTGCTCAAGGTCAACCCGAAGACCACGATGATGTTTGATCCGAACGCCTCGATCCAGTTCGAGGGCGACACCGGGCCGTACGTGCAGTACGCCTACGCCCGCATCGCCTCCATGCTGCGCAAGGCCGGGGCCGACGCGCTGGCCGCGCCGGTGGACTGGACCGTGCTCGGCGCGGACGAGGAGAAGGCGCTGGCGCTCTGCCTGGCCGGCTACGGCAACGCCCTGCGCGGCGCCGCGGACGAGCTCGACCCGTCGCGCCTGGCTGGCTACCTGCTCGACGTCGCCCGCGCGTTCAGCCGCTTCTACCAAGCCTGCCCCGTGCTGGTTGCGCCGACCCCGGAACTGCGCCGCGCCCGCCTCGAACTCAGCGCCCGCGCCCGCGACATCCTCAAGGCCGGCCTCGCCGCCCTCACCATCGGCACCCTCGAAAGCATGTGAAGTAAACCGCCAAGGCGCCAAGGACGCCAAGCAAGCCATACTCTCTTGGTTTTCTTGGCATCTTGGCGGTTGAACCATTATGAAAATCTGCCATGTCATAACGCGGATGATCGTCGGGGGGGCGCAGGAGAACACGCTGCTCTCGGTGCGCGGGCATCTGGAGAACGGGCATGACGCGGTGCTGGTGACGGGGCCGACAACGGGGCCGGAGGGGAAGCTGCTCCAGGAGCAGCCGCTGCCTCCGGGGCGCGTGGTCGAGCTGCCGCACCTCTGCCGGGCCGTGCATCCGCTGAACGACCGCCGCGCCTACTGCGAGCTCCGCGACTATTTCCGGGCCAACCGTTTCGACGTCGTGCATACGCACTCATCGAAGGCCGGAATCCTCGGCCGGGCAGCGGCGCGGGCGGCGGGGGTGCCGCTGGTGGTGCACACGGTGCATGGGCAGGCGTTCCACCCGTACCAGAACGCGCTGGTGAACCGGGCGTACATCTGGGCGGAGCGCTGGGCGGCGCGGCGGTGCGACCGCATCTACGCGGTGGCGCAGGCGATGATTGAGCAGTGCGTGGCGGCGAAGGTCGCGCCGCGCGAAAAGTACCAGGTCGTGTACAGCGGCATGGAGCTGGAGCCGTACCTGACGGCGAAGCGGGACATGGAACTGCGGAGTTCGCTCGGGATTCCCGCGGACGCGCCGGTGATCGGCAAAATTGCGCGGCTGTTCGAGCTGAAGGGGCACGAGTACCTGATCGCGGCGGCGTCCGGCGTGGTCCGCGAGTTTCCGGAGGCGCGCTTCCTGCTGGTCGGCGACGGGCTGCTGCGCGGGGAGCTGGAGGCGGAGATCCGGCGGCGCGGGCTGGAGAAGAATTTCGTGTTCACCGGGCTGGTGCCGCCCTCGCACATCCCGCGTTATGTGGCGCAGATGGACGTGCTGGCGCACCTGTCGCTGCGCGAGGGACTGCCGCGCACGGTGGTGCAGGCGCTGGCTGGCGGGGTGCCGGCGGTGGCGTTCCCGCTGGACGGCACACCCGAGGTGGTTCTGGACGGGGAGACCGGACTGCTCTGTCCGGCGAAGGATGCCGCGGCGGTGGAGGCGGCGCTGCTAAGGCTGCTGCGGAGTCCGCAGGACGCGCGGCGGATGGGGGCGCGGGGCCGGGAATTGGTGCGGGAGCGGTTTGACTGGCGGCAGATGGTTTCCGCCTTGGAATTGGAATACCGGCGGTGTTTGCAAGAGAGGCAAAAGGCGGTATCTTTATAGTCAAGATTCCATTTTCTTTCAATACATCATTCCTCACATTCAATCAAGGAGCTGGGCGTACCATGAAAATCCGGAATTTGGCGATGTGCGCGGCCATGCTGGCCGCCGGTGCCGTGGTGACGGTGGGAACGGCCTATGCGGTGGTGCCCCCCAAACCTGTCGTGACCGCCGCCGAGAAGCAGAAGGCGGCCGAGCAACTCAAGGCAATGGGAAAGAAGTTCGGGCCGCTGGTTCGTCAGGGCAAAGAATTGAAAGCATTGCGTGCAAAATTGGCGGCGGCTCCAGCCGCCCAAAAGAAGGGACTGGAGAAGCAGGTAAACGAGGCCATCACGCGCTGGACAACGCTCTTCAACCAGGCGATGACGCTACGTGAGACCGACCGCGACAAGATCACCGCCGACATTGCGGCGGCGAAGGCGAAAAACGGGAACACGGCCACCCTGGACAAGAAGCTTGAGGCGGCGGAGACCGAAATCAAGGATCTGAAATCGCTGTCGGAACTTATCGGCAAGGTGTGAACGTTTTCGGTGGACGCGAAGGGGTCGGCAGATGCGGCGGTGTGCGGTTTTCCCGCTCTCGCCGCTTTTCTATTTTCCCATGGAGGGGGATCAGCATGAATCGGTGGATGAAAAAACTGGGAATCGTGGCGCTGGCGCTGTACATGTTCCAACCGGCCGCCGCCGTGCGTGGCGCGGAGACGGTGCATCTGGCAGCGGCGAAGAAGGCGGCGGCAAAGAAGCCACTCCCCCCGGTCATCACCCCGGCCGATGCGGAGAAGGCCTACGACGCGCTGAAGGAGAAACACGGAGCACTGCTGCGGGAAGTGGAAAGCCTGCGGCAGGCACGCCAGGCGGCGGCAAAACTTTCCGGAAAAGCGGCGACGGCGGCAAAGAAGGGCATCACGGAAAAGGCCGACCTGCTTTACAAGCACACCGATTCGGCCATGGCCGCCCTTGAGGCGGATGCGGACAGGATCAAGGCCGGCGTGGACACCATGACCGCAAGCGTGAAGGATCTGAAGGACAAGAACCAGCCGACCGCCGACGTGGAGGCGCGGATTGCGCTGGCGCAGAAGAAGTTGTCATCCATGAACACAACACTCGGCTGGCTGAAGATCCTGCCGGTCATCGTGGAACAGGCGTCAAAGGCGAAAGCCGCGGAAAAAGCGGCGGCAAAGACGGCAAAATAACGCCCCGCCGGGCGGAAGGGAGCGGAGGATGCGGGGGAGTGTGCCCCGGCGCCCTCCGTTTTTTTGTGCGTCCGCTAGGAGATCAGGGGGCGCAGGCCGGGAGCAGATAGTAGGCCCGTCCGGGGCTCATCGTGACGGCGCCGATGCCGAAGGGGGCCTCGAGCTTCAGTTTCGGTTCGGCCCTGGCGGAGAGGAAGATTTCCGCCAGGGAGCTGGAGCGGCGGTAGCGGACGACCTTGAGGTCGCCGGGGCATCCGGAAAGTTGCCGCGCCTTCGCGACGGCGTCGGAAAAATAACCGAGCTGGTCGACCAGTTTCTGCTTGAACGCGTCTTCTCCGGAGAGGACGCGGCCGTCCGCAAAATCCATCTTCAGGACGGCCTCGCGATTCCCGCTGAACGCCCCGCGGCCGGCGGCCACGACATCGACAAAACCCAAGAAGGTCTGACGGATTAGGAAGCGGACATATTCCTCCTCCTGCGGGGTGGTGGAGCGGGAACCGCTCAGCATGTCCTTCATGGCGCCGGACTTGTAGGTGGCGGCGCGGATGCCGATCTTGTCCATAAGATCCTTGTAGTTGTAGCCCGCCATGATCACGCCAACGCTGCCGGTGAAGGTATGGCGGTTGGCGACGATGTGGTCGGTGCCGGCCGCGACGTAGTAGCCGCCGCTGGCGCCTAGGCTGTGCATGCAGGTGACGACGGGAATCTTGTGCCGTCGAAGCAGCTGGACGGCGTGGTGGATCTCGTCGCTGGCCGTGACTTCGCCTCCCGGAGTGTCCATGTCCAGAATGACGGCGCGGACGCGCGGATCTTTCCCGGCGGCCGCGAGGAGGTCGCAGATCACGGCGGCGTTGGCGACTCCCCCGTCGCCGAACAGTCCGCCGCCAGATGCGTTCATGATAACGCCCTTGACATCAATGACGGCGATCTTGTCCGCCGAAAATGCCGATCCGGAAAGCAGTTCTTCATGCGGTTTCCGCACGGAGGCACTGCCGCCGTCCAAAGCCACATCGG
Organism: uncultured Lentisphaerota bacterium; assembly: GCA_903921725.1. GTDB lineage: Bacteria > Verrucomicrobiota > Lentisphaeria > Oligosphaerales > CAITYL01 > CAIXRA01. Next base: position 21,982 of record CAIXRA010000071.1, read on the forward strand.
CCTTTCCGATCATGACGGCGAGTGCGACGAAGAGCATGACGGCTCCAAGAAAGAGGACTCCGCCGGCGACCAGGACCGCAATCAGGCAACCCCGCTTCTTTTTCTGCGGCGGCGCAGCAGGCGCGGCACAGGTGGTGGGCGGGGGCGGAAGGACGGGTGGCGGCGGAAGCGGGCTGGCGTTTTCCATGGTAGGATCCCTCGGGGTTGGCGCGCCCGCAGGCGGCGTGGTGACGGGCGGAATATAGCCGCTGGCACGCGGTCTTGAAAAGCGGCGGATGCGTTATAAGGTGGAGGTCTGCGCCGCCGCGACACGGCCGCGCACCTGGGAGGATCCGACATGAGCTCACCCGTTTTGGACCGCCTGATGGCGGACATCAAGGATGCGATGAAGGGCGGCGACCGCGAGAAACTGACGGCGCTGCGGATGCTGCACAGCGAGATCAAGAACCTTGAACTCATTCACCGGCAGGAGATTACGGACGAGTCCATTGCCGGCGTGACGGCGAAGGCCGTGAAACAGCGCGCCGATGCCGCAGCGCAGTACCGCGCCGCCGGGCGCGAAGATCTTGCAGAGAAGGAGGAGCGCGAAGCGGTGCTTTTCCGTAACTACCAGCCGGCCCAGCTCGGCCGGGCGGAGCTCGAGGCGCTGGTGAAGGAGTGCATCCAGGCCTCCGGTGCCACCTCGAAGAAGGAAATGGGGCGAGTCATGGCGCTGCTCATGCCGAAGGTCAAGGGAAAAGCCGACGGCAAGCTGGTGAACGAGGTGGTGGGCTCGCTGCTGCCGTGAACGGCCGCCGGAACGATCCGGCACCGCGTGCGGGGCTCATGCGGAAAAAAGCGTCCGCGGAACCGGTTGACAGTCTCCGGTCGCCGTGCTAACGTTGAGTATGGTGGAACACGCGGGCGGGCCGCCCGGAAAAAATCACGGGCAAGCGACAGGCAAAGGGAGGCGACAATCATGACACGTGTTGCCGATATCATGACCCGGGACGTAATCTGCGTCCGGCCGGAGGATTCCGTTACGGAAGTCATCTCGCTGCTCATGAAGCACCAGATTGCCGGCGCACCGGTGATTGACGCGGAGCGGGAGTTGATTGGCGTGATTTCGGAAGTGGACATCCTGCGCCGGCTGTTCCCCGACTACAGCGAATTCATCAGCGATATCGAAGGTGCCATGGGTTTTGATTTCACAGACCTCAAACTCACCGAGCTGTGCTCGCTCAAGGTCAAAGACGTGATGCGCTCAAACCCCATCGCGTTGGCCCCGGAGGAAAGCGTGATGAAGGCCTGCGGGATGATGGTCTCGCACAAGATCCGGCGCCTGCCAGTCGTGGAGCAGGACACCCTGCGGGTGGTCGGCATCGTCAGCCAAGGGCAGGTCTTCCACGAAGTCCTCCGCCTTGCCGTCGCCAAGGCTCCCTGTTCCGGTCCCTGACGGCGAGGGGCCGGCGTTTGCGGAGGCGGTGTGGCGATGCCAATGCCGCCCCCACCCTCACATCAGCTTGAAGCCGGGGAGATCCTGAACGTCGATGAGGCCGACGGCGCGACCCTTGGGGTCCACGACGAGGATGTCGTCCACCTTGCGCTTCTCGATGATCTTGAGGATGTCCACCGCCATCGCCTCCGAGCTGATGGAGATTGGGTTCGCCGTCATCACCTTCTCGATTTTCGAGTGCATGAGGTGCGGGTTCTCGACGATGTGCCGGCGGAAGTCGCCGTCGGTGAAAATGCCGAGCAGCACCCCCTTGGCGTCGGTCACCGCGACGGAACCGGAACGAGCGCGGGTCATGGCGACGAGCGCCTCCTTGACGGTCGTGTCCGGGCGAACGGTCGGGAACTTGGCGCCGGTGCGCATGAGGTCGGTCACCTTCAATGTGATGCTGCGGCCGATGGCTCCGGAGGGGTGGAGCCGGGCATAGTCGGTCTTCTGGAACTTTCGCTGTTCGAGAAGGACGAGGGCGAGGGCGTCGCCGAGCGCCAGCAGCGCCGTGGTGCTGGTGGTCGGTGCGAGCTTGAATGGGCAGGCCTCGCGCTCGACGGCCATCGGCACGGCCAGGTCGCTCCATTTCGTCATGCGCGAATCGGTGTTGCCGCAGATGGCGATGATCGGGACGCCAAGGCGTTTGGCGGCGGGGAGAACCGCCAGCAGCTCCTCCGTCTCGCCGCTGTAGCTCAGGGCGATGAGCAGGTCGCGCGGCCCCAGCACGCCTAGGTCGCCGTGCATCGCCTCGACCGGATGCATGAATACCGCCGTGGAACCGGTGCTCGCCAGCGTCGCGGCGAGCTTGTGTCCAATATGCCCGCTCTTGCCGATGCCGGTGAGAACGAGCTTGCCCCCGCTCTCCAGCGTCTCCATGCACATCTCAACACAACGCAGGAACGGTTCGCCAAGCTGCGCCTCAACCTGCCGGATGCCGGCGACCTCAATCTCCATCACGCGCCGCGCCGTCTCCAGGCACTGAACGGGGTTGATTTTCCGCGCGGCGGACGCGCTCCTGGCAGGCTTGGCGGCAGCTTTCTTCGTCATTGAAAATTCCCTTGGGCGGCTTATGGCGGACGACGGGCCGGCTTCCCGGGCGCAGCGGCGAAATCATGGATTGGCATAACCTAATCGTTCTGCGGGCGGGGGCAAGCGCGCGGCCAGCGGGAGCGCGAAAAGCGGCACCATCGACAACCTGCATAATTTTTGCCCGAATTTTGCTTGAATAAAACGCCATGGTGCAATACTTTTCACATGTACTGCAACCACAAGCAAAAAACGGGAGTCAAGATTCATGAAACCTGGAATCCGCCAGCGCCGCGAGCGCATCTTGGATGAAATTTTTTCAAAAACAGACATCAGCGTGCCGGAGCTGGCCTCCCTGGTCGGAACATCGGAAGCGACCGTGCGGCGCGACCTGCACCAGCTTGAGGGGGAGGACAAGATCACCCTTTCGCACGGCAGCGTCGCTCTGAAAAAAATCTCCGACTTCTCCTTCCTGGCGAAGGCGAAGCGCAATGTGGATGCAAAAAAGGTCATTGCGCGCCTCGCCGTGACGCTGATCAACGACAACGACCACATCTTCCTCGGATCCGGAAGCACCTGCTACGAAATGGCGCCCTTCCTGAAGCGCAAGGCCGGGCTGTCGGTCATCACCAATTCTTCGCGCCTCGCCGTGGCGCTTGACGAACCGTCCATCAGCATCATCCTGATCGGCGGGCGCTACCGCCCCGACCGCATGGACATGGTCGGCGACCTGGCCCAGACCGCCCTCGACCAGCTTCGCGGCTACAAGGCGCTCATCAGCGTGGACGGCGTGAGCATGGAGTTCGGCCTCAGCGCCGCAGATGTCGAGGGCGCGCACCTCTACCGCCTCGCCGCACGCAACGCAAAGGAAGTCATCCTGCCCATCGACCACACCAAGTTTCTCGCGCCGTCCCTCTGCAAAATCGTAGAATGGGACGTTGTCTCCACCGTGATCACCGACACCGCACCGCCGCCGGAATGGATTTCTTTCTTCCAGAAACGCGGCATCAAGCTTGTCTACCCGGAAGCGTGAAACGCCGCGAATGCCCGGATGGACGCCGCAAGAAAAAAAAGGGGGGGGGCGTGCGTGGAACACATCGTCCGCGCGTCCGCCTTTTTATGGTTGAAACGTGAAAAATCATGAATGATTTATGATGGCGTGGTATAGTACCGCCCATGCATTTCTGGCTGTATTATGAGGGGCTGGCGGAACCATTGAATGAATAATGCGTTGGGATTTTTAAAAACATCCGGGCCAGTAGCCACCGGTTCGTCCGGTTCCGCCGCCGGTTTGATTAACCTGCACGTCCACCTACCGCCAAACTTTTCGGCGTTCGAATCCGTCGGGCAGACTGTCGCGCTCGCCGCCGCGCAGGACGTGCGTGTGCTCGGAACGAGCAACTACTACGACTACACGGTGTACGGCGGCTTTTCCGCCGCCGCCGTCCGCGCGGGAATCTTTCCGGTCTTCGGGCTGGAGGTCATTTCCTGGCGCAATGAGTCGGCGGCAAAAAACGAAAAAATCAACGACCCCGGCAACCCCGGCAAGTTCTACCTCTGCGGCAAGGGGTTGACGAAATTCGCCGCGCCGGAAGCGGACGCCGCCGCGATTCTGCGCCGCGTCCGCGAGGGCGACGCCGCGCGCATGGACGCGATGTGCGCCGCGCTGGCCGCGTGCTTCGCAAAAGCCGGCATGCCCGTGACCTTGTCGGGCGAGGACGTGCGTGCGGCCGTTGCCAAGCGTTGCGGCACCGCGCCGGAGACGGTGTTCCTGCAGGAACGGCATGTCGCGCAGGCGTTCCAGGAGGCGTTCTTCGCCGCGGTTCCGGAAGCGGAGCGCGCGGCCAGGCTGACGGCGCTCGCCGGCGCGGAGTGCGCAAAGGCGGACGCCGCCGCGGTGCAGAACGCGCTGCGCAGCCACCTGATGAAGGCGGGCAAACCGGCCTATGCCGCCGAGAATTTCATCCCGTTCGAAGAGGCGAAGCGGATGGTGCTCGGCATGGGCGGCATCCCGTGCTACCCGATCCTGGCCGACGGCGCCGCGCCGCTGTGCGGCTTCGAGGCGTCGCCGGAGACGCTGGTCGCGAACCTCGCCGCGCTGGGGATTGCCGCGGCGGAGTTCATCCCCAACCGGAACGCGCCGGAGACGCTGCTGGCGTACGCAAAGGCACTACGCGCGGCGGGCGTCGTGGTAACGGCCGGCACGGAGCACAACACGCCGGAGTTGATCCCGCTGCCACCGGCATGCGTGAAGGGGCAGGCGATTCCCGATGAGGCGCAGGCACTCTTCCGCGAGGGCGCCATGGTCGTCATCGCGCACCAGTATCTGACCGCCAACGGCAGACCTGGCTATGTCGCAACGGACGGGAGCGTCCCCGGCGACCGCGAGACGCGCATCCGCGAATTCGCCGCTCTCGGCGAAGCGGTGCTGAAGAAATTCCAAGCCTGAAGGCAAACCACAGAAGGTCACTGAGCGCAATGGGGAACGCGACCATGGAAAAGGCGGGCGCCAAAACCGCTTCAGTGCGATTGCCGGCCATCGGGCTTCATCGGCACCGGCGTCAGCGCCACCTTCCCCTTTAACGTCCCATCACCCTTCCTTCCCTCCGCAAACTTCCCCATTCCCTTCCCATAGGAGTTGCACGCATGTCCATCACGGCAAAACAAAAAATGATCAACCTGGTGGCTCCCGCGTTGCGTGCGCTGCTGGCGGAACGCGGGCTGCTGAAGATCGTGCACCTCTCCGGCGACGCGGCGGAGACGGCGCTCAAGGTCGCGCTGCCCGCCGGCACGGAGTCGGCGGAGGCGGTGGCGGCGGAGCTGCGCAAGGCGCTGAACGGCGCCGTCCCCCCGGTCGTGGAGGTCGAGGGCGTCGGCGTGTTCCGCGTGTTCGAGCCGGGCGTGAAGCACGGGCGCGTCGCGGGCAGGATCGCGATGGTGACCGGCGGCGCGCAGGGGTTCGGCCTCGGCATCGCGCAGGATCTGGTCGCGCAGGGCGCCTATGTGGCCGTGCTCGACGTGAACCCGGCGACGACGGCGAAGGCGGTCGAGGAACTGAAGGCGATGACCGGTCGCTCCCCGGTACCGGGCATGCCGCCGCGCGTGATCGGGCTCACGGCGGATGTCGCCAGCGCGGAGGCGATGGCGGCGGCGGTGCATGAGACGGTGTGCGCGTTCGGCGGCCTGGACCTGCTCGTCGCCAACGCGGGCGTGCTCCGCGCCGGCAGCGTCAAGACGCTCTCCGAGAAGGACTTCGATTTCGTCACCACGGTCAACTACAAGGGCTACTTCGTCTGCGTGCAGGCGGCGGCGCCGGTGATGGCGGCGCAGCACGCGGCCGATCCGGCGGTGCGCACGGACATCATCCAGATCAACTCGAAATCGGGGCTGGAGGGTTCGAACAAGAACGGCGCCTACGCGGGCAGCAAGTTCGGCAGCATCGGCCTGACGCAGTCGTTCGCGATGGAGCTGGTCGCGGACGGCATCAAGGTCAACGCGATCTGCCCGGGGAATTTCTTCGACGGCCCGCTGTGGTCCGACCCGGACAAGGGGCTCTTCGTGCAGTACCTGCGCACCGGCAAGGTGCCGGGCGCGCGGACCATCGCCGAGGTGCGGAAGTTCTATGAGGCAAAGGTGCCGATGGGCCGCGGCTGCCTCCCGGCGGACGTGATGAAGGCCATCTACTACCTCGTCGACCAGGAGTACGAAACCGGCCAGGCGCTCCCCGTCACCGGCGGCCAGGTCATGCTGAACTGAGGCATTCGCCGCGGACGCCCGCCGCAAGTCCGGCAGCTGCCGCCGTCACATGGCCCAGATGGAGCCCGCGCCGGGCTTGGGATGGACGTAGAGCCGGCCGTGCTCGCGGCGGACGGTGAACGGCTGCCCGAACGTTCGCTCCAACACCGGCTCCGACAGCACCTCCGCTTTCGGCCCGCAGGCGACCGGCCGGCCGTGCCGCAGCGCCAGCACGTGCGTCGTGGCGGGCAGGATCTCCTCCATGTGGTGGGTGACGAAGACAGTCGTGAGTCCGGGTTGCCGGCGGATGAAGCCGTCGAGCATGGCCAGGAAGGCGTCGCGCGCCACCGGGTCGAGTCCGGTGCACGGCTCGTCGAGAATCAGCAGCCTGGGCGCGAGCATGAGCGACCTCGCGATAAGCACGCGGACCTGCTCCCCCTGTGACAACAGGCCGAACGGCAGCTCCCAGCGGTCGAGGCAGCCGACGGAGTCGAGGTGCGTCTTCACATCCTCCAGCTCCGCATCAGTCGGGTCCTCGCGGATGCCAAGCGTGGCGCGCCGGCCGCCGAGCACGACGCCGAGGGTGATCAAGTTCTCGGGCAGCATCGGGATGATGGAGCTGGAAACCCAGCCGATCTGCTTGCGCAGCGCCTCCATACTGCACTCGCCGAAGGTGCTGCCAAGCACCTGCACGCGGCCCTCGGAGGGAAACAGCCAGCCGGAGAGGATCTTGAGCAACGTGGTCTTGCCGCATCCGTTGGGGCCGATGAGAGCCCAGTGCTGCCCCGGCGAGACTTCCCAGTCAACGCCGTCGAGGATCACCGTCTCCCCGCGCCACAACCGCACCCCCGAACATGAAATCACAGAAGACATGGAAGCCTTTTTCGATAGACGGTCGTAAAGAAGCACAAGGATGTGAAGAAGGGGGAAGGCGAGGGTTGGAGCCGCTCAGATTTTGTTTTTGCGCAATTTGGAACGCCCGGGTTGCGAAGGCCGTGGTGCTGTCGGACGGATTCGCCTGATCAGGCCGATTGGTCGGAGTGGTCCGGCAACTCGGGCGTTCAAGCTGCGCGACTTCATATCTGTTTTGAGTTGTTGGTGTTACCGCCCCCAATGGGCATCCCATCATAGCTTGGGGCAACGAGACGGCCGGCCTGAAGACGGTGGCCATCAACAGCCTCTATTCTACGCAGGCACTGGCGGAAACCATGGCCGCCCTTCCTGCAGAAGTTGACCGGCAAAAGATTGAGCGCCGCTTTGTCAGTTTCGCCTCGAAGTTCTGCCCCTTTTTTGTGGATGCCGAGCACTGCCCCACCTGCGATGAGACTGCCCGAATGGCGAGGCAGCATCACCTCGGCAGAGCCATCTCCAAATGAGCACGGCCAAAAGCGCGAGTCCTTCTGCACGGGCACCAAGGAACTCCGGGAGCCGGCCGGCCGGAACCGCACGCTCACGGATATTGACCACTACCTGTGGCTGCTGGCATGCACATGCGCCACAAGAAAAATGCCGAGCCGACCAATACAGAGCTGAAGCGGTTGTTCGCCCCCTCCGCTGCCGGTAAGAATCCCTGCGGCCGCGATCTCTTCCTTCACTAAATGTCTGGTCATTTGCCGGTGACTTCAAGCGCCTCAATCTGCTTCTGGAGCGCGTCGCGCTTGACCTTCAGCTTGTCCGCCTTGATCTGGGACTTGATGAGCGCGGTGTTGGCCTTCTTGTACTTGATGGCCTCAACTGCCAGTAGCTTGATTTCAGCCTTGGCGAGCTTGGCGACGACCGGAACCAGCGCCTTCGCCTCCGACGTCAGTTCCGCGACCGGAGCGGCGGCCTTCCTGCTCTTGCGCGGCTTCGCCGTGTTCAGTTCCGCCTCAAACTTCGCCAGCGGCAGATACTTGGCGTTGTCGACCGGAGCCAGAACGCGGCGGCGGGCGTACTTCTTGGCGCCGGCAACCGTGATGGCATAAACCTTAATCGTCGCCGGCTTGCCCTTGACATTAACCGCAACTTCACCCGTGGAAATCTTCGCGCCCTGCTTGGTCTCGGTGGCGCATTTCGGCATTGCCTTAGTCGTTTTCTTCGCCATGTTCAGCATTCCTTATTTTTTGCTTATGTGGATTGGGTTGGAAACAGCAGGAAGGTAACGCCTAAAAGTTAAAAATCAAACATCCGCTATCGTTCCCTCTTTCCGCCATGGCCGATGACTGATCAGGCAATGGATCTCGCCTATACTTCAGTCGATCGTTTTTCATGTCCGTCAGTCGGCCATTAATAAGCGGTATTTTGACCAATGATAACTCGCTATAAATAAAGTTGTTACACATGCATCATGTTTTCCATTCATTCACGGAACAAACCTCGCTTGGCTAAAATATTTTTATCCTTACTAAATAGTCATTGCAAATGGCGACACTTCATCCTTTGAAACGGCGGTCAAAGGCGTTGCCGTGATTATGACGCTTAGTGGCCGGTCGCAACCGCTCCATAGCGGCATTGGAGCGGCGGCGGCGGGCGGATGCCTGTATGGATTTTTGGCATAATTCACATCGGAGGAACGGGTTGGACTGTATAACTGGGCGGTGGACACGGCGCACCACAGCATTTGCCGGGGGGACGGTATAGTATCGGCTCAAAGAGCGGTTGGACGGAAGGCGGACGGGGACGGCATGAAACGATGGATGTTGCTCACGGGGCTCCTGCTGGCGGCGCTGCTGCTGGCCTGGCTGACGTACCCCGGCGGAGGGCGGGCGCGTTCCGCATCGGACCGGCTACCTGAAATCGGCGGAACCGAAACGACTGCGCACGCAGCGGCCACCTCACGCACCCCCGGGAAGCCCGCCGTCTCCGCGACGGATCTCCTGCTGAAATTCCTCCGGGAACGCCTCTCCGACAGCGGTGCATTGGCGCACCAGGCCGTCATCACCTTCAAATCACCCGAGGCGATGCGCGATTTCCTGCGCGGCGCGGAAGGGAACGGCCTGCGGGTGCTGGGGCGGCTCGGCGCGCTTTCGGCCGTCCGGGTCGGGTACGACCGCCTGGAACAGCTGCGGGACGCGCTTGAGGATCTTCCGGACGGCTGGCAGGACGCCGGCGCGAACTACATCGTCAGCATCCCCAATTTACTGCAGCAGGAGAACCGTCCCGCGGGCGTCGGCGCCGTCCCGTACAACGGCACCGGCTTCCTCAACGCCATCGGCGCCGCGGGCAACCGCAGCGACTGGGGCGGCGGTGTGACCGTGGCGGTGGTCGACACCGGGGTTGAGAACCACCCGACGTTCGGTAAGAATCAGATTACGCACTACGACCTGGTGAACGACGGCCAGCCGTTCAACGGGCACGGCACGGCGATGGCCGGGCTCATCGCGGGCCAGGACGCGCAGGCCCCGGGCGTGTCGCCGGCAAGCCGCATCCTCGACGTGCGCGTGACCGGAAGCGACGGCACGGGCGACACCTTCACCCTCGCCCAAGGGATTGTGCAGGCCGCGGACGCCGGCGCGCAGGTCATCAACATCAGCCTCGGCACCTACGGCGACTCGCAGACGGTGCGCGACGCCGTCGCCTACGCCGCGGGCAAGGGTGCGGTCGTCGTCGGCGCCGCCGGCAATGACCAGATGGCCGACCAGCTGGCATTTCCCGCGGCGATTCCCGGCGTCGTGTCGGTCGGCGGTCTGGACGCACAGATGCAGCAGGCCTATTTTTCGAACTCGGGCAGCGGCCTGACCGTCGCCGCGCCCGGCGTCGGCATCGAATCCGCCTACGGCAAGGACCTGCTGGTCATCGGGGACGGGACGTCGCAGGCGGCTGCCATCACCTCCGGCGTGCTGGCCAGCGGGATTTCGAGCGGAGCCACCACGGCCTCCGGCGCCGCGGCGTGGGTGAAGCAGAACGCGAAGCCGCTCGACCTTCCATCGGAGCGCGGAGGCGCCGGGATGGTGCAGGTCCCGAGCCGCTGACGGAAAAACGGAAGAACGGAAAAAACGCCCCCCCCCCGCTACCCGCTACCCGCAGAGAGCCGAACGTTGGGCGTTGAACGTTCTTGGGGCAAGCGTTTCAGCCCCGCGCGTTCCCGTGCCCGCCGCCTTCCTTTTCCAGGCATCTGCGGCAGGACTGGAGATGGTCCTCGATGGACTCCTGGCTCCGCATCAGATGCGTCTCGATCGCCCCGAGGATTTTGGCGAGGCGCGGCTTTTCCTGGCGCATGCGCTGCACTTCGCCCATGGCGGTGTTGAGCTGGTCGAGGGAGCGCTTGGCCATGGCCAGGCTAGCCGCCGGCTGGGTGTACAGCCCGTCGGAGATGCTATAGGCCAGATTGGCCAGCGCGCGGCCGACATGAAAAAGCACCTTCAGCCCCAGCGGGCGCGAGTCCGCCGGCAAAATGGCCGCGTAGACATTGCACCAGCCCAGCGCGGTCTGGCGGAGCGTGACGAAGGCGGCGTGCGCCTCGTAGAAAAGCGGGTCGCCGGGTTCGGGTGGATATTTCCGGGGCGGCGGCGGGGTTTCGGGGCCGTAGTCGTCCCCCATGCCGCCCACCGGCGGCTCTCCCTCACCCTCCTCCTCCGGCGGGACGGTGCTGAACTCGCAGTTCCAGCGGTTCTCGCAGTTCTCGCAGTTGAAGTTGCAGTCGAGGAGCCGCCCCTTGAACTCGCGCTCGAGCTTTTGGTTGATAATCTCCCGGGCGCCCGGCAGGTCGTTGAACCGCTTGAGCAGGCCGAAGAAGTGAGCCGCATAGCGGTCGCTCTCCTTCAGGTACTGCTCCCAGTCGTATTCGTTCCAGTTGGCGGTGTCGGGCGGCTGCGGCATGGGGGGAGGGTTTTCAAAGTGGCTACCCGACCAGGATTCGAACCTGGACAAAGAGAATCAAAATCTCTTGTGCTACCTTTACACCATCGGGTAATTTAAGCTGGGAAATATAGCCTCCGGAACCCTCCGGACAACCCCAAAAATGCAGCAACCCATAGAGATACAGGGAAAAACCAGCCTGCGGCGGGGAAGCCGCGAGGGACTGGCCCGGCGGCGGCCGACACCGAGCAAGCCAGTCTGTACTACTCTCCCCGGCGCGACCGTCAAACGACCATCGGCGGGAATGGAGGGAGCCAACGGCACCCGTTACCGCTCCCTGACGGTACCCGGTTCCACTCCCGCGCTCCGCCCTCTCTGCCTTCGCTGTCGCGTCCGCCAGTAGCAACAGCAACGTCCGCGCAACCTCCACCCGCCACCCCAGAAATAACAAAGGACTCCATCCGTCGATGTCCTTCCCCCACCTCTATGACTTGGCAATTACCTTGGACACCCCGGACAGCCCCCCATCTTCCATAATTATCCACATCCATTTTCCCTTACTAAGAAAGAAAAATGGGAGAAAGAAAAACAGGTCCAACAGGCTGCGGTGCCGAGGTTTGGCGAACGCCCTGTCAACCGGTTTTCGTTCTCCTTACTTCGGCTCGGATTGGACGAGTTTCTGCATCTCGGCGACGACGGTGTCCTTGTCGAGCAGTTCGGAGCGCTTGCCCCAGTCGCGCTTCTTGAACTCAACCTTGTTTTCCGGGAGCGATTTGGGGGAAATGATGAGGCGCAGCGGAGCGCCGATCAGGTCGGCGTCGGCGAAGGCGAACCCCGCCTTCTCGCCGCGGTCGTCGAAGAGCACTTCGATGCCGGCGGCCTGAAGGTCGGCGTAGAGCTTGTCGGCGGCGGCCTTCACTTCCGGCTGGCCGTAGTTTAGCGCGACGAGGTGCAACTGGTATGGCGCGATGCTCATCGGCCAGGTCGGGCCGTACTGGTCGTGGTTCTGCTCAATCACCGCCGCCATGGTGCGGCCGACGCCGATGCCGTAGCAGCCCATGACCGCCGGCTTCGCCTTGCCGTTCTGGTCGAGGAAGTTGACGCCCATCTTCTCGGAGTAGCGCGTGCCGAGCTGGAAGATGTTGCCGACCTCGATGCCGCGCTTCTCGATCAACGGCTCGCCGGTGACGGGGCACGGCTCGCCGGCCTTCACGGTGCGGATGTCGGCGACGGTGCAGGTTGCCGGATCGAAGTCGCGCCCGAAGTTGAAGTTGCGGTAGTGGAAATTCTCCTTGTTCGCGCCGATGATGAGGTTCGAGGACTCCGCGGCGGAATGGTCGAACACGACCTTGATCTTCTTGCAGTCGAGGCCGTAGGGGGAGACGTAGCCGGGGCAGCCGCCGGCGGCGCGGATCTGCTCGTCGTTCGCGAACGCGATGTCGCCGCGGCCGATCGCCTTCTTCAGCTTGACCTCGTTGATCTCCAGGTCGCCGCGGACCATGGCCAGCACGAGCTGGCCGTCGCCGGTGGCGTAGCAGACGCACTTGCCGGAGTCCTGTAGGCGGGTGCCGAGGAAGGCGGCGATTTCCTCGATCTTCTGCGCGTTCGGCGTCTGGATCTCCTCCATCGGCAGCGGCGGATTCTTTTCAAAGACCAGCGTGCTCTCGGCGATCTCGCGGTTCGCCTTGTAGCGGCCGTCGGGGGAGACGAAAAGCGTGTCCTCGCCGCAGTCGGCGACGGCCATGAACTCGTGCGCGAGTTTGCCGCCGATCATGCCGGTGTCGGACTTGATCGAGATGCAGTCCTTCAGCCCGACGCGGCGGAAGATGTTCTCATAGGCCTGATGGACGCGGTCGTAGTAGGCGGCCAGGCACTCGGGCGTGGCGTGGAAGGAGTAGGCGTCCTTCATGGTGAACTCGCGGACGCGGATCAGGCCGCCGCGGGGGCGCGCCTCGTCGCGGTACTTCGTCTGGATCTGGTAGAGCATGCTCGGAAGCTGCTTGTAGGAGGTGATTTCCGTCCGGGCGAGGTGGCAGACCGCCTCCTCGTGCGTCATCGCCAGCACCATCGGCTTGCCGTTGCGGTCCTTGAAGCGGAGCAGCTCCGGCCCGATGGTCTGCGCGCGGCCCGACTCCTCCCACAGCTCCTGCGGCTGGATCACCGGCATCAGGACCTCCTGCCCCTCGACGGCGTCCATCTCCTCGCGGATGATCTTTTCAATCTTCGCGACCACGCGCTTGCCCAGCGGCAGCAGCGAATAGATGCCGGTGGAAAGCGGGCGCGCATAGCCGCCGCGGATGATGAAGATGTGGCTGGAGGACTGGGCGTCCCGGGGGGCGTCCTTCAGACGCTGGCCGACAAGCTGCGAAAGGCGCATGGTTTCGTTCCGTTTCCGTTCTGTTCCGTCTCTGTTCCGTATTCCGCACCCGGATGCCGCGCGAAGCCCGCACGGCAACCCCTGCGCCGGCGTAGACGCCCGCGGGAGGATGCGGAAAAATCAAGGAGGTCTGAACATAATGGAACCGCCCCGCTTTTCAATGGCGCGGGGACAGGCTCCGGCGGACGGCGGGGTCAGTTGCCGACGGCTTCAAGGTCGGCCATGCGCTTCTGGATCTTCCCCGTCCACTCGTGCCCGGGGAATGCCTGCAGGAAGGCGTTGTACCACTGCCGAGCCTCGGGGTATTTGCAGTCTTTCTCGTAGCAGTAGCCGATGAGGAAGTACACGCGGTCCCGGCGCGGATAAGCGGGGAAGGTCTGGTTCGCCTTCAGCAGAATCTCCAGCGCGCCCGAGTACACCGTGGCGTAGGTCATCGCCTGCGCGGATGTCACCGCCACCCCTGGAGCCCACGGCTTCTCCGGATGCGCAAACGCCTGCTTCGCCCCCAGCGTCGCCAGCGGTACCACCGAAATCACCAGCAGGAACACGGGGATTACAATCCAAAGCACAAATTTCATCTTGTCCTCCTGCTTTGACGCGCACCCAAAAAACCGTTCACCACGCCGTGTGGTTCCCCGAAAGCCGCACCATCCCACCCTCGCGCGCCCAGCGGACCGGTTCCGCGGCGGACACCAGCTCCTCCAGCTCCTCGTCGGTTCTTGCCGGATGATGGTGCATGACCATCATGCGCCCCACGCCGCAGCGTGCGGAAAAATCCCGCGCCTGCGTCCAGGAACTGTGCCCCCAGCCGGCATGCCGCGACAGTTCCTCATCCGTATAGGTGCCGTCCATCAGCGCCAATCCGGCGGGATACGGTTCGCGCAGCAGCCGCTCCAGCCCCGGATGCACCGAGACGGCCCCCAGCTCGACGTCGGTGGCCACCACGACCGCACTACTCCCGCTGTCGAACCGATACGCCGTGCAGCCCTGCGGATGCGCCACCGGCGCCCAGGAAACCGTCATCCCCAGCTCCGGCAGTTCGCGCACGCCCTGCGACGGCATGACCTCGAACCCCACGCGCGCCGCCAGCGCCTCAAACGGAACCGGATGCAGCGGGGGCGCCATCAGCGCTTTCACCGTCGGCTCCAAGTCCGGACGCGCCGCGTGCCAGCGGACGCCGCACTCCGCGCTGTATAGCGGCGCAAAGGAGAACAGCCCCAGCAGATGGTCCATGTGCAGATGCGTCTGGAAAATCTCGAACTGGCGGACGCCGCGCGCCAGAAAATCCCGCGCCGCCGGCACCGCGCCGCTGCCCATGTCCACCAGCACGGAGGGGAATCCGTCGACCCCCACCTCGATGCAGGTGGTATGGTTCCCGAATTCCGTGCTCGCCTGAAATGGCGCACTGTTACCGCGCACACCCCAGAGCCGGATTTGCAGCACGCCGTCCATCGAACCAGACCCCCTTTTTTCGGCCGTCGCCGACATCCTCGCGTTCACGCCTTAAATATTGCACGGTCCGCAGCTTTTCACAAATGGCACGCCCCACACGCCCCACACGCCCCGCCGCGCCTCACACCGTGCCGTCCTCCCTCTCCGCAAGCTGCTTCTTCACCAGCTTCATCACGAAGAACGAATCCAGCTCCTTGCCCTCCAGCGTTTCGCCGATGAACTTCACCGTGTCGCGGTACGACGGGATGAAGAGCTGTTCGAGCGCGTTCACCCGCCGCTGCGTCTTCTTCAGCTCCAGCGCCAGCTTCCAGACCGACGTCTCCAGATCCGCCATCGCCGACACCGCCGCCAGCAGTTCCAGAAATTCACGCATCACCTGGTCCGTCAGCGCGTCCGAACCGGCAAATCCGAACTTCGCCGACGGTTTCGCCGCCTCCGCGCCGACCTCCGGCACGCGCACCCCCGCCGTCACCCGGCTCCCCGCCTTCACACTGTGCGGATAGCGCACCCCCGCCGCCAGTGACGCCAGCCGGTGCGCGCCGGTGCGCGCGATCGCCCTGCGCAGCGTCGCGTACGCCGTCGCCTGCGAACTCCGCAGCCGCGCCTGCGCCACGCGCACCTCCTCCATGCGCCGCATCAGCTCGATCACCAGGATCTCGCGCTTCTGATCCAGCAGCCCGAACCCCTCCGCCGCCAGCGCCAGATCGCGCTTCACCTGCAACAGATTGCTCTTCGTCGGCGCGATGTTCAGCTTGGCCATGGTTTCAATCCCCGTCCATGAACTTCACTATTCTTACGAACATGTAAATATCTATGACCATGCGCTATATTGGCGGAAGGCTAATAAATAACAGCCAAATGGAGATTCCCATGCTTGACTCCAACAACAAAAACCATGCAATCATGCCACCTCCCGCCAGTATTGCTCCGTTGATTCTCCATGTGCGCGGACAAAAAGTAATGTTGGACTACGACTTGGCCAAGCTCTATTCCGTTGAAACCCGGGCATTGAAGCAGGCCGTTCACCGAAATTCTGATAGGTTCCCCGATGATTTCATGTTTACCTTGGACGCGAACGAGATCAACCACCTGGTGTCACAAAATGTGATACCAGGACGCGGCAAGCTTGGCGGTGCGGCACCAATGGCGTTCACGGAACAAGGCGTAGCCATGCTTTCCAGCGTATTGCGGAGTCCGCGCGCCGTCCAGGTCAACATTGCCATCATGCGCGCATTCGTCCGTCTCCGGGAACTGCTGGCGACCCACAAGGATTTGGCCCAACGCCTTGACGAACTGGAGAATCGTTACGACGAACAATTCAAAATGGTGTTTGACGCCATCCGCCAACTCATGAAACCGCCGCCCGTGCCTCCCACGAAACGCATCGGGTTCCGGCATGATCAAGATTAACTCCCCCTCCGCCGCCAGCGCCAAGTCGCGCTTGACCCGCAACAGGTTGCTCTTCGTCGGCGCTATGTTCAGCTTGGCCATGGTCCGAACCCCTCAGAAGCATCCACAGATTTCACAGACATCTTCGATAACCGCCGATAGCCACCGATAACCGTCGAGGGCCGTCGGCTTCCCACCGTCACACTGCCACACCGTCATACCGTTCTTTCAACTCCTCCTCCGTCAGCCGGTACAGCTCCGCGCGCGGCAGGATTTTCAGCAGTTCCCAGCCGAGGTCGAGGCTTTGCTCGATGCTGCGGTTCTCCTCCTCGCCCTGCGTCACCAGCCGCCGCTCGAACTCCTCGCCGAACTTCATGTACAGCTTGTCCAGCGGGCTCAGCTCCTCCTCGCCGATCACCGACGCCAGCGCGCGGATCTCCTTCACCTTCGAATAGCACGCGAACAGCTGCGAGGCGACATGCGGATGGTCGTCGCGCGTCAGCCCCTTGCCGATGCCGTCCTTCATCAGGCGCGACAGCGACGGCAACCCCGCCACCGGCGGATAAATCCCGCGCTGGAACATCTCACGGTTCAGCACGATCTGTCCTTCTGTGATGTAGCCGGTCAGGTCGGGCACCGGATGCGAGATGTCGTCGCTCGGCATGGTCAGGATTGCCATCTGCGTCACCGATCCCGCCCCCCCGGCCACGCGCCCGGCCCGCTCGTAGATGGACGCCAGGTCGCTGTAGAGGTAACCGGGGTAGCCCTTGCGGCTCGGGATCTCCCCGCGCGCCGTCGCAATCTCGCGCAGCGCCTCGCAGTAGTTCGTCATGTCGGTCAGCAGCACCAGCACATGCATCCCCTGCTCGAACGCCAGATACTCGGCGAAAGTCAGCGCGGCGCGCGGCGTCACCAGCCGCTCCACCGACGGATCGTCCGCCAGGCTCAGGAACATCGTCACGTTCCCCGACACACCGCTGCGCTCGAACGAGTCGATGAAGAAGCGCGCCACGTCGTACTTCACCCCCATCGCCGCGAACACAATGGCAAACGGCTGGTCGCCCTTCCCCAGCAGCCGCGCCTGGCGCGCGATCTGCGCCGCCATCCGGTTGTGCGGCAGGCCGTTGCCGGAGAAGATCGGCAGCTTCTGCCCCCGCACGATCGAGTTCATCAGGTCGATTGCCGAAATGCCGGTCTGGATGAAGTCCCGCGGATACTCGCGGGCGTACGGATTCAGCGGCAGCCCGTTCACGTCGCGCCGCTCGCTTGTCAGCACCTCCGGCAGGCCGTCCTTCGGCCGCCCCAGACCGTCGAACACGCGCCCGAGCATCTCCTTCGACACCGGAATCTCCAGCCCGGTGCCGAGGAAGCGCGCCCGCGTCCCCGATGTTGACAGCCCCGTTGTGCCGGAAAATACCTGCACCACCGCCATACCACGCCCGACCTCCAGCACCTGCCCGATGCGCGGCGAGCCGTCCGGCGCCGTGATCTCCACAATCTCCGCGTAGCCGACATCACACACGCCGTCAATCACGAACAGCGGCCCGTCCAGCTTGCGAAGCCCGCAATATTCAAGCCCGGTTTGGTTCATGGCACAACTCCCGCCTTGACGCGCCCCGCCGGGGCACAACTTTATTTTTGCCTTTTTCCTGGGGTTGCACCCCAGGCTAACCAACGCTCGGCCCCGCTGGGGCGAACACCGACACGGACAATCACGGACGGACACGGACTTTCCTGATTTTTTCGATATCCATCGATAACCGTCGAGGGCAGTCGGCTTCCTTCGATGCTATCGATGCCATCGGATTCTTGGATTCCATGGATTCCTCGGATTCCTCCCTCACGCTCCCTTCACTTCCCCATCTCTTCAAAATCCGCTTCCATGCGCTTGTACAACTCTTCAAACTTCGCCGGTTCGCCGTTGGCGATGTTGTTCTTCATCCGCAGCACCGCCTCGTAGCACGGAATCTTGCGCACCTCCGCCACCGTGCCGCCCGCCTTCACGCACGCCTGCGCGCGCTCCTGGAAACGCACCAGGATCCGCATCATCGCCGTCTGCTTCTCCGGCGAGCAGTACATGTCCACCGTATCGAATGAGTTCTGCTGCAGAAAGGCGTTCTTCACCAGCTCCGCCGTGAAGAGCACCAGCTGCTGCCCCGGCGGCAGCGCGTCCGGCCCCACCAGGCGCGCGATGCGCCGCAGCTTGTTCTCCTGCTGCAAGAGCTCCATCAGCGCCAGCCGGTGCGCCGGCCAGTCCGGATTCCGCACCAGCCACCACGCCGTGATGTCCGGCAGGTACTCGCTGTAACTGTCCAGCCAGCTGATCGCCGGATAATGCCGCGCGTTCGCCAGATCACGGTCCAGCGCCCAGAAACAGCGGATGAAGCGCGACGTGTGCTGCGTCACCGGCTCCGAGAAATCTCCCCCCGGCGGCGACACCGCGCCGACCACGCTCACCGACGCCTCGTCGCCGTTCAGCGTCCGCACCTTGCCCGCGCGCTCGTAAAACTCCGCCAGCCGCGTCGGCAGGTACGCCGGAAACCCCTCGTCCGCCGGCATCTCCTCCAGCCGCCCCGACAGCTCCCGCAGCGCCTCCGCCCAGCGCGACGTCGAGTCCGCCATCACCGCCACGTTGTACCCCATGTCCCGGAAATACTCGGCAATCGTGATCCCCGTGTAAATGCTCACCTCGCGCGCCGCCACCGGCATGTTCGACGTGTTCGCAATCATCACCGTGCGCTCCATCATCGAGCGCCCCGTGCGCGGGTCAATCAGCTCCGGGAACTGCTTCAGCACGTCCGTCATCTCGTTCCCGCGCTCGCCGCAGCCGATGTACACGATCACGTCCGCGGACGACCACTTCGCCAGCGCGTGCTGCGTCATCGTCTTCCCCGTGCCGAACCCGCCCGGGATCGCCGCCGTGCCGCCCGCCGCGATCGGAAAGAAGGTGTCCACGATCCGCAGCCCCGTCAGCATCGGCTGCGTCATCGGCACCCGCCCCAGCGACGGCCGCTGCTTCCGCGCCGGCCACACCTGCACCATGGTGAACTCACGCACCGCGCCGCCGTTCGCCGGCTCCAGCTTCAGCACCACCGCGGAGTTCGCATACTCCCCCGCCGGGGCAATCTCCGCCACCCGTCCCTCCGCGTCCGGCGGCACCGGCAGCCGTAGCTTGATCGCCAGCGTCTCCTGCACCTCCGCATACACCTGACCCGGCTTCAGCACCTCCCCGACCTTCACCAGCGGCGTGAACGGCCACTTCCGCGCCGCGTCCAGCGGCACCGTCTTCTCCCCGCGCCGGATGTAGAAACCACTGTGCTTCATGATGGCCGGCAGCGGCCGCTGGATGCCGTCGTAGATGCTCCCCAAAAGCCCCGGCCCGAGCGCGACCGACAGCGGCCGCCCCGTCGCAGCCACCGGCTCACCCGGCTTCAGCCCGCCCGTGTTCTCATAGACCTGGATCGTCGCCAGGTCGTCCTTCAGCCGGATAATCTCCCCGATCAGCCGCAGGTCGCCCACCTCGACCACCTCCAGCATCCCGGCCGCGCGCATCCCCTCCGCCTCCACAATCGGCCCGTTGATCCGCACGATCTTGCCCGTGATGTTCATGCAACATCCCCTGTCTGATATCTGTTGCCTGCTATCAACCATTGCCCATCTTATAGCAAAGACACGCCTGCACCGACTGCCACAAAAAGCTTATCGCAATCATAAACTCATGATCCCTTTGTCACGCGCTCAAACACCAGCCAAGCAAAGACTATAAACAAAAGGGTCTTCAATCCCGATGCCCACCAACCAGTCTTATCACGCCACAGTGCGGCACATTGCGACAAAACAAAACAAACTCCAGCAAAAAGTACGCCAGGGAATAGTCCATAGACGTGACTTGTCTCAGATGGCACAGGGGGAACAGTAAAGCAAAATGCTGGAATCAGCAAAATTACCTCGACCAATCTCAGAATATTGTCTTTCGCTTTACTCATGTCATCATCCTGCTATGTGGACTATTCTTTACGATCTGCGGCTGCCCTCACCAACTCCGCCACCTGCATCCGCAGCTCCGGACGCAGCCGCACCAGGCGCGCGGCAAAGGTCTGGTCGCTGCGCCGGCGGCCGTCGGGCGCCGTCACCACCAGCCCCGGCGCCAACGCGGACTCCGCAACCACCGTCCATGTCGCCGCCGCGGCCTCCGCAAGCCCCGCGCTCTTTGCCGCGGCCGCCAGAAGCTGCGGAGTCAGCAACGCCGCATCCGCCGGACGCGCGGACACCACCAGCCCGTCCGCCGCCGGTGCGAACCCCGCAACCGCCTCTGCCAGCAACGACTCCAGCGCCGGCGCACGCTCCGCATCCGGTGCGGACTCCGCACGCTTCAGCCCGTCCGCCAGCGCCGATGCAATCACGTCCTCGCGCCGGAGCATCCAGCGCCGCTTCGCCTCGGTTCCGGTCCCGGACAGGATCGCACGGCAGCGCGCCTCCGCCAAAGCCTCCGCCTTGGCGAGCTCCGCACGCCGTAGTGCCGCGGACTCCTCAACGGCTTTTGCCGCAACGGCCTCCGCTTCAGCCCGCGCCTTCGTCAGCAGCTCCGCCGCCTGCGCCGCCGCGTCCTGCTCGATCTCTTCCCGGAGTTTGGTTTCTTGGTCGTTCATGCCAAACCTTTCAATGCTATCCACAGATTACACAGATTTCACAGAGCCTTTCACCGTTTTCAACTCTGCGTCGTTGCATAATCTGCGTAATCTGTGGATTACTTTTCGACTTTGATTCCCACGGCTTCCTGAATCAGCGATTCCAGGCTCCGGCGCGGGACCTCGGTGCCCCAAATGTCGCCGACATGCACCAGGAACGGCAGTTTTGCCGCGAGCCGGTGCGCCGTGATCTCCTCCTCCAGCCATTTCCCGACCAAGTCCGTCACGATCAGGATCTCGCACGCCTTGCCGGCGGTCGCCGCACGGAACGCCTCGCGCGCCTCCGCCTCCGAGGCCACCGGCGACGCCGTCACCCCGGCCAACTGGAACCCCAGCACCGAATCCCGGTCCCCGATGATGTGGAAAGAAGACATAAAACATGCTCCATGTTTTTACAGAAGGAAACGAAGAAAACGAAGAGGTGAGCTAAAACCAACCCATGCTTTTTCTTGCATTCGCCTTATCTTCGTTCCCTTCGTTTCCTTCTGTAAAAGCTTCTGTCTTCACCGGAACAGCAACAGTACGGCCACGCCGACGCCGTAGATCGCGATTCCTTCCGCCAGCGCGACGAAGATCAGTACGCGCCCGAACAGCTCCGGCTTCTCCGCCAGCACCCCCATCGCCGCCGAGCCCACCTTGCCCACCGCGTAGCCCGCGCCGAGGCACGCCAGCCCGACCGTCAGCGCCACGGCATAGTACAGCCCGTCCGACGGCGGTGCCTTCACCGCCTCCGCTACCGCGCCCGCCGCCGGCGCAACCTCCGCCGCCCGCACCAACGACGCCGTCCCGAACGCCGCCAACCCGGCGACCGCCGCCACGACCCACGCCACCGAACAGAACTTGCGCATGCTTCTCATTGGTTTTCCTCCTTGGTTTTGGTGCTTGGTCTTACTGTCTGACAAATCCGACCGATCGGACTGATCCGACCGATCCGTCTGTTTTTTTACCGGCCGCCACCCTCCTCCTCCACCAGCGCAAACGGCTTGTACGCCACCCCGTCGCCGCTGAAAAACTTGCTGAAGAATTCGTAGTACTGCAGACGCAGCCCCTGGATGGTCACGACCAGCCCTTCCAGCGCGATCACCAGCGCATTGCCGAGCACCACCACCAGCAGCCACCAGAGCCCGCCGCCCGGCAGTTCGCGCACCAGCCCCCCGACCACATAAATCGTCAGGCACAGCGTCGCATGACTCAGCGCAAATGCGCCGATACGGACGAACGATACCGTGTTGCCCAGGAACGTCGTGACCGTCTCAAACACCTCCATGCCCGCGCCGAAGAAAAGGGAGAGGCGGTCTTCGGCGGACGGCGCGGGTGGACTTGGTGGGCCTGGTGGGCCTGGTGGGCCTGGTGGGCCTGGTGGGCCTGGTGGGCGGACGACCGCCGGCGACGCCTTTCCGCCCGGTGTTTGATTTCTGTTTTCCCGCTCGGTGTTCTGCGTTTCTTCCGCCCTTCTGGTGTTCCATTCTTCCGTTGTTCCGTTCTTCCGTTGTTCCGTTCCCAACACGGTGCGCAAGTATCCCTTCAGTGCAAGCAGCAGCAGCGGCGTGCCGGCCACCAGCGCGAACATCGCAAACGTCACGCCACCCATCAGCGCCGCCTTCACCCCCAGCCCGATGCAGCCCCAGTAGAAAACCAGCCCCAGCACGCCCGACTTGTCGAACACCCCCTCGAACCAGCGCCGCTCCGCAAACCGGTTGATGATGTTCAGGATCACGCCCAAACTCAAGTACGCCATGCCGAGACCGACCGCAACCTTGAACAGCGTCGCCACACTATGCAGTGGAGACAGCCACAGATGCGGCAGCAGCTCCTCGCTTCCGAACACGCTGCCGTAGAGAAACCCGAACAGCATCGCCGAACACCCGCCCATCACCAGAAGCCAGCCCGCCTTCCGCCGGCCGGTTGTTTCTCCGGGCTCGCGTTTTTCGGAACGGACGGACACGGATGAACACGGACTCACACGGACGGACGCCGACCGGAACAGACCGGCATGGACCGACGGACTCACGCGGACAGCGCCCGGCAGATGCTCGGCCGCCGGCGTTTTCCTCCCGTCATTCCGTTCTTCCGTTCTTCCGTTTTTCCGTCCAAGCATCCAGGTGCCAGCCAGCACCAGCACCGCGCCCTGCCCCACGTCGCCGAACATGAGCCCGAACATCAGCAAAAAACTCACCGCCAGAAACAGCGACGGCTCGATCTCGTTGTAACGCGGCACCCCGTACACCGCCACCATTTCCTGGAACGGTGCCAGCAGCGCGTTCCCGGCGAACTTCACCGGCACCTTCTCCGCACCCGCCCGCACCAGTTCGTCATCGCGCGGTTCCGTGAACGCGACCACCGCCGTGCCGGCCGTCGCCCGGCCCGCCAGCGCCAGCACCGCCTCCCGCCGCGCCGCCGGAAACCAGCCCGCCACGCCGAACACCCCGCCGCTTTTTCCGAACTGCTGCTGCGCCTTTGCCATCTCCAGCTCCCGCCGCATGACCAAAAACGCGCAGGCAAGCTCCGCGCCATGCCGCCGGCCGATCTCCGCCAGCCGTTCCCGGCGTTCGCCGGCCAGCCGCTCCAGCGCCGCCAGACGCTCCGCCAAACGCTGGCGTTCCGCATCGCCCGTGCCCTCCAGCTCCGCCGGGATTGCGTCCGGCTTAAACCCGCACCGCGCCAGCTCCTGTTCCACCGCCGCCCGCGCCCTTGCCGGCCCGACCAGCACTACGCAGACCTCGTCACCATTCCGCCGCTTGCCGCCGCCGCGTTCGGTAAGTGCGCCTCCCGTGTTCTGGGGTGTGGTTCCCTTGGATGACGCGTGGCCGCCTAAAGCGCGGGACTCCAAACGGGGAGAGCGCCCGTCCGAAAATTCGGAGTCCCGCGATTCAGGCAGCCGGCATTGCCCAAACGGACTGACGTTATCTCCCGAAGATTCGCGGAGAACCAGCACGCCCTCGCCAAGCGCCGGCTCCGCCTTCACCGGCAGCCGCCCGGCCAGCACAAACAGATGGTTTAGCGTGCGAAGTTCGCCGAGCGGCACCCGCGCCAGCGCCGGATGCGCCGCCAGCAGCCCGTCCGCCTGCCGCAGCCGCGCCGCCTCCTCCGCAAAGCGCTTCAGCTCCGCGGACTCCGCATCCAGCAGGCGCGCCACCTTGTCCAAAACCGTTGCGGTGTCCGTTTTTAATTCTGCGTTCTGCGTTCTGCGTTCTGCGTTTTCCGGCTCCGCCACGCCCGCCGCCGCCATCAGGTCGCGGCACTGCTGGAGCCGGTTTTCGAGCTGCCGGATCTCGTCGCCCCGGGCCACGCCCTGGAACAGCCGCGCGGGCGACTGCGCCGCCGCCGGCACCAGATGCACGAAGCCCGACCGCCCCAAGGCGCGCGTCAGCGCGTCCAGGTGCTTCTCCAGCACCAGGACCTCCAGCTTCAGCATGGGCACCGGACGGAACATGCGATTCCTTGTCTTTTGACTGAAGTTTGTTGGGGAGATTACGCTACGATTGGGAAGTTTGTCGGGAAGTTGCCACGGAAGTTTTTGCCATTGCAATTCCTTTCATCTTCCCCAGCGCCAGCGTTGCTTCCCCCTCAACCTTCCCCGCGAACTTCCCATCCCAATCACCCCACTCCCATCCGCGCCCCTTCGCTGAGGCGGACCAGGCCCAGCGTCTCCATCTGCCGGAGGAACGGATAGGCCGCAACCGCCGTGCCGGGTTCGCTGAAATCATGGAACGCGCGCAGCGCCGCCTCGTCGAGCAGCGTCCAAAGCGCGGCCTCCCAGACCGGCAGCGGCTGCTCCGACAGCGGCGCCATCACGCGGGCGTAACGTTCCGGAAGCGCCCGCAGCAGCCGTGCAAAGTCCGCGGCGGCCGCCAATTCCCGGAGCCGCCCCGGCGAAAGCAGCAGTCCTCCCTCCGCCAGAAGATCCACAATCGTCTCCGGCGGAAGATGGTACATCTCCACGTTCCGCAGGATGACCGTCAGGCTGAAAATCTCCGCCTCCAGCCGCGCCAGTTGTGCGGCGGCGGGGCGCACGCCGGCCGGCGCGGAATCCGCGGCCGCCACCAGCGTCCGGAAGAAGAGCCGGTCCAGGCGCGTGTCGGCGAGGAACAGGTCGTGCTTTTCATCGAATTCCTGCAGGATTGGTAGGAGCGCCTTCGTGTACAGTCCGGACGGCAGCGCGTGGTGGAACAGCTTCGTGCTTTGCGCCTCCAGCAGCACGTCAAGCCGCAGCGGCGGCAGGCCGTCGCCCTGCAGCAGCAGCCGCTCCAGTTCCGCGGCGGAAAGCAGCCCGGCCCGGTGCCGCAGTAGGAGCTTGAGGTTCTCGAGGAAATAACGCCCGGTGAACGCGTCGTAGAACGCGCCGGCGCCGCCGACCAGGATGCGGAGGCGCCCGAGATCGGCGATCATCCGCCGGTGCAGGTTCGCCGGAACGGCGGCGGGGTCGGCCGCGGCCACGCCGAGAGCCTCCAGCGCGCGCCGGAACGCCGCCGCATCGCCCGCCGCCCGCGCCAGCTCGTCCAGACGGGCGCCCGAAACGGCGCGGCTCCATGCCGCGTGAAGCTTGGCGAACAGGAACTCGTCCGTGTACTGGGCGGCACTCGTAATCATGCAGTACTCCGCGGCATCCGTTGCGCTTCTTCAATGTAGCATGCCGCCCGCACAAAAGACAAACGTGCCGCATGGAGGCGGTATAGTACGGGACAACCAGGAGAGTTTATGGCGAATGCAGAACTAATTCCGGCGCTTCGGATCACGCTTCCCGGCGAAGAGATCGAGATCCACCGGCTGCGAACCCCGCAGGCGCGCGTCCAGCTCGCCGGCGTCCGGCGCGTGGAACCGGAGGAGGAATTCCTGCTGGGGCATCTGCCGGCCGCCATCGGTACGCGGGCGCTGATCCCGCTGGTCCACGGCGCGCCCGCGCTGCCGGCCGTCGTGGCGTCACTACACCCGGAGACGCGCGTCGAACTCTGGGAACCGGACCTGCACGACGCGCGCCTGCTCCGCGAAAAGCTCGCCGGCCTCGCCAACATCACCGTAAGCTGTTCGGCGGACATGGAGCCGTGGGGCGGGCCGGCGGTCGGGCAGTCGGGCAGTCCGGCGGTTGGACAGTCCGACAGTCCGACAGTCCGACCGCTCAACCGCCCGACCGTCTCACCGTCCGACCGCCCGACCGCCGCCCAAAGCGGCTTCCTCATCATCCGGCGGGACTCCGACCGGCTGATGATCCTGGACGCCGTGGAGCGCTTCGGCTCCGTGCTGCCGCCGGGTTCGCCGGTGCATCTGGTGATGCCAAAAAAACGCGCGGACGATTTCCGGCAGAAGCTGGGGAAACTGCTGAAGCGCTTCCGCGAAATCGCGCGGACGTCCAACCATCTGCTGTTCACCGGCGACACCCCCGTGGAAAGCCTCTGGACGCCGCGCGCCGCGCGCTTCACGGCAAGCACGCCCAAGGCGGCGCTGGAGCTGCTCTCGCGCCCCGGCGTCTTCTGCCACGGACGCCCCGACGCCGGCGGCACCGCGCTGGCGGAGTCGGTGGAGCTGCCCCCGGGGCAGCGCGTGCTGGAGCTCGGCTGCGGCTGCGGCACGACCGCGCTGCTGCTCGCGGAGACGCTGCGCAAGGAGGGAAAGGACCCCGGCCGCTACACGCTGGTGGACTCCGACGCCCGCGCCGTGGCCTGCGCCACGGACAACGCCGCGGCCAACGGCTTCTCCGGCTGCGTGGAGACCGTGCTGGACGACGAGTATCTCCCGGCGCTCGGCGGCTTCGACTGGTTCCTGGGAAATCCGCCCTACTACGCCGGGCACCGCATCTGCGGCTTCTTCCTGGAAGTCGCCGCGGCGGCGCTGCGCAGGGGCGGCACGGCCGTCATCGTCTCCAAGCACCAGGACGAGGTGCGGGAACTGGCGGAGGCCCGCGGATTCCGCGTCACCCGCGAACTCAAGCGCCGCGGCTACGACGTGAGCTTCTGCGAACGGGAATAAGGCCGCCCCCGCCTCATCCCGGATCCCAACAGTACCGGCGAACGTTGAGGCTCAGCGGTTCGCTGGAGCCGGTTGTTATGCCTACATCCCATCAGGTCTTGCAGATTTCCATTGCGAGAATCTTTTATCAATTTTCGCAGGGGACGTAGAGAACGAAAACGTATCCATGCCGCCATCATACGGACAATAAATATTCCGACTATCCGGGGAAACAAAAGAAATCAAATGTTCTTCTTCGTTCGCCACCTGCCTGACGATTTCCGAAAAATACGCTGGCATCCAATTTGCCTTTAGACCTCTGACCAGGAAAACATCGTCATCTTCCAATGCAATCTCGCCGGGATATGCTCTTAGCAGGACGGCTTGCGTTGAAAGATCAACACCAACTAACTGGCTTCGCTGAGTCTCACCATCACCGTCAACATGGAAACGTGATTTATATATGAAAATGACCTCTTCTCGCTGAAATAGATAGTTTGCAACTTCGACGTGCCGATGCAGGATCTCTTCATTTTCTTCAGGAGTATCTGGATACCTCTTTGACTTTGGCAGGGAATGAAATCGCACCCAGTTATCGTGAAAATGCTCGCGGAGTACATGTCCCACCGGCGCAATCTCGCCATATATGTTTTGCCACCATTCCAATGGGTTCATTGTAATTTCACCTTAAGCATAACATGTTTTAGGCGTCCAATCGCAAAACTCGGGTGTTTTCCCAAAATCAGCCCGCGACCGGTGTATTGCTGGTACAATAGCATGCCCCGCCTCTGCGCCTCTGCGTCTTGGCGCGAGAACATGCGTTCGCTTCATTCTCCGCGGAGCCGTTTTGCGACCGCTTCCGCGGCGGCGGGGAGCTTGGCCATGAGTCCGGCCTGGCGCTCCGCCTGGCGCGCGTCCTCGAGCGCGAGGTCCGACGCCTTCTGTTCTTCGGCGGCGCGGACGCGGCCGGCCAGAAGCCCGTCGGCCTCCCGGCGGATCGTGGCGGCGGCGGCCTGCGCGGACTCCGCGGCCGTGCGGCGGGCGGCGGTGAGAATCCCGGCGGCCTCGGACTCCGCCTCGCGAAGCCTCTTCGCGGCGGCGCGTTCCGCATCGAGCATGCGCAGAAGAATGTCGTCCATGGCGCCTCCGCAGTCTTCCGTCCGCCGCCTGTCCGGCGGGGAACCGGTATCCTAATATTGCACGGCTTGCGGCGTTTCACAACCAAGCGCCGCCGGCCGGGCTTTGGGTGCACTCCGTACCGCGGTGCTTCAGCCCGCGTTTGCGGTTCTATCAGGGGCGCGGCAGAATAGTGGGATGCCACGCTGTTTCCCTGTCGTCGCGTTGCACCCACCCTACGCCAGTCGGCGCGGGCTGAAGCGCCGCGGTACTGTGCATGATCCGCGACGAACCGGATGCGCCGGGGCGTCGCCAAATCGCGCGGGACGGCTTACATTCTCCGGGCACGGGGTTCCGCGGCGGTCGTCCGCGGACGGCAATCGGAGTCCACTGGTGAAAGACGGCATCGCCCATTTTTTCTCCCCGCTGGAACTGCGGCGTCTCTCCGGCCTGCCGGTGGCCTCGCGCTTCACCGTGGAGGGCGCGCAGCTCGGCGCGCACCGCAGCCACCTGCGCGGGCAGAGCCTGGAGTTTTCCGACTACCGCGCCTATGTGGCGGGCGATGATCTGCGGCGGCTGGACTGGCGCGCCTTCGCCCGCAGTGAACGGCTGTACCTGCGCCAGTACGAGCAGGAGTGCAACCTGCGCGTGCATCTGCTGGTGGACGCCTCCGGTTCGATGGCGTACGGCTATCCGCCGCGCCCGGGCAAGCACGAGACCGCCGCACGCATCGCCGCCGCCGTCGCCTACGCCACCGTCATGCAGCACGACACCGCCGCGCTCGGGCTGTTCGACGCCGCCGTGCGCGACCGCATCCCGGCGGGCGGCGGCGCCGAACACCTGCGCCTGCTCTGCAACCGCCTCGCCGCCAACCAGCCAGGCAAGGGCACGAACATCGCGCAAACGCTGAACCAGTTCGCCGCCTCCATCCGCCGCCGCGCGCTGGTGGTCATCATCAGCGACCTGATGGACGACATCGAAAAGGTCCGCCACGCCCTCGCCCATTTCCGCCGCCGCCGCCACGACGTCATCCTCTACCAGGTGCTCGATCCCGCGGAACTGGAGTTCCCCTTCGAGGGCGACACCGCGTTCACCGACCTGGAAACCGGCGCGCAGATGACCGTCAACCCACGCGAACTCCGCGGGGCGTACCTGAAGCGCATGGAAGAATTCCTGTTCGAATGCCGCCAGGCCTGCGCGAATCTGGACGTGGATTACCAGCTTGTGCGCACCGATGCCGATCTCCCCGCCCTGCTCCACCGCCACCTGGCGCGGCGGAGGTGAGCGGGCAAAATAGGACTGTGGGCTGTAGGGTGTTAAGATGTTTAGGATGTACGGCTCGGGAAACCGTCCACTCTGTCCACCTCCGCCCATCTTTACGTTTTCAGAAAAATCCTCCAGCCGCCATGGAACCCGCCGGCCGGCCCGAGGTCTAAGTTTGATATACCGTTTTACCATCCCCCGCAGGACGGGGCATGGAAGCAAAAAGGAAACCGCCATGATCGCATCCCGCCGCCTGATTCTTTCCGCCGTCCTTCTGGCCGGACTTTTCGCGACCGCACCCCTCCGCGCCGCCGTGGAGTTCCCCGGACCGCAGCCGGGCAAGGCAACGGCCGCGCAGGCGGCCGGCGTGCTGACGCTGGGGAACGGCGCTGTCTCCGCCTCGTGGAAGGTTGAGGGCGGCACGCTCCGGCCGTTCCGCCTCCAGGACAAGCTCACCGGGCAGACGTTCGACCAGGCCGGCGCGGAGCTTTTCCGGCTGGCAACCCGGCCGTGCGGCGCGCTGGCGCCGCAGGCGGGCGTGTTCGTCGCCGTGCGCCTGGACACGGACAAGGTCACGGCGCAGGTGTCCGCCGACGGTGCGGCGTGGACGACGCTGGCCAGTTTCCCGCGCTCCGATTTCCCCGGCGAACCCAAATGCTTCCGCGTCGGCAAGATGAACCCTAAGGCAGAGGCGAAAAACTATGCGGGCGAGGCGGGCGAAGAGGGTGCGGGTGCCGTCACCGATATCATGCCACAGCCGGCCTCGCTTCCCGGCGCGCGCTTCGCTTTCAAGACCGCCGCGAACAAGGCCGCGGTGACCGAGTGCGCGTTCCCCGCCGGCTCGGGGT
This sequence comes from uncultured Lentisphaerota bacterium, assembly GCA_903921725.1. GTDB lineage: Bacteria > Verrucomicrobiota > Lentisphaeria > Oligosphaerales > CAITYL01 > CAIXRA01. The sequence goes on from CAIXRA010000071.1 coordinate 52,075, forward strand.
CCGTCTCCTGCCGGATCGACCGGGGCACCGACAAGGGGATGTCCTGGGCCCCCGCGCTGGCGTTGGTCTGGGAGGACGGGAAGCGCTTCCTGCTGGTCGGCGTCCGCGACGGGAAGGCGGCGTTCAACGTCACCACCGCCGCCGGCGAGAAGACCGTCTCCGCCGTGCCGCCGTCCGCCGCGGCCTATAACCTCGCCGCCTCCTCGTTCAAGCTGGCCGGTGCGCCGCAGGTCGTGAAGGCTCCGCAACCGAAGGGCGCGGCGCGGATTGCGGACCGGATTCCCGGCACCGCGCTTGAGGCCGACCTCGTCTCCTCCGAGGGGATCCGCGCTCACTGGCGCGCCGAGCTGCGCGACGGCTCGAACTATATCCGGCAGACCGTGACGTTCAGCGCCCCGGCGAAGAGCGTGCCGCTGTTCGGCGCCGAGCTGGCGGATGTGCGCCTTCCGAAACTCGAAACCGTCGGAAAATGCCCCGGCAGCCCGGTGGCCGGGAGCGGCATGTTCTTCGGCGTCGAAATGCCTGGCGGCAAAAACACGGTGACGGCGGACGGCGCGCGCATCGGCTTCGACTGCAAGCTGGAGCTGTCGCCCAAACAGTCCTACACGTTCGGCTCCGTCGCCGGCACCGCGCCGGAAGGCCAGCTCCGCCGCGCCTTCCTCTTCTACGTGGAACGGGAACGCGCCCGCGCCTCCACGCCGTTCCTGCACTACAACTGCTGGTACGACCTGGCCGAGTCGGTCAACGAGAAAGATTTCCTGGCCGTCATCTCCGCCTTCAACCAGGAGTTGGTGCAGAAGCGCGGCGTCGCGGTCGAATCCTACCTGATTGACGACGGCTGGGACAACTACAGCGAGGCGCTCTGGCAGACGAGCAAAAAGAAATTCCCCGAGGGGTTCAAAAACGTGAAGAAGGCGCTGGACAAGAGCGGATCGCACCTCAGCATCTGGATTTCCCCGCTCGGCGGCTACGGCGGCGCGAAGGAGCGCACGGAACACGCCCGCAAAATGGGACTCATCCCCGAAAGCGGCAGCCTCGACCTCTCCCAGCCCGCCTACAAGGCCTGGTTCCAGGCGCGCTGCCTCCAGCTCATGCGCGAGAGCGGCGTCAACGCCTTCAAGTGGGACAAGGCCGGCGACGGCGTCAGCCCGCACTTCATGGCGCTGCTCGACATCGCCCGCGAGCTCCGCAAGGACAACCCCAGCCTCTTCGTGAACGTCACCGTCGGCACCTGGCCCTCACCCTTCTGGCTGAACCACATCGACAGCACCTGGCGCAACGGCAGCGGCGACGTCGGCTGGTCCGGCAAGGGTGACGACCGCGAGAAATGGCTGACCTTCCGCGACGGCAACTGCCACAGCCTCTTCGTCAAGGCCGCGCCGCTCTACCCGCTCAACTCCGTCATGCACCACGGCGTCGTCCACGGCCGCCGCTACCAGGGTGACCGCGTCGGCAAGGCCGGCACGGACCTGAAGAACGAGGCCCGCTCCTACTTCGCCAACGGCGCCATGCTCCAGGAGCTGTACCTGACCCCATCCATGATGACCGCGGACGCTTGGAACCGCGTCGCGGAATCCGCAAAATGGGCGAAAGCCAACGCGGACGTGCTGGTGGACGCGCACTGGGTCGGCGGCGACCCGCTCAAGCTCGAGCCGTACGGCTACGCCGCCTGGGCCCCGCGCAAGGGAACCCTCATGCTGCGCAACCCCGACGACCAGCCGCGGGAGATTACCCTCGACGCCGCCACGGTCTTCGAACTCCCCGCCGCCGCCGCAAAGAGCTACGCGCTCGCCGCCGCCTACAAGGACCAGCGCGTGCAAAGCCTGACGCTGGAAGCCGGCAAGCCGGTCACGCTCAAGCTCGAACCGTTCGAAGTGCTGGTCTTCGACGCCAAACCGGTGAAGTAAAGGCGAAGAACGTTCAACCCTCAACGCTCAACGCTTTACGCAAGCCGCCCCAACGGGGCATCACATCATAGCCTGGGGCAGCGCCCCAGGAAAAAGAAGCCGTAAGGATTTCAACCCTGAAGGGGTTGCACAACGAATCCCTAACGGGCTGCATGCAGCACAAAAGAACGTTCAACACTCAACGCTTTATGCAAGCCGCCCCAACGGGGCATCACACCATAGCCTGGGGCAGCGCCCCAGGAAAAAGAAGCCGTAAGGATTTCAACCCTGAAGGGGTTGCACAACGAATCCCTAACGGGC
>CAIXRA010000072.1 GCA_903921725.1 uncultured Lentisphaerota bacterium
CCCGGGGCGACGTGGAGCCTGTCCACCGCCACCGGCGGAACCTCGCTGGTCCTGACCTACGTTCCGGAACCCGGCACGCTCGGGCTGCTGGCGATCGGCGCGCTCGCGCTGCTCGGCCGCCGCCGCAACCGCCGCGGCTGATAGGCCCCGGCGCGGAGACGTTTCGTGTTTCGCGTTGCTTGTTGCGCGTTGAACACGGAACCCGCAATTTGGAACGAACCCAGCGGGACGACTGGAGAGATCCAGCCGTCCCGCCCACTCTCCACACCCATTCTCACCGGACCCCAGACGCGAAGATGCGGCAACGGCGCACCACCGGATGTACATTATGCAAGCGAGCTCCCAATCAACAGAAATGGCCTCCTTGTTTTTCGCCTGGTTTTATGGAGACCGCGCGGCGGATCTGGACTGGAAGACGCGCATTTCCCGTTATGTGGAGACAACTCCGGGCGAGACGGTGGAAACCGTGCTGGGTGAACTGCGGCGGATAGAGTCGCGGGTTCTGGTGAACGCCAAAGCGATGCCGCAACCGGATGCCCTGGGCGCCGATGATCAAGGGGGCGAGTTCAGTTACAGGGAATGGATTTCATCCCTTGCCAACACCATGGAAATTGAATTGGTGATGCGGCTGACCGCCCACGCCTGCCAAACGACCGGGAGCCGATAATGACGAAATTTGCACGGGTGCTCCTGTTTGCCGGACTGGCCTGCGGAATCCGCACGGCGGAGGCGGAAGCCACGCGCCCGGCACCCGCCGCCGTCCATGCCGATCCGGGTTCCATTGCGGGCGAACCGGCGGGGGTCGACATCTTTTCCGGCACCGGCAAGGCGCCGCGACACACCTACCGGATTCCCTCCATGCTGGTGACGGCCAAGGGGACGATCCTGGCCTTCGCGGAGCTGCGCCGCAACGGCGGCGGCGACTCCGGTGACATCGAAACGGTCCTCCGGCGTTCCACCGACGGCGGCAAGAGCTGGTCCGACGAACAGGTCGTGCTCGACATGGGCAAGGACACCATCGGCAACGCCTGTCCGGTGCAGGACGCCAAAACCGGGCGGATCTCCCTTGTCGCCGTCTGGAACCGCATTCCGGAGGGCAAACAGAAGCCCGGTTTCGGCGAGGACTCGCGCCGGGTGTTCCTCTGCCACAGCAACAACGATGGCAAGAGCTGGTCCAAGCCGGAGGAGATCACGCGCCAGACAAAGCAGGAAAGCTGGAGCTGGTTCGCCGCCGGCCCCAACGCCGGCATCCAGCTCCGCAACGGACCGCACAAGGGGCGGTTGATCATCGGCGTCAACCACCGGGAATGCGCGGGCGACGCCAATGGCTACTACGCGCACGCCATCTATTCCGACGATGGCGGCAGGACATGGAAGCAGAGCCGTACGTACGCGGCGCGCAACACCAACGAGTGCGAGGCCGTGGAGCTGGCCGACGGCTCCGTCATGCTCAACATGCGCAACCACGGTTCCGGCAAACGCCAGCGCGCCGTGGCCGTCAGCACCGACGGCGGCGAAACCTGGGGGCCGACCACCTGGGACGCCGCCCTGCCCGAGCCGCAGTGCATGGGCTCCATCAAGCGCCACACCTGGCCCGCCAACGGCAAGCCCGGCCTCATCCTCTTTTCCAACCCCGCCTCGGACAAAGGCCGACGCAACCTGGTGCTCCGCGGCTCCACCGACGAGGGAAAAAGCTGGACGCTGGCCAAAACCATCCATGCCGGTCCGGCCGCCTACAGCCACCTCGCCGTGCTGCCCAACGGCACCATCGCCATCCTCTACGAGCCGAACGGTTACGGCCGGCTCACCTTCGTCACGGTCAGGCCGGAGGAGCTGAAGCCGGTCATCGAAACCGCCGGGCCGGGCTGATAGTGTAGGCACGGATCTGTCAGCCGCGCAGAAGGGCGGAAAGCGCCCTGATTCCTGCCCCCTGACGGTTGACGGGATTCCGTTTCATGAAGTATGCGGGCCGCAGCCCTGAAGCCGGTGCCCGTTCAGAAACGGTGCGGTTCCCCTCACTTCACGCGCGGCACCCGCGCAGACGGCAAAACCTGGATATCGGCGCCGACGGACTCCTCGTACGCCACGGAGGCGCGGTGCCCGAGCGCGCCGGCCTTCCGCGCCACCACCCGCACCCGGATGCATCCGGTCTGCCCCGGCCCCAAGCGGCCCAGAACGTAGCGGACGACATTCCCCTCTTCCGGTACGGCCGCGGGGTTTGACGCCGCCAGCTCCAGGCCGGGCGCCAGGCGGTCGGTGACCGTCACGCCGCCGAGCTCGCCACGCGTCAGGTTCGTGACCTCGATCGTGTATTCAAACGGCTGGCCGAGAAGCACGCCGGCCGGGCAGGCCTCGCGCAGGCGGACCGCCCCGGCCTTGCCGCCGCCCACCGGCAGGTCGCGGACGGTGCGGATCATGCCGTCGTCCTCGCGGGGGACGCCCGGCCACAGCGAGACACAGCCGGAAACAATCGGCAAGAACACGCAGACAAGCAGTGCAAAAAGTTTCCCCGCCATGCCGTTTCTCCCCTTGTGCATGATGAATGGGCACCTAAAACCTGGATCGTTCATGAACGTTCAACGCTCAACATTCAACGTTCAACGCCTTCCGCAAGCCGCCCCAACGGGGCATCACATCATAGCCTGGGGCAACGCCCCAGGAAAAAGAAACCATCCTGATTTCACCCCTGAAGGGGTTGCACAACGAATTCCAAACGAACGACATGCGGCGCAACAGAAACCCTCAATATTCAAGTTGGCCGTACCCTTTCACCGCCGGATGCGGAACGGCTGAAAAATGAGCGCACGCGAATAATCCGGGCCAAGGGCGCCGGCGGCTTCGGATAACATACCACGGCCGCCCGAAAACCAAACAGGCAGGGCCGCGGAGTCCGCAGTCCTGCCTGTCGTTCATGCGCCGGAAACCGTTACTTGCTCTTCGGGAAGAGGGCGGCGGGGAGCTTGGGAGCCTCCAGCGCCTCGGTATCCAGCGCGGTGTAGAAGATTTCGCGGACAAGCTTGAGGAGCATCAGACGCGCCTCGAGACCGATCAGCACGTCGTCAAAGTCGTCCTTGAGACTCTCCCAGAATTCGGCCGCGGAACCATCGGCGACTTCGAGGGTGTCGCTCTGCGCCACATGATCCACAAGGACCTTCTCGACGGTCATGAGATTGTTCCAGAATTCGGCCATCGATGCGCCAAGAACCGGAGCGCCGCCTTCGGCTTCGTAGTTCAGCTTTTTGAGGACGCTGTTGAACTGGCGCTGCATGGTGGGCGGCATGTGCATGTTCTTGCCGGCCTGCGCCCAGTCCATGCGGCTGAGCATGAGGTCGGCGAAAGTCGCCAGTTCCTGCAGCCGTTTCTCGCGGTCGGCGAGGCGGAGGCGTTCCTGGGCCAGCTGGGAGTCCGCCTGCGCGGCCAGATCCTTCTGCTCCCGGTATTCGCCGCGTTGCTGCTCGTAGCGGACGCGCCACTCGGCGGCGTCTTTTTCAAGCTTGGCGATGGTGCCGTCGAGACGGATGCGTTCCTGCTGCGCCTGGGTGGCGGCCTGCTGGATTTTGGCCTGGACCTCTTCGTCCTTCTCGGTCAGGGACTGGCGGAGGCGGCGGTTGTCCGCCTGCGAGGCGTCAAACTTGCCCTGGAGCAGGTCGCGCTCGGATGAAAGGTCGCGCTTGGCCTTGCGCAGTTCCTGGAGTTCTCCGGAACCGCTTTCGGACTGGGTGCGGAACCGTTCGTTTTCCGCGGCGAAACGGGAGGCGTCCTGGCGGGCGACATCAAGAAGCCCCTCCAGGTCACGGACGCGCTTCAGCAGCGACTCGTTGCCGCCGGAGCTCTTGATGATGGTTCCGACCTGCTCGACGGTGAACTGCAGCGGGCTGAAGCACAGAAGGATGCGCCATTTTTCGAGGTCCTCGACGGAGAAAAATTCGGCGAACTTCTCGTCCGGAAGGAAATAGGCGTCCTCGCCAAGGCCGCGCTCCTGACGGCACGCCTTGTAGTCGTCGGAATGGAAATAGTCCTCCAGCCTGCGATAGAGCGCTTCGTGGACGGGATACCACTGCGCGAAGATGGGGTTGCAGAAGCTGGGGGAAAGCTCGTTGCGTTCCGCCTCCTTGAGCAGCACCACCTCGAAGCGCTTGCGGTGTTTCGGCTCCATGCGGTAGCCGCCGATCAGGCATTGCTTGCAGAGCTGGGCGTTGGCCTGGACGTATGCCTGCAGGCTCTTCCAGGGCATCTCGGCGAGCATGCTGGAGAACACGTCGGCGATCCGCAGGCCGTCAATTGTTTCGTTAGGAGGCAACATCCAACAGGAACTCCTCTGCTAACAGGCGCCGGGTTTCCACCACGGCTGCCGCGGCCATCTGCCGCCGAAGTGAATACTCAATCTTGGAAAGCGCGCCGGAGAGGCTCGCGGCCAATTCTTCATTGCCGTCGTTGCCGGCACGCTCCAGCACTCGGCGGCAGACCACGGCGGCCTCCCGCCAACGCTGGGCCTGGCAGAGCAGCACGGTCTGGCTGAGCAGGTCGGTACCCGCCGGCGCCGCAGGTGCGGCGGCCGCAGCCTTGCCGGCCTTCTTCTTCGGGGGGGGGGCCGTCTCTTCAACCGGGGCTGCTGCCGCCACGGCTTTTTTCCCGGCCTTCGCTACTTTGACCTTCACCTTTGCCATCAACTACGGCTGCTCCCGCGCACTCGTTCAGCGCCTGCGTGCCGGTAGATACCGGACACCGGCTTTGGAATAAAATGAAACCATGGAGGCGGGGATCGGATTCGAACCGACGAATAGAGGTTTTGCAGACCTCTGCCTTACCACTTGGCTACCCCGCCGAAAAATAAAAGCCGTATAATCTACCCTGCCGACCGCAATCCGCAACCCGCCGCCGCTGGCGCGGCCGCAACCGGCGGCCGGGTCCGCCTGTTTTTTCTTCCTTCCGGAATTCCAAGGTTGGCACGGGCTGGCACCGGTGCGGAGCCTTTTTTGACCGACCGCGGTCGCGGCCCTTTGGATTCCGGGCCAAATGCGGGTCGGTGCGATGGCGCGAGAGCAAGGGCCGCGGGGCGCCTCTACACCTGCATCAGTTCGGCTTCCTTCGCCTTCAGAAGCTCGTCCACCTCGCGGATGCAGGCGTCGGTCAGCTTCTGGATCGCTTTCTCGGCCTGCGACTTCTCGTCCTCCGTGTACTGGCCGTCCTTCTGCCCCTTTTTCGCGGCCTCGTTGCCGTCGCGGCGGCAGTTGCGGATTTCGATGCGCGCGTCCTCGCCGCGCTCCTTGACCTGCTTGACGAGGGCCTTGCGGCGCTCCTCGCTCAACTCGGGAATCGGCAGGCGCACGACGCGGCCGTCGCTCATCGGGCTGATGCCGAGATTGGAGGCGATGATCGCCTTCTCGATCGGCTTGATCGCGGCCTGGTCCCACGGCTGGATCACCAGCAGGCGCGGTTCCGGCGCCGTGATCGCGGCGATGTCCTTCAGGCGCGTCATCGTGCCGTAATAGTCCACCATCACGCCGTCCACGAGCTGCGGCGAGGCCTTGCCGGTGCGGACGCCGGCGAACGCCTTCTGCATCGCCTCAATGCCCTTCTTCATCTTCTGTTCCGTCGCCTTCGAAAGCGCATCATAGGTTGCCATGGTTTCCTACTCCTTGTTGCGGCATGGGTTGCACGGACTGGGCCTGGTGCCGACCCTAAAGCATCATCCAATATAACGCCGGGTCCGAAATCCCGCCGCCAAAACCGAAAATCCGGCGCGCCCGGGCCGCCAAGCCGCAAAACGGCAAAACAAGAAGGCCTTAAACGCCGCCTCAGAAGTTTTCCGTCTGAAGCCGGTCGCCCTTGCCGGCCACATACGGCTTGCCCGAATCGTAGAGGCGGAAACGCGATTTCATCCGCGCCAGCTCTTCCGGCCCGAACTGGCCGCTCCGCTCCGCCGCCGCCAGCGCCTGCCGCGCGGTTTCCGCGGACCGCGCGCAATCCCCCGATGCCGCCTGGGCGGCCGCCAGCGTGTCGAGCGCCAGCGGATCCGCCCCCACGGCGGCGACGTTGGATTCCGCCAGCGCAAGCGCCTCCTGCGGATCGCGAACCTCCGCCTCCGGCGAGGTTGCCAGAAGCCAGGCCAAGGCATTGCACACCACCACATGCTGCGGCACGGCGTCGCGCAGCTCCCGCAGCTTTGCCACCGCCTCCCCGGCGTGCCCCATTGCGGCCCGCATCATGGCCAGGCCGAACAGCCCCTCGAAACTGCGCCCGTCACGCCGCAGCGCCTCGTCAAAGCAGGCGGCGGCATCCTCATGCCGTTTCTGCCGGGCGCGAAGCTGGCCGAGCAGCAGCCAGTCCTGCGTCATGCCCTTGGCCTGGATGGCGCGTTCGCACATGCTGGCGGCCTTGTCCCACTCCCCCTGCCGCATGTACACGACGCAGGCGTTGTGCAGGGCGTCCGTGAACCACGGATGCAGCTCGACGGCTTTTTCAAAATGGAGGGCGGCCTCACGGAGGTTGTTCGCCTGCGCCAGGTCGCGGCCGTAGTTGCTGTACGCGAGCCATGCCGCGGGGTTTTTTGCAATCACGTTCCGCCATACCCGCGTGTTGTCGCCGTAGCTCCATACAAAAGCGCGGGAGAGGCAGGCCAGCGCAAACAGTACGGCCGCGCCGGCCACCACGCCTGAAGCGATGGCCGGAAACGGAAGAGGCTTCACGGCGGACACCCCGGCCTCCGCTCTCTCTCTCTCCACATTTTTCTTCCGTTTCCGTGAAGCGCCCGCAACGGGGGTCGGCCCCCAGGCCAGCCGTCGCACCAGCCATGCCCCCGCGCACACCTGCAACGCGATGATGGACATCACGGACAGGTATTGCCAGTGGTCCGCCACCGGCGAATATTGGAGGTAGAGCGTCGGGAAAAAACCCAGCAGCGGCCCCATCGAGAGCAGGAAATAGGCGAACGCAAAAAAGGCGGGGCGCGCCCACCAGGCCTCCGCCTTTTTCCCCGCCGCCCACCACAGGCCGCCCGCCGTCGCGGCGACCATCACCAGCGGCAGGTAGTCCGCGGGATTCAGCGTGCGGTAGCCGTACGGCGTCCATGGATTCCATGGGGCGGGGAGCAGCGCGCAGTTGCCCGCCGGCCAGAGGTCACGGAGGATGTAGAACCAGACGGATTTCCCCGCCGTGTAACACCCGATGAGCAGGGGGTGCTCCGGCAGCGGCATCCCGCCGTTGGGACGGTACTGGAACAGCATGGTGACCACGCCCCCCAGGATCGCCAGCCCCCAGAACGGCAGACTCCGCAGCAGATCCCGCATCGTGATTCCGCCGCGACGCCACCAGGCCAGGAGCAGCAGCACCGCCGGCAGGACGACGAGCGTCGTCTTGCAGAGCAGCCCCAGCGCAAACAGCCCCAGCGCGGCGGCGTACCACCGCGGCTTCCCATCGTCCTCAAACCGTAAATAGGCCAGCGCCACTCCCAGGTAGAACAGCATCCCGAGGGTGTTCTTCTGCTCCGCCGCCCAGGCGACGGACGGCACGTTCACCGGATGCACCGCAAACAGCGCCGCCACCAGCCAGGGTACGGACACGCCGAGCGCCTTCAGCACGCGCCACAGCAACAGGCAGTTCACGATGTGGAGCAGGATGCTCACCGCATGATAGCCGGCCGGAGCCGCGCCCCAGATCTGGTACTGGAGCCAGATCAGCGTGTAGGTGACGGGGTAGTAGTCCGGGGCCGCGTCGCTCGGTTTCTGGTACCACACCCGCAGCCAGCCGTCCCCAAGCTTGTTCATCGGGTTGTCGGTGAACAGGATGTTGTCGTCCCAGGTGAAGCCGCTGCCGAAGGCGCTCCAGTACACGGCCAGCACCAGCCCCGCGATTGCGGCGGCGCCAAACCACGGATTCCGCCACCATGCAGCGACGGTTCCGGCCGGAGCAAAGGTTTCCTGTTGACCGGCCCGCATGCTTCCTCCCGTCATCAACCGACAGCCAAAAACCGGGAAAACCAGGGTCAATCCAGAACCGTGGCGCCGTCACCGACGACGGTGGCGACGGAGCTGTCGCCCATGACGACGCGGAGCAGGTCGCCGTCCGCGAAGAAGTTGAATACCAGGATCGGGATGTGGTTTTCCTCGCAGAGCGAGAAGGCGGTGGCGTCCATGACACCCAGCCGCTGCGACAGCGCATCGGCGTAGGATATTGTGCGGTAGCGCTTGGCGGACTTGTTTTTCATCGGGTCGGCGGTGTAGATGCCGTTGACCTTGGTCGCCTTGAGCACGGCGCAGGCCCCGATCTCGCAGGCGCGCAGGGCCGCCGTGGTGTCGGTGGTGAAGAACGGATGGCCGGTGCCGCCGGCGAGGATGACGACTTTTCCCGCGTTGAGGTGCGCCAGCGCCGCCTTGCGGTCGAACACCTCGGCGACGCCCGGCATCGGGATCGCGCACTGTACGACGGCGGGCACGCCGACGCTTTCCAGGCAGTCGCACATCGCCAGCGCGTTCATCACGGTGGCGAGCATCCCCATGGCGTCCGCCGTGGCGCGGGTCATCCCCTTTTTGCTCGCGGGCAGGCCGCGGAAGAGATTGCCGGCGCCGATGACCAGCGCGACCTGCACGCCGGCCTTCGTGATCTCGCCGATCTTCTTCGCGACGGCGACGGTGGTGTCGGGATCCACGCCAAACGCGGCGGAGCCCTTGAGCGTCTCGCCGCTCAGCTTCAACAGGATGCGCTTGTAGGCCGGCTTTTTCATGGGGGGGGATCCTTGTGGTGGTGGCGTTACGTTTTGGAGTGCGGCAATAAGTGCATCCGTTTGCCGCTTTTAATTTGCGCGGAGCGCTGGTGCCTTGTGCTGTTTCAAGGTGTTGATGGCGGCTCCGCCTTAGCAGGAAAGCGGCGAACGGATGCAATTATCGCCGCACTCCACACTTGCATGCGCCCGCCGCAGGCTCAAAGTGCATTCATAAAAAAAGCCCTGAACCGGCGGGCCTTGCGGCGCGCCATTTCAGGGCTTCACGTTTAACCGGATGGTTGTTTCATCATCGACCCAACGGCCTTTGTTGCGGGGCTCCGCAGCCCCGCGGCGGCTCAATCCGCCTTGGGAATGGCGACAACGCCCTCGCCGACCGACCAGCGCAGCATGCGGCGGACGGTCACCTTGGGGGCCAGCTTCTCCAAGCAGGTCTTGTCGTCGAAGATCCAGGGCATCTTCATCAGGCAGACGTCGCTGTACCACTTGCTGATTTTGCCTTCAACGATCTTCTCGACCATGTTGGCGGGCTTGCCGACAACCTGTGCGGCGGCGATGTCCTTCTCGCGGGCGATCACATCGGCCGGCACGTCGGAGGGGATGATGAAGCGCGGGTTATGGAAGGCGATGTTCATGCAGATCTCGTTGCCGCTGGCGCCTTCACCGGCCATCTCGATCATGACCACGATCTTGCTCTTCTGGTGGTGGTTGTAGAAGACGACCTGCCCCTGATCCTTCGCCTCCCAGCGGAAAGCGCGGCGGATTTCAATCTTCTCGCCGATGGCCATCACCAGGTCCACAATCCCGCCCTTTTCGGCGGCGATGACCTCGGCGGCGAGGTCGCCGTCCTTGCCGGACATGGCGGCGACGCGCTTGGCCAGGTCGTTGCCGTAGGCGACGAAGCGCTCGTTCTTGGCGACGAAGTCGGTCTCGCAGAGGACTTCGACCACCGCGCCGACCTTGCCGTCCACGCTGGAGAAGATCAGACCTTCCTTCGCCGTGCGGGTGGCGGCCTTCTTCTCGGCCTTGGCGGCGCCGGTCTTGCGGAGGTAGTCCACCGCGTCGTCCATGTTGCCCTTGGCTTCGTCCAAGGCCTTCTTGCAGTCCATCATGCCCGCGCCGGTCTTTTCGCGCAGGTCCTTCACCATAGCAGCCGTGATTTCCATGTCCGCATGCTCCCTGAAAATGATCAGTCCGATCGGTCGGATCAGACGGATCGGACTGATGCTTGTTGTCTTGTCCTTACCCGCGCTTGTCCTGCTCGGCGTCCATGTCGGCCTCGATGTTGGCCTTGACTTCCTTCACGGCCTCGGCCTCGACGGCCTCGCGGCGCTTGGCGAACTGGGACTTGCCCTCGTTCACCGCGGCGACGATGGCGTTGGTCAGGACGGTGATGGCGCGCAGGGCGTCGTCGTTGCCCGGGACGACCTTGTCCACGCCGTCCGGATTGCCGTTGGAGTCAACGATCGCCACCACGGGGATGCCCAAGCGGTTGGCTTCCTTGATCGCAATCTCCTCATGCACGACGTCCACGATGAAGAGGGCGTCGGGAAGGTTGTCCATGTTGATGATGCCGCCGAGGGACTGGTTGAGCTTCTCGTATTCGCGGCGGACCCTGGCCTGTTCCTTCTTGGTCATCTTTTCCATGCCGCCGCTGGTCTGCAGTTCCTGCAGTTCGCGGAGGTACTGGACGCGGCGGTGGATGACGCCGAAGTTGGTCAGCGTGCCGCCGAGCCAGCGGTCGCACATGTTCGGCATGCCGCAGGAGTCCGCGGCGGTCTTGAGGGTTTCCTGCGCCTGGCGCTTGGAGCCGACGAAAAGGACCGTGCCGCCGTCGGAGACGGTGTCGCGGACGAACTCGCAGGCGTCGGCCAGATGGCGGATCGTCTTGGTCAGGTCAAAAATCGAAATGCCGTTGCGCGCGCCGAAAAGGTACGGCTTCATCCTGGGGTTCCAGCGTTTCGTCTGGTGTCCGAAGTGGACGCCCGCTTCCAGAAGGTCGGTGATCGTGACTGCTGCCATGCCTGCGTTCTCCTTTTTCGTTTCTCTGGAATGCTTTGCCCGCACCTGCACGCCGGCGGTCACCGCCGGTTCCCTTGCACAGAGCTGGAAGCATCCATTTTTCATGTGTGTCCCGAAACTCGGACGGGGAACGTCCGCCACCGCCCCAAGGGGACGGCGCAGGGTCTCGGGCGCAAAAAAACATAATACTATAACAGGCCGATGCGGCCCCGGCAACCCGAAACCGGGAAATGGCGCGCGGCGCGACCCGCGGTATGCGGGCTATATTCTTTTTTGCATCCGTCGTTTCCTCCATCTTTCCTCCATCCGCCACGGGACTTCCATGAACGGCCAGACCCCACGCTCCATGCGCCTGCACATCGGCATTTTCGGACGCCGCAACGTCGGCAAGTCCTCCGTCCTCAACGCCCTCACCGGCCAGCAGGTCGCCATCGTCTCCGACGTCGCCGGCACCACCACCGACCCCGTTGAGAAGGCGATGGAACTCCTTCCCGTCGGCCCCGTGGTCTTCGTGGACACCGCCGGCGTCGACGACATCGGCGCCCTCGGCCAACAGCGCATCGCCGCCACCTACAAGGTCTTCGAGCGCACCGAACTGGCACTGCTCGTCGCCGCCGCCGGCGAATGGGGCGGCTTCGAGGAACAGCTCCTGGCCGAACTCAGCGGCCGCGAAATCCCCACCCTCGTCGTCTTCAACAAGACCGACCTCGCCGGGCCGGAACCGGAACTCGCCGCGCGACTGGAAAAACGCGCACTGGCCGTCGCCGCCCTCAGCACCCGCACCGGCGACGGCGTGGACGCCCTCCGCCAGGCAATCAAGGACGCCGTCCCCGCGGAGTTCGCAAGCCCCCCCGCCATCGCCGCCGACCTCCTGCCGCCGGGCGGCGTCGCCGTCCTCGTCGTCCCGATCGACAAGGAGGCACCGAAGGGCCGCCTCATCCTGCCGCAGGTCCAGGTCATCCGCGACCTGCTCGACGCCGACTGCACCTGCCTCGTCACCAAGGAGCGCGAACTCCGCGACGCCTTCCGCCGCCTCGCCGCCCCGCCCGACCTCGTCGTCACCGACAGCCAGGCGTTCCTCAAGGTCGCCGCCGACACGCCCGACGGCGTGCGCATGACCTCCTTCTCCATCCTCTTTGCGCGCCTCAAGGGCGACCTCGTCGAGATGGCCCGCGGCGCCGCCGCCATCGACCGCCTCCGCCCCGGCGACCGCATCCTCATCGCCGAAGCCTGCACGCACCACGCCATCGGCGACGACATCGGCCGCGTCAAGATTCCGCGCTGGCTCGAGCAGTACGCCGGCGGCGCGCTCCAGGCCGACGTCCGCAGCGGCCGCGATTTCCCCGAGGACTTGAGCGTGTACAAGCTCGTCATCCACTGCGGCGCCTGCACCTGGAACCGCCGCCAGATGATTTACCGCATCCAGCGCTGCCGGCGCGCCGGCGTCCCTGTCACCAACTACGGCATCGCCATCGCCCACACCCTCGGCATCATCCGCCGCGCCCTCGCCCCCTTCCCCGCCGCGCTCGACGCCTATCTGGACGCGCTCGCCGATGGCGGCGGACGGAAATCATGATCGGGCGCATTCTGCAATTCGCCATGTTCTGGTGCGTCGCCGTCAGCGCAGGGCTGGCCCTGTCCGGCTGCCGCCACGCGACACCGCAGCCGGAACCCGTTTCCGGCAAGACGGAAATCGCCTTCCGCACGCACGCCGAACGGTTCGAGGCGCGCGGCGCCGGCGGCGTCTGGCGTCCGCTCTTCCTCAAGGGCGTCAACCTCGGCGCGGGCATCCCCGGCTCCGGCCCCAACTGCCGGACCGTCACGGAAGAACATTACGCGCTCTGGTTCAACCAGATGTCGGAACTCGGCGCGAACGGCCTCCGCGTCTACAATCTCCAGCCTCCGGCTTTTTACCGCGCCCTCGCGGCGCACAACCTCGCGAACGCCGCAAACCCGCTCTACCTCATCCAGGGCGTCTGGCTCGACGACACCGCGCCGCCGCACGACCTGCATGCGCTCACCGCCGCGTTCGACGACGCCATCGAGGCCGCCGTTCGCCGCATCCACGGCGCCGGCACCCCCGCCACGCCCGATGTTTCACGCTGGACCTTCGCCCTCCTCATCGGCCGCGAAGTCATGCCCGAAGAAGTCCGCGCAACCGACGAGAATCGGGGAGCGGTATCCTCCCGCCCCCCGGCTTTTACCGGCCGGCATTTCCGGCTGGAGTCGGGGACGCCGACGGAGTGCTGGCTGGCGGCGCGGCTGGAGCATGCCGTGGCGTTCGAGCGTGCGGCGTTCGGGACGGAGCGGCCGGTCGGCTTTTCGAGCTGGCCGCCGCTCGACCCGCTCCGGCACCCGACCGAGAGCCGCGACTCCGGTGAAGACATCGCCTCCGTGGATCTTGCAAATTTGGAGGTTATGGACGCTCCCGCCGGCTTTTTCGTCGGCTACCACGTTTATCCGTACAACCCGGACTTCATGAACGAGGATCCCGGCTACAGGGCCGTCCGTGACGCCGACGGCCCGAATCCGTACCTCGGCTACCTGCGCGAACTGAAGGCGCACTACCGCGGCATCCCGCTGCTCGTCGCCGAGTTCGGCGTCCCGTCAAGCTGGGGCTGCGCGCGCTTCAACCCCGCCGGCATGGGACACGGCGGGCACGACGAGGAGGCGCAGGGACGCATCAACGCACGCCTCCTCCGTAGCATCCACGATAGCGGCTGTGCCGGTGGCGTCTATTTTGCCTGGCTCGACGAATGGTGGAAGGGCAACTGGATCACCCGCCGCCTCAATTTCCCTCAGGAACGCCGCCGCCTCTGGCACAACCTCTGCGACCCTGAGGCCAACTACGGCCTCATCGCCTTCGACCCGCCCCCGCCCGCTTTCACCCGCTGGCCGGACGTCTCCGGTGCCGGTGCCGTACGCGGAATCCGCAGCGATGCGGACAGCACCGTTTTCCACCTCCGCCTCACCCTCGACCGCCCGCTTGCCACCGGAGAGAAGATCGTCGTCGGCCTCGACACCTACGGCGACGGCCGCGGCGAACAAATCCTTCCCGACGGCACCCGCACCAGGCTCCGCTGCGAGTTTGCGCTGGTGATGGATGCCGGAAATCGGGAAGATGCCGCGCCCGTCTCCCCTGGCTTGACCGCGCAGCTCTACGTCACCCCGGCATACGACCTATGCGGCATCTTCCACGGCGCGGCGGGGGCGGAGCAGCGGTTCCATTCCACGCCCACCTCCGGCGCAGGCTGGCACCCGGTCCGCTGGCAGAACGCCGCGGCGCACGAAAGCCCCGACGGCAACTACAAATTCCCCGCCGCCTGTTTCGACATCGGCCGCCTGCGCACCGCCGCGCTCCCCGCTGAAAATCCGAAAGCGGAAACCTCCGCCGCCTCCAGCCTTGCCGCCGTCCTCTTCCACGGCAACACCATCGAGATCCGCCTGCCGTACGCCCTGCTCCAGTTCACCGACCCCTCGGCGCTGCGGGTCATGGACGACGACCGCGCAACGCCGGAAGCGGAGACTGCCGTGAGCGGCGGCATCGCCGTCGCCGTCGCCTGCCGCGGCAGTCTCCTCGAAACCGGGCGTTTCCGCTGGGAGCCCTGGACCACCGCTCCGCCAACCGCCGAACGCCGCAAGCCCGGCTATTTCATGCTCCGCGACGCCTTCCGCAAGCTTGACGCGCCGGCGCCGCAGCCATGACGGAGATTCCCGGCCCGGGGGCGGACGGCATGCGTCAATTGATCTCGGCCAGGTGCCGGTCGTAACCAAGCGCGATGAGCATCTCGTAGGCCTGAAACACCTCGTCGGGCACTTCCTGGGGAATCTGGAAGCCGAGCTTCGGATATTCGATGATCCGCTGGAGGTCGCCGACCATGATGTTGATCATGGCGTCCCGGTCGATGATCTCGTTCGGATATTCCTCGTAGCGGATGGGGGGCGAGGAGATGACGGGGGCGATTTCCGGCCACAGCTTCCGCACGACGGCATAGGTGCGCCGCTCCATGTACGGTTTCTGAACGCAGATCAGGGAGCTGACGTCGAGTCCCTGCTCCCGCAGCAGCTCGCGGGTGAAGAGGACGTTTTCGCCGGTGTTCGTGGCCTTGTCCTCCATCATCACGACGCATTCCGGCACGCCGCAGCGGACCATGGCGTCGCGGAACTCCTCCGCCTCCGTGCGCTTGAACAGCTCGCGCGTAAGCGCGCCGCTGTTGCCGGACACGACGAGGATCGGGGCGAGGCCGCGCAGGTAGAGGTCGGCGGCCCACTCCGCCACGCGCAAGTCGTTGCTTCCGAGCACGAAAATGCCGTCGGCTGGCATAAGCGGCTGGCGCATCAGATGATAGTCCCAGACGATGCGGGCAAGTGCGTCAACGCTGTCCATGGCGGCCTTTCGTGCGGTGCATGCCTGTGGTGGGGTTTAGGGCGCGGCGGTCCAAACGCTCGCACGCCAACATTTGGTCAGGGAGAACTCCAAGGAAAATGCAACTCTTCCTCCGGCACCGTTTTCAGCGTGTAGGAAACCGTGCCGCCTGGCGCCGGGACGCTCCAGGTACCGAGGTAGTGGTCCTTGCCGGCGGCGTCAAGCAGAAACGCGCAGACCTTAACCCGGCCGGGATCCCGCGCATCGGCGTCCATCTGAAAAAACCGCAGACGGACCGGGGCTGGCGTCTTCCCTTTTTGTATTATCCAACACCCGCTGGGCCCGTACATGTCCCCGCAGCGGCTGATGCAGTAGTCCATACCGCTTTCTCCCTCTTTTAGCGACGTGACATTTTGCAACGACCGGAAACGAATTTGGTATTTTTCGCCGCCAAGCACGGCGACCGCGGCGAAGACGGCGCCCGCTTCAAGCCGGGGGATTTCCAGTGCCAGCGGCAGTGGCATGGCGGCGGGATTCCCCCGGTAGGCGGCGGAGACATCCATGGCGGACACGCTCCGGTCGCCCGGCGCCCAGACCATGGGAAAGCTTAGGCCGGTGCGCCGGAAGCTGACGGCGTAAACCCAGGTGGCGGGATTGGCGGGGGCTGACTTGGCGGCAAGCTCGTCAAACCATGTCTTGTCAAACGGACTCGGATCAAAAGCCCCGACATGGCGCCAGCGGCCGCCGGTCCAGACCTCAACCCAGGTGTGGTTGCCGCCTTCGGGCCGGTTCCACTGCGGCGTGCCGGCAACGCGCGCCGGAATGCCCACGGCGCGGCAGGCGTCCACAAGCATGACGGAGAGGCCGGTGCAGGAGGCGTAGCCGCAGGCTTCCGACTCCGCCGGGCTTTGGTCGGGCTTCTTCCGTTTGGTGGCGTGGTAGGCGACCTTGCGCAGCTTGAACACCTCGGAATTGAGCAGCTTCACGGCCTCCTCGACGGTGGCGCACTTCCGCACCAGCGGGAAAAAGAGGCGGCGGTATTCGGCGCGCCACGGATCGCGCGCCTCGTTGACGTTGGCGTACGGCAGCACGTCGTCCAGGAATCGCTCCTCCGACACCGGATCGCTCTTCCTCCACGGATACGCGGCGCGGGCTTCAAGGGCGAGGCGGATGTTTTCGAGCAGGAACCCGCCGGTCAGCGACCCGAGGTCGCGCTCCGGCATGTTCGCCAGCAGGAACCCGACGCAATCGCGCTCAGCACCGGGCCGGGCGTCGAGGATGGCGCGCACAAGCTGCACCGCATTGTCCCCGGCGACGCTCATCTGCTTGATGACGTCCGGACGGCAGGCGGCAGGCAGCAGCGCGGTGGCGGCCACAACCGCCCGCTGGTCGACGACGGCGGGAACGGCGGCGGCGGACGACGGCGCGGATGGCCGGCACCCGGCCGCAAGAAGAACCGGCAGAAGAAGAAGGAAGAGTCGTTTCATGGGGCGGCGGAGGCTCCGGTTGTGCTTCGGCGAAACAAGGAGCAACTTTATCCCGGGGCCTGCCGGTTTGCAAGAAAAGAGGCGCTGGCGGTTTGCGGCGGCGGCGGTACATTAATTTTCAGGTTGGCCAAGTCGTTCCCGGCATTTGCCGGTTCGGATGCCGACCGTAGTTTCGCGGAATGTCCGCGGACTTGAGTCAAGGAGAACTTTCATGCCGGCAAATTGGATCCGATGGTTGGCGGCAGGGTGCGGGCTGGCGGCGATGCTGGGCGCGGCGGGATGCCAGACGGCGACGGAGCCGTTCACCGGCCGCAAGCAGTACCTGATGAGCATGTCGGCGCAGGAGGAGTGCAAGCTGGGGTTGGACGCCTGGCGGGAGACGCTGAAGGCGACCCCCGTCAGCACGAACGCACAGAAGAACGCCGTGGTGCAGCGCGTGGGCAAGGCCATCCAGGCCGTCGCCTCCGGGCCGGGCACCTCCGAATACCAGTGGGAATTCAAGGTGCTGGCCTCGCAGGAGGCAAACGCGTTCTGCCTGCCCGGCGGCAAGGTCGCCGTGTACGAGGGGTTGTTCCAGTACGTGAAGAACGACGCCGAGCTGGCGGCGGTGATCGGCCATGAGGTCGGACACGCAGTGGCCCGCCACGGGGTCGAGCGGATGTCGGAGCAGCAGGCGGCCGGCTACGCGGGTGCGGCGCTGGACGCGGTGCTCCAGTCAAAAAAGGTGGCGAGCCGGGACACCGTCATGCAGGCGTTCGGCCTCGGCGCGCAGTACGGCGTTCTCCTGCCGTTCAGCCGCACCCAGGAATACGCGGCCGACCAAATCGGCCTGATGTACATGGCCAAAGCCGGCTACAAGCCGGAAGCCGCGCTGGATTTCTGGCAGCGCTTCGCCGCCAAGAACGCCGGCCAGAAAAGCGCCTTCAGCGACTGGCTCTCCACCCACCCGCTCGACGACAAGCGCATCGCCAACATGAAAACACTCATGACCAAGGCGACCGTCGAGTACGAAATGACCCCCGCCAAGCGCGGCTACGGCACCGCCTGGAAGTAAGACGGACGCGATTCGCCACAGAGGGCACAGAGAACACAGAGAAAAGCTTGTACAAAAGACGGCAAGGCCCGTCAGGTTTTACGCCGTTGTGCTCTTCGGCATTTTTTCACGCCTCTGTGCTCTCTGTGCCCTCTGTGGCAAAACTTCAGGCCTCGATCAGCAGGGTGTGACGCCCTTTTTCAGGATGATGTTGCCGTACTTGGCCAGCTCGCCGGTCATGACGATGGCGAAGGCGGCCTTGGCGCGGTCGTAGAACGCGAAGCGGTCGATGCGCTGGATTTTGGCGAGCTTCGGCGCGTGCTTCCGGATTGGCTTGAGGTACGCCTTCTCCACTTCCGGATCGAGCTTGTCGCCCTTGACCGCGGCCATCATGATCAGCGGCGCGTCCACATAGGCGTCGAGTTCGAACAGCGGCAGGATGCCCTCGAGCAGCTCCGGGATGCGGATGCCGTCGGCGCGGAGCACCAGGCCGTTGAACGTCTCGCCGGGGAAATGCGCGTCGGCGAGCACGATCTCGTCGCCGTGCCCCATGCGGCAGAGGACGGAGAGCAGTTCGGGGCTGATGACGGGGGAGATGCCTTTCAGCATGGAAGGAGGCTCTTTCGTTGCGGTGATGGACGAACCAGGTAGACGGACGGGGCATAACCTAACACCGCCCGCACGGCGGGGCAACTGGAACGCAGAGGCAAGAACATTCAACGCTCAACGTTCAACGTCGGCCGGCCGGGATTGGCGCATGGGACGGGAGCGTGGGCGTCCCGCCCGCTTTCGACGGGCATCCTGCCCGGCGCATGAAATTGAAATGCAAAGGCGCGAAGGCGCAAAGAGCGCAGAACGTCCAACGCAAACCGTTCAATGCCTTTGCAACCCGGATTGCCGCCCTCACCACTCCACGCCGAGCATGGTGCAGTTGATGCCGG
The DNA here is from genome assembly GCA_903921725.1 of uncultured Lentisphaerota bacterium. GTDB lineage: Bacteria > Verrucomicrobiota > Lentisphaeria > Oligosphaerales > CAITYL01 > CAIXRA01. Next base: position 18,569 of record CAIXRA010000072.1, read on the forward strand.
AGCCGATGCCGAGCAGGGCGAGGCGCTGGCCGGGCTTGAGGCGGCCGGCCTGGACGGCGAGCGCGGCGGTGGCGGGGAGCGAGGCGGAGCCGCAGTTGCCCATGAATTCGACGGTGGGGAAATCCTTAGCCGTGTCGAGGCCGAGCCCGGCGTAGAGCCGGTCGCGGTGGACGCGGCCGACCTGGTGGGTGCAGACGACGTCGGGCGTCGCCTCGGTCCAGCCGAGCTCGCGCTTGAACTCCGCCCAGGCTGCCTGCGCCGTCTCGACCCCGCGCAGCAGCAGCTCCTCGGAATCGGTGGACATCAGCGGCCGGCTGCCATCGCCCATGCCGGAATCGCTGTTGCCCTGGCAGAGGTGGCTGAAGGCGGTGTTCGCCACGCTGGCGCCGCCGAGGAAGCGGTGCTTCGCGCGGCTGAGCGAGTCGTGGGTGAGCAGGACCGCGGCGGCGGCGGAGCCGATGGTCAGCGAAGCGAAGGCGTCCTTGAACTGCTGCCGGGTCATCGTCGTGTCGGCCAGCAGGTGCGCGACGGTGTTCTCCATCAGTGGCCGCGAATTCTCGCCGGAGACGACCAGCGCGGCGCGGATCTGCCCCAGCTCGATCATGTTCGCCGCCATGGTCATGCCGGAGAGCACGCCGAGGCAGGCGTTGGAGATGTCGAAGTTCAGCGCGGAGCCGGGCAGCCCGAGCCGGCCGTGGACGATCGTCGAGGTCGCCGGCTCCAGGAAATCACGGCAGACGGAGCAGTGGAAGAGCGCGCCGATCTCCGCCTTCGCGACGCCGGCCTGTTCCAGCGCGAGGGCGCCCGCCTCCGCGGCGGCCGTGCTCGGTCGGGTGCCGGCGGGCCAGACGCGGCGCTCGCGGATGCCGCTCATCAGCTCCAGGCGCCCGGCGGGCAGCTTCAGCCGCGCATAGACCGGCCCCAGGCGCGCCTCCAGCTCCGCCGAGGTCACGACCTCCGGCGGCAGGGCCGCGGCAAATGTTTCGATGCAGACGTGGCGGTAGAGCATGGTTCCAAGACCGGTCGACGTTTCGTTTTGCGTTGCGTGTTTCGTGTTGCGTGTTGCGTGTTGTCCGGCACATGAACCGGGAGACACGGGGCACGGAACGGGGATAGCATACACGGCGGGAAAAGGGTTGCAACCGGCGGCGGGGACGGGGTGCGGCCCCACTTTTTCAGGGCTGTCTTGCAAACGTTTTCGGGAAAGGTAAAGTAAAGCTGAGTTAAACGTTTTATCCGCAAGTTTTATCCGCAACACGAGGTGGGATCATGGCTGACGCGAAGGCATACGATTTGAAGGCGGTTGGCGCGAGTTTCTGCATCTACGGCGACTTCCTCGCGGGCGGGCGCTACGGCTCCGGCCACATCAACGACACCTTCGCCATCACCTACGACCAGGCTGGCACGAAGATCCGCTACATCCTGCAGCGCATCAATCACAACATCTTCAAAAATCCGGTGGCCGTGATGGAGAACATCCAGCGCGTCACCGCGCACCTCGGCGCGAAGATGGCCGGAAAGCCGGAAGGCTCCCGCCACATCCTGACGCTGGTTCCGGCGCGCGACGGCAGGCCGTATTTCCAGGACGCCGCGGGCAACACCTGGCGCTGCTATCTCTTCATCGAAAAGGCGACGACCTACGATATCATCACCGGCGTGGAACAGGCCCGCAAGGCCGCCGGCTCGTTCGGCGCGTTCCAGGGGCTGCTGGTGGACCTGCCGGGACGCCTGCATGAGACCATCCCGAACTTCCACAACACGGAAAGCCGTTTTGAGGCGCTGGAGAAGGCAATCGCGGCGGATGCGGCCGGCCGCGCCAAGCTCTGCCAGCCGGAGATTGAGTTTGCGCTGAAGCACAAGCATCTGGCCTCCGCCCTGCTCGACCTGCAGCGCAAGGGGTTGGTGCCGGAGCGCGTCACCCACAACGACACCAAGCTCAACAACGTCATGCTCGATGATGCCACCGGCGAGGGGATCTGCGTGATCGACCTCGACACGGTCATGCCCGGCCTGGCGCTGCACGACTTCGGCGACATGATCCGCACCGCCACCAGCCCCGCGGCCGAGGACGAGCAGGATCTTTCCAAGGTCACCATGCGCATGCCGTACTTCGAGGCGCTGGTGCAGGGCTACCTCTCCACCGCCGGCAGCTTCCTGAACCAGACCGAGAAGGACAACCTCGCGCTGGGCGGCCAGATCCTCACCTTCGAGTGCGGCATCCGCTTCCTCGCCGACTTCCTCGCCGGCGACGTGTACTTCAAAGTGCACAAGGAGAACCACAACCTCCACCGCTGCCGCACCCAGTTCAAGCTCGCCGCCGACATCGGCGCGAAGCTGGACGCGATGAACGCGCTGGTGAAGACGCTGGATAAGAAGTGAGACTGTTTTTCGATAACCGTCGATAACCGTCGATAGCCGTCGAGGGCCGGCGGCGGGCATCGGCGGACATCGAAGGTTGTCGAAAACACCCTCTCCCATTTCCCTCAAAGGAGCCCCCCATGTCCCAAGATCTCTATCTCATCACCGGCGGCGCCGGATTCATCGGTTCGCACATCGCGGAGGCGCTGTTGGAGCGCGGCGGCAAGGTCCGCATCTTCGACGACCTCTCCTCGGGGCACCTCGAGAACCTGGCGTCGTTCAAGGACCGCGTCGAGTTCGTCAAGGGCGACGTCCGCGACGCCATCGCGCTCACCCAGGCCATGAAAGGCGTGCGCTACGTCTACCACGAAGCCGCGCTGGTCTCCGTGTTCGACTCCGTCGAGCGCCCGCTGGACAACAACGACATCAACATCACCGGCACGCTGAACGTGCTCCGCGCCGCCAAGGCCGCCGGCGCCCAGCGCCTGCTCATCGCCAGCTCCGCGGCGAACTACGGCAACAACCCGGAACTCCCGAAGCGCGAGAACATGCTCCCCGAGCCGGAATCGCCGTACGCCATCGGCAAGATCGTCGGCGAGTACTACCTGCGCATCTTCAGCTCGCTCTACGGCCTGGAGACCGTCTCCCTGCGCTACTTCAACGTGTTCGGCCCGCGGCAGGACCCGCGCTCGATGTACTCCGGCGTGATCTCGAAGTTCACCGACGTGCTGGCCAAGGGGCAGACGCCGATGATTTTCGGCGACGGCGGGCAGACGCGCGACTTCGTGTTCGTCAAGGACGTCGTCCAGGCGAACATCCTGGCGATGCACTCCGACAAGGTCGGCAAGGGCGAGGTCTTCAACGTCGGCACCGGCCGCAAGGCGTCGCTGCTCGACCTGTTGGACGCGCTCTGCGACGCGTTCGGCGTCAAGGTCCAGCCGGTCTTCAAGGAAGCGCGCGCCGGCGACATCCGCCACTCGCTCTCCGACATCACCAAGATCCGCACCACGCTGGGCTACGAGCCGAAGTACACACTGCACCAGGGGTTGAAGGCACTCGTGGATTCCGTCAGGAAGTGAAGGGGAAGGCCGTCGGTGTTCAGTCTGTAGGCTGTTAGGTTGGGAAAGATAAACACAAACCTTCAGCCTATAGCCTACAGTCTATAGCCTGCTCCGGGAAAACACGACATGCCGATCAACGTCTTATTCGTGTGTGGCAGGAACCGGCGGCGCAGCCCCACGGCCGAAAAAATCTTCCGCACTGATTACCGGATCAACCCGCGCTCGGCCGGAACCTCGGAAGAGAGCAAGCGGCGGCTGCAGGCGGCGGATTTCGCGTGGGCTGATCTCGTGGTCTGCATGGAGCGCAAATACGTGGCAAGAATAAAGACGCTGTTTCCCCGCGTCGAGAAGATGCCGCCAATCGAATGCCTCAACATTCCCGACAAATACATCTTCATGGAGCCCGCGCTGGTCACCCAACTGCGCGAGGGGATGGACGAGGTGCTGGAAAATTACCACGCTGATCGCGACGCGGAGAAGGCGGCGGCCGAAGAGGGGACCGAAGTGAAGACCGGGGAAGAGTAGAGGGGAAGTGGCGCGGGCGCTGGGGAAGCCGAAGGAAGGGAAACGGAAAACTCTCGATAGCACCTTCGGCGTCGACAGCGTCGAAAATACGATGGATGCCGATGGGTATCGAAGGCTCTCGACGGGTATCGAAAATCTGTTAAATCCAATGAAGGAGTAACCACCCATGACAACCAAACCGACACTCGTAGTCCTGGCCGCGGGCATGGGGAGCCGTTACGGCGGGCTCAAGCAGATCGACCCGATCGGGCCGAACGGCGAGATCGTGATTGATTACTCGGTGTTCGACGCGATCCGGGCCGGGTTCGGCAAGGTCGTGTTCGTCATCCGCCACGACATCGAGGAGGCGTTCAAGGCGAGCATCGAGCCGCACGTCAAAGGCAGGCTGCCGATCGAGTACGCCTACCAGGACCTCAACGACCTGCCCGGCGGCTTCAAGCTGCCGGAGGGGCGCACGAAGCCGTGGGGCACGGGCCAGGCGGTGTGGGCCTGCCGCAACGTGGTGAACGAACCGTTCGGCATCATCAACGCGGACGACTTCTACGGCCGCAGTTCCTACGGGCATCTGTCGGCGCTGCTGCAGGCGCTGGACGCGAAGGCGTGCCAGGCGTGCATCGTGCCGTTCACGCTGCGGAACACGCTCTCGGAAAACGGGACGGTCTCGCGCGGCGTCTGCCAGTTCGCGGCGGACGGTTCGCTGACCTCCGTGGTCGAGCGCACGACGATCGCGAAGGACGGCCAGGGCGGCGCGAAGTTCGAGGAGGCCGGGCAGTGGTTCCCGCTGACGGGCGACGAGCCGGTCTCGATGAACATGTGGGGGTTCACGGCGCCGGTGTTCCCGGAGATCGAGCGGCTGTTCATCGAATTCCTGAAAGTGTCCGGCACGTCGCCCAAGGCGGAATTCTACATCCCGACGGTGGTGGACATGCTGATCCGCGAGAAGGCGATGAAGGTTCCCGGCAAGGCGACAAACGAGCAGTGGTTCGGCGTGACCTATCCGGAGGACAAGCCGGTGGTCGTCGCCGGCGTGAAGGAGCTGATCGGCAAGGGCGTGTACGGCGCGGATCTGTGGAAGGGGAAGTGAGCGAAGGGTGGCGCAACGCATCGACCGATCGGACGGATCGGACCGATCCGTCGGATCCGTCTGATCAGACAGCCGCACCCCTGAGATTCCCATGAAAAAGCCAGTCAACACAACCACGGCGCGAATCGCGGCGAAGAAGCCGCGCCGGATCGGCATCCGCGATGTCGCGAAGAAAGCGGGCGTCTCCTGCGCCGCGGTGTCGCGCGTGCTGAACCGCGGCCCGATCCGCATCAGCGACGCCAAGCGCGCGGCGATTGAGAAGGCCGCACGGGTGCTGCGCTACGTCCCGCACGCCGGCGCCCGCCGCCTCTGCCGCCAACGCACGGAGACCATCGGCATCGTTTTCCCGCACGCGGAGACGGCGCTGTCGCACGCCTATCTGACGGAGATGCTCCGGCACATCGCGGACGTGGCGCGGCGCAAGGGCTACGACCTGCTGCTGGAGTTCAGCCGCGACCCGGCCACCGCCGCCGCCGACCGCGGGCGCACCGACGGCCTGATCTTCGTCCCCGAGCGCGACACGCCGCCGGCGGTGTTCCAAGCCTGGCAGGAAGCCGGCGCGCCGTACATGGTGCTGGGCGGCGCCTTCGCCAAGGTCAAACCCGAATTTTTCGTGGACGTGGACGTGCTCTCGGGGATGCGCGTCATGACGCAGCATCTGCTGGAGATGGGGCACCGGCGCCTGGCCTTCCTCGCCGGCATCCGCAGCCCGGAGAAGCTGCACGGATTCGGCGAGGCGATGGTCATGGCCGGCATCCGGCCGAACCCAGCCTGGAGCGAGGTCTGCGGCCTGGAGATGGCCGGCATCGAAAAGGCCCTCGACCGCCTGCTGAAGGGGCCGGCAAGCGAACGCCCGACGGCCATCGCGGCGGCCAACGACGAGCTGGCAATCCGCATCATCCACTCGCTGAACCGGCGCGGCCTGCGGGTGCCGGCCGACATCTCGGTGGCCGGGTTCGACGACATCGAGATTGCGGAGCGCTTCACGCCGGCGCTGACCACCATGCGGATTCCGCTGGCGGAGATGGCGGAACGCGGCGTGCTGCACCTGGCCGGGCAGATCGAGTCGGGCAGCCGGACGCAGATGCACTGCCTGCTGCCGGCGACGCTGGTGGAGCGGGAATCGGCCGCGCCGCCGCCGGCGGCGTAAACCGGACGGAAGAACGGAAAAACGGAAGAACGTTTATCAGGCATGCAACTTTTTCCGGAGGCCGGTTTCCAAGCGATGAACCGTTTAACCAAAACTGCGGCCGAAAACCCGGCCCGCACCAGCAGAAAAGGAAGAGGTACCATGATGCAACAACTGCTCAAGCCGTGGGCCGCCGCCGGCGCGCTCGCCCTGGCGCTCGCCACCGCCACCGCCGCGGAACCGGCCGGCCTCGCCTTTCCGGGCAAGAATCCGGGGACGGCCGTCGCGACAGACACGGCGACGCTCTTCACGCTGTCCGGCCATGCGGTCTCCGCATCCTGGAAGATTACCGACTGGCATCTGCGCCCGGCGTCACTCACGGACGAGCTGACCGGCAGGGAGCTCCCGCCGCCGGAGGAGGCTTTCCGCCTTGAATTCCGCGACGGCCGGGTGCTGAAGGCCTCCGAGATGAGAATCTTGGATCGGCCCGTGACCACGGTGCTGACCGCCAATCCGGCCGCATCGCGCACGGCGGAGCGCGTTCCAGGCGTACAGGTCGCCGTAACACTGCTCTCGAAGGACGGGACGCTGAAGGTTGACTGGAAGGCAATGCTGCGCGACGGCTCGAACTACATCCGCCAGGAAATCGTCGTCTCGCCGCTCAAGGGCGACGCGGACATCGCCAAGGTGGTCCTGGTCGACCACAAGCTCATCGGCGCGGACATTGTCGGCCAGGTTCCCGGCTCGCCGGTGATCGCCGGCAATGTGTTCACCGGCTTCGAGCATCCGATGAGCGTCTCCTCCGTGAAGATGGGGATCGGCGGCGACACGCGGATCGCTCCGGAACCCGTGGACAAGGGCGCCGCGGAGTGCGAGGACGACCCGCTGCCGGGCGACGTCAAGAAGCTGAAGGAAGGGCTGGGCGCGCACCATGCGCAGTGCTGGCTGGAGCGCGCGCTGCCGCTGAAGGAGGGCAAGACGTTCACCTGCTCCTCCGTGCTCGGCGTCACGCCGGAAGGGCAGCTCCGCCGCGGTTTCCTCTACTATGTCGAGCGCGAACGCGCCCACGCCTACCGCACCTTCCTGCACTACAATTCCTGGTACGACATCGGCTACTTCACGCCGTTCGACGAGAAGGACTGCCTCGGCGTCGTCAACGCCTTCGCCGCGGAACTGGGCGAGAAGCGCGGCGTAACGATGGACTCCTTCCTCTTCGACGACGGCTGGGACGACACCTCCAAGGGCGGCGAGTGGGTGTTCCACAAGGGATTCCCAAACGGCTTCATGCCGTTGCGCGAGGCGGCGGCGAAGGTCGGCGCGGGCCCCGGCGTCTGGCTCTCCCCGTGGGGCGGCTACGGCAAGCCGCGCGAGCAGCGCGTGCAGTCCGGCAAGGCGGCGGGCTACGAAGCGTCCGGCAGCGGCTACAACACGCTCTTCGCGCTCTCCGGCCCGAAATATTACGCCAACTTCCACCGGGCGTGCATGGAGATGGTGACGAAGTACGGCATCAACCAGTTCAAGCTCGACGGCACCGGCAACATCAATTCCGTGGTGCCCGGCAGCCAGTTCGGCAGCGACTTCGAGGCGGCAATCGCGCTGATCCAGGACCTGCGCGCCGTCAAGCCCGACCTCTACGTCAACCTGACCACCGGCACCTGGCCCTCCCCGTTCTGGCTCTCCATCTGCGACTCCATCTGGCGCGGCGGCGAGGACCACAGCTTCGTCGGCGTCGGCTCCGCGCGTCAGCGCTGGATCACCTACCGCGACGCCGACACCTACCAGCGCGTCGTGCGCGGCGGCCCGCTCTACCCGGTGACCTCCCTCATGCTCCACGGAATCCTCTACGCCAAGAAGGCGAACAAGCTGGAGACCGACTACGAGAACGACTTCCCCAGCGAGGTCCGCAGCTATTTCGGCGGCGGCACCCAACTCCAGGAGATGTACGTCTCGCACGAGCTGATGACGGACAAGAACTGGGACACCCTGGCGGAAGGCGCCAAGTGGTCGCGCGCCAACGCCGCGACGCTGGTCGATACGCACTGGATCGGCGGCGACCCGGAGAAACTTCTGGTCTACGGATGGGCCTCCTGGTCCCCCGAAAAGGGAATCCTCACCCTGCGCAACTCCAGCGACAAGGAAAAGAGCCTGACGGTCGACCTCGCCAAGTTCTTCGAACTGCCGGCGGGCGCCGCGGCCTCCTACCGGATCGTCACCCCCTTCAAGCAGCGCGCACTGAAGGAATTCTCAGGCGTGGTCGAGGCCGGCAAGCCGGCCAAGGTCACCCTCAAAGGCTTCGAGGTCCTCGTCTTCGAGGCCGTCCCGGTGAAGTGACCCGAGGCGACCGGGCAAGCCGCTTTTTCGGCGACGGTTTGGCAAGTCGTAGTTGCCGCTTTATAGTATGCGCCTTTGAAAAAATTCCAGCGCGCATTTTAGCATCACGGAGGATATCATGGCACAGGCACGCCCCGCACGTCGTTACAAGGTTCCGCGCACCCCGACCAAGAGCGCCGGCGAACGCCGCCAGCGCATCAAGGTGCAGAAGCGCCGCCTGGTCGCCCTCGGCCTCAGCATGGAGTCCCTGGACAAGATGAACGCGGCCGAGATTCGCGGCCTGCTGCGTCACCCGACCAAGATCAAGGTCAAGTAACGCCGCCTTCGCAGAATTCAAAAAACGCGCCCGGTTGACCTCGGTCATCCGGGCGTTTTTTTGCGCCGCAGGGAACCAACGGTAAAATTCCTTGTCCTAAATTGTACTAACTTGTCATGTGGCATATAGTGCAGCCGTACGACTTCAAACCAGCATGAAAGAAGCATGAAAGCATTGGTCACAGGCGGCGGCGGGTTCCTTGGCGGGCGGATCGTGGAGATGCTCCTCGAACGCGACGTCCAGGTCCGCGTGTTCGGACGCAACGCCTACCCCTCCCTGCTGCGCCGCGGCGTGGAATGCGCCACGGGCGACCTGCGCGATCCGAAGGCGGTGGCGGCGGCCTGCGAGGGCTGCGACACCGTCTTCCACGTCGCCGCGCTCGCCGGCGTGTGGGGACCGCGGAAGGACTATTTCGACATCAACGACGCCGGCACGGATCATGTGATCCGGGGCTGCATCGCCAAGGGCGTCGGCTCCCTGGTCTACACCAGCTCGCCGAGCGTCGTGTTCAGTGACGAACCGATTTCCGGCGGCGATGAACAGCTTCCCTATCCGGCGCGCTACCTGGCCGCCTATCCGGAGTCGAAGGCGGCCGGCGAGAAGCGCGTGCTGGCGGCGAACGGCCTGCCGCTGGCCGGCGCGGGCGGCCGCAACCTGCTGACCTGCGCGCTCCGGCCTCACCTCATCTGGGGTCCGGGCGACCCGCACCTCGTGCCGCGCCTCGTCGAGACGGCGCGGCGGGGGCGCCTGCGCCAGGTCGGCGACGGCCGCAACCGCGTGGACATCACCTACATCGACCACGCCGCCGGCGCGCACATTCTGGCCGCCGAGGCGCTGAGGCGCCCCGTCACGCGTGTGCCGGGCAACACCTATTTCATCGGCGACCGCGAGCCGGTCGTGCTCTGGAACTGGCTTCAGGGGCTGCTCAACCGCCTGGGGCTTTCCCTGCGCCGCCCGGGCGTCTCCTACCCGGCCGCGCGGCGGATGGGCGCCGTGCTGGAGGGGCTGCACACCGTCCTGCCGTTCCTCGGCGATCCGCGCATGACCCGCTTCGTCGCCGCCCAGCTTGCCATGGACCACTGGTTCTCGCACAAGCGCGCCGAGCACGATTTCGGGTACCGACCGACGGTTTCCCCGGAGATCGGCATGAACCGCCTCGTGGACTGGCTCCGTCACGGTGGAAGCCTGCCGGAGTGACGGGCCGCAGGCCGCGCATCATGCGCCGCCCCGCCGTCGCGCATCCCACGACAAGGCACACAAGGTACGGGGTTTTTTCCCGCCAACATTGACAGCGGCCGTCAGTACTGCTATTTTGGTAGCCAAACGCCCACTACCCAAAAGACAGGCCAGGTTCAACCGTGCGCGACATCGTCGAATCGCTCATCCGCCTCCAGGAGCTGGAACTCGTGCTCACGGAGTCGCGAATCCTCCACGCCGGAGAAGTGCCGGCGTCCGTGGCGGGGCTTGAGCGTGAAGTGGAGGCCTGCCGCCACACCATCGACAAGACCTACCTCAAGCGTTATGACATGCTGCGCCGGAACGGCTTGGGCGTCACGCGCGAGATCGGCGGCGTCTGCGGCGGCTGCCGCCTGAACGTGAACCAGGGCGACCTGAACCGCATGCGCCGCGCCGAAATGCCCTGCACCTGCCCCAACTGCGGCCGATTCCTCCTGCTCTCGGAACGATAAGCGCCCCCGCCCGTTAGTGCTTATCCGTGAATTAACAATGCCGCCTGTCGCGGCGGAAACGGGCCGGTTGCAAGGCACGAGGATTGAGAATATCGGGATATTTGATTGACGAGTAACGCTGCAAATGGCCCGTTTCCACCGCGACCCGGAGGGCTGCCATCCTTTTGGGCCGCGTTTTCCAATGTTCAGTCGTTACAGGTCCCGACATGCTCCTCCTTCACATCGAAAAAATCGACTCAAAATGATTGGCAGCAGACGGTATTTTTAATTCACGGATAAGCACTTAGGATTGCCCCATGATCGACCTGAAGTCCATGCTGCCGAAAAATCATTTCCTGCTCCACTTCGCGGCGAAGGGGCAGGACGCGATTTTCCGCGCGCTGGCGCAGCCGCTGGTGGACGACGGGATCGTGACCGACCTGGACCGCTTCGTCTCCGAAGTGGCCCGGCGCGAGGCGCAGATCACCACCCAGATCTGCAAGGAGATCGCCATGCCGCACGCGCGCTCCGAAGTCGTACGCCGCCTCGGCATCACCGTCGCCGTCGCCGATGAGCCGGGCCGACTCTTCACGCCTGGCTCCAAGGCGAAATGCCGTATCTTCTTCATGATCGCCATCCCCTCCTTCGCGCCGACCGCGCACCTGACCCTGCTCCAGGGGCTCGTGCATTTCGCCAAGGACGAACGCCGCGTCGCCAAACTCCTCGCCACCACGACCCAGGCCCAGGCCGCCACCTGCCTCACCTCCTTCAAGTGGGAGTGACCCGCAGCCGCCGCCCGGGAGGAGGCACCCCATGGCCCTCTTCACCCGCCACGGCATCCATGACCCGCAGCAGCCCGGACTGGACGGCGCGTCCTTCCGGCGGCACGGCTTCACGGAGGCGCCGCTCGTCCTCCAGTGCTACCCCACGCTGCGCTGCCCGCTGAAATGCGCGCACTGCCTCGCCGCCGGACCGCAGGCCGCCGCGCGCGCCGACATGCCGCTCGAGCTGTTCGCCAGGCTCTGCCGCGAAGCAGCGGAGATGGGCGTCCCCGAACTGTTGCTGACCGGCGGCGAACCGCTGGCGCATCCGGAGTTCCCCGCGCTTGTCGCCGGCATCAAGGCAAACGGCTTGAGCTGGTCGCTCAACACCGCCGCCAACCCCGACGCCCGCCAGCGGGCCGCGATGCTGGACCATCCGCCGGCCTACGTTGCCGTCAGCGTGGACGGACCGGAGGCGGTGCATGACGCCTTCCGCGGCAAATGCGGCGCGTTTGCGGACGCCGCCGCGGCCATCCGCTTCTTCGCCGCCATTCCGGGGACGACCGTCTGCGCCGGCACCACCGTCTCCACCGTCAACCTGCCGCACCTGGATGAGACGTTCCGCCTTGTGAAGGCCGGCGGCGCGCACCGCTGGGGCATCCACCTGCTCATCCCGGAAGGCCGTGCCAAGACGCGCCGCGACCTCTTCCCCTCCGCGCCGCAGATGCGGAAACTGCTGAAGACCGTCGCCCTCAAGCGCCGCGAATTCCCCGTCGCGCTCTGCGACGAGATGGGGTACGCCGGCGAGTGGGAGGAGCTGGTGCGCGACGAGGCGTTCTTCTGCGCCGCGGGCCGCGCCATGTGCGCCGTGCTGCCCGACGGCTCCGTCATGCCCTGTTCCACCCTCGACCCGAAGCACCGCGAGGGCGACCTGAATCAGACCCCGCTCGCCGACATCTGGCGCACCGGGTTCGCCGCACAGCGGACTCCGCGGCGCGCCGGGAAATGCGCCCGCTGCAAGGACTGGGCCGCCTGCGGCAGCGGCTGCTGGCTCCAGCGCCAGCACGGCACGCACTGCTTCCGGCATCTCTGGAAAGTGCCCGGACCGTTCAGGGCCGCCGCCGGGCTGGCGCTCGGCCTGGGCGTGCTGGCGGGAGGCGGCCCGGCGTCCGCGGCGGACGCGCCGGCAAAAGCGCCGGCGGTCAACGAGAATCTCGGAGATTTCAACGACGCCCCAGGTACCACGGGCAACCGCGAGATAGATGCTGTCCTTGAAGTCAAAATGAAGTCCTCGGCGATAAATATTAAGGGCATTTACGGCAGCAAGGCCAATCCCCGCCGGACAGACGCCCATTGTTTTCCCGGTGCCACGCGCGAAGTCTTGGACAGCATGCCAAAGGCGCTACGCTGGCTGAAGGAACACCAGGCCGATGACGGCTCCTGGTCGCCGACGCATCCGCTGGCCGTGAGCGGGCAGGCGCTGCTCTGCTTCCTCGCGCATAATGAACTGAAAGACTCCAAGGAATTCGGCCGGACCGTCGGCTTGGCGGAAGACTATCTGGTGAAATACATGAACCGTGCGGACGCAGGCCAGGACGCCTACGCCCATGCGCTCGCCGTCTATGCACTGGCAGAAGACTACGGGATGACCAAGAATCCCGCGCTGAAACCGGCGATGGAAAAAGGCATTGCCGTCATCATCGCCGGACAGCGGGCCGACGGCGGCTGGGGGCTCGGCTACGGCAGGAAGGATGGTGCTTGGGATCTTCGGCTCACCGTCCGGCAGATTGATGCGATTAAGGCCGGATTCCTGGCGGGTTCCGACGACCCACAACTGGTCAAGGTACTCAAAAACACCTTGGATTTCCTGCAAAAGACCGCGTTCAAGAACGGTGCCTTCCGCCGAACACCGGACGACGGCGAAACCAACATGCAGGTCCAAGCCTCCGGCCTCCTCGCCCTCCTGCTCCACGGGCAAAAGGACTCTTCCGAGGCCAAGGCCACCCTGGCATGGATTGAAAAGAATCTGGACGCCTGGCTCGAAACCCAGCGCGTGAAACCGGGCGGTGACGGAAGCTTTGCGCCTGAAGAATGGCTTTGCCTGACACGGGCTTTTGTCCTGGCCGGCCCGGAACACGCGAAGAAATGGCGGCCGCGGTTGGAAAAAGAACTGCTCGCCCGCCAGGCGCAGAACGGAGGCTGGGACATCCCATCCGAGCAGGCCGCCGCCGCCCGCGCCGGGCGTAGCGAATGCGCATGGGCAGACTACCATGCCACAACCCTTTGCTGCCTTGCCCTGGAAGCGTACTATCGCTTTCTTCCGACCTTCAAGCTGAACTATGGCGAAGACCACACCGACGGCGCCGCGAAAATCACCGACCTGCTCTAACCTGAATGATTCATGAACATGCGTGGAGCTATATGGAGTGCGGCGATAAGTGCATCCGTTCGCCGCTTTTCAATCAAGGCGAAGCCGCCTGCCAACACTTCATCCGGCAACGGGGGCAAAAACACCCGCGCTCCGCGCGAATTCAAAGCGGCGAACGGATGCACTTATCGCCGCACTCCAAACTTGCACCGGCGCAGCATGACGGAACACCCCCGTCGGCATGTTGAATTGAGCACGATTTCACAGAACCCATCAAAGAGATGGACGAAATGCAACGAAACGGACAAGGACCGCATGCCGGCCGGCGATGAACATTCCATGACGGCGCCCGCCTTCACCCGCCGGGTGTCGCTGGCCATCCAGCGCGAGCAGGCCGGACCGGCGCTGCTGGAGTTCCTCTGCGGGCGCTTCACCTACAACAGCCGCGAGGAATGGCTCCGCAACCTCGCCGCCGGACAGTTGCGGCTGAACGGCGCGGTGGCGGACGGCGCGGCCGTCCTGGCCGTCGGCGACCGGCTCGAGTACGCGTTCGAGGCCGGGCCGGAGCCGGAGGTCTGCCTGGAGTACGGCGTGCTGCACGAGGACGAACTGCTGCTCGTCGTCAACAAGCCGGCCAACCTGCCTTGCCATCCCGGCGGCTGCTTCTTCAACCACACGCTCTGGGCGCTGCTCAAGCAACGGTTCGGCGAGGCGTTCTTCGCGCTGGCGAACCGGCTCGACCGCGAAACCTCCGGCCTGCTCGTCGTCGCCAAGAGCCCGGCCGCCGTGCGCCATCTCCAGCGGCAGTTCGCGCAGCATGCGGTGGAAAAACGGTACCTCGCCGTCGTCGAGGGTTTTTTCCCGGACACGCTGGAAGCCGCCGGCTGGCTGCTCCGCGACACCGCGTGCGAAGTCCGCAAGAAGCGGAAATTCATCCCATCGGTCGGATCTGTCCCCGAACACGAAACACGAAACACGCAACCCGAAACGGATCCCGGCGAATGGTGCGAGACTGTGTTCCGCCGCGTTGCGGAGACCGGGGGGCTTTCGCTGGTCGAGGCGCTGCCGAAAACCGGGCGTCTGCACCAGATCCGGGCCACGCTCTGCTCGCTGGGCTTTCCGCTTGCCGGCGACAAGATCTACGGCGTGGATCCGGAAATCTTCATCCGCTACTGCGACGGCTCCATGACCGACGGCGACCGCCGCCGCCTGCGCCTCGGCCGCCAGGCGTTGCACGCGGCCTCCCTGCAGCTGCGCCATCCCGCGGACAACCGGCCGGTCGGGTTCGCGGCGCCGCTTCCCGACGACATGCGCCTTCTCCTTCCAAGCCTCCCGGAAAAGCCGGATGCCTGACCGGCATACAACGGACGCCCCCCCCCCCCGAATTCCGGATTCCGTTTCCCTTGCTTTGCAGGGGTTTGCCGCAGCGCCAAAAACACCCCCCGTTTTCAAGCCGTTCCGGAAAATTTTTCCGCCCGTTTTGCTAAAATTTTAGCACGCTGCCGACCATGCACTTATGACACCGCCGCCAGCGCTGCAAGGCTGATTCCAACGGGTTGTGTATAACTTGCGCCGCCGGGGGAAAAGCTTACGTCGCTAACATAGATTTAACCATAATGAAATGTTTAATACACTCCAATTGAAATGGTTATATATTTTGCTCAAAATATGTCAAGACTCCGGACGCCTGTTCATAACCTGTTGAAAAGGTGTGTAACAATGAACAATTGAGGTTGCCGCCGGCGTCCGGCTTTTCCGGGACGCTTCCGGGGCTACATTTCAACCCGGCACCCGCGGCTTCAACTCAGCTTCCGGAGTTGACGAAAAACGACTTTTTGGCGTTCCTGTTCGCTGATTCACGCCCAAACAGGCGGCGGCATCGGAATTCGGTTCAATGGCCGGCGGACGGCACAGGATTATCGGGCACTCCATGAACAACCCCACTTCCAATCCCCCGGCGGTTTCCGGCCTGTTCGACACGCATCTGCATCTCGAACCGTCCGATGATGCGGCGGTGGTTTTCGCCGCGGCGCGGATTGCCGGCGTGACGCGCTTCCTGCTCGCGGCGACCGGGCTGGAGGACGCGCGCCGCTACCAGGCGCTCGCCGCCGCCGAGCCGGGCGTCCGCGCCGCCGTCGGCGTGCATCCGAACGACTCGCTGCGGGAGACGGCGGATTCCGCGCCGTTCCTCGAACTGGCGCGCATGCCCGGCGTGGCCGCCGTCGGCGAGATCGGCCTCGACTACTACCGCGACACCGTACCGAAGGAGCGGCAGCGGCAGGTTTTCGCTGCGTTTCTCGGGCTGGCCGCGGAAACAGGGCTTCCCGCCGTCGTGCACTGCCGCGAGGCGTATGAGGACGGCTTGGCGATGCTGCGCGACGCCGCGGCCGCGGGCGTGCGTTTCGTCCTGCATTCCTACACCGGCACGCCGGAGTACGCGGAGCGCTTTCTGGAGCTGGGCGCTTTCTTCGGGTTCAACGGTATCGTCACCTTCCCGAAGTCCGATAACGTCCGCGCCGCGCTGTCCGTAATTCCACATGATCGGATCTTGGCGGAGACCGATGCGCCGTACCTGGCGCCGCAGCCGCACCGCGGCAAACGCAACCAGCCCGCGTATCTGGTGGAGGTCGTGCGCCGCATCGCCCTGGAGAAGGGAATGACTTTCGCCGAAGCCGCCGACGTCACCACGGCGAACGCGGAACGGTTCCTGGCCCGGCCGGCGCAAGACGGTGTGACGGTGTGACGGTGTGACGGTCGGGCGGCGGTCGACGCCATCGACGCCCCCGCCCCGCAAAAGCAAACGGGGACGATGCGGTCTGCATCGTCCCCGTTGCGTCTCATGCCGGAACGTTTCCGGCCGGGACTCAGCCGATCAGGCCGCGTGCCTTCATCAGCTCCGCGGTGAGGATGGCGCCGCCGGAGGCGCCGCGGACCGTGTTGTGGTGCAGGCCGACGAAGCGGATGTCGAACACATTGCACGTGCGCAGGCGTCCGACGACCACGGCCATCGCCTTGTCCAGATCGCGGTCCTTGCGCGGCTGCGGGCGGTTCGCCTCGTCGCTGTAGATGATCGGCTGCTTCGGTGCCATCGGCAGGCCGAGCTCCTGCGGGACCGCGGAGAAGGCGCGCCAGATTGGGACGATCTCCTCAAGCGCGGGCTTCGCGCCGTCGAACTCAAGGCTGACGCAGGCGGTGTGCCCGTCGACCACCGGCACGCGGTTGCAGTGCGCGGAGATGGTGATGGTGGAGTCCGGGACGATCACGCCGTTCTCGACGCGGCCGAAGACCTTCAGCGGCTCGACCTCGGACTTCTCCTCCTCGCCGCCGATGTAGGGGACGATGTTGTCGACCATGTCGAGGGACGGGACGCCCGGATAACCGGCGCCGGAAACCGCCTGCAGCGTGGTCAGGATCATGCGCTTCGGCCGGTAGCCGGCCTTCATCAGCGCCCAGACCGGGGTCATGTAGCTCTGGATGCTGCAGTTGGACTTGACCGCGAGGCAGCCGGTGGTCCAGCCGCGGGCCTTGCGCTGGGCGGCGATGACGTCGAGGTGCTCCGGGTTCACTTCGGGGATGATCATCGGCACGTCGGGCGTGCCGCGGTGCGCGGAATTGTTGGAGACGACGGCGAACCCGGCGGCGGCGTAGGCCAGCTCCAGCGCGGCAATCGCCTTCTTGTCGAGGTCGACCGCGGAGAAGACCAGCGCGCAGCGGCCCTTGGCGGCCTCCACGTTGCCAGCGTCCTCAACGACCAGCTTGGCGACGGCCTCCGGAATCGGCGTCGCCATCTGCCAGCGTCCGGCCACGGCCTGGGCGTACGTCTTGCCGGCGGAGGTCGGCGAGGCGGCGACATAGGCCACCTCGAACCACGGGTGGCTCGAAAGCAGGCGGATGAAGTTCTGGCCGACCATGCCGGTGGCCCCAAGAACACCGACGGGTATGCGATTCGACATGACGCTGACTCCTTGACTCGTTATCACTTATGCCAAACGAAAAAGTTGATACTATAATGCCCAAAAACCGGATGGAAATCGACGCGTAAAAAATGGGGGAGGCAACCCGTTTGCAGTTCCGCGCTTCAGGCGGCCACGCGCAATCCAAGGTTACCCACCACAAATCATCCGCCACACGCCAAGTTTCATCCAAATGCGGCACCTCACGCCAATCAACACCAGACCGCCTGAAGCGCGGAACTGCAAACATAGGGCCGCCGCGTTGTGCGCCGTTTTCCGCATTATAGTTCACCCCCAGCATGAACGACAGCTTCCACAAACGACATTTCGCGGGACGCGGGGGGATTGCCGACCTTTGGGTGATCGCCTTCCCGATGATGGTCTCCACCGGGCTCGACACGGCCATGATGTTCATCAACCGCGTCTTTCTGGCGCAGGTGGACACCACGCACATGGCCGCGTGCATGGCGGGCGGCATCACGACCTTCACCGCCACAACCTTCTTCGTCGGCCTGATCGGCTATGTCACCGCGCTCGCCGCCAACCAGTACGGGGCGAACCAGAAAAGCGCCTGCGCCGTGAGCACGACCCAGGGGCTGATCCTTTCCGTGGTCGCCTACCCGTTCATGCTCGCCCTCATCCCGCTCGGGCTGGCGAGCTTCCGCTGGGCGGGGCACGACCCCGCGCAGATCCCGCTGGAGTCCACCTATTTCCGCGTGCTCATGTACGGGACACTGATCATGCTCGCGCGCTCCGCCATTTCCGGCTTCTTCTCCGGCATCGGGCGCACCCGCATCATCATGTTCGCCAACATCGCCGCGCTCGTCGTCAACACTTTACTGGCCTGGATGCTGATCTTCGGCAGGTTCGGGGCGCCGCAGATGGGCATGTCCGGCGCGGCGCTGGCGCTGCTCACCGGCGAGACCGTCGCGCTGCTGATCCTGCTCGGCGCCTACCTGACCCCCGCCAACCGCGCGGAGTTCGCGGTGGACCGCGCCTGGCGCTTCGACCGGGAGGTCATGTGGCGGCTCCTGCGCTTCGGCTCCCCGAGCGGCCTGGAGCTGTGCATCAACCTCACCGCCTTCACCTCGATGATTTTCATGTTCCACGGCTACGGGGAGAAAACCGCCTCCGCCGTCACCATCGCCTTCAACTGGGACATGGTCGCCTTCGTGCCGATGATCGGGCTGCAGATCGCCGTCATGTCCCTCGTCGGCCAGAACATGGGCGCGGGCGACGTCGCCGGCGCCAAACGCGCCGCCTGGTCCGGCATGAAGCTGATCGTCTTCTACTCCGGCGCCATGACGCTGCTCTTCCTGCTGGCGACCGACACGCTCATCGGCGTCTTCCGGCCGCACCCCGCGCCCGCCGACTTTGCGGAGATCGCACGCATGGCCCGGGTCATGATCATGCTGATGACGGTGTACCTGTTCTCCGACGGCCTGTTCATCGTCTTCTCCGGCGCCATCCGCGGCGCCGGCGACACCACCTGGGCGATGGTCGCCTCCGCCCTCCTGCACTGGGGCGCCGCGCTCAACGTCTGGGTCTGCACGAAATGGCTGCGGCTCGACCCGGTCCACGCCTGGAGCTTCTACGTCCTGAGCTTCCCGGTCTTCGGCCTCGTCTTCTGGCTCCGCTTCCGCGGCGGCAAATGGCAGCGGCACCGGCTCGCCGGAACCACGCCCCGCCCGCCCCCGGCCCTGGAAGAAACGCCGGCCCCGCCCACCTGACCGGCCGCCATCAAGAACGCCAACCCATGAACCCCGCCGGGTTCGCATTTTGCGCGCACTTGCTCTTCACCCTGTGCTCCGGGCTGGAAGCCCGCCCGCCGGCCACGAACCTCAAAGCCGGTAGACGGCATCGTCCTCGAGGGTGGTGACGCCGGAGGTGCGGAGGAGGGTGCCGGCTTCGGCGGTGCGGTCGACGTCGATCACCAGGATGGCGCCCTGCCCTTCGCGCAGGACGGTGCCGTAGGCGTTCTCGATGTTCAGCCCGGACTTGGCGAGCAGGCCGACAATCCGGCCCAGGCTCCCGGGGGCGTCGGGCATCTGGACGACCACGATCTCGCGGAGCGCGGCCGCGAAGCCGCCGGCGGTGAGCGCGTCCTTCGCCTGCTGCGGCCGGTCCACCAGCAGATTCAGCACGCCCCAGCCGCCGGAGCTGGTCGCCAGGGTCATGGCGCGGATGTTGACGCCGCCGCCGCTGAGAATCTCCGTGATCCTCTCCAGGCGCCCCGGCTTGTTCTCCATGAAGACCGAAACTTGGTGTGCCATGGCGTCGGATCTCCTTGCGGACAAGTCTCTTACTTCGAGGCGCTCTTGGTGATGGAGGCGGGCAGCAGGATGGTGTCGTAGACCACGCTGGGAATGCAGTCGAACATGAGGATGGTGGTGCCGGCCCAGTGGTCGGACTCCTTCATCAGCGCGATGTCGGTGCGCACGCCGCCGTAGATGCGCGGGCCGGGGCCGCCGGCCTGGCACTGGATGTTGCCGGCGTCCATGATGGTGCCGCAGCCGGCGGAGAGGAGGGCGAGGCCCAGGCAGGCGATGGTCTTCTTCAGCATGTTTCAGTTCTCCTTGTTTTGCAGATGTCTGCACGGTTGTTGTGTCACGATTTTTTCCGCAGATCCTGCACACGCTGGGCCTTGCCCTCGGATTTGGGGAGAGCGCCCGGTTCGAGGAGCTGGACATGCGGGCTGACGAGCACTTCGTCGCGGACCTCGTGGATGATGCGGCGGCGGACGCGCTCGAGCGCCTCCATGTCGCCGGTGAAATGGGCGGGGCTGATCTCGACCTTGAGCAGCAGCTCGTCATTGTCACCGACGGTGTCCAGCACGATGAGCCAGTCGCTGCCGATCTCCGGAATCTTCATCAGGATCTTTTCGACCTGGATCGGGAAGACGTTGCAACCCTTGACGATGAACATGTCGTCGCTGCGCCCGGTGATGCGGTCGATGCGCCGGTGCGTGCGGCCGCAGGGGCAGGGGCCGGGCAGGATGCTGGTGAGGTCGCGGGTGCGGTAGCGGAGGATTGGCATGGCGCGGCGGTCGAGCGTGGTCAGCACCAGCTCGCCGCGCTCGCCGTCGGGCATCGGCTCCAAGGTTTCCGGATCCACGATCTCCAGAATGAAGCAGTCCTCCCAGAGGTGCAGACCGTTCCGGCAGTCGCACTCGAAGGCGACGCCGGGACCGTTCATCTCCGAAAGGCCGAAAGAGTTGAACACCTTGCACCGGAACATCTCCTGCAGCCGCTGGCGCGTCTCTTCCGAATGCGGTTCGGCGCCGGTGAGGATGATGCGCAGCTTCGTGTCCTCCGCCGGGTGCAGCCCCAGCGCCTGGAATTCGTCGAACAGCCGCGGCAGGTAGCTCGGGATGGCGTGGATCGCGCTCGTCCCGAAATCCTGCATGAGCTTGATCTGGCGGCGGCTGTTGCCCGCGCCGGCCGGGATGGTCAGCGCGCCGAGCTTCTCCGCGCCGTACTGGAACCCCAGCCCGCCGGTGAAGAGGCCGTAGCCGCAGATGTTCTGGAAAACGTCGCTGTCGCGGACGCCGGCGCAGTACATGGAGCGGGCGACGAGGTTGGCCCAGGAATCCAGATCGTGCCGGTCGTGGAAAATGACCGTCGGGTTGCCGGTGGTGCCGCTCGAGCAGTGGAGGCGGACCGTCTCCTGCGGCGGCACAGTCAGGAAGCCGTACGGATAATGCCCGCGCAGATCCTCCTTCGTGGTGAACGGCAGCCGACGGACGTCGTCCACCGTGCGGATGCTCTCCGGCGCGAGGCCGAGCCGGCCGTAGCACTCGCCGTAAAACGGCGACTGCATGGCGCGGGCGATGGTTTCACGGAGGCGCGCCGCCTGCAGCTCACGCAGTGCGGCCGGGGCCATCGTCTCGATCTCGGGTTGCCAGTATGCGCCGCTCATGTCCCGCCCTTTTTCTTCCGCACCGCCCCCGTTTTTTTCTTCACCGGGCACTCCCCGAAGTTCTGCGCGGCGTGCATGATCTGCCGCAGGGGGACGCCGCTCTTTTCGGCAAGTTCGCGGCACGACTCAAATTCCGGCGTCGCCTCCGCCGTGCCGTCCGGACGCGTGACGCGTTTGACCTGTACTGTACCCCATGGCGTGGCGGTTGTCCCGCCCTCGCGGAGAAGCGTGAAGCGGGAGGCGCCCCACATCCGCACGCCAATGCTTGAGCTGTGCGTGAGGATCAGGCCGGCGAGCGCGGGGGCGTCCGCGGGCTTTGCGAGCACGGTCAGGCGCACGCCCGGCCGCCCCTTCTTCATGAGCAGCGGCGCAAGCGCGGCGTCCAGCGCGCCGGCCTTGCGCAGCAGGTCGGGCAGCGTGGCGGCGACCTCCGGCGACTCGTCGTCGAGGTCGGTTTCAATGACGGTGATTGTCTCCGCGGCCGTCCCCGGGAGTGCGGGCGCGGCTGCCGGCGCAACCTCCAGCAGATAGGCGCGGATGATGTTCGGGCCTTCGGGGAGCGTGCGGGAGCCGCAGCCGGAACCGGCGCGCGTCCAGCGTAGCGGGCGCCCCGTCCAGTCGCCCTCGGCCAGCGTGGTCAGGATCGCCGCGCCGGTGGGCGTGGTAAGCTCCATCTCCACCGGCAGGCGCGTCACGGGCAGCACGGAGCCCTCCAGCAGGCGGACGGTCGCCGGCGCGGGGTTCGGCAGGATGCCATGGGCGCAACGGATCGTGCCGGTGCCAACCTTCATGGCGGAGCAGAAGACACGCTCCACGCCAAGCTGTTCCAGCGCGAGGCAGGCGCCGAGGATGTCCACGATGGAGTCCACCGCGCCGACCTCGTGAAAATACACCTTCTCCGGCGCGATGCCGTGGACCGCCGCCTCCGCGTCGGCGAGACGCCTGAAGATGCGGGCCGCGCGCGCCTTCGCCCGCTGCGGAGTCCGCAGGCGCCCGATGATCTCCAGAATGTCGGTCAGGCCGCGGTGGGGCTGGGCGGCGGCGCGTTTCGCGTTGCGTGTTGCGTGTTGCGTGTCGGCGGCCGGCGCGTGATGGTGGCCGTGGTCATGCCCATGGTCGTGTCCGTGATGATTGTGCGGGGCCTCATCCCCCTGAGCGCTGAACTCCGGCTCCCCCGCCACATGCACCTCGCAACGGCCGTAACGGACGTGGTGCGGGCCTTCGGCGTGCGTGAAATGGAGGTGGAAGCCGTCGAGCCCGGCCTTGCTGAGGTCGCGCTCCACGGCGGCGGGGTCGGCGCCGAGGTCGAACAGCGCGCCGAGGATCATGTCGCCGGATGCGCCCATCACGGGTTCGAATGCGATGTCGGGCATGGGTAGGCTCCAGAAAAGTAATGGGACAGAAGCGTGGAAGAGTCATTGCACCGCGACATGTGCGGAAAAATATCCGCCTGAATGATTC
Organism: uncultured Lentisphaerota bacterium; assembly: GCA_903921725.1. GTDB lineage: Bacteria > Verrucomicrobiota > Lentisphaeria > Oligosphaerales > CAITYL01 > CAIXRA01. The sequence continues at coordinate 41,501 of CAIXRA010000072.1, forward strand.
CGGCGGAAAACATCAGCGACAGCAGAACCATAATGCCGCACGGCGTCCCGGCAATCTTCGCCAATTTTTTATGGCCCGGCGGTGTGGAGGCGGTTGCGGCATGATACATTGAAGGTCAGAGCCGCCCGGAATCCGTCAACTGGAGGTAATATCATGAGAACACCGCTGAAGTCGCTGTTTTTGGCCGCCGTCATCGTGCTTCCCTTTCATGCGGTTTCCGCACCGCCCGATCCGTCCGTGCCCGACGGCGCGACGGTGGTGGAGTCCCGGATCACGGACGTGACGGTGTACGCCGACCGGTCGCGGGTGACGCGCGGCTCGACGGTCACCCTGCCCGCCGGCACATCGCGCCTGGCGTTCGCCAAGCTGCCCGGCTGGCTGGACGAGGGCTCGCTGCGCCTGGCGGTCACCCCCTCCGCGGCCGGCCGGATCACGGACGTGCAGGTGGTGCGCACCTTCCTGGCGCAGCCGGCGGACGACGAGATCCGCAAGCTCGAGGCCGGTGTCACGGAAATTCAGGACGCCATCGCCGGGCTGGACGACGAACTCATGCCGCTGGAGGCACAGGAGCAGCAGGTCCGGGCCATCCGCACCTTCTCGGCGGAAAAATGGACGAAGGACACCCCAGTTCGCGAGGTGAAGACCGAGGAGTACGCCGGGGTGGTCAAGTTCATCGGCGGCACGCTCGGCGAGACCGCAAAGGCCAAGCGCGCCATCGAGAAACAGAAGCGCAGCCTCCAGCCGGAGCTCGCCGCACGCCAGCGGAAGCTCGCCGACCTGCGGCAGTGCATGCAGCTCGAACAGCGCACCGTCATCGTCACCATCGCCGCCGAAAAACCGGCCTCGGCCGCCCTGGCGCTCACCTACATGCTGCCGGGCACGACCTGGGAGCCGGTGCACGAGCTACGGGCGGTGCAGGACGGGAACACGATCGAGATGGCCTCCTTCGCCGTGGTCTCACAGACGACGGGCGAGGACTGGACCGGGGTGAACCTGACGCTTTCGACGCAGCGGCCGATGACGGCGGCGCACATCCCCGAGCTGGAGTCACTGGCCGTGGGCGCCGGAAAACCGCTGGCGAAGATGGTGAACGCCGGGGATGAGACGTTCCAGGCGGCGCAGAAGAACTGGGCGGTGCAGAACGAATCGTTCAACGGCGTCGTGCTCACCGGCAACAACAGCTACACCGGCAGCACCTCCATCAGCGGCGGTAGGCTGCAGCTCGACAGCGACTCCTACAACCGGAACGTCGTCAGCCAGAGCGCGGTGCAGCAGCGGATCGTGGCCGTCTTTGAGCGCGTGCAGCAGCAGCGCGGGACGACGGCGCAGTTCGCCGCGCCCGGCGCACAGACGGTGCGCACCGACGGACGGACGGTGCGCGTGCCGATCGGCATGGTGAAGCTGGCGGCGGCCCCGAAGATTGTCGCCGCCCCCGAACTCTCCCTCAACGCGGTGCAGACGGTGGACCTGGCCAACGCCGGGGCGCAACCGTTCCTGCCGGGCAAGGTCTCCATCTTCCAGGACGGCGCGCTGGTGGGCACGACCGAGGTGGAGTTTGTCGCGCCGGGCGAGGGGTTCGCCATGTTCCTCGGCGTCGTGGACCGCATCAAGCTCTCCCGCACCCTGGACAAGAAAAGCAGTTCGCTGACCTGGACCGGCAAGCGTAAGAAGATGCAGACCTCGTTCCTGGTGACGGTGGAAAATCTCTCCGACCGGCCGGTGGCCCTGCAGCTCGCCGACCGCATCCCCGTCTCCGACAACGACGAGATCCGTGTCTCCGGCGTGCTGATCCAGCCCGAAGTGAAACCCGATGCGAAGGGGCTGCTGAAATGGGAGGTCGCGCTCGCGGCGAAGGAGAAGAAGGAGTTCCGCATCGAGTACACGCTAAGCTACCCGCAGGATCTGCAGGTCGTCACGGACAAGAAACGGGGCGAAGCGGCACCGGCCGCCGCTGCGGAGCTGAACAAGCAAATCCGCGACCTCGAGTACAAGTTCTGACCGGGCAAGAACGCTCAACGTTCAAGGCGGCGGACATGAATTGAAACGCAAAGGCGCGAAGGCGCAAAGGGAGGGGAACGTTCAAGTAGGCTGGACAAGGGAGGATGGGCGTCCCGCCCGGCACTACGGGACGCCGGGTCCTGCCCGGTGCCCGTTCGTTGCGGAGTCCCGTGTTTGAGAACGCGCGACACGCAACCCGAAACGCAAATCGCATAAGGACACGCCGGAGACAGGCCGTTCTTAAGCACGGTAAAGTACGGAAAATACGGCCGCCGCGAACCGGGTTCGGGCAAAACTCCCGAGCGTTGCGACTGGCGGTCTAAATCATGTTGATCGGCCATCACTATGAGTTTACGCAAGAACATTATCCTGTCAGCGATCAGCGGCCTTGTGCTGTCCGGCATTGGCATTGGGATGATTGCCGTGGGCGGTGCCGGCCCGTGCGGGCCTGCAAGTCTGATATCCGAAGTGGGTTGGTTGACAAATATCGAGCCTTGTAATTGGCTGTTGCGTCTGGTGCCAGAACTTAGGGTGATTGACTGTCCTGTGTTTTTCACCATTTTACCTGCTTTTCTGTGGTCGGCAGTAGTGTTTTCGGTATTACAGGTTTGGTCGAGATTAAGAAGAAATAAGCGCAAATCAGCCTAACAAGTTGCCGGAAGAAATTAGGAAACCTTTGGGACGTGGACATTATTTCGATCCAGGCACCCAATGAAAGGCATACAATGGACATGAAGCGCTTCCCTCTGGCATTCGCTGCGGCCGCCATGGCCGCCGTTTCTTCTTTCGCCGCCGGGGAAGCCACACCGGCTCCCGCGCCGGCCGCCGCCGTGCAGCCCGCGCTCACGCCGGACTCGCTCAAGGGCGAATGGCTCGTGGACGCCGCGCACACCGCCGCCGCGCGCCGCACCGCAAACGCTCTTTCCGAGGCGGACGCCGCCGCGATCCAGAAGCGGCTGGAGGATCTCAAGCCCGCCTTCCGCTTCGACGGTGCGTCGGAGCAGTTCACCGTCAGCGGCGGCGGCTGGAGCCGCGCCTACACGGCTGAAGCCAGAGGTGAAACGGTCGCCGTCATGACCCGCAGGATTGGTTCCGACGAACAGGAAACCGCCATCGCGGCGGCGGCGGGCGACGGCCGCATCTGCTTCGAGCAGGCCAACGGCGAGCGGTTCATCCTCCGCAAGCTCGAGGAGAAGGCGGCGCCGAAACCGGCCGCCTCCGTGGTGACGAAGAAGCCAGGCGCCGGCAAAAAGCTGACCCCGGAGCTGCTCAAGGGCGACTGGACGCTGGACATCGGAAAAAGCATCGAGGCCACCATGGATCAAATGCGGGAAACCGGCCAGGATGCGGAGCGCATCGCCCAGCTGGAACAGAGCATGCGGCGCGACATGCCGCCCGGCGCGTTCCTTTTTTCCTTTGACGGCGCGACGGCCTCCGTGCAGATGGGCGACAACGAGCAGGAAAAGAAGGAGTACACGGCGAAGGCCGACGGCAACAGCCTGCTCGTCACCATCGACCATGACACGATGAAGGCGACGCTTCTGGAAGACGGCCGGTTGAGCGTGCAGCCGCAGCAGGCGCACGGCGGGGATCCGATGGTCGTCATCCTGCGCAGGCTGGAGGAGCCCAAGACGGAGGAGCCCAAGAAGGAAGAGCCGAAAAAAGCGGAACCGACGAAGGCCGCCGCGCCGTAAGGGCGGGGGCGCGGGCGTTCCGCCCGGCACTACGGGACGGCGGGCATCCAGCCCCGCCTGCCCGGCTTGGGCAAGCTGAAGCGTGAACTCCAGCCTGTTTTGCACCCATTTGGTGAAATTTTTGGTTGAAAAATCTTCTCCGCGCCTCCGCGTCTCTGCGCGAGTTGCATAGTGGTTGTGGGAAGGCCACCCGGCGCCCGCTGGTTTTCCGGTGGCCCCCGGCGCAGCGGCACTTCATCTCTATACATGCGCCATGCCCTGATTTTCTACGGACCAAAAGAAACGTCGAATGAGGTGCTGGAACCTTTTAGGGGACGCGATGTCCAATTAAGCAAAGCGACAAAAAGCCTAATGAAAGGTTTACGCCCCATGCCAGTCCCCCGCACTCTTCTTCTGCTCGCCGCTGCCCTGCCGTTCGCCGCCCTTGGCGCCAAGAAACCGGCGGTGGAGAAGGAATATGTCGTCGGCACGCCCGAGTCCGGCGTGGTCTGGTCCGATGTGGCCAAGCCCGGGAACGGCGTCAACAGCCTGCGCATTCCCGGTCTCGCCGTGACCCCGAAAGGCACGCTGGTGGCGGTCTTCGACCTGCGCTACAACAACTACGGCGACCTGCCCGGGCGCATCGACGTGGCGGCAGTGCGCAGCGAGAACGGCGGCAAGAGCTGGTCCGCGCCAGCGAAAGCGATTGCCTTCGATTCGTCCGAGCCCGGCTCCCGCGGCAACGGCGTGGGCGATCCGAGCATGCTGGTGGACCGGGAGAGCGGCACGGTCTGGGTCGCCGCGCTGCACGCATTCGGCAACCGTGCCTGGCGCGGTTCCGGCCCCGGATTGGAGAAGACGGAAACCGGACAGTTCGTGCTGGCGAAGAGCGACGACGACGGCCGCACCTGGTCGGAACCCGTCAGCATCACGAAACAGGTGAAGGATCCGGCGTGGAAGCTATGCTTCCAAGGGCCGGGCAACGGCATCTGCACCAGCCGTGGCGCGCTGGTTTTCCCCGCGCAGTACCGCGCCGGCGACAAGGCCGGCACCGAGCACTCGTTCTTCATCTACAGCACCGACCACGGCGCGACCTGGCACGCCTCGCCACCCGCCGCGCCGGGGCACCGCACGACCGAGTCCCAGATCTGCGAGCGGGCCGACGGCTCGCTGCTGCTCTCCATGCGCAACCACACCAAGGGCGGCAAGCGCGCCTGGGCGGTCTTCACGCCGAAGGGCGGCGATTTCGCCAAGGGGAGCTGGGGGCCGGTGGAGTTCCAGATTTCCGACCCAGTCTGCGCCGGCGGCCTCGCCAGCAACCCGAAAAACCGCAGCGAAGTGGTTTTCACCAACCCCGCCGGCCCCGGACGCGCCAACCTTACCGCCTATCTCAGCACCGACGGCGGCAAGACGTGGCCGCACAAGCGCCTGATCCAGCCGCTAAACGCGCAGTATTCGGCGGCTCTTTATCTGCCCGACGGCGCCATCGGCGTGATTTATGAGTCCGGGAAGGAAACCAACAACCCCAAGGACTCGATCCGCTTCGCCCGGATCACCGCGGACTGGATCAAGGCTGGGAAGTAGGCGCGCGGCACGGGCGGGACGCCCACGCTCCCGTCCTGCGGCCGCCTGAAGGCGGAACTGCAAACAAACCGCTCCAACCTACCTTGTGCCCATTTTGCGCAATTTTGTGGTTCGTCTGCCGCCGCACCCTCCGCGCCTGCGGGAAAACGCGCGGCATCACTCCCAGCTTAGAACGACCTTGCCGGAGTTGCCCGAGCGCATGGCGTCGAACCCTTCCTGGAAGCGGTCGATCGGGAGGCGGTGGGTAATGATCGGGGCGATGTCCATGCCGCCCTGGATGAGCGAGGTCATCTTGTACCAGGTCTCGAACATCTCGCGGCCGTAGATGCCCTTGATCTGGAGCATGCCGAAGATGACCTGGTTCCAGTCAATGGCGGTTCCGGGCGGCTGGATGCCGAGCATGGCGACCTTGCCGCCGTGGCTCATGTTGGCGAGCATGGTGCGCAGCGCCTCGGGGTTGCCGGACATCTCGAGGCCGACGTCGAACCCCTCCTTCATGCCCAGTGACTTCATGACGTCCGGCAGTTTTTCGGTGCGCACGTCCACCGCGCGGATGGCGCCGAGCTTCTTGGCGAGTTCGAGGCGCACCGGGTTCACATCCGTGATCACGACATGGCGCGCGCCGACATGGCTGGCCACGGCCGCGGCCATGCAGCCGATCGGGCCGGCGCCGGCGATGAGCACGTCCTCGCCGACCAGGTCGAAGGAGAGAGCGGTGTGAACGGCGTTGCCCAGCGGGTCGAAACAGGCGAGCACGTCCAGCGGAATCTTCGGGTCGGCGTGCCAGGCGTTGACCGCCGGGATGCAGAGGTATTCGGCGAACGCGCCGGGGCGGTTGACGCCGACGCCGAGGGTGTTCGGGCAGAGGTGCCGGCGGCCGGCCAGGCAGTTGCGGCACTGGCCGCAGACGAGGTGCCCCTCGCCGCACACCAGGTCGCCGACCTTGAACGCACTGACGTTGGAGCCGACGGCCGCGATGGCGCCGACATATTCATGGCCGACGACCAGCGGGACGGGGATCGTCTTCTGCGCCCAGGCGTCCCAGTTGTAGATATGCACGTCGGTGCCGCAGATCGCCGTCTTCTTGATCTTGATCAGCACGTCGTTGATCCCGGGTTCCGGAATCGCGACTTCCTCCATCCAGATTCCGACCTCGGGACGCGCCTTGACGAGAGCTTTCATTTTGCCAGCCATTGCCTGCCGCCGTTTCTTTATGTTTGCTGTCGATAAAACGATTGCGCACTGCGCAACAAAAACCTCCCGCGCAAACCCCGCGCGCGAAGTTGATTTCCCCCGTCAACCCCATATCTTAACGCCTTTCCCGGCTCCTGCAAGGGCGTGCCGGCCGTTCCCCGGACTGCCCGCCGATTTGAAACCGCCAATCGCAGATTGACAATAGGAAGGATTCCCCGCCATGGCCGCCGACGCGAAGATGTCCCGCTCCACCTACCTCACCCGCAATGTCGGCGAGTACGCCGCCACAGTCGAGATCAACGGCGTCCAGTACGAGAAGGTGGACGACCTGCGCTACGGCACGAACCCGCACCAGACCGCCGCCTACTACCGCCCCGCCGGCCGCGTTGGCGCCATCGGCGGCATGCAGGTGCTGAAGACCGGCAAGGGCGGCCTCTCGCAGACGAACCTCGAGGACATCTCCTACGCGCTGAACATCGTCAAGTTCTTCAGCCAGGACGCCTGCGCCGTCATGAAGCACGTCAACCCCAGCGGCGCCGCCGTCGCCGTCGCGGGCGACACCCTGCGCGACGTTTACATCAAGGGGCGTGACGCCGACCCGCGCGCCGCCTTCGGCTCCACCACCGCCTTCAACTGCAAGGTCGACGCCGCCACCGCCAAGGAGATCATGCAGCTCTTCACCGAGTGCGTGGTCGCGCCCGACTTCGACGAGGAGGCGCTGAAGATCTTCAGCGACCAGGAGACCTACAAGCTCAACCAGCACATCCGCATCCTCAAGTGCGGCGACCTCGCCACCCTGCCGAAATATGTCGGCGATCCGGTCGATGGCTACCGCACGATGAAGGTGCTGGCCGACGGCTCCGTGGTTGTCGCCGACCCGCTGCTGACCAAGGTGCGTACGGTTGCGGATCTCGCGCCGGCCTCCGGCACGAGCAAGACGCTCGGCGAGGTGAAGTCCACCGTCGCCGCGACGGGGCAGCAGCTCCAGGATCTGCTCGCCGCTTGGTACATCAACCTCAGCGTCCGCTCCAACGGCGTCGTCATCATGAAGAACGGCGGCACGCTCGCCGTCGGCACCGGCGAACAGGACCGCGTCGGCGCGGTCGAGCAGGCGATTGAGAAGTGCCGGATCAAGTACGCGGGCAAGGAAGCGCTGGCCGGCGCGGTCATGGCCAGCGACGGCTTCTTCCCGTTCCCCGACGGCGTCGAGGTGGCGGCAAAGGCGGGCGTGAAGGCGATTGTCGCCCCGTCCGGCTCGCTCAAGGACGCGGATGTCGTCGCCCGCGCCAACGAGCTCGGCGTCGCCCTCTACCACGCCCCGGAACGCATCTTCTCCCACCATTGATTCCGGCTCGTCCGCGGAACGCTCCGCCTTTCCCGCCAAAGCGCGGAGGAGTACCGGCACAACCTTGACTCTCCCGCACAAAATGGCGGGCCGGGGGTGCCGTCAACCCAGAGTCCACCGTTCCGCGCCCGGCTGGCGCGGTTCAGCGGGCATGGTCGTTGGGGCCCGCCGGGAATTCAAGGCGGATCGTTGATTGTCCGTGAACGCTGTCGGGATCGTGCTGGTATAGTATGCCCATGGGGAAAATCGTCCAGCTTTTTTACCGCTCGCCCTGGATGTCGGCCGCGATGTTCGGCATCCTCATCGCCGCCCTGAAGTGGCCGGCGCTCCGCCTGCCTCCGGTCTGGGACGAGGCGGTCAGTATTTTTCCCGCCGCCGACTTCCTGGCGCAGCATCATTTCAACGCGGCCGCCATGCTGCGGCAACCGGAGTGCGGGGCGCACTGGCTCTCCCTGATGAGTCTGGTCACGGCGGCGGTGCTCTCCATCTCCCACGGCGAGGCCGGCCGGATTTTCCTGCACTTACTGCAGTGGGCGATGGGCGCCGCGGCCTGCACGATCTTCATGCGGATGCTGGCTCCCGCGGCCGGCCGGGGCGCGGCGCTGCTTGCGGCGCTGTTGTTCCTGGCGGTGCCGGTGACGCTGGCGCAGCTCGGGTACATGTACGTCGAGATTCCGCTGGCGCTGTTCTCCGTGGCGGCGGTGGCGGCGCACCTTTCCGGCCGCGTCCGCCTGACGGCGCTGCTCTGCCTCCTGGCATGCTTCACCAAGGAAAGTGGCGTTCTGGCCGCCGCCGCTCTGGGCTGCGCCGCCGTGCTGGAGGGCGAAAGCTGGGCGAAGGGAATGCGCCGGGCGTGCCTGTACGTCCTCCCCGGAACGCTGCTGACCGCCGCCTCAGCCGGCATCGTCGCCCGAATCGACCTCAGCCCCGGCGGGCTTGCACGGCCGGAGCTGTTCCAGCGGATCTCCTCCGCCTTTGCGGACACCGGCGGGCTGCTTCTCCGGCTGATGCCCGACCATCCCGTTCTGCTGGCGTTCGCCCTTCCCGCAGCGGCCGTGGTCGTGGGCGCGGGACTCCGTCTGCGGCTCCGCTCCGGTCCCGGAGCGCTGGCGGACGCACGCACGCGTCTTCTGCTGGTTTCCGGCTTTTTCGTGCTTGGATTCATCGCCTTCTACTTCCTGGTTGCGCCCGCCCTTTGGGATCTCCGGAACTACCTGCCCCGCTATCTGGTGCAGGCGTTGCCGTTCATCATCACTCTTTTCGTCCTCGGCGGCGCCAGACTGTGGAGCGCGCGCGCCGCGTGCCTGTGCCTGGCGTTCCTGTCGGCGCTCTGCCTGGTGAACCGGCACGGACTGCTGTATGCGGGGCGGCCGGTTCCATCCAACGACATCTCCCTGGCCGAGCGGTCCGAGGAATGCATGGACGGTTGCCTGGCGATGCGCGACTGCATGGAGTGGGTCGGGCGGAAGGCGCCGCGGGAGATTCCGGTCCTCCTCTGCCCGTACGCCTATGCGTCGGCGCGGCATCCATCCTTCGGTTATCTGTCCGAGCTGCCGCCCAATGTGGTGGACACCGCCGGCGACCCCGCCTTCCGCACGCTCGACCCCGCCCGGCTTCCGCCCCGATTCTTCGCCGTCTACTGCTTTCCCTCGCCCGGCGCCGAACGTATCCGGCGGTTGATTCACGCCGGCGGGCTCCCGGACGCGCCGTGGCGCGCGAGACGATGCGCCGTCTTTCGGCACGGCATGTTCCTCATGTACGCCGTGGAGTTTGTCCGGCAACAGCCGCAGCCGTCCCGTGGCCCCGCGTTGAAAATAGCCACCGACGGGGTACATTAAAAGTGCTTTTTGTTAAAAAATTCACAGACCCGCAACCCTCATCCACCGGAGAACATCACCAATGGCCAAGAAAATGGTCACAATTGACGGCAACACCGCCGCCTCCCACGTCGCCTATGCCTTCAGCGAAGTCGCCGCCATCTACCCAATCACCCCGTCCTCGGTGATGGGCGAGCTGGCCGACGTCTGGGCCGCCAAGGGGCAGAAGAACATGTTCGGCAAGACGCTCTCGGTGATCGAGATGCAGTCCGAGGCCGGCGCCGCCGGTGCGGTGCACGGCTCCCTTGCCGCCGGCGCGCTGACGACGACCTACACGGCGTCGCAGGGGCTGCTGCTGATGATTCCGAACATGTACAAGATTGCCGGCGAAATGACCCCGACCGTCTTCCACGTCTCCGCCCGTTCGCTGGCCTGCCAGGCTCTTTCAATCTTTGGCGACCATTCCGACGTGATGGGCGTGCGCCAGACCGGTTTCGCGCTGCTCGCCTCGAACTCCGTGCAGGAAGCGATGGATCTGGCCGTGGTCGCGCATCTGGCGACGCTGGAAAGCCAGATCCCGTTCCTCCATTTCTTCGACGGTTTCCGCACCTCGCACGAAGTGCAGAAGGTCGAGCAGATTGATTACGAGACGATGCGTTCGCTGGTGGACATGAAGCAGATTGACGCGTTCCGCGCCCGCGGCATGCGCCCGGAAAACCCGACCATCAAGATTTGCGCGCAGAACCCGGACGTCTATTTCCAGGGCCGCGAAACGGTCAACAAGTACTACGATGCCTGCCCGGCCATCGTGCAGAAATGCATGGACAAGGTTGGCAAGGCGATCGGCCGCGCATACAAGCTGGTCGACTACGTCGGCGCCGCCGATGCCGACAAGGTGATCGTCGCCATGGGTTCCGGCTGCGAGACCATTGAAGAGACCGTCAAATTCCTGAACGCCAAGGGCGCCAAGCTCGGCCTGGTCAAGGTCCGCCTGTACCGTCCGTTCCCGACCGACGCGTTCGCCGCCGCGGTTCCGAAGTCCGCAAAGAAAATCATCGTGCTCGACCGCACGAAGGAACCGGGTGCCGGCGGCGAGCCGCTGTTCCTGGATGTCGTGGCGGCGCTGCGCGGCAAGCGCGACGACGCGATGATCATCGGCGGGCGCTATGGCCTGAGCTCCAAGGAGTTCACCCCGGCCATGGCCAAGGCGGTCTTCGAGCACGCCGACGGCAAGGCGTTCCACAACTTCACGGTCGGCATCGAGGATGACGTGACGAACCTGTCGCTGAAGGTCGGCGCGGATCTCGACGTCGAACCCGCCGCCACCAAACGCTGCATGTTCTGGGGCCTCGGCTCCGACGGCACCGTCGGCGCGAACAAGGAAGCGATCAAGATCATCGGCGACTACACCGACATGTTCGCCCAGGGCTACTTCGTGTACGACTCCAAGAAGTCCTACGGCATCACCATCTCCCACCTGCGTTTCGGCACCGAACCGATCCGCGCCCCGTACCTGGTCAACACGGCCGACTTCGTCGCCTGCCACAACCCGGCGTACATCGGCCGCTACGACATGCTGGGCGCCCTCCGCGAAGGCGGCGTCTTCCTGCTCAACTCCGAGCACAACGCCGCCGAGGTGTTCAACCACCTGACGCGCGACATGCAGGAGCTCATCATCAAGCGCAAGATCAAGTTCTACAACATTGACGCGCTGAAGATCGCCGAAGAAGCCGGCATGGGCAAGCGCATCAACACCGTCATGCAGACCGCGTTCTTCATCATCTCCGGCGTGCTGCCGAAGGAGAAGGCAATCGAGCTGTTCAAGAAGTCCATCGAGAAGGCGTACGGCAAAAAGGGCCAGGACGTTGTGCAGAAGAACTGGCAGTGCGTGGACAATACCGCCGCCGCCCTGGAAGAGGTCAAGGTTCCCGCCGCGATCACCGCTTCGTTCACCCCGAAGACGCTGATCAAGGCCGACGCCCCCGACTTCGCCAAGAAAATCATCAAGCCGATCATGCACCTTGAAGGCGACAAGATCCCCGTCTCCGCGATGAGCATCGACGGCACGCTGCCCAGCGGCACGAGCTGCCTCGAGAAGCGCGGCATCGCCCCGCGCGTCCCGCACTGGCTCTCCGACAAGTGCATCCAGTGCAACATGTGCTCCTTCTCCTGCCCGCACGCCGTCGTCCGCGCCAAGCAGATCGACCCGAAGGATCTGGCCAACGCGCCCGCCTCCTTCAAGTGCGTGCCGACCAAGAGCAAGAACGACCGGAACCTCCAGTACAAGCTCCAGCTGTACATCGAGGACTGCACCGGCTGCGGCGTCTGCGTCCAGACCTGCCCGGCCAAGGAAAAGGCGCTGGTCTTCAAGACGCTTGAGACCGAGCGCGCCGCCGGTGAAAACGAGAACGCCGCGTTCTTCGACGCGCTGCCGGACAATGTGCTCGATGGCGCCCCCATCACCACCGTCAAGGGCAGCCAGTTCCGCAAGCCCTTGTTTGAGTTCTCCGGCGCCTGCGGCGGCTGCGGCGAAACCCCGTACGTCAAGCTGGTCACCCAGCTCTTCGGCGAGCGCATGGTCGTGGCCAACGCCACCGGCTGCTCCTCGATCTACGGCGGCACCTTCCCGACCATCCCGTACTGCAAGGCCAAGGACGGCCGCGGCCCGACCTGGGGCAACAGCCTGTTCGAGGACAACGCCGAGTACGGCCTGGGCATGCGCCTGGCAATCGACAGCAACCGCGAACAGCTCAAGATCCAGGTCGGCAAGGTCCTCGCCGCCGGCACGACCGCCGAGCTGAAGACCGCCCTCGACGCCGCCATGGCGATGTGGGAGAAGACCGACGACGCCGCGTACGCCGCGCAGAAGGCCGTCCAGGCCGCGCTGCCCGCCGCCACCGCCGCCGCCCCGGCGGCCGCCAAGGCCGACCTCGAGCTCCTCACCAGCCTGTCCGACTACTTCGTGGACAAGAGCGTGTGGATCTTCGGCGGCGACGGCTGGGCCTACGACATCGGCTTCGGCGGCCTGGACCACGTCCTCGCCTCCGGCCGGAACATCAACGTGCTCGTGCTCGACACCGAGGTGTACTCCAACACCGGCGGCCAGGCCTCCAAGTCCACGCAGATCGGCGCCGTCGCGCAGTTCGCCGCCGCCGGCAAGCGTCTGGGCAAGAAGAACCTCGGCATCATGGCGATGAGCTACGGCTACGTCTATACCGCCTCCATCGCGATGGGCGCCAACCGCATGCAGACGCTGAAGGCGATCCAGGAGGCGGAGGCCTACAAGGGTCCGTCGCTGGTCATGGCCTACGCGCCCTGCATCGCGCACGGCATCAACATGATGGAGACGCAGGACGAGCAGAAGCTCGCCGTCGAGGCCGGATACTTCCCGCTCTACCGGTACAACCCCGAGCTGGTCGGCAAGGAAGGCCAGAAGGCGTTTGCCTGGGAAGTCACCAAGGAGCCGGTCGCCGGCGCCTTCCAGGAATTCCTGAAGCGCGAAGGCCGCTACACCTCCCTCAAGAAGACCGCGCCGGCGGAGGCCGAGGCCCTGTTCAAGCAGGCCGAGGAAGACTCCAAGGCCCGCATGGCCTTCTACAAGAAGTTCGGCGAAATCCTGTAAGGGGATTTTGCATCCGCGGAGAACAGGGCGGCCGGAGCAATCCGGCCGCCTTTTCCGCTTTTGCGGCCTTCCCCGATTGCCGGCGGCGGAAAGCGGCGCCCGGATTCCGGTTGAACGTCCGCGGAACGATGCGGGTTACGCGCCGGCGGCCGGGTCGCCGTTCTTGCTTTCGGCGCGGCGGCGGCGGAAGAACTCCTGGAACTGGGCGAGGCACTCGTCGCCCAGCACGCCGCCGGTAACCTGGACGGCGTGAAGCATGCCGGGGAAGCCGGTGATGTTGAGCGCGCTCCCCGCCGCGCCGCAGCGCGGGTCGGCGCACCCGAAAACAAGGCGCGTGAGGCGGCTGTTCACCATCGCCCCGGCGCACATCGCACACGGTTCCTTGGTGACGTAGAGCGTGGCGCCGGTCAGCCGCCAGTTGCCGACGGCGGCGGCGGCCTGCGTGAGCGCGAGCATCTCCGCGTGCGCCGTGCCGTCCTTCAGCATCTCCACCTGGTTCCAGGCGCGGGCGACCACTTTCCCCTCGAAAACGACAACGGTGCCGACCGGCACCTCGCCGGCCTCCGCGGCGCGCTCCGCCAGCCGCATCGCCTTGCGCATGAAATCTTCGTCCGAAGCCGGACGCAGGGGGGTGGTTTCTTCGCCGCTCATGCTTTGCTGTTCCATGGATGGGCCGGGAATCCGGGTGCTGGCTAATTTTATGCGGGGCGGCGCGGATTCAACCCGGATCCCGAATTCCCGCATCCAAAATCAAAAATCATCATTCGGAAATTCCGTTGCTCCCGCCGGACGCAAAGGTAAACGAAAAAGCCGCAGACGGTTTCCCGGCTGCGGCCTTGCTCAATCAACGGCGGAGGGGTCCGGTTCAGCCCGCGGCGGGAGCCTGACGCGACTCGGCCTCCAGCACCAGGCGTACCATTTCCTCGCCGCTCTTGGCCTTCAGGCAACCGTCCGTGAACGCCGGATCCTGCAGGAGGCGGGCCAGGGCGCCCATGAGGTGCAGGTGCAGCTCGATGTTCTGGCAGGCGAGCAGGAAGAAGAGGCTGACCGGCTTCTTGTCCAGCGCCTGGAAATCCACGCCGGACTTGCTGCGGCCGACGATGATGATGGCGGGTTCGCGCAGGGTCGGAATCGGATCGCGCGGATGCGGGATGGCGATGCCGCTGCCGATGCCGGTGCTGAGAAGCTTCTCGCGGGCCATGAGGCGGTTGCGCAAATCCTGGATGTCCAACGTCAGCGTCTTCCGGGCAAACGGCTCGCTGAGTTCGTTGATTGCGCCCTCGACGTTCTTGGCCTTCATCTCCAGAATGACACGGTCCTCGCGCAGCAGGCGGCTGACCGGCATGGGGATGTTGGGCTGGGTGAACTCGTTGAGGGGAACAACATCCGGGCCGCTGGGCTGGCTCTGCGGGAAGAAAAGCTGGTCGATCTGGCTGCCGTTGAAGCGCCACTGACCCCCGATCTTGACGCCCTGAATCTGGCCGGATTTCAGCATGCGCAAAATGGTGCGTTCGTTGACCCGCAGATACTCGGCCAGTTCTTTCAGCGTCAAAATCATGTCGTCAATTCCCTTCTCTCACCCCAAAACCCCGTCTACTTCATGTCAATAACTGACAAAATAAGGCATGAACCCAAAAAAGACAAGGGGAAAGCAGTAAAACCCGCATTTTTATTTTGGCCGCAATCTTGACGATTCCACCGAAACGCCCTCCTCCATCTTTTTCCGCCAATCCGGCAACCGGAAAACAGCCAACGGCCTACCGTTGTCATTATCCGCGCGGCGTCCGCGGCCCGGTTCCCCGACGTTTGCCGAACCCGGCCGGCCGGAACAACGGCACCCATGCGGGGTCTATGCATGCGAACCATAAAACGGGGAGGCTGCCCATGTTCCGGAGAGTGTTCTGCGCGTTGGCCGTGTTGTCGGCGATTGTTCTAGGATGCGGATGCGCGGAGGCCGCGGCACCGCTTCCGGCAAGCATCGGCCCGTATCTGCAGAACCCGTCGGCAAACGGGATGACGGTCTGCTTCCTGACGCCGTCGGGCACAAACTCGGGCACGGATGGCGTTCGCGTCCTCTGGCTCCGCCAAGGCGCCCCCGGAAAGCCTGCGGAAGCCGCCGCCAAAGGCACGGCCATTCCGGGCACGCCCTGGACAATCTGGAAGGCGCGGCTAACGCCGTTGCAGCCGGGTGCGACCTATGAATACCAGATCCGCCAAGGCCGGGAAAAGAGCGGGACGACCACGCCCGCCTACCGGTTTCACTCGATGGATCCGCACGCGAAAACCTTCCGGGCGGCGTTTTTCAACGACATCCACAACCGCGAGGCCACGTTGGAGGCGGTGATGAAAAACGTGAAGCCGGAAGATTATGAAATGGCCTTCCTGCTGGGCGACATGTGGACAAACCCGAGTCCGGCCAAGGAGGCCGACCAGGTCTTCCGCACGCTGGAGGCGTACATCCGGCTGCTGGACGGCGCGGAGAAGCCGATGGTCGTTGTCCGAGGCAACCATGAAACAATCGGCGGTTTTGCCGGAAAAATGGCGTATCTGTTCGACATCCCCGGATTGGACGCCGCGGCGGGCGAGTTCGAGCAGCAGTGGCAGTTCACGCTGCAGACGGGGCCGGTCTGGCTCATGGGGCTGGACGGCGGCGACGACTTCATCAAGCGCCTCGAGAAGTTCCAGCCGATGCGCCAGCGACAGGCGGAATGGATGAAGGGCGTGCTGGCGCGGAAAGAGGGCGCCGGCTGCTGGCGCGTCCTGCTCACGCACATGCCGGTCTACAACGACAACTGCTGGAATTCCGAACCGTGCCGCCAGATGTGGGAGCCTGTGCTCAGCGGAGCCGCGATCGACCTCGAAATCAGCGGCCACGAGCACAATCTCTGCAAGCTGCTGCCCAAGGGGAAGACCTATGAAATCATCTTCAATGGGCATTACCCCGACCAGCAGGATCCGCAGCAGCGCAAGAAATGGTCCTGCATCCTGGCCTGGTCGGTCTTGATCGGCGGCGGGCCAGCGATGAAGGGTGGGGAAGCGGGCGAGGTCAAGCTCATGAACGCGGACGAGAAAACGCTCACCGTGCGCTGCTTCGGCATCCATTCCAACAAACCGCTCGCCACCTTCACGTTCGACGCCAAGGCGAAGTAGCTCGCAACGCGCGGGGCTCCGGGTTCGCGCCCGAAGTAACGCGGCTCATTCCTGACCGCGTTGACCGGCTCCGCCACGGGCACGCACCGCCGGCACACCAACACCATGCGGCGTTCCCATTCCCGGCGCCACGCTCCCGGGCTGGCACGCCAGGACGCGGGCAGGAATGCGCCGCGTTGCTCAACCGCCTCCGGTCAACCCGCGCTCCGTGCTTCCAGGTCGCGGCCACGCCAGGCGAACCAGAGGGTTCCGAGAAGGCCGCAGGCGGAGGCCGTTGCGAAGTTCGCAAGCGGCGAGAGATTCCACAGCCAGCCGGAGGAGAGCACCGCAGCGGCCACGACTCCGTCCCGCAGCAGGTAATAGGCGCCGAAGGTGGCGGCCTTGGCGTTCTCCGGCGCCAGGTCGAGGATCAGCGCCTTGCGCGTCGGCTCCCCGAACTCCTTCAGGCCGCGGATGACAAACGCCGCCGCCAACAGCGGCAGCAGCAGCCCCGGACGCCCGAGCCGTTCCGGCAGCCAGCCGGCCAGCCAGAGCGACATCGGAAAGAGGGTGAAAAAGACAAACGTTCCGACAATGTACGGCTTCTTCGTGCCGCGGTCTGAAAGCCAGGCCACCGGCAGGTACACCGCGGCGGCGACGGCCATTTCGGCCGCGGTCAGCCAGCCGAACGCACCTTCGGAAACTTTGAGGTTTTTGCACACCCACACGGCCATGAAGGCGTAGGGAAGCTGTTCGGCAAAGCGGATCAGCGTGTCGGCCACCAGCAGCGTGCGCAGTTCCGGGGTGAAGTGCTTCAGCGACTCCCGCAACGGCGCCGGTTTTTTCAGCGCGGCGGGATCCTCCTCCACGAAGCGCAGGATCACCGCGACGGCCAGCAACGCCAGCAGCAGCGCACCGGCAAAGGCGATGCGGATTCCGCACACCGTCCCGTACGCCGCCAGCAGGGCGCCGCCGATCACCGGCCCGAGCGCCATCGGCACGCGGCGCGTCAGGGAATGCAGGCTCACGCCGAGCGCGCGGCGGTTTTTCGGCACGTTTTTGGAGACGAGGCTCATGGCGGCGGGCAGCGAGACGGCCGTCCACGCGCCGAACAGCACCGCCCCGGCGAACACCGCCCACCAGCGCGGCACGAAGATGACCAGCGCGTAGCCAGCGCATGACATCAGCGTGAAAAGAACCAGCGCGCGGCGGTAGCCCAGCCGGTCGCTGAGCCAGCCGCCGGGGTAGGCGTACAGCCCGCCGAGAAAATTGGTCATCGCGTTCAGGTTGCCGATGGCGACCGCGCCCGCGCCGAGCGCGCCGAGGTACAGCGGCAGGAACCGCTCCGCCATGCGTTCGCCAAGCCCCACAAGCAGCACCATGCCGAGCATGGCCAGCATCGGGCCGCCAAACACGGACGTCGGATTGGGTTTCGCCTGCATGCCGCCCAATATAACCCGCCGTCCTCGCGACCGTTCTCACCGCCCAGCATCCACCCCGAGCGCGGCGGGGCATGCACCGCCGCCGTTTGTGCCGGGAAAAGAAGCGCGTATGGTAAGGCAAAACACCACAGGGAGAATGCCCATGCGCTTCATGATGCTCTTTCTTGCCGCCGTGCTTGCCGCCGCCACCGCGACGCCCGTCACCGCGGCGGACGCCCCCTTGCGCCTGTCCGGGAAAGAGACACAACGGCAGTTCATGGCGAAGCTTTCCGCGGCGGAGGGGGATGCGGAAAAAGCCGGGCGGTCGCTCGATGCGGAGATCGCCGCCTTCCAGTCCGTCATCGAGGAGGGATTTGTCTTCCGTCGGAGGATTGCGGCCCTCGCGACGGAACTCCGCGCCAAGACCGATTCCGGCCAGCCGCTCACCGGTGCCGACCTCGACCGGCTCAACGCCGGCATCAGCCGCGGCGCGGAGATCGCCCGGCGCATCTTCGCCGTCGTCGACGTACATGCCAACTGGCGCACCGCGTCCGACCGGGATATGAAAAAGGCCGGGTTCCCCGACGGCCTTTCCATCCCGCTCCGTACCAAGGGGGCCATGCTTTCGCTTGCCGGCTCGCTGTTCCTCTATGACAGCTACCGCCTTCAGGTCGCCGGCCTCGCCGAAAACGACAAGATCCGCCGCGTGCTCAACCGCGGCGACAAGGGCTACAGCAATCCCAAGTCGCTGCTGGACGGCGTGACGGAGGAATTCATCTCCGTCGCCGGCCGCGGACGCGCCGCCGCCGAACTGCGCTACTGCGAGGAGAACCAGTTCGCCACCGCCGCCTGCTACAGCGGCCGGGACAACCTCCGCTGGCTCCAGGAGATGATTGCCCAAAGTCCCTCCCGCCGCATGCTGCACGGCGAGATCATTCCAGATTCCGGGGCCGTCGGCGAACAAATCGCCGGCCGCACCGGCATGCTCCTCGGCGGCATCAAAAATCTGGGCGAGGATTCCATGAACACCATCAGCCTCTGTTTCGGCAACACCGTCGGCCTGGTCGAGACGCGCAAAGGCAGGCTGTGGGGCGACGCCGCGGTCGCCGCCCGCGTCCGGGGCGTCCTCCGCCCCGGCGACATCCTGCTGGAGAAGACCCCATTCCGCCTCACCGACACCTTCATCCCCGGGCATTGGGGGCACGCCGCGATCTGGCTTGGCGACGAAGCGGAACTGAAGGCGCTCGGCCTGTGGGACGACCCCGTGCTGAAGCCGTACCAGGAGAACATCCGCGCCGGCAAGTGCATCGTAGAGGCCCTCCGCGGCGGCGTCACCCTGAACACCATCGAACATTTCCTGAACATCGACGACCTCGGCATCCTCCGCGAACCCGCCCTGGAAACGGACCGGGAGACGCTCCGGCGCCATCTTCTGCTCACCCTCCGCCAGGTCGGCAAGGAGTACGATTTCAACTTCGATGTGGAGACCACCGACAAGATTGTCTGCTCCGAGCTGGTCTATGTCGTCTACACCGACATCACTTGGCCCACCGACAAAACCCTCGGCCGCTACACCATCAGCCCCGACAACGTCGCCGCCAAGGCGTTCGACGGCGGCCCGCTGCGCCTCGTCCTGTTCTACCACGACGGCCGGCCCGTCACCGACAAACCGCTGGAGCGGATGGCCTTGCTGATGGCGCGGGAGGCCCCCGTCCCGTCCCCGCCATCCCCGCTTCCCCCCGAAATCCCCCTCATCAACCCATGAACCGGATTTCCGTTTGCGGGCGCGGCACTCCGGAAGCCGGGATGGATTACGCTCCGCCATGCCGCCGGCCGTCCATCATTCTGCCGCGCCGTCTTGACGGCCGGATTTCCACGACTATGTTATCCTTTCGTTTTGGGAAAAATCAGCTCGCGATGCTTCTGTCGTGATCGCGTTTGGCAGGACAGGGAGATTCTACGATGGCACACAAAAAAGGTCAATCCAGCAGCCGCAACGGCCGTGACAGCAAACCGAAGTTCCGTGGCGTCAAGGCCTACGGCAGCGAGCAGGTCACCGCCGGCAGCGTCATCGTGCGTCAGGTCGGAACCAAGTTCCGCCCGGGCAAGAACGTCGGCCAGGGCCGCGACTTCACCCTGTTCGCCCTCGTGGACGGCACGGTCGAGTTCAACAAGGACCAGCGCCGCGTCAGCATCATCCCCGTCGTCCCGGCCTGATCAACGGCCCCGCGCGGATGATGGTCCGCAAATGGAAAACGGCAGGAGCATCCAAGACTGGATGTCCCTGCCGTTTTTGTGTTTTCGTGCCATGATCCGCCTGTCTTCCCACACGCGGCAACCGGCGTTCAATCCGGATTCCGCGGTTGGAGCAGGCGGCCGGGAGGCGCGGGTCAGGCGATGGTCACCGCGGCCACGGTCTGGGCGCCGATCTCCTGGCGGATGCGCTCGACGGTTTCGGCCGGGACGGCCGTGTTCGTCTTCACCACCGCGATGGACATGACGCCCTTCAGGTCGTGCGGGCAGCGGATGTCCTCGATATTGATCCCCGCCGCCGCGATGGCCGCGGTAATCTTGGCGAGCACGCCCGGACGATCCTGGTAGATGGCGACCAGGCTGCTGCCGGCCGGCGTAAAGTAGAGCTTGTCGAAGTCGTTGATGCGCGAGATCATCAGGTTCCCCTCGGCGATGGTGCCGCGCACGCTGACCTGCCTCAGGGAGTCGTCGGAACCGCCCACCAGGTCCACCGTCATGGAATTGCCGTATTTCTTTCCGGCATCGGCCTCGCGGACCTTGACCGTGATCCCCTTGCCGGCGAGGTATTCCTCGGCGTCCTTCGGATCGTCCACGCCCTTCACGTCGGTGGCGATGGCGGCGACAATCGGCGGCAGGAACCACTTGGCGAACTTGTGCAGATCACCGTAGAAACTGCACTCAATCTGGCGGATCGGGCTGTTGGCGCCGAGCAACGCGCGGCCGACAAAGGCGACGTGGTAGGCGAGCTGCTGGAACTTCTCGTCCAAGCCGTCCGGAACGCCCTTGTTGACGACGTAGGTGGTGACGCCGCGCTCGGCGTAGGCGATGAGCTGTTCGGCCGCGCGCCGGGCGGCCATGTTGTTGGCCTCCATCGTGGTCGCGCCGAGGTGCGGGAGCATGACGTCCGCGATGTCCGCGCAGCTCTTCGGGCCGGCCGCGTCTTCCGCATACACGTCATTGCAGAAACCAAGCTTTTTCTCCGCCTTCAACGCGCGCAGGTCGGCCTCGTTGATGATTTCGGAGCGCGCGCAGTTCACGATCACGGCGCCGGGCCGGCACAACCCGAGCAGCGAGGCGTTGACCATCCCCTTGGTTTCCGGCGTGGCGGGGACGTGCAGGCTGATGATGTCCGATTCCGTGAAAATTTTCTCCAACGACGCCAGCTCGGCGCCGATTTCCGCGGCCTTGGCGGTGGAGATCACCGGGTCGAAGCCCAGCACCCTCACCTCGAAGCCGGAAAGGCGCTTCGCCACCAGGCGGCCGATGGCACCCAGGCCGATGATGCCGATGGTCTTGCCGGTGATTTCACGGCCCATGTAGTTCTTTTTCTCCCATTTGCCGGCGCGCGTCGAGATGTCGGCGGGGACAATCTGGCGGTAGTGCGCCAGCACCAGCGCGATCACTTCCTCGGCCACGCCGTTGGCGTTGGCGCCCGGCGTGTTCATCACGTCCACGCCGTGTTTGCGGGCGGCCTTCGTGTCGATATTGTCGTAGCCGGCGCCGGCGCGGATGACGGTCTTGAGCTTCGGCAGCGCCTCAATGACGGCCTTGGTGACCTTCTCGGAGCGCACGATCAGCGCCTCGGTCTCCGGATGTTTCTTGGCCAGATCCGCAAGCGGCGTCTCCGCATCCTGGACGACGGTGAACCCCTTCTGCGCGAGCAGTTCCTTGGCGATCTTTTCAAGCTTGGTCGGGATGAGAACGAACATGGGAGCCCCCTTTTTCGTGTGATGCGTCCGCTTGGCCGCATGAAGCGACGGAATGTAAGCCGAGGTGGGGCGGAATGCAAAAGGCGGAATCGGCGGGCGGCCGCAAGCGAAATCAGAGTGCCGGAGGAAGAACTCGCAACGATCAACTCTCGGCGTTCAACGTTTTACTCAAGCCGCCCCAACTCAAGCCTCAGGCCCCCCCCCCAACTCCCAACACTTTACTCAAGCCGCCCCAACTCAAGCCTCAGGCCGCCCCAACTCCTAACGCTTTACTCAAGCCGCCCCAAAGGGGCATCACATCATAGCCTGGGGCAACGCCCCAGGAAAAAGAAGCCATCAATGATTTCAACCCTGAAGGGGTTGCCCAACAAATCGCGAACGTGCGGCATGCGGCGCAAAAGAACGTGCAACGCTCAAGTAGGAGGTTTGATGAACGGGAGGACCGGCGTTGAACGTTTCTTGCCCTTTTGCTCCTTCGCGCCTTTGCGTTTCAACTCATGTCCGCCGGCGTTGAAAGCTGAACGCTCTTCCGTTCCGTTTGCCGGGCGGGGGGGGGGAGGGGGGACGCCCGCCCTCCTGTTTCTGGCCGCTTATTTTGTGCCCATTTTGTGCAATTTTGTGGTCGCCTTGCCTCTGCGCCTCCGCACCTCCGCGGGAAACGCATTCCGGTTACACGCGCCGGGCGTCCAGCGCTTGGTCGATGTGCCGCGGGGAACGCGCGCCGATTAGGACGCTGGTCGGGCCGGGTTGCCGGAACACCCACTCCAGCGCCAGCGCGACCGGGGTGCGCCCCACGGCGGCGGCCTCGCGGCGGAGGGTTTCGGCTATCTCAAACCCGCGCGGACTGAAGTAGAGGTCGCGGTGGCCGGGGATGACGTCGAAGCGCGTCCCCGCCGGCACCGCCTGATCTGGGCGGTATTTGCCAGCGAGGAAGCCGGCGCCGAGTGGGGAATAGGTGATGACGCCCACGCGGTTTTCCGCACAGAACGGCAGCAGCTCCTCCTCGATGTCGCGGTGCACCAGATTGTAAATCGGCTGCACGGACTCCATGCGCGCCGCCAGCCCCCGCTGAAGCTCCAGCGCCCGCCGGAGCTGCTCCGCGCTGAAATTGCTGCACCCGATGCAGCGGACCTTGCCGGAACGCACCAGGAAATCCAGAGCCCCGATGGTCTCCTCCAGCGGGATGCCGTCGTCCCAGGCGTGCAACTGAAAAAGGTCGATGCGGTCCGTGCGGAGCCGGCGCAGACTTTCGTCCGCCGAAGCCAGAATCCGTGCACGGGACAGCGGTGCGCCGACCTTGGTTGCAACCACGAACCGGTCGCGGCAATGCCGCTCCTGCAGCCAGTCACCCAGCAACGCCTCGGAGGCACCGCCGCCATAGGCCGCCGCCGTGTCGAGAAGCGTGATGCCGCAACTGGCGGCGTGGTCGAGCACCGCAAAGGCGTCCTCACGGCCAATCTCACGGCCGAAGGTGACGCACCCCAGCCCGACCGCGCTGACGGTCAGCTCCGAATTGCCCAGTTGGCGGTAATCCATGGACGCCGCCGCGTCAGTACGTCCGCGTGAGGGCGATGACGACGCCCTGAACGGAGAGTTTGTCGAGCGGACAGAAGACGGAATTGAACTCCGGATTCGCCGGCCGCAGCTCGGCCATTCCGTTCTTGATGTAGAACGACTTGACGGTGACCTCGTTGTCCACTGCGGCGACGATGATATCGCCAATCCGGGCCTGATTGGTCTGCTTGGCTACGATGGTGTCGCCGTCGAGGATGCCGAGATCGCGCATGCTCTCCCCGAACACCTTGAGCGCAAAAATCTTGTGGCCGCCCAAGCCGCGCGGAAGCAGGCTGGGGTCAAACTTGATGTGATCCTCGACCTGTTCCTCCGCCAGCAGGGGTACACCGGCGGCGACACGGCCGATGACGGGAATCTGCAGCGTCATTCCGCCCGTGCCCTGGCCCGGCTTGGCCATGCCCGGAATGCTCAGGCTGCGCGCCTTGGAGGAACGGTTGACGTAGCCCTTGCGCTGGAGGGCGCGGAGATGGGCGAACGCCGTCGCGGAACGAATCTTGAACTCGTCGGCGATCTCGTACACGGTAGGGGCCATCCCCTCCCGGCGCATGAACGCCTCGATGTGGTCCAGGATCTCCTGCTGCTTGGCCGTCAGTCCCTTCATGTCCGCCTCCGTTGTTGTGCCTGCCAGTACCGTTGGCGGAACCATACACCACAAAAAATCGCTTGTCAAGTAAAAGCTGAATTATGATAGCATGATCTTTGGTGGCAATCCTCACTCGTCGGCAATGGACGGATGGCGCAGGCACGCCTCCAAGGTTCTCGACAAACTTAACTCATTGCCGCCCAACCGAAACAATGCACCCGTCCCTAATATTTGTTCGGCGTCGGCCGTCAAGCTCGGCATCCGGTTGCAGGGCGGGTATGTGACGGAGACTTGGAAGAACGGCGATAGCCGGCGGAAGGTGTCGGCGCTGTTTCGCCGGGCCGGATTCCGGGCGCCGGGCAAGAGCGAGATCGTGCAGCCGCCGCGGCCGGCATTCGCCCCGTTCTACGCGGCGCGCAAGGACCAGATCGTGCAGATCCTCACCGACCGGCTGCTCTACAAGATCCGCGAAGGCCGGCAACGTGCCAGCACGTCGGCGGCGGCATGACACCATTTAGCCACAGAGGGCACAGAGGACACAGAGGTTTAATGGAAACCGGCGGCTCGCGTGAAACAACGGAGACTCCGACCGAACACGCCATTCAAAATAGTCTACAGTGAAGATTGATCGTGCCTGAATACTCTGTGTCCTCTGTGCCCTCTGTGGCTAAAAGGAGTTTCCCATGAGTCTCTTCCTCTTCAATCTGACGCAGGCGCGGAACAAGATCGGCGGCTGGCTGGCGGCGAACGCGGCCATTGCGGCCTGGTGCCAGGCGAAGTACGGCAAGGCACCGAAGGTGATCTGCGGCATTGAGCTGCTGGACCAGGCCGGAGAGGCGGACGCGCCGTTTATCCGCTTCGACATCGGGAACCGGTCCGGCGGCCAGGTCAGCGGCGAGCACGGCCTGGAACTGATCTTCCAACTCGGGATCGTGAACCAGGAGACGGAACGGCAGCCGGTGACGGATGCCGGCACGGGCGGAACGTTCGAGGTGCTGCCGGGCGTGGCGGAGATGATGGACCTGATCGAGCTGGTGACGCAGGAGATGGACAAGAGCCTGTCCAGCACGGTGGACATCGCGGATGCGGACTCCGCCGCGGACATCGTGGTTTCCAAGCCGCTCTATACCGGTCTGATCTCGTTCAACCTCACGGCGCCCAATGCGATGGGGCGGGCGCAGCAGGCTATTTGAATGCCCATATACGGTCCTACCAATATCCGTTTGGATTTTGAGGCAGTTACTGTTTGCCTATGAGTGGATGGAAGCGATCACGTAGGGCTGCTTCGAGTACCGGGGCTATGAGATCGTAGTTTGTAACATCTATCCTTATTGCATGAAGGCGAAAATGATACTTTTTCATTTCATGGCGTGCGTTTAGTTTGAGTGCAAATGTCGGTTTGTTTAGTGGGATCTCGATGTGTTCCAAGACTCTCGCTCCAACATTTTTTGACTTACCTAAATACAGGGGCATCCAATCGAGCAGCACTGTGTGACGTGCGATGCGTTTCTTCTTAAGATTAGGCGTGAATTTTTTCTTATAATCTTCATGCTCCCACTTACGGCGGAAATTTTCTATCCAATCAGTAATCGATATTGATGTCCCCTGTGTTGATATGTCAATTCTATAAATACCTTGATAATTTTGCTTTTTAATGATGTCTTTTTGTGTTGTATTACAGATCAATGGCATGTCTATATCGTTCGCATTTTTTTTTAGTTTGCATAATATAGGCGTAAGCGACATGTCAATTTCTTTCATTTTATTCATAGGTGTTTTCTTTTGATATGGTTGTGTTTTTTATGAAAAAATGTTTCTGCGCGGATTAACTATTAAGCAAATGGGGAGTGTTTGTCGGGTAAAAAATCATAATGTTTCAAGAATTCCTCTTTGGTTTTACTCGTAACATCAGCCATACCATGGGTTGGTGGATGTTTATATGCTAATGGAAGTATAAAATGACCAAGTTGTCTCCAGTTTCCAGTCCAAGACTCTTGGGATAGCTCTTTAAACAGTCGAACTACGCATGAAGCCAAGCAATCCGCAGCACGAATTCCAGGGTACTGCACAACATCGCCCGATGAAAAGTTCTCGAAATTTTTCAGACACTGCCTAATAGTTAGTCCGCCATCGGTATTCATATCTGGAGTATTTATGCGCAATTCGATAGTAATTTCCTTTATAAGTTCATCATAGTCTTTTATTTGGTGGTGAATTATGCTCATCTTCCCCTTATCATCAATAAATTCATCAGCTTTTACTGCCATGTGTTTATAGGCTGGTAAATTTAATGAACTCCACAATTTGTGTGTTGCGTTTTTTAAGTTCATGGTTTCATGGCTCAATATGTTATCAAT
This sequence comes from uncultured Lentisphaerota bacterium, assembly GCA_903921725.1. Taxonomy (GTDB): domain Bacteria; phylum Verrucomicrobiota; class Lentisphaeria; order Oligosphaerales; family CAITYL01; genus CAIXRA01. Next base: position 67,761 of record CAIXRA010000072.1, read on the forward strand.
ATTATTTAATGCTGTTTCTATGGTTTCTTTTAGGCGTTCATGGGCGACTGCAACGGCTTGTGATGCGCAAAGACGTTCAAGAAATCGGATATTGCAGCCTCTTTCTGTGTTCTTATATGCAGTCGCAAACATGTTAATTGTTTCATCATCGAGCGAAAGTGATAAAGAATTAGCAATACGCTTACGTTCTTCTTTTGCCGTCATTGGCAGCCATTTGGCATTTTGATTACTACGAGGATCACAATAAAAATCAAGAATTCTACCGGCAAACGCTAATTTTTTCTCAAAAACCATAAAAAATGGAAAAATTGGGACGTCGTGTAGTAAATTAAAAAATTCAACCAAATTCGCAAGTCCTCTATTACTATTCATTAGATCGGTTCCCTTTTGTGCCACGCCTTGGCGGTCAAATATGCGGGAACATGCATCATTTAGTTTTGCAATATTTTCGGATTTAACTAAAACACCAGCCGACACATAGAATGGTTGACCTGCATCCAAGTAGTTTGGGCCCGTATTACCAGACTCATCACAATATAGAGTCCATTGTGGTTGTGGCATTGGTTAATCCTTTGTGATTAAAGTCTGTGCTATGTACTTGGCCGACTCGATGCCTTTTATTAAAGGCATGAAAATAATAGAGATTTTTTAATGTAATACGCGACAAGTGAGGCTGCCAGTCAAGCCGCCGCTGGCGGCGGTATTTAACCTGCAAAGATGCGCAATTCGATTGTGCCCGATGGTAAACGGAAATACAGTTTCAGCAAAAGCCGAGGCCGTGCGCCTCAAGCAGCAAGGAGAATCTGACCATGGCGATCAAGAAGGGTTATCTTTCCAGTCTCGGCATCGGCGTTGAACTCACGTTCGGCGCGGGTATCCCCGCCGGCGGCGCCGGGGCGATCCCCATCATTTCGCATTCGCTCAAGCGCAACGTCAATCTCACGACCTCCAACGTCATCCGCGGCAGCCGCAACCCGGCCGGGCCGGTGACGGGGTTTGTGGACGTGAGCGGCGACATCGTGGTGCCGGTCGGCTACACATCATTCGGGGCGCTGCTCAACCTCATCGGCGGCGCGCTCGGCACGCTTTCCTTCGCCGCGCTCGACGCCCAGCCTTCGCTGGCCATCGTGGACGGTGGGGCCATGACCTACAAGGGGTGCAAGGTCTCCAAGCTGTCGTTCAAGTTCGGCGGCGACGGCGAGATCACGGCCACGCTCTCCATCATCGGCAAGGACGGGGCGGCCGGCGGCGTCGTCACGGGCGCGGCGGGTGCGATTGACCCGGTGCTGTGGAAGCATCTGACGCTCTCCCTGGGCGGTGCCAGCACGACGCAGATCGAGGAGATCAGCGTGGACGTGGATTTCGGGCTGGACGGCTCGGTGTACACCATCGGAGAGAACGGCACCCGCCGCGAAATCCCCGAGGGGCTGGCGTAAATTAGGGACGGGTGCATTATACCGGTTCGTTTCCAACGCCTTGCTATCTTGTTAAAAAATCACTGACGGGGCTCCGGTCTCGGAGGTTGGAGCTTGCCGGTTCCCGCAGCCTTCTCCTGAAACGCCTTGCGGCGTATTATAGCATATTATACACTGGAACCGCCGGTCTGGCAGGTCATGGGCACTCATTTCCACTTCGTTTGGGGCGGAACAATCCACGCCCTGAAAGGGCACGGGATGACAGCCCAGGGCAACGCCCTGGGTTGGATAAAGATCGAAGCGCCTACGCCCTGAAAGGGCAATGGAACGCATGAAGGGCCGACGGGGCAAGGTTCCATTGCCCTTACAGGGCGCAAATTTTATGGACGCCATATCCCAGGGCGTTGCCCTGGGCTTCCATCCATTGCCCCGGTGGGGCGAGAAACCTCTTGTCGATGCCACACCCAGGGCGTTGCTTTGGGCTGTTCTCCGTTGCCCTTTGGGACGTAAGTCGCGCTCGCGACGGTCGCACTCGATTTCCGCATGGCGGATGTTTTCGACTGGCGGGTGCGGGAGCCCTTATTTTGTGCCCCGCTTGCGCGATTTTTTGGCTAAAAATTCTCCGCGCCCCGGCGGCTCCACGGGAAACGCCGTTCCGGTTGCGCATGCCGGGCGGGGCGACCGCGCTCCCGTTTTCAGGAAACAAAAAGGCTCCGGAACCCGCGGGGGGGGTGCCGGAGCCTTCTTTTGTTTCAGGCCTTGCGCTTACTTGCAGCCGCAGGAGCAGCCGCAGCCGCTCTTCTTGCTGAGGGCCGCGCGGACCTCGTCGAGCTTGCCGGCGGAACCGAGCTTGACGTTCTTGGCGGCGATGAACTTGGCGTACTCGGTCATGAAGATCTTGCCGGGCGGACGGAGGTCGAAGACTTCCGGCTTGTCGCGGAACATCTCGCGGTGGACGCGGCACCAGACCAGGCGGCCGTCGGTGTCGATGTTAATCTTGGTGACGCCGAGTTCGGCGGCCTTCGCGAACTGGTCGGCGTCGACGCCCTTGGCGCCCTTCATGTTGCCGCCGGCCGCGTTGATGCGGGCGACTTCATCCTGCGGGACGGAGCTGGAGCCGTGCATGACCAGCGGGAAGCCGGGGACCTTGGCCTGGATCTGGGCGAGCACGTCGAAGCGCAGCCCCTGGGTGCCGGTGAACTTGAAGGCGCCGTGGGAGGTGCCGATGGCGCAGGCGAGGGCGTCGACGCCGGTGGCGTCCACGAAGCGCTTCACGTCGTCGGGGTTCGTCAGCTTCGCGTGGGCCTCGTCGACGGAGACATGCTCCTCGACGCCGCCGAGCTGGCCGAGTTCGGCTTCAACGGCGATCCCCTTGGCGTGGGCCAGTTCCGTCACCAGCTTGGTGATGCGGACGTTTTCCTCGAACGACTCGTGGCTGGCGTCGATCATGACGGAGCTGTAGAAGCCGGAGTTGATGCAGTCGATGCAGGTTTTCTCGTCGCCATGGTCGAGATGGACGGCGAAGACGGCTTCCGGGAAGATCTGCTCGGCGGCCTTGACGATCGCCTCAAGCATCAGCTTGTGGGTGTAGTCGCGGGCGCCCTTGGAGAGCTGGATGATGAACGGCGCCTTGCTGTCGACGCAGCCGCGGAACAGCCCCATGCACTGTTCCATGTTGTTGATGTTATAGGCGCCGACGGCATACTTGCCGTACGCCAGCTTGAAGAGATCCTTGGTGGTGACGATCATCGCGTGGCCTTTCCATTACGGTTCAGCACCGGCGCCATGATTTCACCGCAAAATCACATGCTCCGGGTGCTTGAAAAGCGGTACAAGGGACAATACTATAACGTCATTCATAAAATTCTCGAACCGGAGCCAAAAAAGAAGTCGAGGTTCACTGTGCGTTTTCAATGTCCGCATTGCCTTGGAATCGTCGCCATTGAGGACGAGGAGGCCGGTCAGGCCGTGGCCTGCGGCCAGTGCACCCGCGTGGTCGTGGTGCCCGCCACCCGTGTGTCGCCCGGCTCGGTCATCGGCGACTTCGTGCTGGACAAGAAGCTCGGCCAGGGCGGCGTCGGCGTGGTCTACCTCGCCCAGCAGCTCTCCCTGGACCGCAAGGCGGCGCTCAAGATCCTCAACCCCGAGTTCTCCCAGGACACCTCCTACGTCGCCGACTTCATCCGCGAAGCGCGCGCGGCGGCGCACCTAAACTATCCGGCCATCGTCCAGGCTTACGCGGTGGGCGAGGAGGACGGGCTTTACTACTTCGCCATGGAATACGTCGAGGGCACCTCCCTCAAGCAGGTGCTGGCGCACAGCGGCCGCATCGTCGTGGAACGCTCGCTGCAGATCGCCAAGGAGATCAACGGCGCCCTCGAGTTCGCCTGGATCAACCAGAAGCTGGTTCACCGCGACATCAAGCCGGACAACATCATCCTCACCGACAACGGCCGGATCAAGCTCGCCGACCTCGGTCTCGCGCGCCGCGCCTCCGACATCCTGGAGGAGGCCTCCGACGAGGTGCAGGGCACGCCGCAGTACATCCCGCCCGAGGCGCTGCTCCAGAAGCCGCTCGACAACCGAAGCGACATCTACAGCCTGGGCGCCACGCTCTACCACACCGTCACCGGCCGTTTCCCGTTCCTCGCCGACACGCCGGCGGACATTGCGCGCAAGCACCTCACGGAGCGGCTCACGCCGCCGAAGTCGGTCGTGCCCGACCTGCCGGACAACGTCGCCAAGCTCATCGAGGTCATGATGGCGAAGCGGCCGGAACACCGCTACGCCAACTCCACGGAGCTGGCCAAGGATATCGCGCTCGTGCTCCAGGGCCGGATGCCGGAGCACCCGCTGCACATGGACTCGCAGAAACCCATCGCTCTCGACGGTGCCCCCCATCCGTCGGCGGACGCCAAGGCCGGCCGGAACAAGAAGCTGAGCATCACCCGCCGCCCGGGCGCGACCGTTCCGCCCTCCTCCGCCTCTTCCTCCTCCGCCCCATCCTCCTCCGCGCCGCGGCCCTCCATGAGAACGGGCCCTTCTGCCGGCTCTTCATCTTCCGCGCCCGCCGCCGCACCCAGGCCGCAGCAGGCGCCGAAAAAGAAGATGTCCGCCAAGAAGCTGATGCTTCTTTTCTTCTCCATCTCCCTTGGCGGCCTCGCCGCCCTCGGCGGCGTCATCGCCTGGAAATGGCACGAGAACAGCAAGCCGGCCGAGCAGAAATTTTCCGAGGAGATGGCAAAGAAACTCCCCGGCCTGTTCTCCAAATACTGCCTCCTCCAGAGGGACGTCAAAAGCTGGGATCCGCAGCAGCCCGACCCGAAGGTGGCCGAGGCCGTGCTGGAGTACCGGAAATTCTTTGAGACCGCCTGCGGAGCCAAGCCGGATCCGGAGCGGAAAATGCTGGACAAGGTCCGCCTGATGAGCGACTTCGCCGTCGAGGAAACCCTCTCCGCCTGGCGTCTGGGCAGGTACGAGGCCCAGAAGAAGGAGTGGCGCAACCAGCTGGCGCTGGAGGCGCAGCAGGAAAAGGCGGCGCAGGAACTCCAGGCCAAATTGGCCGAGGAGGCGCGGATCAAGGCGGCGGCGGATGAAAAACGTGCGGCGGCGGAGGCCGCGGTGGCCGCCAGGCAACAGGCATTCGAGGAACAGAAGGCTACCCTGCGGCGCGAAGCGGCCGAACTCGGACGCCAGGGCAATTTCGGCGATGCCGCCCAGAAGTTCGTCCTCATGGCGGGAAGCACCGAATTCCCCGCCATCGCCGGCTGGGCGAAGGCCAAGCGCGCCATGTACGAAAAGGCCGCGGAATGCCGCGACCAGCTTCTGGCGTCCAACGGTCGGCTGAAATCGGCGAAGTTCAGCATCCCCGGCATGACCGGAAAATGGTCGGTCGCCTCCATCAGCCCCAACGAGATTACTTTTGAAGGGAAGAGCTACAACAAGGACGGCGAAGAAGAGGTACGTTCGCAGGCAATCCCCCTCGCCACCGTCCAGCCCCTGCTGTTCGTGGAACTCGCCAAGCGCGTCTTCGGCAGGGTTGCGGATGATGCGCAGCACCAGTTCATGCTGGCCTGCTACATCCTCGCCCGCGGCGACGCCGACACGCTCACGCTCCAAACAGCCGCCGCCTATCTGGGCGCGGCGACCACCATCCCCGAGGCGGCCGACCTCCAGGCCGAAATCGAAAACCTCAAGCCCATTCTCCGGGAACTCCAGTTCGGCGAACTGCGCAAGGAAGTGCTGCTGCAGTCCGAAAAGGGGAAAAAGGCCGCGGCCAGGGCCTTGGCGGTGCGCCTGAAGGCGCTCTTCCCCGACCTCTACGCGGGCGTCGAAACGGAAATAGAGGATTCACTGAAGAGCAACTGACCGGACGCCGGCCCCCCGGCAGCCGTGTGGAGCCCCTGCATGCGGTTCGTCCATATCTCGGACATCCACTCCAGTGTCATGCCCCGCAGCGCCGGGCCGTGGTTCGACAAGCGTGCGCTCGGCGCCCTTAACCACCTCCTCCGCCGGAAACGCCACGTCCGCATGGAGTATCTGGCCCGCGCCGTCACCCGCATCCGCAGCCTGGCCCCGGACTGGGTCGTCATCACCGGCGACCTCACCAGCATCGGTTCGCCCGATGAGTTCGACCTCGTGCTGGAAAGCCTGCGCCCCCTGCGCGAAGGCCCCGCCGCCATCCCCTGCATCTTCGTCCCGGGCAACCACGACGCCTACGTCCGCAACCCCGCCGCCGACGCCGCGCTGCGCAAGGCCTTCGGCCTCCTCAACGGCGGGCGCTGGGAGATGGACGCGCTCCCAGTGGAGATCGAGTTTCCGTGTCTCAGTGTGTTCGTCCTCGATGAATGCCGCCCCACCCTGCCCTGGCTCTCCACCGGCCGGCTCACCCCCGCCGCCTGCGGGCAATTCCAGGCCTGGGCCAGCCGCTCCCGCCGGGAAAATGAGAAACGGCTGCTCATCGGCCACTACCCCTGCCGCCTCGCCGACGGCCGCCGCATCGACTGGCGCCGGCGCCTGGAGGACGACCGCCTGATCCAGGCCGCCTTCGACGCCCGCCAGATTGACGCTGCCCTCTGCGGCCACTGCCACACCCCGTTCCTCCGCGCGGAAAGCGGCGGGGCAATGGAAATCTGCGCCGGCGCCCTCACCGTCCACGGCCGGATCAACGTGCTCGACTTCTCGCCGCTTACCGGCCGCTTCTCCCAGTGCTGGGAGGATGTCTCGGGGAACGGCCACGCCCTCATCCCAATCGGCGCCGTCACCGCCGCGCCGGGATGATGCCGCCGCAAACATCCCCGCCCGCCCCGGCGCCGTTTTTCATTTGGCGTTGGCTCGCTACATTCCCTACATGCCGATGTTCGTCTCCATTGACCAGAATTCGCATGTGCTCTGGGACACCGTGCCCAAGCTCGCCGCCCTCCTTCGCCACGGATTCGCCGGCACCCACTGCATCGAGGACATCGACGTCGCCTTCACCCGCCAGGGCGGCACGGGAGGGCGGGCATCCTGCCCGGCGCAGGCGGCAAAAGAACGTCCAACGCTCAACGCTCAACGTTCAACGTTCAAGCCGGCGAGCACGAGCGAAGACGGGACGGCGGGCGTCCCGCCCGGCGGCGACCTCGAACTGGCCCCCGAATGCTACTACCGCAGCGGCAACTCCGACTGGGGCGCCGCCCTGTTCTACACGGAATTCCTCGGCCGCAACGCGCTGAACCCGCGCGACCTCGAGCCGTACACCGGCCTCACCACCGCCAGCCTCGCGCGCAAGCTCAACCTGGGCGTGGACGAGTTCTACGCGCGCCACGCCGGCTCCGACAACTGGCAGCTCACCGGCTCCAGCTACGCGGGCGACGCGCAGCACCACCGCGTCATCGGCGACCTCTCCGTTGCGGAGACCGCGCCGTTCGTCCGCCGCCTCCTGGAACGCGCCCTCGCCGACCTCGAGCACCGCTTCCCGGACGCCGCCGCCCGCGAACGCGTCCGCGCCTGGTACGCCGCGGAGTCCGCAACCGCCGAACGCCTCCTCGCCGGCATGCCGGAGGCGCACCTCACCGATTTCTACGCCGCCTGGCTCCGGAACTCGTTGCCGGATGCAAAGTTGCAGATTTCCCTGACCTCGGACCTGATGCGCCCGAACCCCGACTCCCCGCGCCTCCAGCTCCTCCGCCTTTTCCTGGCCGATTATCCCGTATGGTCCGGACATTACAACGCCGCCATCGCGGAAACCGCCTGCGGCCTGAAGCCGCTCGACACCGCCGCGGGCGAACTCCCGTTCTTCGCCGTCTTCGCAACGCCCGGCGCCCCATCCCCAAACACGCAACACGCAACACGCAACGGGCAACGCCGTCTTTCCCGCACCGCCCTGACGCTCTCCCCCGGCGGCCGCCTCGTCGCCGGCGACCTCGCCTGGCCCGCCGCCCTGCCGTTCCCCGAACTGCTGGAGAAGATGCGCGCCAACGGCCTCGTCTGCATCTCCGGCAAGGCGCTCCTGCTCGTGCTCCAAGCGCGGCTGAAACCGGACGGCGCCCCGCTTGCGCTCCCGCACCTGGGTTCGCTCTACATGCCCGCCGCCCGGGCGTTCGAACGCCGCCTGCGCGCGGCCCGCCTGCTGCCCTGGCCCGCACACCCCGTGCTGCGCGTGCGCTTCCACTTCTTGGAACAACTGAAACACATCCGGACCCGCATCCGCCTGCCCGAATACCTGCGCGACGCCGCCGGCGCCGAGATCCTTCCCGCCGACGAGTTCGCCGCGCGCCTGCCGGAACTCCGCGCCAACGCCGCCGCCGAACTCGAACAGGCCATGACCTCCGTCGGCCGCGACACGCTCCGCGACGCCGCCTTCCCAGAGCATGCCTGGCGCATCCGCGAGCTCGACACCCGCCGCCGCGAACTGGCCCGCGACCCCGCCACCCGTCCGGAAGCCGCCGCGCTCTGGGATCAGCAGAAGGTGGAGGAGACGCGCCTGCTGGAGTCCATGGTCGGACGCCTCCTGCGCAACCTGCACGTCCTGAACGCCGGCTACTGGGATTCCCGCGGCGCCCTGCTCCCCTGGGCCGTCGCCCTCGGCGGCCGGGCGTTCTACGACAAGCTGCTGGACGAGGCGGAAATCACCGAGGAAAACGGGGCGGAGGGGCTATAGTCGATAGCCACCGATAGCCGTCGATAACCATCGATACCCATCGAGGGGAATCGGCGGCTTTCGACGGCCATCGACGGTTATCGAAAGACATCCCAACCCATGAGCAAACGAGCCCACATCCACCGCCACTACGAGCCGCGCGTCCGGCCGGAGCGCGAGAGCTTCGACATCCTCGACTGGGGCAGCGCCGGCGCGCAGCACGCCCGGTTCGCGGTTCTTGCACGCCTCATGCGCGGCCTTGCGGACTCCGCACAGGGCCGGCCCCTCCGCCTGCTCGACGCCGGCTGCGGCCTCGCCGACCTGCGCATCCACCTGCTGGCCAACGGCTTCACCGACGCCGATGCTCCCGCCGACGCGCAACAGGCAACACGCAGCACGGAACTCTCCGTCCCCCTCGCCTACATCGGCGTCGACATCACCCCCGGCATCCTCGCCGAGGCCCGCCGCCGCCAGCCGGACGCGCAGCTCCTGCTCGCCGACCTCTTCACGGAGGAACCGTTCCCGCCGCAAAGCTTTGACGTCGCGTTTGCCTCCGGCCTGTTCAACCTGAACCTCGGCAACAACGCGGCGTTCATCCGCAGCGGCGTCCCGCGCCTGTTCGGCCTCGCCTCGCGCCTGCTCGTCGTCAACTTCCTGCATGTGCGGACTCCGCACCGCTACGAGCACTGCCACTACGCGCATCCGGACGAGCTGCTGCACGAATTCCGCCCGCTGGCCGCCCGCGCCGAACTCATCGCCGACTACCTCCCCAACGACTTCACCCTCGCCCTCTGGCGGTGAACGGCCCGCAGGCGCATGCCCCGCCGCCACCGGCTATAGTACGCTCCATGACAACACCCGCCGCCATCCCGTCCATGCCCGCCGCGCCGCTTTCCCGGCGCCGTCTCGCCATCGCCCTTGCCGTGGCGGGCGTGTCGGACGTGCTTTCCGTGTGGCTTGAGTTCGCGCCGCCGCTCCAGTGGGCGCTGGACATCGTGACGGCGCTGGCGCTGTTCGGCATTCTCGGCCGCCAATGGCTGCTGCTGCCGGCGCTGATTTCCGAAGCGATTCCCGGCATCGCCGCCTTCCCCGCCTGGGTTCTTGTCGTACTGGCCATCGGCGTCACCGGAAACCGCGCCGCAGCGCCGCAGCCGGCCGCAGGAGCGGGGCCCGCGTCGCCGCCCCTGCTGGCGACCGGCGCGAAGATCCTGGCGGGCGCACAGCTCGCGAAAGGGTTCATTCCGGGCTGCCTCTGGGCCGGGGCGACCGTCGCCATCGTCTTCATCCTGACCGCCGCCTTCCTGCTGCTACGGAGCTGCGAGGCGCCGGTCCGCCTCGTGGACAAGATCGGCAGCGGCCTACGCGGACTCTTCACGACCAACTACCGGGTTACGACCCTCGTCACCAGCGCCATCGGCGAACTGCAGCACGAGTCGAAGATTGTCGTGCTCACCGCCAAGTTCCCCGTCACCATCACCAAAAGCTCCGCCAAGAGTTGGGAACTTCTCGGCCAAAGCCTCGACCTCGGCACCACCAGCGTCCAGATCACCGCGCTGGACAACCGGGCGCAATATGTCATCCCCACGGACGGCATCGGCTTCCGGCTGAACACCGACCCGCGCGAAATCATCGTGGAGATCCCGCCGCCCGTCTTGGACGAGACCATCATCGAAGTCCAAAGCAACCCGGACCGGATCGCCATCGTCACAGACGCCGGCTGGGCGCGGTCCCGCTTCCTTTCAGGCAAATCGTTGGAGGATGACATCCGGCGCGGGTTCCGCCCGATGGTGCTGCTGGAGGGCCGACACCCGATTCGCCTGCAGATTGCCGCCGAACACGCCCGGAAGACCGTGGCCGACATGCTGACCGGACTGCTGAAGAAACACGGCCTGGCCATCCCCGTCCGCGTCGTCATCAAGGCCGCCCCCGCCGCGCAGGAGCTGCCGTAACATGCATGCCGCCTTTGACCTTGAGCGTTTGGCGCGGGAATGCCGCGGACTCCGCACCGGCCTGGCCTTCACCCCGGCGGCCTGGGTGCCGCCGCACGGCGATCTCGGGGAGTTTCTGAAGGCGCATTGCGATCTCCGCGCGTTCCTGGCGCTGGAGCACGGCCTGCGCGGCGAGCTCCAGGACGGCGTCGCCGTCGAATCCGGCACCGACGCGCGCACCGGCCTGCCGGTCTTCAGCTTCTACGGCGAGAAGAAGGGCGTGCCGGATGCGTTTTGGGACGCCGTGGACGTGGCGGTTTTCTGCACGCAGGATGTCTCGCACCGCGCCTACACCTTCCAGTGGACGCTGGCCGAGCTGCTGGCCTCTGCCGTGGCGCACAGCCGCCGCGTCGTCGTGCTCGACCGCCCCACACCGCTCGCGCAGCTCGGCACACAGGGCCCGATGGGGTGCCAGTTCTTCCCGCTGCCGTTCCCGCAGTTCCCGGCGCTCACGCTCGGCGAACTCGCCCGCTGGCTGGTGGCGGAGACGGAAGGCAAAAGGCAGAAGGCAGAAGGCAGAAGTGAAAACGCAGAATTCAGAACGCAGAACGCAGAACTGAATGCCAAAAATCCACAGACCACAGACCACGGACCACGGACCGTTACACCGTCACACTGCCACACCGCCAAACCGTCACACAGTTCCGTCCTCTCTGTGATTCCCGTCCGCAACTGGCGGCGGCGCGACGGCTGGGGCCGAACCGGTCTGCCGTGGGTGCCGCCCTCGCCGAACATCCCGACCGTCGAATCTGCCTATGCCTACGCCTGCACCGGCATCATCCAGGCGACCACGGTCTCCGAGGGGCGCGGCACCTGCCAGCCGTTCAGCGTCATCGGCGCGCCGTTCCTGGACGGGCGGAAGCTCGCCGCCGCGCTCAACGCCCGCCGGCTCCCCGGCGTGCTCCTCCGCGAAACCTTCTTCAAGCCCGGCTTCAACAAGTTCGCCGGCCAGCCCTGCCACGGCGTGCAGCTGATGCTGCGGACTCCGCACCGCCTCCGGCCGCTGCGCACGCAGATGGCCATCCTCCAGGAACTGGCGCGGCTCGCCCCCGGCGAGTTCAAGCTCACCGCGGGGTTCGGCGACTGGCTGGACAACGGCGCGGACTGGACGCCGGAACGGCTGGCCGGGCTCGACATCCCGGCCTTCGAGGCGGAATGCGCCGCCGCCTGCACCGCGTTCCGTACCAGGACCGCACCGTTCGAGCTGTACGGCGCCTGACGCCCGGATTCAATCCTCTTCGGTGGCGTTGTTGTCGGCGGCGTCCGGCGTTTCGGCGCGGCAGTGCTGGTGGGGGCATTTGCCGGTTCCCGGCGGGGCGGGCTTGAGCTTCACATCGTCCGCCGCGAAGACCACCGGTGGTTGAGGCGCGCCGCCGCTGCCCTGGAAGCCGACGCGGATCTTGCGCGTGAGCGGGTTCACCTCCATGACGCGGCCGGGGCCGTCCGGCGTGTCCACATGCGCGCCGGGCCGGGGCAGGCTCTGGCGCATTTCCCGGTAGCCGTCCGCCTCGTAGCGCAGGCAGCATTTGAGCCGGCCGCAGGCGCCGGAGATGTTGGCGGGGTTGAGGGAGAGCCCCTGCTCCTTGGCCAGCTTCACGTTGATGCTCTGGAAGTCGTGCAGGAAGGTGGCGCAGCAGAACGGACGGCCGCAGCAGCCGAGGCCGCCGTGCACCGCCGCCTCGTCGCGCACACCGATCTGGCGCAGCTCGACACGGATGTGGAGCTGCTTGGAAAGGTCGCGCAGCAGTTCGCGGAAATCCACGCGCCCCTCGGCGGTAAAGAGAACCGCCAGCAGGCTGCGGTCGAAGACCAGATGCACGCTGACCATCTTCATCTCCAGCCGGTGCAGTTTGATCTGCTGCAGGACCGTTTTCTCCATGGCGGCGGCGCGGATGCGGTTCTCCCGGAGGCGCGCCTCGTCCTCGGGCGTGATTGGGCGCACCACCTCCGGCATGCCGTTGCCCTGGATGCGGCGCCCGTGGTCGCCTCCATGCTCACGCGCCAGCGCCGCCTCGTCCAGCGGCTCGCGGTCGTGACAGGCCGTGATGTTTCCCGCGTCCTCGTAGCGCTCGCACCGCACGACCACGCCGTCGTGCGGCTGCAGGTCGAGCGTGTCGTCCGCCGCGATGTCGTACTGGATGCCCGGCGCGATTGAGATGGTGTATCGGAGTTTCATGTTGTCGTATTTTCGGTTTGATTGGTTGCGTTTTTTTGAGTGGAAAAATCATCGCCGGCGACCGCCGCGCCCAGCAGCCATTCCAGCGCGGAGCAGACGCGCTCCGGCGGGATGACGCGCAGGCACCGGCATTCCCCGCCCGTGAAGCGGCAGTTCCGCTGGAAACACGGCGAACAATCTGCTTGGTCGTTCAGCACGACCCAGCGGCCGCCGAGCGGGCCCGTGGCCCCCGGGTCGGTGGATCCGAAAAGCGCGACTCCGTCCACGCCGGCCGCGGCGGCCAGGTGCATGGCGCCGCTGTCGTTGCTCACCAGCGCGCGGCAGCCGCGCAACAGCGCCATCATCTCCGGAATTGTCGTTTTTCCGGCGGCATTCACACAGCCGGCAAGCCCCTCCAGCACAGCCTCTCCCACGGCCGCCTCCTTCGGCGACCCGACCACCACGGCCCGTCCGCCACGATCCGTCCACCAGCGCGCCACGGCATGGAAAAATTCCGCGGGCCACTGTTTGGCCGGGCCGTACGCCGCGCCCGGCGCCAGCGCCAGCAGCGGACGGTCCGCCGGTATGCCAAGCCGTGCGCAGACCGCGGCCGGATTCTCCGTCCGCACGGGGGCCGGCAAGAAAACGGACGGCGTTTCGCCGAAGAGCGAGGCCAGCTCCAGATATTCGGATAGCTGGTGCCGCGCGCCGCGGTCCTCCGCCGGCGGCAGCGGCGGCAGCGTGTCGGTCAGCAGCGGGGTCCGCATCCTGCCGGCCCGCCCGGCGCGCCGCGGGATGGAGAGGTTGAAGAGATCCCAGGCAGCGCCGAAGGAGTTCGGCAGGATCAGGGCCGCGCCCGGATCCAGCCGGCGGACCGCCGCCCGCGCCGCCCGGTCCGCCCGCGCGCCGGGGAACGGTATCACGCCGTCCACCCAGGACATGCACTGCCAGGCCGGTGCCAGATTCGCCCCGCACAACACATGGAGCTTCGCTTCTGGCGGCAACCGCAGACGGACCTGGTACACGGCAGGCAGCGCCATGAACGTGTCGCCGAGCCAGTTCACCGCCCGCACCACCAAGCCGCCGCGCCAGTCGATTCCGTCCAGCGGGCGCACCGGCTCCGCAGGGGGCGCCAGTGCCGGCCGGTACAGCCGGAACCCGCGCGCCGGATCCTCCGCCGCCGTTGTCATCGTCTTGTCCACGGGCCCCGTTTCTTGCGTTCAAGTGGTGGAAAGCGGAGGCCGGACACGCCCGGCGCGCTTCATAAAACATGCGGGTTAACCTAATCCGGCAAGGCGTCTTTTCTATTCCCGCAGCGGCGGCGGCGCCCGTTTTGGCCGCCCGGCCGGAAAAAGGGGCGCGGCGGCGGTCACAATAAAGCCGCCGCCCAGCCGTTTCAGGAGCGTAACGGAACCCGTCAGACACTAGAACCAGCAGCAAGGAGCGGCTCCCATGAACACCCTCAAGCCCGCCATCATCCTCGGCACCTGCGCGGCCCTCGCACTTTCCTTCCCGTCCTTCGGCGACGACGCCACGCCGCCCGCGCCAGGCGCGGGGACGGAGACCGGCGGCCCCGCCGGCGGCCGCGCCAAACACGGCGACAAGCGCGCCGAAGCCAAGGAAAAGGCCGAAGCGAAACGCGCCGACATCCGCGAGAAGATTGAGGAGAAGAAGACCGCGCAGGAAGACCGCAAGGCGCAGATAGAGGCCCGCAGAGCCGAGTGGGCGAAGCTGACACCGGAACAGCGCAAGGCCAAGATTGAAGCGCGCAAGGCCGAGATGGAGAAGATGACGCCTGAAGAGCGCAAGGCCAAGATCGAGGCCCGAAAGGCCGCGGCGGAAAAGAAGGCGCCGGTCGACCAGAAGCGCACCGACACGGTCAACAGCGTCACCGACAAGCGCGAGGCCAATCAGGAGAAGCGCATCCAGCACGGCATCAGCAAAGGCTACCTGACGCCGGAGGAGACCGCCAAGCTCGAACAGCAGCAGCAGAACATCGAGAAAATGCAGCAGCAGTTCAACGGTGACGGCAAGGTCACCCGCGACGAGGCCAAGGATCTGCGCAACGCCCTGAACGACGCCAGTTTCGACATCTGGACACAGAAGCACGACACGGACGGCAACCAGATGGCGGCTTACCGCCTCGGCAAGAACGTCTTCCTCAAGCCCGAGCTCGCCTCACGCTTGGGCGATGAAAACCTGAGCCGGGCCGACGCCCGCAGGTTCCTTGGCGACTTCCACAGCCTCGCCGAACTCAAGAAAAAGCTCAATGGCGACCTGTCCGCCGAAGAACGCGCCAAGCTCCAGGAGCGGTACGACATCCTCCTGAACCAGTATTTCACCACCAAGTAATTATTCGAGATCCAATTGACGCCAAGCCGGGCTCACTCCGCCAACCGGGGAGTGGGTTGCGGTGCGACTTGGCGAACCCCGGATAACGGCCGGGCTGAAGGCGAGACGGGCTGCCGTCGGGCGGCAGTAAGCGATGCGAGCGTCAGCGAGACGTGTCGCCTCCGCCCTCTCCGGCTGGCCGTGTCATCTTTGGCGGCTGCGGGGGTGGACTTTTTGCGGCACAACGCCAAGCCTACTCCGGCGGCCGGCAGCCATCCGAAAAATCCACGCCGCGCCCGACATCCGACACTCCGTGAGGCCAATGTCGGGCTGCGGGCTGGCTCAGACCGGCTTTTTCTCGGGCTTGGCCGCCTTGCGGGCCGCCGCCTCGGCCTCGAGCATCTTCTCGATGTAGCCGGTGTTGTACTCGCCGCGGACGATGTCCTCGCGCTCCAGCAGGATGCGGGCGAAGCCGATGGAGGTGGCGACGCCTTCAATCCGGAATTCATCCAGCGCGCGGCGGGCGCGGCGCAGTGCCTCCTCGCGGTCGGCTCCATGCACGATGAGCTTGCCGATCATGCTGTCATAATTCGGCGGGATGACGTAGCCGGAATAGGCGTGGGAGTCGATACGCACGCCGGGGCCGCCGGGGGCGATGTACAGGGAGATCGTGCCGGGGCACGGGGCGAAGTTGCGCTTCCAGTCCTCGGCATTCACTCGCACCTCGATGGCGTGGCCGGTGAACTTGATGTCCTTCTGGCTGTAGCGCAGCTTCTCGCCGGCGGCGACGCGGATCTGCGTCTTGACCAGATCCACGCCGGTGACCATCTCCGTGACCGGGTGTTCGACCTGGATGCGAGTGTTCATTTCCATGAAGTAGAACTTCTTGTCGGCGCTCACCAGGAACTCGATGGTTCCGGCCCCGCTGTATTTCACGGCCTTCGCGGCCTTGATGGCCGCCTCGCCCATCTTCTCGCGCAGCTTGGCGTCAAGAATCGGGCTGGGAGCCTCCTCGATGAGCTTCTGGTGGCGGCGCTGAAGCGAGCAGTCGCGCTCGCCGAGGTGGATCACGTTGCCGTGGTTGTCCGCCATAATCTGGAACTCGATGTGGCGCGGGCGCTCGATGTACTTCTCGACGTACACGTCGCCGTTGCCGAAGGCCATCTCGGCCTCGCGCCGCGCCGCGTGGAAGCCCTGGACCAGGCTGGCGTCGTTGTGGACGACGCGCATCCCCTTGCCGCCGCCGCCGGCGACGGCCTTGATGATGACTGGATAGCCGTATTCGTGGGCGATCTTTTTGGCTTCGCCCTCGTCCTTGACAATATCCTTGGAGCCGGGGATGACCGGAACCTTGGCGGCCATCATCGTCTTGCGCGCCTCGGCCTTGTCGCCCATGGCGCGGATGGCGGCCGGACTGGGGCCGATGAACTTGATATTGCAGCTTTCGCAGACCTCGGCGAAGTGCGCGTTCTCGGCCAGGAAACCGTACCCGGGGTGGATGGCGTCCACATCGTACAGCTCCGCCGCCGCGATGAGGCGGTCGATCTTCAGGTAGCTTTCCTTGCTCGGCGCGGGCCCGATGCAGATGGCGTGGTCGGCCATGGCGACGGCAAGCGTGTGCTTGTCCGCCTCCGAATAGGCCACGACACTGCTGATGCCCAGCTCGCGGCACGCACGCACGATGCGGAGCGCGATCTCGCCCCGGTTGGCAATCAAGACTCGTGAAAACATGGCAACCTCATGATGCTTTTGGGCCGAAGTTCGCGAAGACACGGAGAACAGGGGAGGCGGTGATTGAAGGGATGGATGACGGGAGGCCCGCGGGAAAGTTAAAGGAAAATGCCTTGGACGTTTCGTTGCCTGGCTCTTCCCCGGCGGACACGCCGCTTCCCGTCAAAACCTCCCGGCCCGATTTCCCTTCCGGCCTTCCTGCAATTCTTATTCAATCTCGAACATCGGCTGGCCGTACTCGACCGGTTTGCCGTTTTCGACCAGCATCTTGCGGATGACGCCGCTGCGTTCGGCCCTAATCTCGTTCATGACCTTCATCGCCTCGACGATGCAGATTACCGTGTCTTCCTTCACCTTGGTGCCGGCCTTCACGAACGACGGAGCGTCCGGGGACGGCGAGGAGTAGAAGGTACCGACGATTGGGGAATTGATGGTTTCCGCCTTCTTGGCGGGGGCGGGCGCCTCGGCGGCGGGGGCCGGAGCCGGGGCCGCGGAAGCGGCGGCTACGGGAGCCGGAGCCGGGGCGGAGACATGCACCACGGCGCCGCCGCCGCGCTTCATGGAGATCTTCACATCCGGGCTCTCGATGGCAATTTCCGCAAGGTCGTTGGCCGACATCAGTTCGGCTATCTTTGTGATCTCTTCAAGCTTCATTTTTTCTTCCCTTCTTGTTCACCGGCGCCAGATGTTGCACAAGCGCCCGAAGCGCCCAGCCATACCCGGCCACGCCAAATCCGCACATTACGCCGACGCAGACCTCCGCCGTCAGCGACCTCCTCCGGAACTCCTCCCGGCCATGCACATTGCTCAGATGCACTTCCACGGCGGGGACCCCCGCCCCGGCCAGCGCATCCCGCAACGCCACGCTGGTGTGCGTGTACGCCGCCGGGTTGATGACGATGCCGTCGAACGTGCCGGACGCCAGTCCGATCCAGTCCAAAAGATCGCCCTCGTGGTTGCTCTGCCGGAACTCGACCTCAACCCCCAGCTCCCCGGCCGTCCGGCGGACCAGCGCCTCGACATCCTCCAGGGTGGCGGTTCCATAGACGTCCGGCTCGCGCCGGCCGAGCATCTGCAGGTTCGGTCCGTTCAATACAAGAATTCGCATTGTTCCGGCCCCTTCCCGCCCGATTTCCGTTCCCTCATGATCATGCGACATTCGCGTACGCGCCTGCCCGCACAAGACCCTTGGAAACGCCTTGGTTTGGTTTCTGTTTGGGTGCTAATATAGCATGCCTAAAAAACAGGGCAATTATCGCCCCGACGCCTCCCCCGTTTCCACTCTGCGGCGGAGGCCGAGAATCTCCGGGGAGGCGGGGTTCCACTCCACCGCCCTGGCCGCCGCGCGCCGGGCCGCCGGGCCGTCGCCAGCCGCCATTTCCGCCTCCGCCAAACCCGCCCAGAAGCCGGACCGGTGCGGAGTCCGCGCGGCGGCAAGGGCGAATGAGTCCGCCGCCGTCCGCCATTCCCTTTCGGCCAGGGCCCGGCGACCGAGGATGTTCCAGGGGTAGGGAGATTCCGGCAGCAGCCGCGCGGCGGCCGCGGCCGAATCCGCCACCGCCGCCAGCGGCGCACTCCGGTCCGCCGACGTCCGGCAAAGCCCGGCAAACGCCCGCTCCCCCGGCCAGCGCCAGACCGCGGCCAACGCCGCCAGCGCCAGCCCCGCCGCCGCCAACCGCAGAAGAATTCCCGTTTTCAATTTCCGGTTTCCTATTCCCGCGTTGCCGGGTTCCGCGTCCCGTATTCCACCTTTCGCCTTCTTCCCTCTTCCCACCGCCAGTAGCGGAAGCAGCGCAAAAACCATCACCGACCCTGCAATTTCACTGTTGAAATCCGCCAGTGCATGCAGCCCCCAGGCAATCGTCCCCGCCTGCACCGCCAGCAACAGCCCCGGGGGAAGATCATGCGTTTCGTGTTGCGCGTTTCGTGTTGCGTGTTCACTTCCGCCTGCCGCAATCCGCCCCAAAAAGAACGGCAGCGCCAGCAGCGCCAGCGCCGCCAGTCCGGCCAGGACCCCCGCCTGCGCCGCATACCCCAGCACCATGTTGTGCGACTGCCGAGTGTCCTCCACCCCGGCCGGCCTCAACTTCGTGTAATACGGAAAAAACTCGCCGAGCCCCACGCCGACCAACGGCGCCGAGGCGAACATCTTCACCGATGCCGAAGCGTATTCGGCCCGGGCTCCGAGCGAAGAGAGAGCCATCACCGAAACCGGGCCGCCGCCGCCGGGTTCCCCTTGCTTGTGACGGATCACCTTCAGCGTTCCGGCCACCGCACCCGCCACCGCCAGCACCGCGATTCCGGCCAGAAGAACTCCCCGCCACCGCCGGAGCGCCGGAACCGCCGCCACCGCCGCGCAGGCGCCAACGCCCAGCGACAGCATCGCCGCCCGGCTTCCGCTGAACCACAGTCCGCCGCCCAGCGCCGCCGCGGCAAACCCCGCCAGCAGCAGCCGGCTCACCCGGGCCGGACGGAAGAACCCGCCCGCATGCCACGCCGCCCAGACCGCCAGCGGGCCCGTCAGAATCAGGTGCGCGGCGAAACTATTGGGATAGACGAACGTGCCGAACACGCGCCCCTCGCGGATCCGCCCCACCACCTCCGGCGGCAGCGCCATTCCGTTCGCTTCGGCCGCCTTCAACGCCGCCGCCAGCCCGCCGCCCGGCCCCTGCAGCCAGCCCGCCCACGCCGTCAGCAGCGTGCCCGCCGCCAGCGCCGCCAGCAACCAGCCGCCAAGCCTACGGTCATGCGCCAGCGCCCACCAGGCCGCCACGGCGAACGCCGCGACCCCCGTCCACTGCCCGAGCATCAGCCAGGCGGCGTCCCGCTCCGTTGTCCGGAGCAACCCCGGCAGCAGGCAGAGCAGAAACCCGCACCACGCGGCGGGGAACAGCCAGGCCATGCGGCCCCGTTGCGCGTTTCGTGTTTCGTGTTGCGCGTCCGGCGGTTTCGGCTCAAGCTTGGGACCCGGAGCCCCGCGTTGGAACCAGGCAAACCCGCTTGCTCCCGCCGCCGGCAGCAGCAGGACGCACAGCAGTAGCACCACACCCGCCAGCACCGGCGCCAGGAACGGCGGCCACACCGCAAAAATCCATTCCCAGGCATCCGCCGGGAAGAGACTGTCCCCGCCGGCCACCGTCGGCATTCCGAACTTCAGCGGGCAGAGGAGCGCCAGCACGCAGAGCGCCGCGCGTACCGGCCAAACCCGCCACGCCGGCACCGCCGCCGAATCCGCCATGTTCGCTCCCTCGTCCACTTGGTTTCCCTCGCTTCCGAACGTTCGCGTTGTGTTTTCGTTTTCCGCGGTCAACGTGGCCCGGAGGCGGGGACGGCGGCGGCGCGAATCTCGGCCAAAATGGCGGGGAGCAGTTCCGCCTCGGAAAGGGATTGCACAACCTTGCCCTGCCGGAAGAGGACGCCGCTGCCGTTGCCGCCGGCGATGCCGATGTCGGCGTCCCGCGCCTCGCCGGGGCCGTTGACAACGCATCCCATGATGGCGACCTTGCGCAGGCGGATCTCCAGCCCCTCTTTCTTCAGGCGGGCAATCTCGTTCTCCACGGCGGCAACGATCGGCAACAGCGCAATCTGCGTCCGGCCGCAGGTCGGGCAGGAAATGATTTCCGGGTGCGCCTCGCGCAGGCCGACGGCCTCCAGGATGCGGATGCCGATGTTCACCTCGTCGACCGGCGGCGCCGTCAAGCTCACCCGCAGCGTCTCGCCGATGCCGTCCAGCAGCAGCGCGCCGATGCCGGCGGCGGACTTCACCGTGCCGCCGAGCAGCGTCCCTGCCTCAGTAACGCCGATGTGCAGCGGATAATCCGTGCGCGCCGCGAACAGGCGGTACGCCCGCACCGTGTCCGGCACGCTGGAACTTTTCAGGCTGACCTTGATGGCGCTGCAGCCGGCCTCCTCGACCCGCGCGCAGCTCAGGAGCGCGCTCTCCACCAGCGCCTCCGGCGTCGCGCCGCCGAACCGCGCCAGCCGCTCCTTCTCCAGGCTGCCGCCGTTGACGCCGACGCGGACCGGCACGCCGCGCTCCACCGCCACCCGCACGACCTCCTTCAGCTTCCACGCCTCGCCGATGTTGCCGGGGTTGATGCGGATGCCGTGCGCGCCGGATTCCATGGCGGCGACGGCGAGCCTGTAGTCGAAATGGATGTCGGCAATGACCGGGATCGGGCTCCCCGCCACGATTGCCTTCACCGCGGAGGCCGCCGCCTCATCCGGCACGGCGACGCGGACGATGTCGCACCCCGCCGCCGCCAGCTCGCGGATCTGGGCCAGTGTCGCCGCCGCATCCCGCGTGTCGGTGTTCGTCATGGATTGCACGGTGACCGGCGCGCCGCCGCCGATCCGCACGCCGCCAAGGTTGAATGCGCGTGTGTTTCTCATGCCGGAAAACATAGCCCGGAATTTCCGCCGCGCGCGTCAGTCGGCCTTGGCGCTTTTCCGGCTGCGGAGCATGAACAGCACGCCGCCGCCGATGCCCCATGCCGCCATCAGAAGGGTGAAGAGCACGGGGATGAATCCCGCGGTGGCGGCCGGGGTGGCGTCGAGCGCCTTCAGGAAGTAGCTCACGCAGTTGTCGCGGAGGCCGACGCCGCCGGGCGTGAGCGGGATGGCGGCGACGGCGTTGGCGACCTGCGTGGTGAGGAAGTAGCCGCCAGCCCGCACCGTGCCCTCGCCGAGCGCGCGGCCGATCAGCAGCAGCATGACGGCCAGGCTGGAATGCACGACCAGGGAAAGCCCGAGGGCCGACGCCACGGCGCGGCGGTGCCCGCGGCAGAGATCGAGCGCGCAGACGAGCCGCGTCACCACGTCGCATACCTTCGCCGGCAGCCGCTTCGCCACGGCGGGCACGACCGTGCGCATCAACGGCAGCGCCAGCAGTTTCTTGTGAAACTCAACGGCCAGCACGAACAGGATGCCGCCGACGCTGCCGAAGCCGACGGTGAACGCGGCCATCTTCACCATCATCTGGTCGTGGTCCGCCGTGTCCAGTCCGCGCAGGAACGACAGATGGAGCAGCACGAAGATGGTGGCGAGAACGAACAGGCCGAGCACGCCGAAGATGCGGTCGATGACGATGGTCAGGATGCACTCGGCCTTCTTCTCCGGCGCGGCCTTGGCGATGTAGGCCATCTTCACGATGTCGCCGGTGACGGCGCCGGGCAGCGCGAGGTTGAAGAACTGCCCGATCAGCGTCAGCCGCAGCAGCTGCAGGAACGGCAGGCGCACGCCTTGGACGCGCAACAGGACGGACCAGCGCCAGGTGACCACGAGTTGGACGAAGCCGAAGATCGCGAAGGCGGCGAACAGGGGCAGGATGGCGCCGGCGCCAATCATGGACCACGGGTCGACATTGGCCGCTTTGGCCTTCTGCAGCGTGGCGCGAATGAGCCAGCTTTCCAGCGCCACGGCAATGGCGACCTGTACGAGCGTGAGAATGACAGCGCGTGGTTTCATGGAGCGCAATATATCCCGGCCCGGAGAAAAATCGGCCGAGGCGCGGTACATTCCGGACGCAAAAACACAGAATGCAGAATGGCGGACGCCGGCGGTTGTGCGCGCGGCGGGAATCGGGAGCGTGATTGCATGGAAGCTTCATCCACGACGGGGAGTGGCTGGCTGGCGCTGGTGGCAACGCCGATTGGCAACCTTGAGGATATCACCATGCGCGCGGTCCGCACGCTGCGCGAGGCGGACGTGATCGCCGCCGAGGACACGCGCCGCTCGGGCGTCCTGTGCAAGGCCTACGATGTCCACGCCCGCCTGGTCGCCTACCACGCCTACAATGAACACCAGCGCACGGAATCGCTGCTGGACGACGTGCTTGCCGGGCGCAAGGTGGTCGTGCTCTCCGACGCCGGGACCCCGGCCATTTCCGATCCCGGCTTCTTCATCGTCCGCGCCGCACTTGCCCGCGGCATCAAGCCGGTGATCATTCCCGGCGTGTCGGCGGTGACCTTTGCGGTCGTCGCCTGCGGACTGCCGGTGGACCGTTTCGCCTTCCACGGTTTCCCGCCGGTGAAGTCCGGCAGGCGCCGCA
The DNA here is from genome assembly GCA_903921725.1 of uncultured Lentisphaerota bacterium. Taxonomy (GTDB): domain Bacteria; phylum Verrucomicrobiota; class Lentisphaeria; order Oligosphaerales; family CAITYL01; genus CAIXRA01. The sequence continues at coordinate 90,550 of CAIXRA010000072.1, forward strand.
AATTTTTGGAGAAAATCAAGGCGGACGGCCTGACGGCGTTCCTTTTCGAGTCGCCGTACCGTGTCAACCGCCTGCTGACGGAGATTGCGGAGCTGTTCGGGGCGGAGACGCCGGTCGCGCTCGTCCGCGAGGCGACCAAGATGCATGAGGAGTGCATCACCGGCCCCGTGGCGGAGGTGGCCGCGCAGCACGGCAAGCGCGTCTGGAAAGGCGAGTTCGTCGTCGTCATCGGCGGCCCGGCCGGCGAGCTGCAGGAGGAGACGGAGGCGCCGCCGGAAGAGACGGTCGGCGAAGAGCGGACGATGGAAGACGGCGGCGGCGCGCAGCCCTGACCCGCACCGCCCAGGAACGCTCAACCCGGACTCCCCCGCTCCCCGCTATCGGAAATCCGTTGCCGAAAGCAGGGAAACGGCCCCATGCTCTCACTCGTCGGCGGGCGGGCGCGGGGGGTAGCCACCGGAGGAGAAGCGGCGCTGGGGGCGGGCTTCGGGCTTCTTGACCTTTTCAGTGATGCAGCCGGGCCCAAAGAGGTCGAGCACGCCGTGGCGGAACTCGAAGCTGTTGGAGACTTTCATCCCCTCGGGACGGATCATGGCCATGACGCCGTCCTCACCGTCCACACAGAGGAGGATCGGCGCGGCGCCGGGGTTGGCCTCGCACAGCTTTTTGAACTGCTGCAGGCGGCCACGGTCCGTTTTTGCCTGGGCGAAGCGGATGCTGACCTCCTCGGTGAGGAGCGCGGGGGCCTCGGCCACGGGCATGACCTTTTCGGCGCGGATGTTGATGACGGCCTGCTCCTCCTCGCCCTCTCCGCCGTCGCCGGCGTTCGGCACGCCGCCGCTGTCCTTGCGGCCGGCGGTGCCCTCGATAAAGACGATCGCCTCAGGCTGGAGCATGGCGGCGCATTTCTCGTAGGCGTCGGCAAAGACCAGACATTCGACCGAGCCGCTGAGCCCCTCAAGGCCGACGATGGCCCACTGGCGGTTGTCCTTTTTGGAGCGCTTGATCTCCAGACTGTTGACGAGGCCTCCGACGCGGACGGGGGGCGAGCCGCCGTTGCCCTGGGCGCTTTCGACCAGTTCGGCGAGGCGGTCCATCGGGCAACTCTGGAACGCCTTGAGGACGCCCTCGTACTCGCGGAGCGGGTTGCCGGTGACGTAGACGCCGAGGAGCGTCTTCTCGTAGGTGAGCCGTTCACGGTCGGGCCACTCGGGGATGTCGGGCGGCGTCGGATGGATGTCGGACGCCCCGCCAGGGCCGGCATCGGTGTCAAACATCTCGAAGAGGGAGCCCTGCCCTTTGTCACGGTCGGCGGCGGCCATGGCGGCGCGGGCGAGTGTTTCCTCCAGCGCGGCGAAGATCTGGGATCGCTTGAGGCCGAAGCCGTCAAGCCCGCCGGTCTTGCAGAGGTTTTCCATGACGCGGCGGTTGAGCTTGGCGCCCGCGCGTTCGCAGAAATCGTCGAGGCTCTTGAACGGGCCGTCCGCCCGGCGGGCGGCGGCGATGGCGTCGGCGGCGCCCTCCCCCACGCCCTTGATGGCGGCGAGGCCGAAGCGGATGCAGGGACCGTCAACGGAGAAGGTGCGGCCGGAGACGTTGACGTCGGGCTGTTTGACTTCAATGCCCATGTCGCGCGTGGCCTGGAGGTAGAAGGCGAGCTTTTCGGCATTCCCAAGCTCGCTGGTGAGCATGGCGGCCATGAACTGGACCGGAAAGTTCGCCTTGAGATAGGCGGTGCGGTAGGAGAGCATGCCGTAGGCGGCGGAGTGCGACTTGTTGAAGCCGTAGCCGGCGAACTTGACGATTTTCTCCCAGATGGCGTCGGCGACCTCGCGCTTCACGCCGTTTTGGGCGCAGCCTTCGATGAACTGGGCGTTCATCTTGGTCATCTCGTCGAGCTTCTTCTTGCCCATGGCGCGGCGGAGGATGTCGGCGTCGCCCAGCGAAAAGCCGGCGACGGCCTGCACAACCTGCATGACCTGCTCCTGGTAGAGCATGATGCCGTAGGTTTCGCGGAGGATCGGCTCCATGGCGGGATGGTCGTACTCGAGCGGCTTGCGGCCGAATTTGTAGTCGCAGTACTCCGGGATGAACTGCATGGGGCCGGGGCGGTAGATGGCGACCAGCGCGCTGATGTCCTCGATGCGGTCCACGCCCATCTGGCGGCAGACATTCTGGAAACCGCCCGATTCAAGCTGGAATACGCCGATGGTGTCGCCGCGGTTGAGCAGCTCGTAGGTGTTCTTGTCGTCGAGTCGGAGTGTTTCAAGGTCGATCTTCACGCCGGCGGTTTCGGCGATGAGCTTGACGGCGTCATCGATGATGGTGAGGGTCTTGAGCCCGAGGAAGTCCATCTTGAGCAGGCCGAGTTCCTCGCAGATCGGGGCGGCGAACTGGGTGATGACCTCCTCGTTGGCACCGCGGGCGAGCGGAACGAGGTTGTCGAGGCGCTGGTCGCCGATGATGACGCCGGCGGCGTGGATGCTCATGTTGCGGTTGAGCCCCTCGATGACCCGGCAGTACTTGATGATCTGCTGCGCCCAAGGGGTGTCCTCGACAAAACTCACAAATTCACGGACTGGCGGGACGTCCTTCCCGGAATCCTTGTCCCTGTACCCATGAAGCGCCTTCGTCAGGGTCATCTTCGGGTCGTTGCCGGGGATGAACTTGGTGAGCTGGTTGCCGTCGGCGAACGGCCGGCCGGTGGCGCGGGCAACGTCCTTGAGCGCCGCCTTGGCCTTGAGCGTGCCGAACGTGCCGATCTGGGCGACGCTGTCGGAGCCGTACTTGTTGCGGACATACTCGATGACCTCCTGGCGGCGGCGCTCGCAGAGGTCGATGTCGAAGTCGGGCGGGCTCGTGCGGCCGGGGTTCAGGAAGCGCTCGAAGAGCAGGCCGTAGCGGATCGGGTCGATGTCGGTGATGCGCGTCAGAAACGCCGCGATGCTGCCGGCGCCGGAGCCGCGGCCGGGCCCGACGGGGATGCCCTGCTTGCGGGCGTAGTGCAGGAAGTCCCACACCACGAGGTAATAACTGGTGAACCCCTTTTCGGCGATGACGCCGAGCTCGTAGTCCATGCGGGCGACTTTCGCCTGCTGCTCCTCCGTGAGCCCCGCGGCGGCGGGGTCGAAGCCGTAGCGCTCCTTCACCCCCGCCACGCAGAGGCCGCGCAGGTATTCCTCGCGCGTCCCCTTGAACTCCGGCGGCAACGGGTAGACCGGGTAGTGCAGCTCCTTGCCGAGGGGGAATTTGACGTTGCAGCGCTCCGCGATGCGCACCGTGTTCGCGAGCGCCTCCGGCAGGTGCCCGAAGCGCTGGCGCATCTCCTCCTCGGACTTGACGTAGTACTCGGCGGCGTTGAACTTCATGCGCTTCGGGTCGTCGGTCGTCGTCTGCGTGCCAATGCAGAGCAGGACCTCGTGCGCCTCGGCGTCCTCACGCTTCAGGTAGTGCGCGTCGTTGGTGGCGACCAGGCCAAGCCCGTACTCGCGCGCCAGCTCCGCCAAGAACTCGGCGGCCTTCAACTCCTCCTCCATGCCATGGTCCTGGAGCTCGAGGAAGAGCCGGTCCTTCCCGAAAATCTCGAGGTATTCCTCCAACGCCTGCCGCGCGAGCATCTTCCCGCTGTTGAGGAACTTCGAGGGGATTTCGCCGCCGATGCAGGCCGTGAGGCAGATCAGGCCGGCGCTGTGCTGGCGCAGGAGCTCCTTGTCGATGCGCGGCTTGTAGTAGTAGCCGCTGAGGAAGGCGGCGGAGTTCAGGCGGCAGAGATTCGCGTAGCCCTCGTTGTTCTCCGCCAGCAGAATCAGGTGGTAGCCGGCGATGTTCGGGACCTTGGAGTCCCAGGCCGCCGGCGACTTCACGCCGTTCTCCTTCAGTGGCACGGGGGAGACGTAGAACTCGCAGCCGATGATGGCCTTGACCTCCTGGCCGGTCTCCTTTTTCAGGTCGCCGCACGCCTTGTAGAGATCTATGGCGGCGCACATGTTGCCGTGGTCGGTGACCGCGACGGCCGGCATGCCGAACTCCGCGGCGCACCTGACGAGGTCCTTGACCTTGCACGCACCGTCGAGCATGCTGTAATCGGTGTGGAGGTGAAGATGGACAAACGGGGAGGGCATGGGGAAGAACCTTATGGGGAAGGAAAAACGTTGGCGTTCACCACGAAGGCACGAAGATCACGAAGCTGTCTTATGCATAAGGCAGAAAAAGCCGGTATGCATGGCCTTCGTGCGCTTCGTGCCTTCGTGATGGGATCATGTTTGCATGACGGCTTTGGGCTAACATGGCGGATGACGGGGGGGATGCAAGCCGCCGGGGTGCGGATTCCCCGCAACCGCTTGCCTTCAAGGCACAAAAAATCCCCGCCGAAAACGGCGGGGATTGCAGGGGTGCCGGACGGATTCGGGCACCGTCAGAAGATGTGCAGAACCATCTGCCAGCCGAGGATGCCGAGGAATCCTCCGACCGTCAGGATGCTGAGGATGGAGAAGGTGTTGAACACCATGTCCGGGCGTCCGACAGCGGAAGCGGCGACGGCCCGGGCGGCCATCGCGGCCTCACCGGCGGCGGCGACGGGCGCCTGGCTAAGGGAGGGGGCATCCTTGCGAAGCTTGAGCGTGCGCTTGCCGCCGTCGGCCTCCTCCGTCTCCTCCGGAGCATTCACCTTGACGGTCCGGGCGGCGGAGGCGTCCCCGGTCGAGGCGGGAGCAGGAGCCGGCGTGCCGGCGGGGCGGAGGCGGATGGTCTGCGCCGCCTTGGACGGGATGGCGGCGGACGGCGGAGGGGAGAGCTTGATGGTGCCCGCGGCACCAGGAGCGGGGCGCGCGGTGGCCTGTCCATCGAGACCGGCCGAGGGTGGACGCAGGCGGACGGTCTGGCTGGCCGAAGGGGTGCCTTCTTTCTTGGCCTCGCGCTGAACCTTGAGCTTGACTGTGTCCGTCTGCGGCTTGCTGCCGGGCGGCGGAAGGGCGACGGTGGCGGCGGCCTCGGCGGCGGAGGAGGAGGCGGGTTCGCTGGCCTTCATGCGGCGAAGGCGGCCCGTGCTCGTGTCGCGCTGGGTGACCGGGTCGACCTGGGTGGCGGCGGCGGGCGGCGGCTGGGCCGTGGTCGTTTCCGCGGCGGGGGACACCGGCTTGGCGAAACGGGAGGTGTCCGTGCGGATTTCGCCGGCCTTCATGCGGCGGAGGCGGCCCGTGCTCGTCTCCTGCGGCGGCGGCACGGCAACGGTGGCGGAGGGCGGCGGCACGGGCGTTCCGCCCAAGCCGGCCCGCAGGCGGGAGGAGTCCGTCGAGTTCAACATCGGCTTCGGGGGTTGTGTGGCATCGCTGGACATACTTGACGGTCTCCCGTGCGCACCTTTTTGATGAAACGGAGAAAAATACATGACACCCGGCAGGGTTGCAAGCCCGAGCCCCATAATTCCATGGCCGCGGGCGGCTGCTTGTGGGGGAAACGCCCGGGATGGGCGCGGCGTCAGCGGCGCGACAGAAGCCAGTCCGCCGGCTCGAAACCCCAGGCCGGACGGCAGAAACAGGCGTGCCAGAGCCAGAGCCGCCACTGCGTGTAGAGCTTGTCGCGGAGTTTGCGGCGGCGCCCGGCCGTCAGCAGCACCGCCAGCGGCAGGAGCAGCAGGTCGAAGGTCAGCCGCAGCCACATCCCGGCAAAGAGCAGGGCGGTGGCCGCGGGACCGGCATGCTTGCGGAAGTAGCGGTAGCGGGAGGTGTAGAACTGCACGCGTGCCCGGACCGGACGGCGGTTGGCGCTCTCCCCCTGCATGTGAATCACTTCGGCCGACGGCTCGTAGAGGATGCGCCTGCCCGCCTGGTTGATGCGCCGGCACAGGTCGGTCTCCTCGAAGAAGAAGAAAAAACGGTCGTCGAGAAAGCCCAGCGGGCGGACGGCGGACATGCGGATGCCCATGCACGGCCCGACCACGCTGGGCACGGCGCCGGCGCGTCCGCGCGGAACCCGCATCAGATGCCGGGGCAGACTGCGGTTGGTCAGTTCCCAGAAAATCCGCGGCTCGGGGACGACGGCGGCCTGCTCGCTGCCGTCGGGGCGCAGCAGGCGGGGGCAGACCATGGCGGCCTGCGGGTCCGACTCCAGCGCGCCGATGAGCTTTTCCAGCGCGCCCGGTTTGAACTCGATGTCCGAGTTCAGCAGGAACGCGAATGGCTCCTCCGTCACCCGCGCCAGGGCGGCGTTCATGGCACGGGCAAACCCGACGTTCTCCGGCATGGCGACGACCTCCGCCCCCGGAAGCTCGCGGGCGAAATGCTCCAACGAATGGTCGCCGGATGCGTTGTCCACGATGATGACGCGCAGGGATTCCGGGTGCGGCGCCGTGCAAAGCGCGCTGCGCGCGGCGGCCACGGTGAGCTCCGGGGTGCGCCAGTTGAGAAAAATCAGGGCCGTGCGGTCGGTTGTGTTCATCCGGATTTCCGAGTTGCGAATGCCAGTCTTTCGGCGTTGAATGCGGAACTCCGGAAGGCCGGGCGCCGTCCGTCCTGAAAAAGGGGCGGTCAGCCCGCGGGGTTTTCCTGCACGAACTGCGCCAGAGCGTCCTTCCAGTGCGGCATCGGCGGCAGGCCGTGCAGGCGCATGGCACGCTTTTCCAGGCGCGAATTGGCGGGGCGCGGGGCCGGCCGCGGGAATTCGGCGGTGGTGCAGGGGACCAGGCCGCGGGTCAGTCCCTTCAGCCAGAAAATTTCACGGGCGAAACCGAACCAGGTCGTCTCCCCCTCGCACGAGGCGTGGAAGGTGCCGCAAAGCGGGTTCTCCAGCAGCAGCCCGATGAAGCCGGCCAGCGCGTCGGTGCTGGTGGGGTTTCCGACCTGGTCGTCAACCACCTTCAGCGGGTCGCCGGCCTGGGAGCCGAGCTTGAGCATGGCGTGGTAAAAGCTGGGGCCGCCGGAGCCGTAAAGCCAGGCGGTGCGGACGATGGCATGGTCGGGGCAGTGCGCGCGAACCGCCTCCTCGCCGGCAAGCTTGCTCGCACCGTACGCCGTGCATGGGGCGGGCGCGTCCCATTCGTGGTACGGCCGGCCGAGGTCGCCGCGGAAAACATAATCCGTGGAGACGGCAATCAACCGCGCACCGTGGCGGCGGCAGGCGGCGGCGATGTTGGCGGACCCGGCGGCGTTCACGGCAAAGGCCTTGTCCGGCTCCGACTCGCAGGCGTCCACCGCCGTCATCGCCGCGCAGTGGACCACCGCGTCGGGCCGGAACGCCGCCACCGCCGCATCGGCCGAGGCCAGGCGCGTGATGTCGACGGCAGGCAGGTCGGCGACGGACAGAATGTTCCCGGCCAGCCGGCGCTGCAGCGTCCGCCCCAGCATCCCGTTCCCGCCCGTGATGAGAATCCGCATCGGCGTCACCCCTGGAAAACGGGCAGGTCCGCTTCCGGCCGCGTGGCCAGCGTCCCACCTTTTTTATCCTTGTCCGACAGCAGCGGTTCGGCGGCCGGCGGAATCGGCCAGCGGATGGCGATCTGCGGATCGTTCCAGGCGATTCCGCGCTCCTCCGCCGGCGTGTAGAAATCGGAGCATTTGTAGAGGAATTCCGCCGTCTCGCTGAGCACGTAGAACCCGTGGGCGAACCCTTCCGGGACGAACATCATTTTCCGGTTCGCCTCGCTGAGCACCTCGGCGGCCCAGCGGCCGAAGGTGGGACTGCCGCGGCGGACGTCGACCGCGACGTCGAACACCTCGCCGCGGATCACGCGCACGAGCTTCGCCTGGGGACGGCCGAGCTGGTAGTGCAGGCCGCGGAGCACGTGGCGGGTGGAGAGGGAATGGTTGTCCTGCACGAACTCATGCGGGATGCCGGCGGCCGCGAACTCGCGGCGGCTGTACGTCTCCATGAAAAAGCCGCGGCTGTCCCCGAACAGCTGGGGCTCCAGGATGCAGACGCCGGGAAGGGATGTCTCGGTGCGCTTGATCACGCCGCACCACCCCAAATAATGCCGTTCATGCAACACCCCTTGAATCATGCCATGGAAAGACGCGGCGCTCGTGCGGCCGCCGGACGGTTCGGAGTGTAAAATGCCGCGGCATTCCCAAAAGTCAACGCCGCGGGGCGGGTGTACGGCGGAACAGGATCCAGTTCCGGCGGGTGTCCCGGAATTCAGCGGCCGGCGTAAATCCAAGCTCCAGGAGCCGGGCGCTTCCCGGCGTGTCGGCCACCGCCGCGACAGCAAATGACTGCGGCTTCGCCATCATGCTTTCTACCAGCGCCATGTCGGCCGGGCGGATCACCTGCCGGGCATAGATTGGAATGCCGGCGGAAAAACCAGCCTGGCCGGGCTGCATCAAGCAGTACGCCGGCATGCCGCCGCATGCCGCCGCAAGCCGCTCGGCGTGCGTGCGGTAGGCGTATTGCTGCCCCGGAGCTTGGGAATATCCCAAATAAAGGACGGTGGTCAGTGCGACCATCCACAGGCCAAGTACGGCGGCGGCGGGGACGTACGCCCGCCGGCGCGACAGGCGCCATCCCCACCAGCAAAGACCGAGCAGCAGGGCGGCGGTGCAGGCTGCGGGAACCTGGCCGACCCCCACAAGCAGCGCCCGTTGCATCCGGCCGGAGGCCAGCAGCCACGATTGAATCTGCACAAAAAAAAGGGGGGCTGGCGCCGCAATAGCCAGCACAATCCAGCTTCCGTCCCACAGGCGCCGGAGCCACGCCGGGGCGGCGGCCTCCCGGTAGCGGTTCTCCTGCGCAACGAACCAGAGGGCGCACATGACGCCAACGGCCGGCATGAGCGGAACCAGATAGCGCTCGTGGCGCATGGGCCAGATTGCGGCGGCGACAAAGGCGGTCATGAACCACCCCCAGGCCAGAAACGCCGGGCGGCGGATGGCCTGCGCCTTCTCCCGGAACGGCTGGAACCATGAAAGAACCCACCAACAGCTCCACGGAAAGACAAACCCGGCAACCAGCGCGTAATAATAGAACGGCCGGCGCTGATCGCGGTCCGCCGCGACATATTCCCGCATGAAGCTTTCCCTGCTGGCGTCCGTAACGGGCGCCGCGCCGAGAACATCGTGGATGACATGCCAGTACCACCAGGCGGACAGCAGGACGCACAGGCCGACGGCAGCGAGCAGCCCGGTGATGTTCTGCCGGCGGCGGTGCGGCGTGAGCGCCACCACCCAGGCCACCGGCAGAAGCACATGCGAAAGCGCCACCGGTCCCTTCGTCATGACGCCGCAGGCCAGAGCCAGCCCCGCCAGCAGCCAGCCCCAGGCATGCCGCCGCCTGAGCCGTTCCGGATGCATCGGCTGGACGGCCCAAAGCGCGGCGGCCACCGCCAGCGTTGCCCACCCCATCACCTGTGGGTCATAGGTCGCGTAATGCCCCTGTTTGATGATTAGGAACATGCTCCCGGTGATGAGCGCCGCGAGAAGCCCGGTCCGCCGGTCGCCGAGCGTGCATCCAGCCCAGCACGCGCACGCCGCGGCCAGCATCACCAGGGCGGTGGTGACGGCCCGGGCGCGGAAGGCCAGATCCTCCACCGTGGCCGTGGCCGGATCCAGGCCGCGCCAGGCCAGCAGGTTCAGCCAGATCAGCAGGGGCGGCTTTTCAATCCGAGGCACGCCGCCCATCGAGGGGGTCTGCCAGGCGTCCGCGCGCCCCTCGTGCAGCAGGAGCCACGTTTCCTGGCTGCTGAGCATGCAGATCTTTTCCATGGAGCGACTGGGGCTCGCCTTCTCCATGTGCACCAGATACGGCGGGAGCAGAACCGCAATCAGCAGGCACAGCAGTGCGGCGGTCCGCAGCGGGGATGGAATGCGGCGCACAATCGACTGCACCCACGAAAGCATACGGCGTTCAAGAAGGAATGGTTTTTCCGAAAGCATTATCGCGTCCAAGAAATGGAAGGCCAAGGCGTTTTTCAAGCCGCAAAAAAGCGGGAAAGGCCGAACTATAGCATTCCTCCCCGGGAAAACCGCATAGGGCGCGCGACATGCCCGGCCGGCCCCGCATCCGGCATGCGGCCCCCGCATTTGTCGCACAATCCGGCACGCGTTATATTGCGATGTTTTTCGTGGCTGAAAACTGACGGCCGCATGCCGCCGAGTTTCCAGGCATGCGCGCAATGCGGTCCGGCCTCTGTCATTGCGGCCAGGCCGCCAAGGATCACCCCATGTTCGAAAACAAAAGAATCGCCGTCATCGTCCCGTCCTACAAGGAAGAGACGCAGATCCGCACCGTCATCGAAACCATGCCGGATTTCGTGGACTGCATCATCATCGTGGACGACAAAAGCCCGGACCGCACCACCGCGGTGGTGGAGTCGCTGATTCCGCAGCACCCGCGCGTTCTCCTCATCCGGCACGAGGCCAACCAGGGAGTCGGCGGCGCCATCGTCACCGGCTACAAGCACGCCCGCGACCAGCAGTTCGATGTGGCGGCGGTGATGGCCGGCGACGGGCAGATGGACCCGGTCGACCTGCCGAACGTCATCGCCCCCGTCGTCCGCGGCGAGGTCGACTACTGCAAGGGCAACCGCCTCTTCACCGGCGAGGCCTACAAGAAGATCCCCGCCATCCGCTACTTCGGCAACGCGGTGCTTTCGCTGATGACCAAGGTCGCCTCCGGCTACTGGCACGTGGCGGACTCGCAGACCGGCTACACGGCGGTCAACCTCAAGATGCTCCGCCTGATCGACTGGGACGGCACCTACAAGCGCTACGGCTGCCCCAACGACTACCTGGTCAAGCTCAACATCTACAGCGCAAAAGTGCGGGATGTACCGATCCGCCCCGTCTACGGCGTCGGCGAGCAGAGCAAGATCCGCCTGCACAAGGTGATCCCGCGCATCAGCCTGCTGCTGACCCGGCTCTTCTTCCGGCGGATGTTCGAGAAATATGTCATCCGCGACTTCCATCCGCTGGTGCTGTTCTATTTCATGAGCTTCATCCTGCTGGTGCCCGGCCTCGCCTACGGCCTGTCCTGCGCGCTGCACCGCTTCCTCATCGGCCCGGTGCAGGCGACCAGCGTGCTGTTCGCCGTCTTCCTGCTCGTCTCCGGCATCCAGTTCGGCCTGTTTGCCATGTTCATGGACATGGAAATGAACAAGGACCTGCGATGAAGCCCGCGCACCCGATGGCCCTCTCCATCGACCTAGATGAGTGGTTCCATGGGCGATGGGCGACGGGCGGCCCGCGCTCCCGATGGGCGGACACCGCCTCCGTGTTCCGCGAGGTCTACGGCGGGGACCGGCCGCGCGGCGACATCGTGCCGGCCGCGCGCTGGCTCCTGGCCCTCTTCGCGGAACGCCGGATCACCGCCACCTTCTTCATCCTCGGCGAGGTTGCGGAATGGTACCCGGAACTGGTCCGCGAAATCGCCGCAGCCGGCCACGAAATCGCCTGCCACGGCATGCACCACACCGACATGACCACGCTCTCCCGCGAGGCGTTCACCGCCGATCTGCGCAGGGCCAAAGAACTTCTTGAAAAGCTGGCCGGCCGGCCGGTCCGCGGCTACCGCGCCCCGAACCTAGTGGTCGCACCGTGGCTGGCGGACGTCATCCGGGAGCTCGGTTTCACCTACGACTCCTCCATCTGTCCGGCGCGCAGTTTCAGTGGGAAATACCAGGACATGATGCGCTGCCCCCAGCACCCGTACCGCACCGGCGCCAAGGTCCAGGACACCGGAAACGGCCCCCTTTGGGAAATCCCGATCCCCACCTTCCCCCTGCTCCGCCTCCCCGCAGGAACCGGCATCGCCACGCGGCTGTTCGGCGCCTGGTGGACCCGGCTTGCGCTGGCCTGGTGGGCGCGGACAGGAAGCGTGCAGTTCTATTTCCATCCCTATGAAATCTGGAACGACCCCCTCCCCGCCGGAACCGGCTGGAAGACGCGCCTCTTCATGAAAAGCCGCGGACGCACCATGCAGCGCCGCACCGCCGGCATCCTCGATGCCTACCGCGGGCGGATCACCTCTCTTTCCGGACTGCTGGAAAAACTGGAGCGCGCTGACTGACATGGAAGCGGCCTGGCAATCCCTCGACCTGAACGACGCCGGCTCCCGCGCCGCCTGGGACGCCGTCTGCCTGGAACGCCCCGAACCCTCCGCCTTCCACTCCGCCGCCTGGGGGCGCGCCATCGCCCGCACCTACGGCGCCGACTGCCGCAGCGTCCGCAGCGGCTCCGCGCTGTTCCCTCTTTTCGGAGTGCGCACCCTGTCCGGCAAACGCCGGCTGGTGAGCGTGCCCTACGCTCCATACGGCGGCATGCTGCCTCTGCCCGAAGACCGCACCGCGGCGCCGCCAATGCCGATGCCCGACGGCGCATGCGTCGCCGTCCGGCAAGTGGAGATGGCCGTCGCGGATACGCAGGCCCTCACGGAAGCGGACCGGGTGACGATGTGGCTCGACCTTCCGTCCGCCCCCGAGGCGCTCTGGAAAAGCCTCAACGCCAAGGTCCGCAACCAGGTCCGCAAGGCGGAGAAGGAGGGCGTCACCGCCACGGCCGGACGCGAAGAACATCTCGCCGCCTTCTACCGGCTCTACGCCCGGCGCATGCACGAACTCGGCACGCCCGCCCATCCGCCGGCGTTCTTCAAGGCGCTGCTGGAGGAGTTTCCGGAAGCGGAATTTCTGGTGGCCGAGCACCAGGGGCAACCGGTCGGCACGGTCTTCGACATCGGCTGGGGCGGATGGCGGGTGAACTTGTACGGCGCCACGCTTTTCGAGAAACGCTCCCTCTGCGCCAACAATCTCGTCTATTGGAAATCGTTGGAACGCGGCTGCACGGGCGGAAGGCGGTACGACTTCGGGCGCAGCCTGTTCGGTTCCGGCCAGTATGAATTCAAGCGCCAGTGGGGCGCCCTGCCGCACCGGGTGGCGGAACGGCGCTTCCTGCGGGAAAACGGTGCGTGGCGCGAGGCGGCGGACGCCGTGGAAGCGGTCAACCCGCTTCTGCCCCGCATCTGGCAGCGGCTCCCGGCTCCCGTCGCATCCTGGCTGTCCGGACGGCTCCGCAAACATGTCTTCTGAGAGGGGAAACATGGCATCCGACCCGCGCGAAAAATATTGGCAGGAGCGTTTCTCAGACGCGGCGCGCACCAGCGCGTCCGAAAATGACGTCAACATCTACACCTCCCACGGCTGGCAGGCACGGCAGAAAGCCTTCAGCCGGCGAGCGGCGCGCCTGCTGGCGGAAGGCGTGCTGAAGGCCGGCGGAAAAGCGGTCGACCTCGGCTGCGGCAGTGGCGCCTACTGCCGGATCCTGCACGGGCTTGGCCTGGAGGTGACCGGTACGGACCTGTGCCAGGCGTCGCTGGACTACGCGGCGGCCCATTCCCCGGCGGGCATCCGGTTCATGCACGCCAACTGCCTGGAGCTTCCGTTCCGCGACGGGGAGTTCGACCTGGCCGTCTCCATCGGCGTCATCCAGCACGTCACCGACACACCCCGTTTCCTGCGCGAATGCCTGCGCATCATCCGCCCCGGCGGCGTGTTCCTGCTGATGACGCTGAACCGGCACACCGTCCTTGAGGCGGCCCGCGCCGTCATCCCGGCGCTGCGTCCGCGCCTGGACGCCGGGGAGGCGGACACCGTCCTCCGCCGCTTCAGCCGCCGCGAACTCCGCAATGGGTTCCTCGCCGCGGCCCCCGGCGCTCAGGTCGAGATTGCGCCGCTTTTCGTGTTCCCCCGTGCCGCCGCTTTCCTGGAGACACCGGCCGCATGCATCGGCAGCGCCGGCGGCCTCACCTTCCCCGCCGCCATCGACCTGTTTGCCGTTGTCCGCCTCCCGGGAGAATGCCGCATATGACCGGACCGAACACCGACACCGCAACGGCACCGCCGGAATCCCGGCTGAACGGCCGGCTTTTCCTGATTGCGTTCCTCGCCGCCGCCGCGCTCCTGCTCATCGGCATCCTGCTTGACCAGGATCCCAAAAACGACGTGGCCAGCTGCTACGCGCGCCAGGTCCGCGAGTTCGCCGGCGGCAACTGGGACACCGCCTTTTTCCACATGACGCCCCCGCTGACGGTCGTCCTCGGCGGCATCCTGGCCAAGCTCGGCCTCCCGGCGTTCACCGCCCTCAAGCTCGTCTCCGCCGCCTTCTTCCTCGCCGGACTGTGGCCGCTCCGCCGGCTCCTCCGCCGCATGGTTCCCGGACCGCTTGCGGAGTGGGGGTGCCTGCTGTACGCGCTGGCACCGCAGCTCACCCGTTACGCCGCTTCGGGGCTGCTGGACATGGCGAAAATGTTCTTCCTCCTCTGGCTGGCGGAACTGCTGACGGCGCAGGCCGTGGACACCGGCAGCAAGTGGCGCCGCAGCCTCTGGATCGGCGCCGCTTTCGCCGGACTGGCCTTGGCGCGCGCGGAGGGTTTGTTCTTCCTGCCGCTCGTTCTGGCCTGCATGTTCATTCCCGACCTCGTGCGCAAACCAGCCTGCACATGCGGCCGCCTGAAGCCGGCGCTCCTCGGCGCGGCCCGCGCCGGACTGGCGGCGGGCGTCGCGCTCATCCTCTGCCTGCCCCAGGCGCTGTACGAACGCGGAACAACCGGTTATCCCGTGCTCGATTCCCGCCAAATCGCGCCCGTCCGGAAAGTTTTGGAAAAACTGTCGCTCGGCGGCCGCTGGGACGCCATGGCCCGCCCCGTGCAGACACCGCCGGGCCAACCCGTGATCGGAACGGCAAAACAAGAAGACCGTCCGGAAGACACGGTGACACCCTGGCGCAATCTCAAGGAAACGGCCAAGGGGCTGGAGCCGCTCTTCCTCGCGCTCGCCGGCCTGGGGCTCTGGCTGCGGCTGCGCCGCCGGGAGTTCGGCCTGCCCGACGCCGTGTGCGCCGCCTTCATCCTGTACAACGTCCTCCTCCTGACCGGCACCGGCTTCATCCTCAAGCGCTATGTGATGACCACCCAGCCGTTCCTCCTCGTCTGGGCCGTAACCGGCGTACTCTGCGTGAAGGAACGGTTCCTGGACCGGATGCATGTCCGGCTCTTTCCCGCCGCCGCCATCCTGGTCCTGGTCGTGTCCGCCGGCGCCGTGGCGCCGAAACTCGTCCACCTGAACCCGCCGGAAAAACCGTTCGGCTGCTGGTTGCGCGCGCACCGCGGCGGATTCATCACCCCCGCCACCCAGCCGTTGAAGTCAGACCTGCTCGATTACCATGACGGACGGCTGCCGCTGGTCTTGGCCGCCGTTCCGCAGTATTCCTTCTGGGCGGAGTGCGACTGGGTCATCATCCCCGGAAAATACAGCTGCACGCCGGACGAACTCCGGCAGATTGCCCGGCGCCAGAACGCCGGCATCCTGGTGGTGGACAAGCAGCTATATTCCCTCTGTCCGGAACTGAAACCGGAGCAGACGCCGTGGCTGGAAGCAATCAAGGACGCGCCCGCCAACCCCCGCATCGCCGCCTACCGCATCATCCGCCCCGAACAGGAACCGCCGCCGTGACCGAAGCGCCGGACAACACTCTCCGGGAAACCCCCGCACCGGCGACGGCGGGCAGCCGCTGGCGGACCTGGATCGGACGCCTGCTCCTGGCCGGCTGCCTGGGCTGGTTCGTCTGGCTGCTCGCCCGCAATTTCGACGGCGTCCGAAATTATGCTTGGCATTTTCAGGCGGGCTGGCTCACGGCCGGCCTGCTGACGCTGGCCGCCTCCATGTACCTGCTCCCGCTCGGCACGCGGCTTCTCATCGGCGGCCTCGGCCACCCGATCCGGCAGGCGGAGATGAACTGGATGTACTTCTCCTCCCAGCTCGCCAAGTACCTGCCCGGCAGCCTCTGGGGCTATGTCGGCATGGCCCTCTACTACCGCCAGCGCGCCGTGCCCCTCTCCGCCATGACCGCCTGCTTCCTCTATGAACTCATCCTGATCGTGGTCTCCTCGCTCGCGGTGGGGGCTTCCTCCATCCTGCCGCTCCTCCCCGCGCCCGCCGCCATCGCCGGAAGCGCGCTGCTCGCCGCCGGCACGGCCGTGCTCCTGCTCTTTCCCGCCCTGCCCTTGGCGATTCTCGGGCGGCTCCCCAAGTTCCACCAACTGCGCGAGGTCCACGCCGCGCCCGCCGCCTTTGCGCGCGCCGTCCGCCTCACGTTCCTGCTGGACGTGGTGTTCTGGGTGCTCTGCGGCGGCGCGCTGTGGATGCTCTTCCGCGGCTCGGTGGGGGACAACAACTGCACGCCGCTGGAGCTCATCACCAGCTTCCCCGTCGCCTGGACCGCAGGGTTCCTCGCCTTCATCATGCCCGGCGGCTTCGGCGTCCGGGAGGGCACCTTCGTCCTGCTGCTGCACAGCCATTTCACGCAGGAGGTCGCCACCGCCCTGGCGCTGCTGGCGCGCGTCCAGTGGATGCTCGGGGAATGGCTCTGCGTCGGAAGCGCGTTCCTGATCCACCGCATCCGTTCATCCAGGAGTTGAAACCATGGCCGCGCACGTCACCCTGTCCGAAATCTGGCGGCAGCTCGTCCAGCGCTGCACCGGGCTTTACGCCTGCAACATGCCGCCCCTCCTCCAGTTCCGCATCTGGGCGTACGGCCGCCTCTTCAAGGCCGGCCGGGGGTGCTCCTACGCGCACGGCGTGTGCTTCGAACGGCACCACGGGCTGGACGGCCGGCTGGTGATCGGCAAGCATGTGCAGATCGGGCACGACGTCACGCTCGACTATTCCGGCGGCCTCACGCTGGAGGATCATGTCTGGATTTCGGAGGGGAGTTACATCCTCACCCACGACCACGGCCTGCACGGCCCCGGCCTGAAGGTCGACACGCTGACGCTGGAGACCAACGCGCTGACCGTCGGCCGCGACGCCTGGATCGGCGGACACTGCATCATCCTGCCCAAGGCATCCCGCATCGGCGAGGGTGCCATCGTCGGCGCCGGCAGCGTCGTCACCAAAGAAGTCGCCCCGTTCGACATCGTCGCGGGAAACCCGGCGCGCGTCATCGGGCATCGCAGATAATCCGCAGGAATCAGTGTTTCCATGAATATTTTGGTCGACATCGGACACCCGGCTCAGGTTCACCTGTTCAAGCATTTTGTGCGCGAGGCCGAACGGCGCGGGCATGCCGTGACGGTTTACGCACGGGAGAAGGAGCACACGCTGCACCTTCTGGCGGCGGAAGGAATCACCCCGTGGGGCTTCACCCGCGCACGGGGAACGCTTGCGTGGAACATGGCGGAGCTGCTGGTGCGCGACATCGACATCTGGAGGCTGGTGCGCCGCCGCCGCATCCAGGTGGCGGTGGGAACCTCCATCCCGATTTCGCACGCCACGCTGGCCGGCGGCGTCAAATCGTTCGTCTTCAACGAGGACGACCTCGATGTCGTGCCGCTCATGGGGAAGCTGGCCTACCCGTTCTGCAGCGGCATCGTCGCCCCCCGCTGCGTGCGCATGGGGCGCTGGGCGCACAAGCATGTCGCCTACGACGGCTACCAGAAGCTGGCCTATCTGCACCCCAACCGCTTCACGCCGGACGCCGCCGTTCCGGAACGGTTCGGCATCAATCCCCGCGCACCCTATTTCCTTCTCCGCCTGACGGCGTTCAACGCCTACCACGACGACAGCCATTGGGGGCTGGCGCCCGCCCAGGTTCGCATGCTGGTGGAACGGTTGCGGCCGCACGGGCGCGTGCTCATAAGCTCCGAAAACCCGCTTCCGGCCGAATGGGAGTCTATGCGCCTGAGCGTGCCTCCGGAGCACATCCATCATGTCATGGCCTTCGCGCAGCTATTCATCGGCGACGGCCAGTCCATGATCACCGAAAGCGCGCTCCTCGGCACCCCCGCCATCCGCTGCAACACCTTCATCGGCCGCAGCTCAGTGCTGGATGAGATTGAGAACAAATACCGGCTGGCCCACGGATTCCTTCCCTCGCAGTTCGCAGCCATGCTTGAAACGATCGATGCGCTCCTGACAAACCCTCACGCAAAAGCGGAATGCCAGGACAAGCGCAACGGGCTGCTGCGTGACAAGGTTGATGTCACCGCCTGGATGCTTGATTTTATCGAAAACCAGGGACGGCCAGCCAAGGGCTGCTGAACCTTGCGGGAATCCAACCATGTGCGGCATCGCCGGCTACTTCAAAAACGGGACGACGGGCGGCGAGGCCGCCGGGCGCCTGGCGACCATGGCCCGGATCCAGCGGCACCGCGGCCCGGACCAGCAGGGCTTTGCGCTGTTCGCAGGCACCGCATCCCGGTTCGCGCCGACGGCCGACGACGCCGTATTTCCCGGCGGTGACGGCGTGTCCGGCGGCTTCGCCCACCAGCGCCTCTCCATCCTCGACCTCTCCGACGCCGGACGCCAGCCGATGTCCTCGCCCGACGGCCGCTACTGGCTCTGCTTCAACGGCGAAATCTACAACTATATCGAACTCCGCGGTGAACTGGAGGCCGGCGGCGAACGGTTTGCATCGTCCTCCGATACCGAAGTACTGCTGCGCCTCCTCCAGCGCGAAGGCGTCTCCTGTCTGTCCCGCTGCAACGGGATGTGGTCGTTCGCCCTGTGGGACCGGCAGGAACGCAAACTGCTTCTCGCCCGCGACCGTTTCGGCGTCAAGCCGCTTTATTACACCACCGCCGGCTCCCTGTTCGCCTTCGCCTCGGAAATCAAGGCGCTGCTGACCCTTCCCGAAGTCGGCCGCGAACCCGACGAGCGCGCCGTCGCCGATTACCTGGTCCACGGCCGGGTGGACGGCTTTGACTTCACCTTTTTCAAGCAGATTCAAAGCCTGCCGGCCGGATCCTGCGCCACGGTCACCTTCGACTCCGGCACCCCGGCAATCACAATCACCCGCTGGTGGAATCTCGCCGCGGCTGTTGACGCGGCCGCGGCGGAAACCGCCGGAATGGCCTTCGCCGACGCCGCCACCCACCTTCGGGAACTGCTCACGGACGCCGTCAAGATCCGCCTGCGCAGCGACGTGCCGGTCGGCACCTGCCTCTCCGGCGGCCTCGACAGCTCGGCGGTCGTCTGCCTGGCGGCGCCACACCTGACCCCCGTGAACCAGAACGCCTTCTCCGCCTGCTACGCCGACTTCGAGCGCGATGAAAGCCGCTGGATCAAAATGGTAATCAAACAGACCGGCATCCGGCCGCATGCCGTCTACCCGCAGGGCGAGGAACTGCGCCGCGACCTGCAGCGGTTGCTCCACCACCAGGAACAGCCGTTCTCCTCCACCAGCATCTACGCCCAATGGCGCGTGTTCGAACTGGCGAAGGCACAGGGGGTCACGGTGACGCTTGACGGTCAGGGCGCGGATGAGACGCTCGCCGGGTACGACTACTTCTTCCCCGTGTACTACGCGCAGCTGCTGAAGGCCGGGCACGGCCTCCGCTGGGCCGCCGCCTGCCATGCCCGCGCCAGACGGCAACACACCCCGCTCTGGCGCGAATGCGCAAGCACGGCCGGCGGCTTTTTCGACCACCGGCGCATGACCCGCCTGGCGGGCCGCATCTCCCCGCAGTACGCCACCGGCTGGGTTGCGCCGCACCTGCTGAAAACGGCGAGGGAACTTCGCGCGCCGCAACCGCTGCCCGGCGGCGAATACCTCAACCGGCGCCTGGGTGAAGTCTTCGCCGCCAGCGGCCTGCCCGCCCTGCTGCGCTACGCCGACCGCAACGCCATGGCGCACGGCGTCGAATCCCGCATGCCGTTCATGGACTGGCGCGTGGCCGCCTTTCTCCTCGCCCTGCCCGCGGCGTACAAGCTGCGCGACGGCGAGAGCAAGGCGGTCTTCCGCGAAGCCATGCGCGGCATCATCCCGGACCCCATCCGCCAACGGCAGGACAAGGTCGGATTCGAGACCCCCGAGACCGCCTGGTTCCGCACCGTGCTCCAGCCGGAGCTTGCGGTGTTCATGAAAAAAGCCGCTTCGAACAGCCTGCCATGGCTTCAGCCCAAGCCGCTGCGGGCGCTCTGGCAGAGCCATTCGGCCGGCACGTTCGACGCCTCCCGCCCCATCTGGCGCGCTTGGTGCCTGCATCTGTGGACAGAGGACATCACCTCCGCGATGCAATGACCTGCGCCATCAATTCACAGAACCGCTCCCCGTTTCGCTCCGCGTTATACTTTTTTGCGGCCTTCGCTGCATTCTCCTTAAATCGAACAATATCGGCGGACGTCAAGGCGTTGAGCTTTGCAGCAAGCGATGCCGGGTTAAAATCGTCCGCCACGACTCCCAGCCCCTCCTGATTGACAATCCGGGCCATTTCAACCGAGGGCCCAACGGCAATGCCGAGCCGTGCCTGGATGAACTCAAAGAACTTGTTGGGCAAGGCATGGAGATCGTTGAAACTGACCGGGGGCAACAGCGACACCCCCATGTCATACCGGTTGATCTGCCCGACGATCTCCGGCATGGATACCGGGTCGATGATTTTGACATTGCTTCGAGTTGCAGCCATTCTTTTTAGCTTGGCCAAATAACCCGGATCCGATGGCGTGAGCATGAGCTCTAGCGAAAAGCGTGAATCCACATAATCCATCATCTCCATCATCCGGTCAAGGGCGCGGCCGGGCATGGCTCCGCCATGATGGATCAAGCGGACGCGTTTCCCATCCACCGGCGAAGGCGCAATGTCCGCAAATGAGTGTGCATTGGTGATGACTTCCATTCGCGGGGTCTTAAATCGTCGCTGATATTCCTCCGCAATGGACTGGCATACCGTCGTCATGCCCTGGCACAGGGGGATGTACCTCCGGCAAAGGCGCGTCCAGTAGTGCTGCAGAAACAAGCGCCAGGTCAGGGAGTTCTCCGCCTCCAACGGATAATACTCATGGGCGTCAAAAAGGACCGGCGCCCCCTGGGCGAGTTCAAATGCGAGGGGGAGCGGTTCCGCATCGTTGACGATGATGGCGTCGAACTTTTCGGCGGCAAGCGTCCGGATGGCGGGGAAGGGATGAATCGGATGAATGTAAACATCCAGTGGCAAGAATCTGGCCACCTGCAACCGGGTGAGGATCTTGACCAGCCCCCAAATCCCCAATGATCCGTAGTTTGGGCGGTCCCGCTTGAGGAATGCGGCGATCCCGTCCTCCTGCCACTGTCCAAAGCCGAGCACGCTCAGGCGGTAATGCGGTTTCAGCCACTCGATCTGCCGGCGCACGCGCGGATCCCGTCCGACATCGGAGAGGCACACGATGAGAAGATGGTTTTTTACCGGCATGGGGGCTCCCCGTTATTCCTGCACATGGAAGATTTCGCGCCAGCGCAGATAGTTGACCCACCGCCAAACCCGCCACGAGAATGGCCGCTGGCCCCGGCGGATGCCGGCCCATTCCACGCGGGCCTGCGCCAAATCCAAAATCCGTGAGGGGGGAGCCCGCTTGAGGGTGTCCTCCACCCAGTCGCCCAATTCCGAAAGCCACAGTTTTTCCGGCGTGGCGAACCCGATCTTGTCCCGGCGGTCAAGAATCGGCTGCGGAACAAGGCCGCGCATGGCATGGCGAAAGACCGCCTTGGTCATGCCGGAGGCGTCGACGAGGTATTCTTCCGGCAGCGAGAGGCAGAATTCCGCCATCTCCCGTGTGCAGAAGGGGACGCGGCTCTCCACGGAATAGCTCATGGAATTGCGGTCGCCGTACCGCAGAAGATTGGGCAGGCTGTCACGGGTTGCCTCATTGGCCAGGACCTGGCGCAGCTTGTCACGGCACCCCCAAAGCGGCGTCCGCTCCAGGCGGATGCCGACCTGGCGTTCCCGTAATTCGTGCTTTTTGAGCCAGCCCGGGTAGGCGGATTCGCCAACCAGACCGGCGATGAATTGGATCAAAAAATCCGGGGTGAAATGTTGCCCCAAATGCAGGGCCAGCTTCCTCGGGTTTCGTCCCGGCCATTGTTTCTGGCAGCGCAGGAACCGCCAGGCGGCCAACGGCCGCAGATGCAGAAGCAGTGAAAGTATCCGCTCGGCCGGATAGCCGGAATAGCCGCCAAGCAGCTCATCGGCGCCCTGCCCTTCAAGAGTGACGACAACCCCCTCCTGGCGCACCCGGCGGAAGACGCAATGCTGGGCAAAGATGGAGGTGCTGGCAAAGGGCTCCCCCTGGCGCTGGATGACGGCATCCAGATTCTGGACCAAGTCCCCGGCTTCGAGCTTGATCTTGCTGGGAATGGCCTTGATCTCCCGCGTGACCAAATCGATCCACGGCTCCTCGGAAAGCTCGGTTCCGGCCGCGACGAAGGAGAAGGTCCGGATCGGCAGATCCGGCTCAAGCCTGCGCATGGCGCAGGCGATCGCGGAGGAGTCGATCCCCCCGGAAAGCGCGACGCCCAGGGGGACGTCGCTGCGGAGGTGAAGCCGGACGCTCTCGAGAAAGAGTTCACGCAGGCGGTCGGACGCATCGGAGAAGCTCAGCTCCTGGCGCCGGGAAAGATCGATCCGCCAGTAGCGGTTTTTTTGCAGGATCCGCCCGCTCCGGGCGTCAATCTCGATCCAGTGGGCGGGAGGAAGCGATTCAATTCCGTCCAGAAGGGTTTCGGCGCCAATCCCAACCGAGCCGAACCTCAGGTAGTCATAGGCGGATTGCCAGTGAAGACGGCGGGGGACGCACGGAAACTCCAGCAGGGCCGGCAGTTCGGAGGCAAAACAGAACCCGGCGGGGCCCTGGTGAAAAAAGAACGGTTTGATGCCAAAAAAATCCCGCGCGCAAAAGACCGTTCCCCGATCCCGGTCGTAGATGGCAAACGCGAACATGCCGGTAAACCGCAGCAGGCACTCACGCCCCCACATTGCATAGGCTTGGAGCAGAACTTCGGTGTCGCTCGAGGAGTGGAAGGCAACCCCGAGCTTTTCCAGTTCGGCGCGCAGTTCAAGATAATTATAGATTTCCCCGTTGTAGGCTAGCCAATAGCGCCCATCGTCCGTACCCATGGGCTGATGGGCGGCTAGGGAAAGGTCGATGACGGAGAGCCGGGTCTGCCCGAGCAGAACATTTCCGCCACCCATGGCAGGAGTATTCCCGCTTGGCCGGGACGCCATCAAGACAACGTGCCCCTGATCGTTGGGCCCGCGAAGGGACAGCGCACGGCAGAGATTATCGGCAACGCCCGCCATGGTGGCTGCGTCCTGACGATCCGGATGTATCCAACCAAAAACACCACACATCGAAATATCTTTCTATGAATTTCTTCCGCTTACGTTTTCGGAGAGCCGCTTGGTCGAAAAAGGCGCTTGCCAAGATACGCAAATCCCGAACGAAGCTTAAGCGCAAACTCAACGGCCAAGACTATGGCAAATACGGGAAGCGACGGCAATACCATATGCCAGCCAAGGACTGCGGCAATCCGTTTGGCATAGAGGAAATGAACGTTGATCCGGCGGATGAAATGTTTGAGCAGGGCATTGAAAAGGTTTTTCCCACGGATCGAGACATAATTCTTTTCCGTGTAGCAATGGTTGATGAATTGAACCGAGGAATCTGGGGACAGGAGAACGCGCCCGGCCAAGACGACATCCATCAGGAAGACATAGGATACGTCAGCCACCATTTCCTGGTTGGGCCACCAAAACCGGCAAAATCGCAGCCTCTGCAGAATATGGGTCCGATGCAATCCATAGAAAAAGGCGTCATCGGACCACCAGGCAAATTTCATGGCGCGAACCCACGCGGATTTCTGGGGGAGCTGGGTTGTCGGCATGAGCTCCCGATCCGATTCATTGTGCATCTTCACCCAGTTTCCGGCCGCACAGGCCGCATCCGGATTGGCCTCGAGAAGCCCCACCAGAGACGAGACAAAGTTCGGGCTGATCTCGTCATCGTCCGCAAGCCACATAATGTAGGGGCTGTTGGCGCGATCTAGCATATAGAGCAGGTTACTGGCTGCGCCAATATTGGTGGCGTGGCACACATAGCGAATCCCCTTGATCCGGTGGCGGAAAGCCGCGACAACGGCCGCATTCTCCGGGCCCTGGCTGCAGTTGTCGGCGACCGTCACCTCTAGGTTTGGATAATCTTGGGTTGCTATGCATTCGAGAGCCCGCCGGAGAAGCGTCGGGCGGTTGTAGGTCGGGATTCCAATAGTGACCAGCGGCAAGTCCATGCGTCATCCCAGCAAGAAGGTGAGTTTGGCACGGATTTCTAGGCGAACCTGCCTGGCAGCCAGAGCCGCGGCAGCCAGAGTGGCAAACGCTGCAGAGATCAGGTAGATGAACATCGGCCCCCGTGTTGGCTGGTGGGGGAAAATCAGCCTAAGGGTGGCCGCGGTAGCCGCAGCGGTGAATAGGGGGATGAAAAGATCCTTGATATACCAGTCGGCCATGGCATTTTTCAACAATCTTCTATGCATGAAAACAGGAATGACCACCAGATAGGTCAGGTTGACCAATCCCCATGTAACAGCAGCGCCGACAGCTTGGAATTCTCGAGCGAAAAAATAGAGGACCGGCACAAAAACAATCACCATGATGGAGTTGATCTTGATTCCCAGCCCGGTCCAACCGGCGGCCATCTGCAAGGAATATGGAGTGCTTATGAGATTATTGAGAATCATGCCGATGCTCAATATCCATAGGATGGGATAGACTCTTTCGGCCAATTCGCCGTTGCCAGTCCAAAGAATCAAAACCCATTCGCCAAAGAGAATCAGGATCAGGCCGGCGCTACCGATCAGCACGGCCGTCAACTGGCTGGCCTTGTGATAGGTCAACGCCAGAAGGGGTTCATTTTTCTCCTGACAAAGAGTGGTCAACTTGGGAAAAATAGCTTGATGAAGGGGGAAGGAAAGCCGGCCGATGGCGCCAGCCAGCGAAAAGGCCAAGGCGTAATAGCCAAAGTCTTTGAGGCTCAAGAGTCGAGAAAGAATCAGTTTGTCAGCCTGGCTAAGGATAAAGCCCAGCAGCGTCAGCGTCAGGGTCCCGGCGGCAAACCCCCACACGTTCTTCAGAGCAAGCGGGGAAAACCGCGCACGGGCGGGCGCCGAAGGCAGGACATGATACACGCTCAGCGCCAGCACGCCGACGGAAACAATCGATAAGAGGCCTTGCCAAAGAAAGAACGCCTGGATGGTGGGGGAAAACCAGATCAGGATGCCGACCGCGCCAAGCCCCTGCAGGGTGGAAAGAACAATGGTAAGTCCGTTGAGGAAGACCTGCCGCTGCAACCCCATGAGGCTGCTGCGGTAGATGTTTTCCAAAAAATTCATGACGGCTATGACGCCCATGATGGTCAAGGATTGGGCGACAACCACGGAATTGATCTTGTCATCCCGGAGCCAATGTGCCGCCAGCCAGTCCGACGATCCCCAGATGCCAAGGCAGACGAACAGGGCGATGGCTCCGCCGAGAATTTCCACGCTTCGCAAAAGGTCACGAATGGACTGGGGGGTATGCCCGCCGCCAATAAAACGGGCCATCTCCCGGTTCAAGGCGGGTGAAAGCCCAAGATCAAGGAAAAAAAGCCAGGCCTGCAGGAGTGTAAAAATCCCTATCAGCCCATACGACTCTACGCCAAGATATCTAACATAAAGAGGCACAAAGGCCAGGTTCATCAGGGCAACCCAGCCTTGGCCGAAAAAGTTGGAGAGAAGATTGCGCTTCGTGGCCATGCTTATGTGCGGATCCGTTTCAAATAGCCGTCCGGCGCAACCGTGATCAACAATTTGTGCTCGATGCTCTTGTCGATTTCAAATTCGGGATGGCTCTTCAGGTATTGCCAAACCGCCGTCTTGGGGTTGTTGCCCGGACCCCACGGCCGGTCGGCGAACATTTCAGCCGGCATGTCTTCGATGAGAGTGTCGAAGACGACGCAATAACTGCCCGGGGAGGTCAGCGTCGCGTACGCTTCGAGTTCGGCAAGCACATGTTCGTGGGTGTGGTTGCTGTCCAGAAAAATCAGCACGCTCTTTTTTCCTGCCGTCCTGGCCCTGACCTGAGCGACGATTTCGGGGTCGATGCTGGAGCCTTGGATCATCGAAATCCGCCGACTCAGTGGATGCGCTTCGATTGCCGTGCGGTTGTGAAGGCGGATGTCGATGTCGATTCCCAAAACCTCGGCGTTTGGGGCACCGCCACAGGCGGCGTTCAGCTCCAGCATGGAGGCAGAGAAAATCAGCGAGCCGCCGTGGGCAATCCCGGTCTCGATGATCAAGTCTGGCTGGATTGACCAGATCAATTCCTGCATCGCCAACATGTCCTGGGGATACTGGATGACCGGGCGGCCAAGCCAGGAAAAGTTGTAGGTGTAGCCGTGGCGGTTGGTCTCCCTGGACCATATCCGGGAAAGAGCCTGGACGTCGGCATCGCGGCCGAGCGCGGCGACATTTCCCGCCACCTTTTCCTTGAACTGCTCGTGTGGGTTCATTGCAGGAATCCTTGCTGGGGTTGCGGCGGAATGTCTCAGCGGCTGATGCAGGCGTAGATGATATTGCAGTCTTCCGGGTGCTGCCTGCCCAATTCGTAGGAGGCCCGGCAGAACTCGGCCTTCCAGTCTTTCCGGGGACCGCCGACGCGCCCCCAGCCGAACCCGCCCTCCTCCCAAAGACCGTTTTTTAGGAACCAGTCCATTTGCGCCGTGGAAAGGATTTTATAAAACACGCCCCCGGTGGCGCGGATCTTGAGGCCGGCCTTGCCGACATCCTCGCAAAGGCTCTCCATCGTGTAGGATCGACGATGTCCGGCGACCTGGATGTCGAACGGCGAGAGCTCGGTGCATTCGGTCAGGGTCCCCATCAGGACCGCCAGCCGGCGGTTGATGGCCATGGCGTTGGGCACGTGGACCAGAAGGACTCCGTCGTCGCTCAGAAAGCTGGCGGCTTTTTGGAGCACCTGAACCGGATCAACCACATGCTCCAGAATATTGATCAGCGTCACGGTGCCAAAGCGTTCGTTGAGTTCAATCTCCTCGATGAGCCCCTCATGCAATTCGACGTTGGGGAGCAGCTTCCGGGCCAGGGCCAGGTGCTTGCTGCTGGCCTCGACGCCGACCACGCGCTGGAAGTGAGGGGCCAGAAGTGCCGTCAGCGTGCCGTCGCCGCAAGGCATGTCCAGAAGGCTGGTGCCGCGGGCATGCTCGATGCAGGCCAAGGCCTGATAATGGGCGACAACCGTGTTGTAGTCGCTATAAATCTGCGACCGTGCCCAAGGAAAGGATTCCTGTAGTTCTTTTTCCGTGTGCTCATTCATGGATGGGGGCCTTTGGGTTGGGTGAGTGCTTTGTGACGAGGCGCCGGAGTCCGGCTTCAAGGGGAATTGTCGGGCTCCAGTCGAGCCGGGCTCGGGCCTGCCGAATATCCATGGCGATATTGGCGGCGGCAGCCTCAATCCGGGAGGATTCGAGCGGAACCCGCCGGCCGAGGATTTCCTGGAGCAATTCCGCGATCCGCGGCGTGGAGGTGAGCACTCCCGTACCAAGGTTGAGGTTCCCTCGGAAACCGTTTTTCAGGACGGCGGCAAGAGCCTCGACCAAGTCATCGACATGCAGAAGGTCCAGCGCAGGATCGCCATTGTTGTAACGATGGGTGCGGATTGTCTCGCCGCGGCGGATCTTGTCGAGAAAATTGAAAATGAACTTGGGTCTGTCCCCCGCGCCGCCGTAAACCGGGCTGGAGCGGAGAAGGGCACATTCAAGACCCGAAGTCCGGCGCCGATGCTCAATCATGGCTTCGGCCAGGAATTTGGTCTCGCCGTAGGGTCCGCGCGGCAGCGCCGGCAGCGATTCGTCGGCCAAGAGACAACCCCGGTATCCGGAATAGACCTCCCAGCAGGAAAGATAGACCAGGGGAATACCCCGGGTGACGCAGACATCGAGGAGGTTGCTCAGCATGGTCAGCGACTTGCCTAGGGCCGTGTTGGAGGTATAGACCCGCGGATTGGCCAGATGGACGACCCCTTCCAGGGAATTTTCCCCCACGGTCAGGTCAATGGCCGTGCCGCCCTTTTCCAGGTCCAGTTCCGACCGGGAAGGTGCCAGCAGAAAAAAGTCCCGCGCAAGACGCTGCCGGGCGGCTTGGCCGATGAACCCGGCCCCGCCGGTCAGAAGCAGACGGCATGGCGCGCGGGAGGCGCGAGGGAGGCTTTGGGGTTCGAGGGCGGCGCGAACCGCGGCAAGGGGCTCGAGCTTGATCTCGTCTTCCTGAGTGATCGCCTGGACCCGGCGCACCGCCGCTTCAAAAGGGATTCCCTCAAGGAGCGCGAGAATGCCGGCGGCCAACGAGTTGCTGCGGGAGATTCCGTAGTCACAGCAGACCACGACCCGTTCCCCCGCCGCGACGAGGCTCCGGCCCTGCTCGATTTTTGCACGCACGATTTCAGTGGAATTGCCGGCCTTGTCCACCAGATCCCTGACATCGAGGATGGTAATTCCGGGCAGATCGGCAACGGCCAAGGCCGGCCCCGTCCCCAAACGGGGCGTGATCCAGCGGATGCTCATTTCATGCCTCCGTCGGGGACAACGGTTTCGGTGAGGCTGCGCAGGTACCAGCCGGGCTTCACGGGACCGGCGGCCAGCCGCTCTCCGCTCATGAGGAACCGCAGGAAAACGTCAATTTCGTTGAATCCGGCCAGCGCCCGCAGGTAGGTCGAGGCGGAGAACCGCGGGTTGATCTCGAAGGGGAGCAGGCGCCCGTTGCGGACCCGCCCCTGGACGTTGATCGGGCCGCGGCTGCCGATGGCCAGCGCCACCGCCTCGGCTTGGCGGCAGAGCTCGGGAAAGGCGTCGATCCTGCCCTGCGAATACCCGCTGGAAATCAGGCCGCCCCGCCCCCGGTAGGCGACGGAGAGCTTGGCGTCGAGCGCCCGGCGCAGGGCGATTGAACCGGCCACGGAGCCGTCCGGCAGCGAGAGCACGCCGATGGTAAACTCCCCTTCCTCCGCCCCAATGTATTCCTGGGCCAGGGGGGTGCTGCCGTTGCGGCGGATGAACTCGGCGTAGAGCAATGCCTCCTCGATGCTGACCGCATAGAAGACCGAGGCGCTGCCGCCCGTACCGGTAGCAGGCTTGACGATGCAGGGCATTCCAATCTCCCGGAGATCCTCCGCTCCGGCCAGCACGCGGGTCCGCGGGATTTCAATCCCCGCTTGGGCCAGCTTTCGAAAGGTGCTCTCCTTGTCAGAAAAGGCGGCGATCAGACCGGGGGCATTTCCGACCAGGCATACCCCCTCTTTCTGGAGAGCGTCAGATGCATGCCCCAGCAGAATCATGGGTTGCTCACCACCGGGGATCAGCCACCGGGCCTCCGCCTGGCGGCAGGCATGGATAACCTGGGCGACATAGTCCTCCCGCCCGATGCGGTAGGTTTCGTGGAAGATGGAATCATAGAGACCATAGGCGCTGGGAGAGATATCGCAGCCAAAAATCCGGTAGCCTCCGGCCAGGCGCAGGCATTTGCCGATTTCCGTCCCCAGCGAGGCGCCACCGATCCCGGCGACCATTACGTTGACCGGCGGCCTGTTCATCGGTCCGTCCTCCCCAACAGGGATTGGATGGTCCCGACGATCCGCTCGAGATCCGCCTCGCACAGGTCATGGTAGCTGGGCAGGTTGATTGCCCTTGAGGGAATGTCCCATGCATGGCGGTTGCGCGGCTCCTCCTCAAACATCGGCAGGCTGGAGAGGGGGTGGAAAAAGACCCGCGCGTCGGCGTTTTCGGCCTTGAACGCTTCCATGAGCCGTTCCCGGGTTATGCCGGTTTCCGGGGCGAAGACCACGGTGGGCATCCAGGCGCCGTTGACGGTGCCGGGGGGCTCCGGGTTCAGGCTGAGGCCAGGAAGCCGCCCCAAGTGTTCGCGGTAGTAGGCCAGGATTTCGCGCTTGCGCCCGATGAGTTCCTCTATCCGTTCCATCTGCGCGCACCCCAAAGCAGCCTGGATGTTGCTCATCTTGTATTTGAACCCCACAAGCTCCGGCCAGAACTGCTTGGTCTGCCCGCGGGCCCGCCCATGGTTGGACAGGGTCAGGACCCGCTCGTAAAGGTCGGTGTCGTTGGTGACGAACATCCCCCCCTCGCCGGTTGTCAGGGTCTTGGTCCCATGAAACGAGAAACTGCCGAAACGGCCCAGCGAACCGGCCGCCTGGCCGTGCCAGCGGGATCCGATGGCCTCGGCTGCGTCTTCGATGACGGGCAGGTTGTGCCTGCGTCCAATCTCCAGAAGGCGGTCCATCTGGCAGAGGTTGCCGTAAAGGTGGACCGCAATGATCGCCCGGGTCCGCGGCGTGATCGCCCGCTCGGCCAGTTCCGGGTCGATGCACCAGGAGTCGGGAAGGATGTCCACAAAGACCGGCTTGGCGCCAAGATATGTGATTGGAGCCGCCGAGGCGATCCAGTTTGTGTCGGCCATGATCACCTCGTCGCCGGGGCCGATTCCCAATGCGGCCAGCCCCATGTGCAGGGCGCCGGTGCAGCTGGAGGTCGCAATGGCATGACGGACCCCGAGATGATCTTTGAACTGGTTTTCGAAGCGCTCGATGAATTCGTAGCAGCGCGGACCCCAGCCGTTGCGGGCGGCATCGGTGACCAGCCGCACATCATTCTCCGTGATCGACGGTTTGGTATAGAAAATGCGCGGCTTCATCGAATCTCCAGTTTCGGAATGGCCACCACAAACTGGCCACCCCACTCCCCGATGCCGGCAAGTTGGGCGGTGATCTCCTCGCTGATGTTCCACGGAAGAATCAGCAGATAGTCCGGCCGGTCCCGCCACAACCGCTCCTCGCCAACAATGGGGATGTGGCTCCCGGGGGCAAACTTCCCCTGCTTGGCCGGGTTGCGGTCGACAATGTAGGGGAGGAGATCCTGACGGACACCGGCAAAATTTAAAAGTGTGTTGCCTTTGGCCGCCGCACCGTAGGCGACGACCACTTTCCCATCCCGCCTGGCCGCCAAAAGAAAGGCCAGAAACTCATTTTTAACAGATTCAGCCTTGGCCTGGAAACCGGCATAGAAGGATTCGCAGCGCAGGCCGGCGCGTTCTTCGGTTTCCAGAAGAGCCTGGACTGCCGGCTGGATCGCCTGCGTTCCAGTTTCGGACTTTTGGGCGAACAGCCGCAGGCTTCCACCGTGGGTCGGAATCGTTTCTACATCGAAAATCTCCAGTCCGTTCCGCTCAAAAATGGACTTGACGGCGATAAGCGAGAGATAGGAGTAATGTTCGTGGTAGACCGTGTCAAACTGGCATTTTTCGATGAGGTTGAGGAGATGCGGGAATTCAAAGGTGGCCACACCGGCTGGCTTGAGCAGGGCCGCAAACCCGGAAACGAAATCATTGATGTCGGGAACGTGGGCCAAAACATTGTTGGCAACCATCAGATCCGCCTGACGTCCGGCTGCGACCAAAGTTCCGGCAAGCCTGACCCCGAAGAATTCCTGAATAATCTCAATGCCCCGCTCCCGCGCCGCGTGGGCGGTGCTGGCGGTCGGCTCGATGCCGTAGCAGGGGATTCCCGCCTTCCGGAAATACTGAAGAAGGTAGCCGTCATTGGCGGCGACTTCCACAACCCGGCTCTGGCCGGAAAGGCCGAAGCGTTCGCGCATGGCCAGCGCATAGTTTTGGGCATGTGCCAGCCACGTCGAGGAGATGGAGCTGAAATAGGCGTAGTCCGGACTGAAGAGTTCCGTCTCAGCCGCATAATCTTCCGTCTGCACCAGCCAGCACTGCCGGCAGAGGAGAATCCGCAGCGGATAAAAAGTCTCCAAGCTCATCAGCTGGCTGCCGGTGAGATACGCATTGGACGGCGGGGCGGTTCCTAAATCTAAAAACGGGAGAACCAGGGGCGTTTGGCAATTCCGGCAATTCATAAATCGATTCCCTGGAACTGCCCCAGGCTCAGCGGGCGGCTCCGGTCTTTTTCCGAGACCTCCGTAACCGGCAGCGGCCAGGAGATTCCCAGTTCGGGCAAAAAAGGACTCAATCCACCTGCGGCTTCCGGACAAAAGGACTGCGTGTGAAAATATAGCATGTCGCACTCATCGGTGAGGCTCTGGAAACCGTGGGCAAATCCTTCCGGCAAATAGAAGCTTTTGTGATTGTCAGCCGAGAGGATTTGCCCATACCAGCGGAGAAAGGTCGGAGAGCCCCGGCGGAGATCGACCGCGACGTCAAAGACCTCACCCTGGAGACAGCTGATAATCTTGGCTTCATTGTGAGGCGGGTGCTGAAAGTGCATGCCCCGGATGGTTCCGGCCTTGGCAGTCCGGGAGCGGTTGATTTGGAGAATCGGCGTTTCCAGACCGAGCGCCTGGAGCTCACGGGCACAAAAGAGGCGCTCGAAATATCCCCGGCCATCCACCTGCGGCAGATGTTCGAGAACAACCAGTCCGGCCAAAGGGGTGGAATGAAACTGGAACCGTCTGCTCATCGGCCGCCACCTTCCCCGCATGCGTTTTGGAGCGTGAAAAAAACGGCTGGATTGAAGTGGCGGAAACCCATTTCAGTCGGCCCAGACTTTCCATGGGGCCTGGTTGCTGGCCCAAAGGTCTTCAAGTTTCATCTTGTCCCGCAGGGTGTCCATCGGAAGCCAAAAACCGGAGTGCTGGAAGGCGGAGAGCTCCTTCTCCGCCGAAAGCTTTTCCAACGGTTCATGCTCCCAGCCGGTCGCATCCCCCGCAATGTAGTCAAGGACGCTCGGCTCCAGCACGAAAAATCCTCCATTAATCCAGGAATCTTCGCCTTGGGGTTTTTCTTTGAAAAGCTTAATGCGCCGGTCCGTCCCAATGGAAACGGCACCATAACGGCCCGGCTGGTTGACCGCAGTCAACGTGGCCTTGGTACCCTGCCTGCGGTGAAAGTCCAGCAGCAGGGGGATGTTGACATCGGCAAGGCCGTCGCCGTAGGTGAAGCAGAAGGTCTCGTTGTCCAAGTATCGGGCCGCGCGCTTGAGGCGCCCCCCGGTCTGCGTACTTTCCCCGGTGTCGACCAAGGTGACCGACCATGGCTCGACATGCTGTTCGTGGATGGTCGTCTTCTGCGTGCGGAAGTCAAAGGTTACGCTGGAGTGGTGCAGGAAAAAATTGGCAAAATACTCCTTGATCAGGTACCCCTTGTACCCCAAACAGACAACAAAGTCATTGAGCCCATAGAAGGAGTAGAGCTTCATGATGTGCCAGAGGATCGGCCTTCCCCCGACTTCCACCATCGGCTTGGGCCGTGTGGCTGTCTCTTCCGATATGCGCGTGCCGTAGCCTCCGGCAAGGATGACTGTTTTCATGCGTCAGTTTTTCTTCCGAGATTTATGGCCTGGCATAAAACCACCGGTTGTATCCATCAAACCGGACCCGGAGTCCGGCCTGATCGGAATTGTTTTGGACCATGATAAATATCGTCAATAATATTGGAAAACAAGCATCGGGAAGGAATTTACACACGCCGTTGAGTATGGAATCCCCAAAAGCCGGACGGCTCCATCATTGGGCTGCGAAGAAAACTAGCGCACAAGATGTTTTGACAGGATATCCGCCATCCCTTCCGCCGCACGCCCGTCACCGAACAGCGGCGGGCGCACATCCGGAATGCGGAACGCGCGCACGGCCTGCATGATCCGTCCCGGATCCGCACCCGCCAAAACATTCCATCCGGCCCCAACGGTCTCAACCCATTCGGTCTCCTCGCGGAGGGTGATGCAGGGGACGCCAAAATCGTAGGCCTCCTTCTGCACGCCGCCGGAATCGGTGAGAATCATGCGTGCGGACTGCTCCAGCATGAGCATGTCCAGATAACCAACCGGATCGATGATCTTGAGGCTGCCGGACGGCGGCGGGAGCCATCCCTGGGCGGCAAGCATTTTCCGCGTGCGCGGATGTAGCGGGACGACCACCGGCTCCGCGGCGGCAAGTTCCGCCAGCGCATGCATGATGCCGCCGAGGCGCGCGGGATCGTCCGTGTTCTCCGCGCGGTGCACGGTGGCCAGCAGGAAACGCCCAGGCTGGAGGCCAAGCGTGGCAAGGGCGGGGGAATTCGCCCGCGCCGCGGGCGCCATCTTCCGCAGAACATCGATCATCAGATCGCCGGTCAGATGCGCGCCTTTGGTAATGCCCTCACGGGCCAGATTTTCCACCGCCGTCGGCGTCGGGCAGAACAACAAATCGGAACAATGATCCGTCAGGACGCGGTTGTGTTCTTCGGGCATGGCGCGGTTGAAGGAGCGCAGCCCGGCCTCGACATGCGCCAGCGGAATCCGCATCTTGGCGGCTGTCAACGCGCCGGCCAGTGTTGAATTTGTGTCGCCATAGACCAGGATACAGTCCGGCTTCTGCTCGGCCACCACCGGCTCCAGAGCCATAAGCATCCGACCCGCCTGCTCGCCGTGCGTCCCTGAGCCGACCCCCAAATTGACGTCCGGCTCCGGAATCCCAAGCTCGCGGAAAAACACTTCCGACATCCGGCTGTCATAGTGCTGACCCGTATGAACCAGGATTTCCAGAATCCCGGCCGCTTTCAGGGTGCGGGAGAGCGGCGCCGCCTTCACAAACTGCGGACGGGCGCCGACAATGGTTAGGATTTTGGGCTCTCGCGGCATCGCCACCCCGGTTCAGACTGTCGCCTTGAATTCGTCGTAGAAGCGCGTCCCCTGGGTGAGACCGACAGGCAGCGGGGATTCCTCGTCCAGATCAAGGCAGCGCAGGACGCCCGGGGCCGTCTCCCGGTAGCGGAAACCGCTCTCCGGGCAAACCATGATGCCATCGGCACCGGCTTTGGGAAGCTTCACGCCGTGGCGGCTCATCCAGCCGGCCTGCCGCCCGGGAACGCCCTGCATCAGCGCATAGTCCGGCACGTTCTTCGTCACCACCGCGCCCGCCGCAATGAAGGCGTAGCGCCCGACCTCCACGCCGCAAACAATGGTGGCGTTGGCACCAACCGTCGCCCCACGCCGCAGCACCGTCTTCTCGTACAGCGAATGGCGGTTGACCTGCGAGCGCGGATTCGTCACGTTCGTCAGCACGCAGCTCGGTCCGAGGAACACGTCGTCCTCCACCACCGTGCCGGTGTACACCGAGACGTTGTTCTGGATCTTGACGTTGTTGCCGATCACCACACCGTCGGCGATGAACA
This sequence comes from uncultured Lentisphaerota bacterium, assembly GCA_903921725.1. Classification (GTDB taxonomy): domain Bacteria; phylum Verrucomicrobiota; class Lentisphaeria; order Oligosphaerales; family CAITYL01; genus CAIXRA01. Next base: position 125,499 of record CAIXRA010000072.1, read on the forward strand.
CGTTCTGACCGAAAATGCAGCGCCCGCCGACGCGGGCACCGGCGCAGACATGGCAGAAATGCCACACCTTCGTGCCGGCGCCGACCGCCGCACCGTCGTCCACGTACGCGGATTCATGCTTGAAATAATCGGCCATGACGGTGCGTCTCCGTTGTGGTGCATAATATTGGGGCGTAAAAGGTTACCCCTGCAGCGGCAGCGCCACCTGCTGGTGGTCACGCGCCGACTTGTAGATGGCCAGGATCAGTTCCAGGCTCTTGCGCCCCGAACGCCCGTCCGTGTTCGCCTCGCCCCGGCCCCGCAGCACGTCCAGCACGTTCTTGTAGTACGCCGTGTGCCCGAAACCGTAGACGTTGGGCGGCTCGTAGTTCGACTCCATCACCAGCTTGTCGTCGTCGTCGTACTCGGCGAACTCCCACTTCTCGAACTTGTTCACCGCGATGCCGCCCAGCTTCACCGTCCCCTTCTCTCCGATGATGGTGACCGAACCCTCCATGTTCTTCGGATAGGCCAGCATGGAGACGTTCATCGAGCCGATGGCGCCGTTGCGGAAGCGGAACACGGCGGAACCGCTGTCCTCCGCCTCGATCCGGCGCGCCAGCGTGCCGGTGAAGGCCATCACGCTCTCCACCTCGCCCACCAGCCAGTGCAGCGCGTCGACGTAGTGGCTCGCCTGGTTCATGAAGGCGCCGCCGTCGAACTCCCACGTCCCGCGCCACTTCGCTTGGTCGTAATAATTCTGCGGGCGCTGCCAGAAGACGTTGACATAGGCCCCGTAGATCCGGCCGAAACGCCCCTTGTCCACCGCGCGCTTCAGCAGCTGGAGCGTCGTGTTCATCCGGTTCTGCTTGACCACCAGCAGCTGCACCCGGTTCCGGTCGCATGCCTGGATCAGGCGGTCGCAGCTCTCCAGCGTGATCGCCATCGGCTTCTCCGTGACGACGTGCCGGCCCGTGTCCGCCGCCTGGATGCCGTGCTCGGTATGCAGGCCGGAGGGCGTGCAGATGGAGACCGCGTCGAGCGTCTCGACCTTCAGCATCTCGGCATAGTCCGTGTATGGCGTGACCGCATGGCCGCCCGCCTCCGAGGCGGCGGCCGCCGCGGCGCGTGCCCGCTCCGGCACGATGTCGCACACCGCCACCAGCTCGCATTCATGCCGGTGATCCGTGAACGCACGGATGTGGTTCTCCGAAATCCGGCCGCATCCGACAAGCCCGAAACGAACTTTTTTCATATTGCTTTCGCCGCCTCCGTTTGAACTCCGCAGCACCCGTGCGGCAACCGCACTCCCGTGAAGATGGAACCATACCCGAAACTTCGCAAATTTCCATTCCGCAGCCGCGGGGGAGTTCCCGTTTTCCGGGCACAAAAAACCCCGCGTGCCGTGTTACTGGCTGCGGGGTGTTGTTGCGGCATTGTCATGTATGGTTTCCGGCTATTGCCTTCTTCCTTTGACTTTGCCATTAAAAAAAGGGTTGGCGGCGATCTACTCTCCCGCACTCTGAAGTGCAGTACCATTGACGCTGAGACCC
>CAIXRA010000073.1 GCA_903921725.1 uncultured Lentisphaerota bacterium
GGGTCTCAGCGTCAATGGTACTGCACTTCAGAGTGCGGGAGAGTAGATCGCCGCCAACCCTTTTTTTAATGGCAAAGTCAAAGGAAGAAGGCAATAGCCGGAAACCATACATGACAATGCCGCAACAACACCCCGCAGCCAATCAAAAGGCAGGCGGGGTTTTTTGTGCCCGGAAAACGCCGCATGCTTGAGAAGATGACCAACTCGTTCTGGCCGTACCTGATTCTGACCGGCCTCTGTCTGTCCCTCTATCTGCCCGGTATCGCGTCGCTGCCGCCGGTGGACCGCGACGAGCCGCGCTATGCGCAGGCCAGCAGGCAGATGGTCGAGAGCGGCGACTGTGTGCGCATCCGGTTTCTTGATGTCCCGCGCAACAAGAAGCCGGTCGGCATCTACTGGCTCCAGTCCGCCTGTGCCAGGCTGTCCGGTGAGAAGGACGCCATCTGGCCGTACCGGATTCCTTCCGTCCTCGGCGGTATCACGGCGGTGCTTGTGCTTTTCGCGGCAGGGCGCCGGCTGATGGGCGGGCCGCGGGCGCTGCTCGCGGCGGCGTTGCTGGGGGCCTGCCCCGTGCTGGTCATGGTGGCGCATGTCGCGACCACGGACGCCGTGCTTCTTGCCGTCACGGTGATTGCCCAAGTATGTCTCATGCTGGCATATGTGCGCGGCTGTAGCGGAGGAACCGTTTCCGCGGCGGTTGCGTTTCTTTTTTGGGCGGCGTTGGGGGCTGGGATTCTGGTCAAGGGCCCCATCACGCCCGTCATCAGCCTGCTGACATTCCTTGCGCTATGGTGGAATGTGCGGAGCGCTGCTTGGGCAAAATGCTTGCGGCCGGTGACGGGCCTGCCGTTGTGCCTGGCCGTTGTAGCCCTGTGGCCCGGGCTGTTCATCTTGAAAGCCGGCTGGCCTGCCTTTGTGGAATTTCTTGGGGAGTCGGTCGGCCGCGACTTTCTTGGGAAAGTAGGGGGAGGGCGGGAGTCGCACGGGGCAAAACCAGGCTATTACCTGGCTGTTTCGCTGGTGGTCCTGTGGCCGGTGATGCTTCTTGTCTGGAAGGCGCTGCCCGGTTTTTGGCGCGCCCGCCGGACAGATCCGCTGGTGGCCGCCTGTCTGGCATGGATCATTCCCGGGTGGGTGGTGTTTGAGCTTGTGCCGACCAAGCTTCCGCATTATGTCCTTCCGTTCTATCCCCCTCTTTTTCTGCTGCTTGCGATGGCGGTTGGCAAGCCCATGCCCGAGATGGGCGTAATCTGGAACTGGTGGATGCGGGTTATGACGGCCGTGTGGTGGGGCGTGCTCGTCGTGTTTGTTTTCTTCCTGCCGGTCCTGGGCTGGTTCGTGGACCAGCGCTTTCATCCTCTCACACTTCTGCCGGCGTTTGCAGCGGCAGGGTGCGGCGTTTATATCTGGCGGCAGATGCGGAGAGGGCGGGCGGCCCGCGCTTTGCTGGCGGCAGCAGCATTCTCCGTGCTGTTTTTTGTGCCGGTTTTTGCATTTGTTTTCCCCCGCCTTGATGCGGTATGGATGAGCCGGAAGACGGCCGTCATGGTGCATGACTATGAGCGTGCCACGGGGAAGCGTGTGGTGGCGTTTTGCGCCGGTTATGAGGAGCCAAGTCTTGCATTTGCACTCGGCACGCACACACGGCTGGAGGTGGGTGCCGGAAAGGCGGCGGCTGAACTCAAACGCAATCCGGATGCCGTGGCGCTGATCCAGGACGAGGCCGCGCCCGCGGATTGGGGTGGTTTCCTTCCGCCGAGCTGGCGGGCCATGCTTGACCGGAGCGTAGCGCTGAAAGCGGACAGTCGTTACGGGGAGGCGTTCCTGAAAACGGCGGGCCAGATGGGGCTGACAATTCGGGAGGTGGCGCATGCCGACGGGTTCAACCATTCAAAGGGCCGCCGCGTGCGGGTGACACTGTATGTGGCTGACTCCGGCGGTGAAGGACGATGAACACGCCGGGCTCCAAATGGGTTTGGCTTTGTTTTGCGGCTGCGGTTTTGGCCGGCATCTGCATCTTCAGCTACAACGGCCTTGATATGGCCGTGGCAAAACAGATTCAGGATCTGCCAAAGTGCTGGCATGAGGCGGCAAAAACTTTTTCATCGTGGGGAAAGGGCGAGCTGTATGCTGTTCCGGCCGGCTTGGCGGGGGCGGGCCTGTTTTGGTTTTGGCGGCGGCACCGGGCCCGGTTTTGGTTTTCGCTATTTGCCATTGTCGCCGTGGCGGGATCAGGCCTGCTCAACTCTGGGCTGAAGTTTCTTTTTGGTCGGGCGCGCCCGCCCCGTGTTTGGCCCTCCGATGCCTCCTACGATTATGGGTTTCACCTATTTCATGGGACAACGGCGGCATGGCAGTCCTTCCCTTCGGGGCACAACATTTCCGCCGCCGCTGCTGCGACGGTGCTGTGGTTTGTCCTGCCGCGTTGGGCTCGTCCGGCCTGCGTGATCTATGTGGCGTCGATGATGGCGGCGCGCATGCTGGCGAACGCCCACTTCTTCTCCGATGTGCTGGCCGGTGCTTTCTTGGGCGTGGTCTTCACGCTGGCGCTCCGGGATCTGATGCGCCGTCGCAAGCTGTTTTAATCCCGTCCCGAAGTCGGCTGCGGGTAAGCCTCGGCATGAACACGCCGAGCGTACACACCCACGTGGCGGCGATGAGATTTCTCCAGTCGTCACGTTGGGTTCGCTCCGAGTTGCGGGTTCCGTGTTTCGTGTTCAACGCGCAACAAGCAACGCGAAACTCGAAACGCTCCCCTGCGTTTGCCGTTCAGCCGCGACGGTTGCGGCGGCGGCCGAGGAGCGCGAGGGCGCCGA
>CAIXRA010000074.1 GCA_903921725.1 uncultured Lentisphaerota bacterium
TGTAGAACGCCGGCTATACGTCGAGGTCGGCGCCTACTAGAATCCGTGTCCGCTGTGGCAGGGTTTTAAGTCGGAGTCGGTCTGCGTGAGCGGTAACGCTTGGGGCTTTCGCGCAGACCCCATGATCACCCCGGCTCAACACAGGATACTCGTGAAGGAATACCAAAATACCGGCGGCGTGATCAGTCACGCGGCCATGAAGGCGAACATGCATCCGGAGACGGCGGCGCGCTATTTGAAGGCGAACGCCGGCCCCGAGGAACGCAAACAAGAGCGGGGGGCACGGACGTACCGGACCCGGGCAGATCCGTTGAAAGACATCATGCCGGAAGCCGCGCGCTATTTGGAGGCGGCGCCGGAAATCGAAGCGAAGGGGCTGTTGGCGCACTTGAAGATCGCGAAGCCGGAGGTGGCGGAGACGGTCGCGTTGCGCACGTTTCAGCGTGGCGTGAAGGTGTGGCGGGCGCTGAACGGTCCGCCGAAGGAAGTGTTCTTTCCCCAGGCGCACGAGCCGGGTCTGGCGGCGCAGTACGATTGGAAGCGGGCCGGTGGGCTTGGCATCACCATCGCCGGCGCGCCCTTCGACCATCTCCTCGGTCACTTCGTGCTGCCTTACAGCAATTGGCAACGCGCGACGGTCTGCTTTTCCGAGTCTTTCGTCTCGCTCAAGACCGGGGTGCAAGCGGGGTACTGGAGTCTGGGCGGTGTGACCTCGGACCTGTGGACCGATAACTCTTCGACGGCGACACACCGGATCAAACGCGACGAGGAGGAGCGCACTTTCAACGACACCTACCAGGCGTTCTGCCGCCACTTGAAGATCGAGCCGCGGACCATCAATGTGGAATGTCCCAACGAGCAGGGCGACGTGGAGTCGGCCCACCGGCATCTCATCCGCCGCATCCAGACCCACCTCGCAATCCGTGGCTCGAACGACTTCCCGGATCAAGCCGCGTATCAGGACTTCCTCGATCAGGTGTGCGCCGGAGCCAACAGTCTGCGCACCGCCAAAGTCACGGAGGAGATCGCGCGCCTGCGGCCGCTGCCGGCCCAGCGTTATCCGGAGACCGAACAGATCGGGGTGAGCGTCACCAACGGCGCCACGGTGCGGCTGAAGCAACAAACCTACTCCGTGCCGTCCAAGCTGATCGGGCTCAAACTCGATGCGCACCTCAGTGAAAACCAGATTCGCTTCACCTATGAGGGGCACGAGGTCTGCCAGTTGCCGCGGATGCAGGGGACCAAACCGCAGATCAATTATCGCCACGTCATCACTTGGCTGGTGCGCAAACCCGGCGCCTTTCGGGGCTACCTCTACCGGGAGGAGATGTTTCCCGCCGTCGTCTTCCGCCAGGCTTACGACCGGCTGTGTGCCGCCGAGGATCGCTCCGCTGATGCCCAATACCTGCAGGTGCTGGAGCTGGCCTCCACTCACGGCGAAAGCGCAGTCGCCGACCTGCTCAGCGCCTGCTTGCGCGCGGGCGAAGTGCCACGCCCCGAGCTAATCGAGGCCAGTCTGAAAGCCGAGCGCCCGGCGCCCTCGGACGTGGCGCCCTTCGTGCCCGATCTGAAAACGTACGACTCGTTGCTGACGGAGGTGAGCGCATGAACGCCGAAAGCCTACCCATCCTGTTCCGATCCTTGGAGCTGTCCGCCTTTGCGCGTGAATCGGAAAGCGCACTGGCCCGGGCCGAAGCCGAGAACTGGGGCTATCGTCGGCTCCTGCAGCATCTCGCCGAAGCCGAGGTGCAGGATCGCCGCGCCCGCAAAATCGAGCGGCTGCTCAAGTACTCGGGCCTGCCGGCGACCGAGACCTTCGCCCGCTTCGACGAAGCGAAGATGCCGGAAAAAGTCCGGCGGATGCTGCCCACCCTGCGGTCGGGCGACTTTGTCCGCCGCGGAGACAATCTGGTCGCCATCGGCCTGCCAGGCCGGGGCAAGACCGGTTTTTGTGCCGCCCTCGGCCGCGAGCTGCTCGAACGCCATGAACTGAAGGTCCTGTTTGTCCCCGCCTTCAAGCTGGCCGGTCGACTGCTCGCGGCCAAGCGTGACCTCAAGCTCGCTTCCGCCCTCGCCAAGCTGAACCGCTTCGATGTCATCGTCGTCGACGAACTCGGCGGCTATGTCGATTTTTCCCAAGGGGAAGTCGATGTGCTCTTCAGCTTCTTCGGCGAACGCTACGAGAAACAACGCAGTGTCTTCATCACCACCAACCTCGCCTTCAGCGAATGGGAGAAGGTGTTTAAGAACCCGATGACCGCCACCGCCGTGGTCGACCGGATCGTGCACCGCTGCGTGCTGTTGGAGTTCCCCGGCAAGAAAAGCATCCGCGAGGAGGAAGCCCGGCAGCGGCAGGCCGCGGCTTGATCATCCGCGGCGCGGCCCGGCAGCAGCGGCTTCCAGCCAAACTGCCGGGCCCTTGCCAACCTCAGGCGCGGCCTGATGGCCCCGTCGCTAAAAATCGTCCGCCACGACCTTGGGCTTGTTGCCCCGGCGCGGCGCGCCGCCGACCGCACGCTCTGCCAACGCCAAACGCTCGCTCTCACCCTGATCGGCCAAAGCCCACGAACGCGCGTGGAGTTTTTCCTGTTTCCGGAGGAGAGCCGCCACCGGCTTGCCGTCTGCGGCGGCCGCATCAATCGCATCGCCCACGGACTTAAATTCCTTCCAGAGGCGGTCCAACCGCGTGCCGAGGCTCGTCGGTGTGCGCTCCAGCCTCTGCCGCGCAGTAGAATCTTTCGGGCGTTTCGCGCTGGCGATCTTGACCATGGCATCCTTCAACGGAAACCCAGGTAGCTTGTCCAGCCCGCAACGAGAAATCTGACGACCACGCCATCCCCGGTCATGGCCCGAAATTGTTGGGATGAGCTCCGGACTCCGGTCAGGCCCGCCAAGCCGGGCCTTCCCTCCGTCCGGAGCTCATCCCAGTTGCGCCATGAACATCGTGTGGTGAGGCATCCGGTAACATTCTTGTGAGGCAACACAGCCCATCCAACACGGATTCTAGTTGGCGCTGACCTCGAAATCTACTCGGCGCTGGACAGCCATTGACCGAAACCGCGCTCGCCGCCCTTGCCGACTATCTCAGCCGCGCCCGCCCCTTATTGCCTCAAGCACCTGACGAACCCGCGTTGTTTCTTTCCGCTCGTGGCGGCCGCCGACTGGCGTTCTACGCCGTTGAAGTCATGGTCCGACGCCGGGCGGCCAAAGTGGGCCTCGTCCTGACGCCGCACGCCATCCGTCGCGCCTTCGCCACCCACTTGCTACGCGCCGGCGCCTGCCCTGCCGAGGTCCGGGAA
>CAIXRA010000075.1 GCA_903921725.1 uncultured Lentisphaerota bacterium
ACGGAAGAACGGAAAAGGGAACAAGGGAACAAGGGAACAAGGGAACAAGGGAACAAGGGAACAAGGGAACAAGGGAACAAGGGACCAAGGGAACAAGGGAACAAGGGAACAAGGGAACAAGGGAACAAGGGGGACGGCATGGGGCGGGAGGGGCGGGGCAGTGGCCGCGCGGGCTCAGGCACGGACGGTGTTTTTGCCGGCGGACTTGGCCGCGCACATTCACATGTCGGCGCAGGTTAACAGCTCCGCCGGTGCCGCATCATCCGCAAGTTCCGCGCCGCCGAAGCGGGCGGTCACCGGCAAGCGCCGCCTCGTGGAAATTGCCGCAGGCCGTCGTTCGGATGCGTTCTGCGACCGCGCCCGCCCTGCTCAAGCGGGTGCCGGAAAGCAGGGTGGAAAACTTCTCAAATCAGGCGGGCGGGGGCGGCAGGCTCCAGCTCCAGGTGAGCGGGGCGGCCTTGGCTCCCTTTCCGGCGCCGCCGGCGAGTTCCCGCGCAAGCTGTTCGGTCAAGCCGAGCAGCGGGGAAAGTTCGGCCAAGCGCAGCGGAGCCGTGAGCTTGTTGCGGCGGCTTTCAATCTGGGTCAGGGACTCGATTATGGACGCATGGACGGCGGCGACGGCCTTGCCGGTGTCGGCGCCCGCCTTTTTCGCGGCGGCGGCCTCCCAGACGGGAAGCAGGCCGAGCAGTGCGCGGGCAATCCCGCCGATGCGTGCGGTCTCGCAGGCCAGCAGGCGCACCATCTCGACGTCCACCGGCTTGTTTTCACGGTCGAGGACCGCCGCGAGCGTCTGCGTGGCGGGGACGCCGGCAGCGGCGATTTTCTGGAGCTGCTCGCGCAGCGCTTTGCCATCCTTGCCGGCAAGCGCGGCCATGGTCCCGGAAAGGTCGAACGCGCCGGTTCCGGCGCGCGGCATGACACCGGCGAACAGCGGCTGGTTCAGCAGCGCGGCGCCGGGGGAACCCGGTTTTAACGCGGCGATGAGGGCGGCCTTCGCCTCCAGGTAGGCGGGGGCGTCGGCGGCGAGGCGGAGGCTCAGCAGCTCGGCAGGTGTGCGCGGCGCCGGGCGCGGATCCGCGGACTGCCAGGCCTGCGCGGCGTACCGCTCGACGACCTCGAAGCAGGAGGTGTCCCACACGGTTTCAAGAAGCGTGCCGCAGGCACCCGCACCGAAAGCGGGCGGCAGGAGTTTGGCGAAGATCGCGGAAAGCTTGTCGGAATCGACCCAGTGCGCGGGGGTGCATTCGGGGGCGAGCCAGCGGATCCAGCCTGCCGCGGCGGCACCCTTCTTCACCACAGGCACCGCGGCGTCGCGCGGCCGGGCAAGGACGGGGGGCTGCGGGAGGTTGAGCTTGCCGAGCTGCTTCGCGAGCTCCGCGGTGAAGACGGCGTCGCCAAGCTTGGCGGGAAGTTCGTCGCAGAGGATGGTCTGCTTCACGCCCTTTCCAGAGAGGAACGGCAGCAGCCACAGGAGATAATCGCGGACGAGGGCGTCGGGGGCTTTTTTCTTGCAGGCGGCGCAATGGCAGGCGTCCGCCGCGCCGAGGTGGATCATGAACCAGGGTGAAACGCCTGAAAAATAGCGTTCCAGCATGCCGGCATAGTAGTCGCCGAGCACGGCGCGCGTTCCGGGGGCCGAAAGGCAGAAGGCGGGGAGCGGCTTGCCGGCCTTGTCCTTGGCCGCGGTGGCCGGCAGCAGGCGCGGAATCGCGGTGCCCTCGCCGAGGCCGCTGACCACGGGGTAGGGAGTGAGTCCGTTTTCCTGCGCCAGGTTCAGAACCTGCGCCACGATGTTCAGCCCCGGCGGCGGCACGTCGGCGTGGAAGCGCGGCAGGCTGGTGTCATACTTCCAGACCTTCAGGTTCGGCGAGTACCAGCCCATCACCTGTTCCTTCTGCGCGGCGGTGTGTTCCGGGAACGGCAGAAGCACGCCCTCGCCCATGGTTTCCGGATGCGCCGGGGTGCGGCCGCCGTCCAGCGGGATGCCGATGGCGTTGAGCTTGACGGAGGAAAGCTTTTCGAAGAAGGCGGACCATTCCTCCGGCAGCATGCGGTCCAAGCCCCAGAGCGAGCGCACAAAGGCGCCGCGCACCAGGTAGTCCGGCCAGTCGCGGAGTTTCATGTTCGGGATGGCGACGCCGCGGTTGCGGGCCCGGTAGATGCCGGCCAGCGTGTGCGTGCCCCAGAGCGCCCCGATCTGCGAGGCGGTGCGGACGGTCACCGTGGTGTCTTGCACCTCAATCTCGTAATATTCCTCGCGCGCCGCCAGCGGCACGTCGTCCATCTTCAGAAGTTCGGGCTTCTCGACTCGGACGTCGATGATGTACTTCTTCTTGTTCGCGACCACCCGGATGCCGGCGGCGGCGAGCACGGTGCGCATGGTCTTGCGGTAAAGGGGCGCCACATTGGAGGTGACCAGACGCACGTCTTCGGCCAGATCGGACATGCCACCCGATGCAAGCATCTGCCGCGCCTCGGGAATGGTGAACAGAAGTTCCTTGCGATCCAGACCGGACTTCGTCATGCGCGATTCTCCATTGGCACACCAGGCACGGCCGCAAAAAAAGCGGGCATGGAAGCCCTGCTTTTCCGCACTCGTGGAATGGGGTAATGTAGCGTAATTTGAATATTAGTCAAACCCCCGGCGGGAAGCGCGGCCGGACGGTTGGGCGCGGGGATAGTTCCGTGCTGTTTCCGCTTCCGTGTCCGGCACGCCAAGCCGTCCACGACTCCGCCTCGCGGCGAGCGGGGAGGCCGTGGAAAAGAACCCCGTTTCAACCGCGACAGGCGGACGGATAAGCGCTTACGTGCGCGGTTCTTCGAGGGAGGCGTCGTAGCGGAGGCCGGGAACCTCGCGCAGGACCCCTTTGGCGTCGGTGCGGACGGGCATGAAGGTGTAGACCCATTTGTAGGCGGCACCGCCGAAGGGAATCTTCAGCAGGACGGTGTTCCACCCTTTTTTGAGGCGGATCTGCGTCGGCGCGCGGTAGTGGTAGTCCTCGTCCACGAAGGGGATCTCCAGGGTGGTGCGTTCGCTGCCGACCCCCGGCTGCTTCCACTGCGGCGGCGCGATCTCCGCGCCGTTGAGCCAGAGTTTTGCGTCGCACGGGGACCACTGCCCCTGCTTCGGCGTCGGCGCGCCCCGGCGGCCGGAACGGCTCCAGGCGTTGAACCCGATCCAGGCGCCGACGTTCTGGTCCGCGGGCGACCAGATGCGGGTGAAGGCGTACACGGTGCCGGCCTTCTCCTTCACATACACCGGCGAACCCCAGAAATGGCGGAGGTACACGGTGGCGCCGACAACCGGTTCGGGGCGCCATTCGATGGTCTTGCCGTCAACCTCGTAAAACGGCTTGATCCCCTTCTCGACGGGGAAGGAGGCCGTGAACTTCCCCTTGTGGTCGAAGGGGCCGATGATGCGCCATTCCTGGTCGCACTGCCGGAGGTACGGGAACGGCTTGCCGACGAAGAAGCGGTCGCGCTGGGCGAGCGCGCGGCGCTCGAGGTCCGCGGCGATGGCGAACTCGGGCGCGGTGCGGCCGGGCAGACGGTACCAGAAGGACTCACGGTCGGTCGCGCGGCCGCGCCAGACGGGGTCCGAGTACATCAGGATGGCGGGATAGACGGCGTTCATGAGGATGATGTCCTTCTCGCTGTTGACGTTGTTGTCGGGCCAGAAGGCCATGATGGCGCCGAGCCCGTCGCCGGCGTAGCGGCACGGCTTGACGTAGGCGCAGAGCGGGAGAAGCTCGAACGGATCCACGTGGTTGATATAGTTGTTCTGCGAGTCGATGTACGGCCGGTCGGACAGCGGCTTGGATTGCGCCCACAACTGCTGAATCCGCGTACCGCCATTCGTCTTGAAGGCGATGCCCCGGTGCCAGCCGATGACCTGGCGGCCGCGCTTCTGGAGCGTCTCGGCCCACCCGACAATCCAGGCGACGTCCACCTTCTCATCCGCCTTCACTTCGTCCGTCCCGATGTGGACGTATGGCATGACCTCCGGGGGCGCCAGCGTGCACAGCTCCTCCAGCAGGTCGGTGACGATCCCGCGAACCTTGGGCTCGGACATCTTCTTGATGTTGAACGCCTTGCGGAACGAGACGGTGTGCCCGGGAACGTCCAACTCGGGGATCACGGTGATGTGCCGCGCCTGGCAGTAGGCGACGATTTCCTTGAAATCCGCCTGCGTATAAAAACAACCCGGCCTGCGGGAGAAGGACGCCGGCGCCTGCAGCTCGGGGTGGCGCTTGGACTCCAGCCGCCAGCCGTGGTTGTCCGTGAGGTGAAAATGAAAGACGTTGTACTTGTAGCGCCCCATGACGTCGAGCTGCTCCTTCAGCAGTGCGACCGACTGGAAGTTGCGGCCGAGGTCGTGCATGATGCCGCGGATGCGCAGGGCCGGATAGTCGACGATGTCACAGCCGGGGACAATCCCGGAGCCGCCGGCCGGCAGGAGCTGGCGCAGGGTCTGGAGCGCGTAAAACACGCCGGCGGCCTTGACGGCGGTGATCCGGATGCCGGTGGCGGTGACCTGAAGCCGGTACGCTTCCGCTTTCTCCCACTCCGCCTTCGCCTCGGAAACGTCGCCCTGCTCCACGGCAAGGAACCCCGATCCGCCGGCGGCAAAGACCGCCTGGCAGCCGGCCTCGCGGAAAAGTTGCTCAACGGCCGGCTTTTCTCCGGCAAACGCGGGTGGCAGGCTGACCGTGACCTTTGCGGGAAGCACGGGGCCGCCGGGCTTGGCCTCGCACTGGCGCGGCACCGGCAGCAGCGTGTCGAGCGCGGAGCCGCCACCGGAAATGCCGTCGGCGCGAACGCCGCCGGCCGCCAGCACGCACAGGATCAGAAATGCCGCCCGCTTCCACCATCCGCCGTTTCGCATAAATCCTCCGCTGCTTAAAGACCAAAACATTAAAATATGACCAACAATCTTAATTCTGATGAGACAACTATAGCCTCAAATGGTTCCGGGGTGAAAGGCGAAACGATTAAAAATAATTAAAAATGGCCCGGCCGTTGCACTCTCCATCAAGATTGATGGGCTGGATGCTGACCAGTCACAATGTCTCGTTTTTCAACATGCAACATGCCGCTCAAAAACGGCTTAACAGCCCTGAGCGCAGCGTTTGAATGTTGTTGAAATGCACGGAGCGGGATGGCTGGCATCCTGCCGGGCGTGCAAGGTTGGGGCGGCAGGCTTCCGGGCGGTGATTTTCTGCGGCGGAATTGGCGGAATTGGCAGAGTCCGGCGGCGGCCCGCCTTATGAAGCGGGGCAGCTCTCCGGCGCGGGCGTCACTTTGCGGCGGGCGGAGTCGCCGGAACCGCAGGCTTGACGGCCGCTTCGGCCTGGAGCTGGGCGGGGGATTTCCACGCCTTGGGCGGATTGTCCGGGAGCACGAACCAGCCGTAGGCGAGGTACATGAAGCCGCCGGCGCCGATGCACATGCCGGCAAGCCAGGCACCCTTTTTCTTGAGCAGGGCGCTGATGGCGCAAAGCATGATGGCGATCTGCAGGAACATCGCGGCCATGCCGAACTTGCCGCCGCGGTACTGGCTCCAGTCGGCCTTGTGCTCGCACTCCTTGGCGGCCTCCATGATCTCCGCTTTTTCCTTGTCGTAGCGGGCGATGGAGGATTCGCACTTGGCCAGCGTCTTCCCGATCTGCGCGGCGGCCTCCGGTGTCCGGGTATCCTTCTGCATGACCAAAAGAATGGACTGCTCCGTCTCGCGGGCGGTCTGCTTGATGCTTTTGGACTGGAAGTAGGACCAGTTGTTGGTGGCCTTGACGGTGTTGAGCTGGGTCTGGGTCGAGAACCCGCCGCCCTTCATGGTGGAGAAGGCGGCGCCGACGGCGAGGAGGGTGGTGGTCAGTGCGACCCATTTGGTCCAGCTGTCGGCGGCGGGTGCGGGCTTGCTCTCGGACTTCTTGTCGGTCTCGGCCATGGCGCGCGGAATTCCTTTTTTGATTCAGCTCACGGAAAGACGGAAAGACGGAAGAACGGGGTGGCAAATCAGAACGCTTTTTCCTCGTCCAGGGATTCTTCGGCTTCCTCGGCGTCCGCCGGGTATTCCGGCGGCTCGGGGCCGACGTAGTCGTCCGGGTTCGCCAGCATCTCGCGCAGGAGTTCCTTCCATTCGGCGATATGCTCCTTCTCCAGCGCGCTGATCGGCATGACCTTGAGCCCCTTGGGCAGCTTGCGCTTGAGCTTCTTCAGGTTCGCCGCGGACTCCGGGAGGTCCATCTTGTTGGCGAGCACGAGCCCCGCGCGGCGGCTGAGGCCGGGCATGTACAGCTCCAGCTCCTTCTGCAGCGCGAGGAAGTCGTCCCACGGGTTGCGCCCGTCCACGCCGGCGGTGTCAAGCACGTAGACCAGCACGCGGCAGCGCTCGATGTGGCGCAGGAAGTCGTGGCCGAGCCCCACGTTCAGGTGCGCGCCGTCGATCAGCCCTGGGATGTCGGCCATGGTGAACTTGTAGAAATCCTCATACTCGACGACGCCGACGACCGGGTGCAGCGTGGTGAACGGGTAGGGCGCGGTTTTCGGCCGCGCGTTGGAAACGTCGCGGATGAGGGTGGACTTGCCGGCGTTCGGGTAGCCGACCAAGCCGACGTCGGCGATGGATTTCAGCTCGAGCAGCAGGTAGCGCTCCTCGCCGGCTTCGCCCGGTTCGCACTCGGTCGGGCCGCGGTTCGTGGAGGTTGCGAAATGGATGTTGCCCCGGCCGCCCTTGCCGCCCTTGGCCGCGAAATATTCCTGGCCCACCTCGCAGATATCCGCCAGCATCTCGCCGGTTTCCGGATCCTTGACGACGGTGCCGAGGGGCACCTCCACGATGCGGTCCGGACCGCCGCGTCCGTACTTGTCCATGTTGGCGCCGTTGCCGCCGTTTTTGCCCTCGTAGTGCGAAAGATAGTAAAGGTCCACAAGGCTCTGCTGGCCGGTGGCGGCGCGCAGGATGACGCTGCCGCCCTTGCCGCCGTCGCCGCCGTCGGGACCGCCCATCGGAACATAAATTTCACGCCGGAAGCTGGCGCGGCCGTTGCCGCCGTTGCCGCCGCGAACCTTTATTTTTACACGGTCCACAAACATGATGGTTTTTGCCTTGCGGTCCGCCGGCCGCAGCGTGCCGGTGGCCGGAAGTGGCCGTGCGGTCGCCGCATGGGGAGGACGGTGGATAATATAACCTTGGAAACGGGCGGCGGCCGTCCGCGTCCGCCGGGAGGGGGTGACGGCAGGTCCGGACAAGCCCCCCGGCTCCGCGGGTTACGCGCAGATTACGCCGAACAGCGAGTGCGCGGTTCCGCGGTCAACCCGGACCCGAACCAGGTCGCCGGAGGCGAGCCCCGGAACCGGGTCGAAGATTGCCATCTTGTGCGTCCCGGTGCGGCCGCACCAGCGCTGCGGATTCCGCAGGCTCGGCCCCTCGACCAGCACCTCGACGGTCTGCCCGACGGCCGCCTTGTTGTGCTCCAGCACGCGCCGGTCGAGATCCTCCAGCAGCCGCGCCAGGCGCTGTTCTTTCACCGCCTGCGGCACGTCGTCCGGCATGCGGGCGGCGACGGTGCCGGGGCGCGGGGAATACTTGAAGATGTAGGCCATGTCGAAGGAGACGGCCTCCATCAGCTCCCGGGTCGCCGCGAACTCCGCGTCGGTCTCGCCGGGGAAGCCGACGATGACGTCCGTGGAGAACACCATGCCGGGGCGCACGGCCTGGATGGCGCGGATGCAGCCGAGGTAGTCGGCGGCGGTGTAGCCGCGGCGCATCAGGCCGAGGATGCGGTCGGCGCCGGACTGCACGGGGACATGGAGGTGATCGCAGACCTTCGGCAGGTCGGCCAGCGCCTGCACGAAGGCGGCGTTCATGTAGGACGGGTGCGGGGAGGTGAAGCGGATGCGCGCGAGCCCCGGCACCTCCGAAACGGCGCGCAGCAGGCCGGCGAACGGCGAGCTGTCTTTGTCCCACCCGCCCGGCTGGCGGCGGGCCTCGGCGACGCCGTAGGCCGTGATGTTCTGCCCGAGCAGCGTGATCTCGCGCACGCCGCCTTCCGCGAGCGTGCGGACTTCCCCGACAATCTCCGGGACGGGGCGGCTTTTCTCGCGGCCGCGCACCTCCGGCACGATGCAGTAGGTGCAGCCCTGGTTGCAGCCGCGCATGACGGCGACGAACGCGGCGCGTCCGCCCGGCTGATGCCGCCCCATGAACTCCATCTCCTCCACGCCGCCGCCGCGTTCAACGGCGACCGCGCCGGCCCTCGTCGCCAGCACGTCGCGCAGGAGCTGCGGCAGCCGGTGGAGCTGGTCGGTGCCGACCACCAGGTCCACGTGCCCGATCTCCTCGCGCAGCTCCTCGCCGAGCCGCTGCGCCATGCAGCCGAACACGCCGATGACCAGCCCCGGCTGTTCCTTCTTGCGCTTCTTCAGGATGCCGAGCTTGCCGAGCACCTTGCGCTCCGCCTGGTCGCGGACGCTGCACGTGTTGAACAGCAGGATGCCGGCGTCCTCCTCGCCGGCGGCGGGGCGGAACCCTTCGGCTTCCAGCGTGCAGGCGACCGCCTCCGAGTCGCGCGTGTTCATCTGGCAACCGTAGGTGCGGATGTGGAAGGAGGGCGGGGATGGCATGGAAAAAACCGGGTCAGGCTGCGGAAGCGCACCATCCGCGGTCAGCCGGGCGACGAATTCCCGGTCCGCTCCGGCGAGCTGTAAATCCGCCATCTCCTCCATGGTGAACCAGCCGGCCCGCTGGCCGTCCTGGGGTGCGGGCTGCGCGGACTCCGCAAGAGTGCAGCGCATGAAGTGCAGCCGGATCCGCTTTTCCGGGTATTCGTGCTCGACGGTGGCGACCTCCGCGGGGCCCGCAACCGTCACGCCAAGCTCTTCCTGCAGCTCGCGGATGATGCACGCCGCCAGCGTCTCGCCGGGATGCACCTTGCCGCCGGGGAACTCCCAGTGCCCGGCCAGGTGCGTGCCGTCGGCCCGCGTCGCCAATAAAAAGCGCCGCCGTCGTTCAACGACCGCGGCGCAGACATCTATCCATGGCCTGTCCATCATTCGGCGCGAAGGCCGATGACGAATTCGGCGCGGCGGTTCTTCGCGTGACCGTTCTCGTCGGCCGCGCCGGGGACGGCCGGCTTTTCCGAACCGTTGCTCAAGGTGTCGATGCGCGCTTCGGCGACGCCGAGGCTGACCAGGGAACTGCGCACGGATTCCGCACGGCGCTGGCCGAGGCCGCGGTTGTACTCGGGGCTGCCACGCTCGTCGCAACTACCCTCGACGCGGACGGCGTAGGTCGGGTTTTCCTCCATGATCTTGGCCAGCGCCTCCAGCTTCGGCTGTTCGGACGCCTTGACGTCGGAGCGGTCGAAGTCGAAGTAGACGATGGTCGAGGGGTCGCCCTCCGGCCAGCCGGGGATGCCGCCCTTGATGGGGACGATTTCGCCCTTGCGCGCGCCGCCGCCGAGCTTGTCGCCGGTCGAGCCCCAGCCGTCGCCGCCCTTGGGCAGGTCCAGCCCGGAGCCGTCGCCCGTGCCGAGGCCGGACAGGGCCGGCTTTTTGCCCCACGGCCACAGCTTCGAGCAGCCCGTGCCGGCGGAGACCGCAAAGACCAAGACGAGTGCCAGTGCCGCGTAACGGAGGAGTTTCATGAGGCGGGCTCCTTGGGGGGGGACTCAGGATGGGGAACGCAGAACGCAGAAGGGAGAACGGGGGGCCGGCGTGCGGAACGGCGGCCTCCGGCCGTCTTCCTTACTTTTCGCGGGTGCCGATGACGAACTCGTCGCGGCGGTTCTTGGCGTGCTCGGCATCGCTCTTGGCGTCTTTGACGGCCGGTTTCTCCAGGCCGTTGCTCAGCGTGTCGATGCGGCTTTCCTCGACGCCCAGCTTCACCAGGTAGTCGCGGACGGTTTCGGCGCGGCGCTGGCCGAGGCCGCGGTTGTACTCGGCGCTGCCGCGCTCATCGCAGTTGCCTTCGACTCGGACGACGTAGGTCGGGAATTTCTTGAGGATGCCGGCGAGCGTCTCGACCTTCGGCTGTTCGGTGGCCTGGACCTCGCACTTGTCGAACTGGAAGTAGACGATTGTCGCATCGGTGCCTTCCGGCCAGCCGGGGATGTTGTGGACGGGGATGATGCCGCCCGTGGCGCGCGGGTTCAGCGGATCGTCGGTGCGGGTTTCAGTGTTGCCGGGGGCCTGGACTCCGCCGGTGATTTCGGGCGCGCCGCCGGGCAGGGTTTTCTTCTTGCAGCCGGTTCCGGCCGTCGCCAACATGCCGACCATCACCGTCAGGAACGCGAGTTTCAGGAGCTTCATGGGAGTCTCTTCTCTTTCTTGCTGAGTGGGTTGTGGAAAATTGTTCCGCCGTGCCGTCCTTGAGGCGGTATTGTAGGCAAATCTATTTCGTTTCCGGCGGGAATCAAACCATTCCCCAATTTTCAGCGGGGGGTTGCCGCTTTCCCGGCGCGCCGTCTATATTGTCCCGCGAGAAAAACGCGAGGGGATGGGCCATTTCATGACGCAACACGCAAGCGAAGAGCCGATGGGGCTGGCCCTCGTCGTCTGCGACACGGTGATCGAGGACCGCCAGAGCGGCAAGAAAAGCCTGATCGGCCTGTTCGACCGCCTGCACGCACCCGTCTTCCCGTGCATGCACCCCGGGCTGTCGGTGCTGGTGACGCTGACCAACGTCGCCGGCGAGATGCCGTGCGAAGTCGCCTGCCGCCACTCCGAGGGGGGCGAGACGGCCTTCGCCGCCAAGGGCAGGATGAAGTTCCCGGATCCGGGCCGCGTCGTCGAGCTGGTGTTCAATTTTACCGCCGTCCGTTTTCCCAAGCCCGGCCGCTACGAACTGCAGCTGCTGGTGGACGAGATGCTGATCATGACGCGCCCGCTTTGGGTGGTCCAGCTTGCGCCACCGCAACCGCCGCCGCATGCCGGCTGAGGCGTCCCGGGACACTCTTTCGTTCATCCGGTCTTTCATGAAGCAACCAGCTTGCGGACCCGCGAGGGCGGGCGGAGGGAAAAACATGAAGTACGGCATTTTTGGCGACATCCACGGGAATCTGGCGGCGCTTGACGCGGTGCTCAAGGCGTTGGGGGACGCCGGCTGCCAGAAGCTGGTCTGCACGGGCGACGTGACGGGGTACGGCCCTTCGCCCCATGAATGCATCCAGCGCGTCCGGGAGTGCGGGGCGGTCTGCGTGCTCGGCAACCATGACGAGTACGTCACCAACCTGCTGGATTCGCACATGGCCAGGCTCGACGCTGACACGCGCAATGTCATCGAATGGATGCGCGCCACGCTGCCGCTGGAGGATGTCCGCTGGCTCAACGCGCTGCCGATCCACACGATCGTTGACGGCTTCACCGTGCTCCACGGCATGCTCGGCCCGCAGCACTGGGGCTACGTCACCAACAGCGCCACGCTGGCGGCGCACTTTGTCCACCAGACTACGCAGATCGCCTTCAACGGGCATACGCATCTGCCGCTCTACGGCTGCCTGCTGCCGGGCAAGCCGCCGACGGTCGATTTCCTCCGCTCGGCCGTGATTCCGGTCCAGGCCAAGGTGCTGGTGAACCCCGGCGGAACCGGGCAACCGCGCGACCGCGACCCCCGTGCCAGTTGCTGCGTGTACGATGACAAGCTGCGCGAAGTCCGCATTCTTCGCGCCGACTATGACGTGGCCGCGACCCAGGCGCTGATGAGCCAGCAAGGCCTCCCGCAGCGCTTCATCGACCGGCTGGCGGTGGGTAAGTGACCGGCTTGTTCATGAACGTTCAAGAACATGCGGGGCAGGGCAATGCCGTTCATCCGGCACGGGCGGTTTGGACGGGATTGCGGGATGCTGCGGATTGGCAGGAGGAAAACAGCGTCAACCCTCACCCGGGGCCGCGCCATCCCGTAAATCATGGAAATCCGGTCTGAAAAAATGGGACAAGGCGAGGCCGGGAATGCCGATTTCCAATTCTGAGTTGCTGATTCGCTTCAACGCCAGATGGGCGGCGCGGCTGGAGCTGTTCCACCGCCTGTACCCGCCCCCGTACTGGTCGTCCGGTTCGCCGCTGGACTCCGGAGTGCGGGCGCGCTACGAAAGCTGCCTGCCGGTGGCGGAATTTCTGGCGGATCTCGCCCATGTCGGACGCCGGATTCTGCCGTCGCCGGACTTGCTGCCCCTTTGCCTCGCCGAAGCCGCCGCCAGTCGCGGCCACGATGCGCTCGGACCCGCTCCGTTCGCCTCGTTGCCCGACCTTTGGAGCACGCTCCCCGAAAACCTCGCCGGCCGCGTCGCGTTCGCCGCCGGCCCGCTGGATTTCGGCTCCGCCCAAGGTGAACACGCAACACGCAACACGCAACACGAAACGCCGCCAGACGAGTGGCTCCCCCTTTTCTGCGCGCTCGCCGACCCGCCTCGTTTCGGCACCGATTTCGGCCGCTACCCGGAACAGCTCGCCGGAATCCGCACCTTTCTGGATGAGTGGACTGCCAAGTCCCCCTTGAATGCTTGCTGCGACGGGGCAGTCGCCGTTCCCAGGGAAAAATGCCCCGCCGACAGCGCCCCCCGGTTTCCCGTTTCGCGGTTTTCCTCCACCTTCCGAATCCTCGACCTCGGCTGCGGCGCCGGCCAGGGGACCTATGAACTGGCGGCAACCGTCGCGGAAATCCAGCGGGAGCGAGGGACGCCCGGCGAATGCGGGCGGGATGCCCACGCTCCCGTCTTTACCGCCACACCATCCTACCGCCACACCGCCATACCGGTTAACGCCCTCGGCGTGACCCGCGAGCCGCTCGAGGTCTGGATGGCCGAAAACCGCCGGCTGCCGCACGACCCGGAGCGCGAAAAACGCTTCCGCGCATTTTCCCTTGCCGGCGAACACGCTTCTGTTTCAACGCCTTCCACCGCGGCGTGTTCTCCTTCCGCTGGCGCTTCGCCTTCCGTTAGTGTCGCTTCTTCCATTGGCATTCCGTCTTCCATTGGCGCTTCGCCTTCCGTTGGCATTCCGTCTTCCGTTGGCATTCCGTCTTCCGTTGGCATTCCGTCTTCCGTTGGCGCTTCGCCTTCCGTTTTTCCGTTCTCCGGTGCCATCCGCTTCCTCGCCGGCGACGCGCTCTCCGCCCCGTGCGCCGGCCCGTTCAACCTCATCACCGCCAACGGCCTGGTCGGCGGTCGCTTCCTGCGAACTCCGCAGGCGCTGGAACAGTTTCTCGTCCAAGCGGAACGCCTGCTCGCACCGGACGGCCTGCTCGCGCTCGCCAACCGCTTCCACGAAGGCGAACGCCCCGTGCTCGAAGCCTTTGCGGACTCCGCACGCCGCCGCGGCTGGCAAACCGATGGCACCCCAGGCAACCTCTTCCTGCAACATCCCCTCCGTTGACCGGCGGCGTCATGGGCGGCCCAAAAAATCCGGACTAACGGTGCCGCGGACTGTCGCACGGCGGCCTGATGTGTGCCTGTTGGTGGCCGGCGCCGTGCGAGCCGCTCATGAACGATTCGGGGTGCCGAGCCTCTCGACGATGTACGAGGCGGTGCCCATGCTGCCGGGGATGATCCCCGTCTCGGGCACCAGGTTGGAATGTGCGCGGACTCCGCAATAAATTGTCCGCAATACCGTTGGGGTGGAGGACCGACCACGCCACGGATGCGGAGTTGCGGATGCCGGAACTGTCTGGACAATCAACCGAACCACGGCGTTTCTTCGCACGGACGCCGCATCTGCCGCTGGAGACCTGTCCGGCGCTGGCGGCGCTGCTCTGGATGGTCGGGGGGATCCTACCGCTGCTGCTCGTGCCGGCCGCCGGGCTGCATCCGGTTGCCGCGGCCGCCGCGACGGTTCTTGCGGTGCCAGCGCTTTTTCTGCTGACGCCGCCGGGACTGCGGAAATATGCGCCATTTCTGCCGCTGGGCGTTCTGCTGACGCTGTTGCACCTGTGGGCACCGTGGCAGAGTTACCGCGCGCTCCTGCCGCGGCCGGAGTGCGGTGCGGAAGTCGAGGGGGTCGTCGCGGAATCGGTGTTTGCCGGCGAGGCTTTGTCCGCGCTGGAGGCGCCGCCGACCGTGCAGCTCGCGCTCGAACGTATCCGCCTCGCGCCGGAACAGCCGTGGATACCGTGCTCCGGAACGGTCATCCTGCGCCGGTTCGCGCCGCCGGAAACGGGCGGCGGTTCCGGTGCGATTCCGCCCCTGCCCTACGGTGTCCGCATCCGGGCTTCAGGCGCGTTCACCATGCCCGCACCGCCCGTCTTTCCCGGCGACTTTGACTACGGCCTGTACCTGCGCACGCTCGGGATCCGGCATGAATTCCTCTCAGCCGCACCGGAGGAAACCATCGGCAAGCGCGCCGGCTGGCGCCGGCTGACGGGCGCCTGCTACGACCTGCGCGACAGGGCGTTGGAACGCATCGCCGCGGGGCTGGAGCCGCCGGGGGCGCCGGCGGACTCGCCGCGCGTGCAGCTGCTGGCCGCCATCATTTTCAATTACCGCACCGGCATGCCGCCGGAGCTGCGCACGCAGTTCCTCCGCAGCGGCACCATCCACATCTTCTCCGTGGGCGGCATCCATGTCGTCATCCTCGGCTCGCTGCTGCTGCTCCTTCTGAAGCTGTGCGGCGCGCCGTACCGCTGGCGCTACGCGCTGCTGCCGCTGCTGCTGGGGCTGTATGTGGTGATGACCGGCTGCGCGCCGCCCGCGGTCCGGGCCTGGGTCATGATCACCTTCTGGTCCGCCGCCCGTGGCTGGCTCTTCCCCTCCGGTTCCCTGAACAGCATCGCCGCCGCCGCGCTGTTTCTGCTGCTGCTGAACCCGCCGCAGCTCGCGCAGACCGGCTTCATCTTCTCGTTCACGCTCGTGTTTTTCCTCATCCACGGATGGGAGGCGGCTTCACGCTGGCGCGACGCCATGCTCGAGGCGGACCGCTGGCGCCCGCTCCGCTGCCGGCCATTCTGGCGCGGGGCGTACCGCCATCTGCTCGGACTGCTCTCCGGGACGCTGCTCGGCTGGCTCGCTTCCGCCGGGCTGATTGTGTGGTTCAATGCGCGGCTGATCCCGGCCTCCTTCTGGGTCAACATCGGCATCGGCGCGACCACCTGGTGCGTGCTGGCGCTTTCGCTGCTCAAGGCGCTGCTCGGCTGGCTGTGGGGCGGTGCCGACGGCGTGCTGGCGCGTCTTCTCGGGCTGGCGCTGGACGCGACGCGCTTTCTGGCGGAGGCCGGCAGCCGGGCGCCGGGCAGCCTCGCCGTTCTTCGGCCGCCGCTGTGGACGGTTCTGCTCTTCTACGCCGCCCTGCTCGCGGCGCTTTCCACGCGGCTTCGGCCCGGCCTCCGGCGCGCGGCGGGCGTGCTGGCGCTGTGCCTGCCGGTCGCCTGGTTTTGCGGCGGCGGCTTGCGGACTCCGCAGCTTGCCGTGTTCACGGGCGGCGGCTCGGAAGCACCTGCCGTCGTCCTCGAACAGCCGCGCCTCCCGCCGCTGGTCGTGAACAGCGGCAATTTCCGGCAGGCGCGGAGTCTGGCCCAGTGGCTGATGCTGCGGGGGTATGACGAAGCCGACGTGCTCGTGCTCGCCAATCCCGACGGCGCGAAGCCCGCCGCCGCGCTCCTCTCCGCCATCGCCCCCCGGTGCGTGCTCCAGGCCGCCCCTGCGCCCGGGGCCGCGTGGAGCGCGCTCCGTCTGGCTTGCGCCGCCGACGGTACCGGCTGGCGTCTGGAAAAAACGGATGGCCGCGGTGGGCGGGACGGCTCCACGGGCACCCCGGAGCAGGGACTCCGGCCGGCCCGAACACGCCTGTCCGGTTCCGGCGACCGCCGCCGCGCGGAGGTGGCGAGCGCCGCGTCGGAACAGCCGCTGCGCCTGACCCTCGCCCGCCGCCCGTGGAGCGGAACCGACTTCCGTCTGGCGGACCGGGACGGCCGCGCCCTTGCCGCGTTCTATTTTCCGCTTGCGGAAAAGCCGGCGTTTCTGCAGCTTGCGCTGGAGGGGGAAACGGAATAACGGAATAACGGAAAGACGGAAAGACGGAAAGACGGAAAGACGGAAAGAGGGAAAGACGGAAAGAGGGAAAGAAGGAATGGACAGAAGAACAAAACAACGCCACCTTAATCCACTTCCATGGTGCTTGCGCCGTCTTGCTTTTTATGAACGTACCGGCTCCGGCGCGGTGCCCCGGCGGATGCCGTTCCAGAGACGGCGCGCATAGCGGTCGGTCATGCCGGCGACGTAGTCGGCCGCGGCGCGTTCGACGGAGCCGTCGGCGGCGCGCTGGCGGGCCGTCTCCCCCATGGTCCCCGGGTGCTTCAGAAAATGGCGGAAGAGCCCGCGCACGATGCGGCCCGTGCGCTCGTTCACGGCCATCACGTCCGGATGGCGGTACAGCTTCCGGAACAGCGCCTCCCGCAGTTCCGCGGCCATCTCCTTCACCTCCGGTGAAAAGCGGACGCGGAATCCGCGCCGTGCGGTCTGCGGATTGGCGATACCCGCCAGTTGCCGCGCGGACTCCGCCAGGCAGTCGCCGACCAGCAAGTCGATCAGGCAGCGGACCACGAAGCTCGGGAACGACGCCTCCCCGGGGTCGCCGCCCTGCGCCAGCGCCGTCTCCCGCGCCCGCCGCCAGAGCCCGACACCCGCCAGATCCTCCCCGCGGATCAGCCCCGAGTCGAGCCCGTCGTCGAGGTCGTGCGTGCAGTAGGCGATGTCGTCCGCCAAGTGCGCCGCCTGGGATTCCAGGTCGACTTCCTCGCCGATCAGGACGCCGTCAAGCCGCGTCTCCGGCGTCCGGTGCTTGACCAGGCCGGCGCGCACCTCCCAGCTCAGGTTCAGGCCGTCCATGCCCGGGTATTTGCGTTCCAGCAGGTCGACGACGCGGAGCGACTGCGCGTTGTGGTCGAACCCGCCGGACGGCGTGTGCCGCAGCTCCGCATCAAGCACCCGCTCGCCCCTGTGCCCGAACGGCGTGTGGCCGAGGTCGTGCGCCAGCGCGACCGCCTCGGCGAGATCCTCGTTCAGCCGGAGCCGGCGTGCGAGGGTGCGAGCGATGGCGGCGACCTCGATGGTGTGCGTCAGCCGGGTGCGGAAATGGTCCACGCTGCCGCTGAGGAAGACCTGCGTCTTGCCCTCCAGCCGGCGGAAGGCGCGGCTGTGGATGATGCGGTCGCGGTCGCGCTGGAACGGGGAGCGGAAGGCGTGCTGCGGCTCGGGAAACCGCCGGCCGCGGGAGTCCCCGCCATGCACGGCGTACGGCGCCAGCTGCTCCTCCCCGGACGGGGCTCTGTGGGGTTCAGGCTCCATTGCCAAATATGCTTTCGGTTGAATTCCAACGCATTGCAACGGAATAAAAACCGCATTGAATGTATCACGGCGCGCCGGGTTTTCAACCGCCATCCGGCCGCGCGAACCGGCTTCCACGGCGTCCGCGGAACGGCGGAATCGCCGCCCCGCTACCGGGGGAACCCGCTTGCAACCGCCCGTCCGCCGTTTATATTGAAAACGTTTTTTTCTGCGTGGTAGGATACCCAAGTGGCCAAAGGGAGCAGACTGTAAATCTGCCGGCTTACGCCTTCGAAGGTTCGAATCCTTCTCCTACCACCACCTTCTTCCCCTACTTTCCCCCACTTTCGGTGTGAGTTTTATATTGGTTTTATATGTAAGCCGGTTTTGTGCGGGAGTTGAGCTCAGGCGCTCAGCTCCCTTTTTTCTGGCTTACAATGATCCGGCCACCGGTCCTTCCGGCCATGATGCCGCCGAAACATCCCTGCCGGGGGCGGCCGGTTGCACAATATAAAACTCAACATCACACAATATAAAACCTCCCCCATCAGGGCATCCGCCAGACGGGCGCTTCCAAGCTGGCAGCGCGCCCTGTTTCCGTGGCTCGTGGGGGGGGCTTCAGTAGAGCCCCGGCGTTCCGTGGTCTGAAAAAATATGCAGGGGCTGAGCGGATTTCGATCTCCAGCTAAAAGAAAGCCCTCGGGTTTCCGGCTGCCCTTGCCCAGGACGGGACAATGGCTTTCCAAGGAGCGTGAGGGTTCACGCGGCCGGCGACACGGTCGGGGGTACGCCCGTAGAGCACGTTGGTCGACTTTTGAGGCGGGGGTGCTGACCCGCTTGGATGCGTTGTCCAACTGGAAGACGTGTCGGGATGAGTCGCTCCGCCTGTTGCAACAACTGAAGTCGGAGCTGGTTTGACCGCTATATTCCCGCCCATGACGAAACGGCAGTCATGGATATGGGCTCTGGCGCTGCTTGTTGCTGGTATCAGCCACCGGCATCGGCCTGTGGCTCAATAAAGCGGCCGGCAAGGCCCCTGAGCCTTCCGCCCCGCCTCTCCTCAGCATGCGGGGCGGGGTGCTTCCGCGCCTCCTGTGGCCACTGCTGCCACGTCCTCGGTAGCCAGGCTCGTCGTCGGCAGTGGCTTGGTGTGGGAGATCAAGGTACGGCGAGGCCAAAATGGTCGGTGAGGCGCTTGAGCTGCGCCGCTGCCGGCGGCGGCTGCCGAATGGTGGACTTGAGCGAGGTCTGAATGGCGGGCCAGTCGGCGGAATCCGCAGGATGCGCATCGGCCAGCGCCTGCACGTCGGCCTTGATTGCCGGGGGGAGGGCGGTCTGCCCGTTTTCATCCAGGAGCAGGACAAGGCGGAAGATGTCGTTGCGGTGTTTCGTGATCTCGCCTGTGTCCACATGGTGTCCCTCCGCCCGTCGGCGAGCAAGGTCGCGCCAGGCCCGTGCCTTGAGGGCGATCAACGCTTCCGGCTTGACCACGGGCAGGCCGTGGAGGAGAGTCCGGTTGCCGAGGATCAGCCGATAGTAGTCATCATCCATGAGGATGGCGGAGAGACTGGAGGCTTCCTCGTCTGCGGCGATGGGGACGGCGACCTGGCCTGGATCGAGGGTCAGTCCGTCGGGTTGCCGCGCGAAAAGTTCCAGCGTGTAGGGGTAATCGGCCTGGCTCGGGTGCTTGAAGCGAAAATAGACCCTGCCACCTTCGCTGCGTTGTGCGACCGTGTAGCCGCCAGCGCGAACGAACGCCCAGAAGTGGCGGACGAACGCGGGTGTCAGCGCCTCCAGAATCAACACCATGTCCATGTCCTTCGTGGCGCGGAATGTCAGCCGACGTTCGGCCAGCCACTCGTGACAGGCGATCCCACCGATCAGCACATAGGCGCCGTCATGGCCGCTGAAATGCGCGCGGAACCGCTCCAGGCCTCTTACGTCAGCCATGTCATGTTCTCCAAGATTGTGTCCAGCGCCATGCGCACCCGTTCATCGGACGTGTCGCGGAGGCTGAGGTAGAGGGAGAGCCTGTCCACGCAGCCCTCCTTGGCGAACAACCGCGGGCTGTACCTCCAGCTTTCGGCCTGCCAGTCGGCGTCTTCCGGGATCTCGCAGGCCACAAGCGCCCCCTCGCGCAACAGGGCATGGAAGATACGCGCGGACTCCGCATGGACCGGCAACGCATCGCCGGTGACATCGGAGAGCTGCTCCAGGGCGCTCATGCCAGCCAGCGGAAACGTCTTGACGACGCCCCGCACCCAATACCGCCGGGCCACGGGTGAACGCAGTTGTGCCTCCGCCATCTCCCACAGCTTGCGGCCGGCGGCCTTGAAGCGGAGATGACGTTTGCGGCCGGCGACGGCCACTTCCGCCAGCCCAAAGGCTTTCAGTTCATCCGCGGCGAGTGTCAGCATCATGGGTGTGTACCCTAAAAGCCGGGCCAGTTCAGCGAGTGACAGCGCCTCCACCGGCCCGCGAAGCAGGCGGTACAGCACAACCGCCTGTGCATACGGCGAGAGGCCGTTGCCCTGCGCCCTGTGCCGGCGACGCGGAAAATTCTCTCGCAGGTCCGTCAACAACATCGGCAGAAACAGTTGCCGTCCGGGCGCCATGAACGGCACCCCAAGCCGCATCAGCCGGTTCCGGTCAAAGGACGCTGGGGACGGCAGCACCAGCGCCAATGGCTTCACGATGGCCTGCCGCAACTGCTCCGCGTGTCCGGCCAGCTCATGGGGTGTGAAGTGCTCGTCGGTGGCCGCCACGGCCAGCACGACTGCATGCCCGAACAGCGTCACCTCATGCAACGAATAGAGGTGCCCGAGGAAGAGCGGCACACCCTTGCGTTCGGCGGCGGCAAAGGGGCGAATAGCGGGTTCCACCCCCGTCACCGCCTCCAGATATTGCTTCATGGCCAGTTGCAGGTTCATGCAATAAAATATAATCAACATGCACGATATACAAGCAGGCTATATCGTTCAAGGAAGGATTTCTGTCGGCATTGCGGCGGCACCCGAAGCGCATCGGCGGAGGCGGCGCTCGTTTCGAGCGGTGAGGGTAAACTGAGGTAGCAGGTTACTCGACCGAACCGCCGTTGCCGGGTGTCCTGCAGGTCTGCAGGCGGTCGGTCCCGCAATCCAAACATAGTCCGCTGGCGGCGGCTTCCCGACTTGCCTCGCCGGGGAGCGCGGGGCACCGGCCTTTGCTGCACCGTACGGCCTTGCCGTTGCCACACCTCACTCCGCATTGCCGTTGCTGTGGCCATGGGTCTGCGGGAGGCGCTTCGTCGGACTGTCTTCCTCGGCTCCCCGGATGCTTCACCTTCGGTGGTGTCGCCGTTTGGGGAATCCACGCCCGCAGCCACGCCGTCCCAAGTGCCTCCTCCTCCAGCCACTTGCCTGTGTAGGTAACCCTTGGGACAACGTGTACGCGAGCGCGTGTACGCGTTTGCTACCGGTCGTGCATTTCAGATTCCGGGACTTTCAGCCTTCTTCGGGCAGGGGTTGCTGTGCCCGTCTCCGTGTCGAACTCCACGCGGATGTACTCGCCCCACGGCATGAATGCTTCTGCTGTCTCACGCCTTGGCCTGATCCTCCTGGGGCAGTTGATCGAGGGCGTGGGGGCGGCGGCTCATTTCAGTACATACCGGCCGTTTTTGCTGGTCCCTATCCGTTTGACCAGTCCGGCCTTCAACAGGGGATTGAGCAGATCCATAGCCCCCTGCCGGGAAACGCCGAGCCCGTCCCAGATCTCGCGCGGACTGAGGCCGCCCCGGGCCTGTAGCAGGTTCAGCAACTGCTCCTGCTTCGGACGCAGCACCAGCTTGGCGCCTTTGCCCGACGCGCTCAGTTGCTGGATGCGCCGCCACACGCGCTCCAAGGTCTGCCGCAGCCCCTCGGCGTTGTATTCCAGCCACGAGGTCAGGTCGCCGCCGTTGGCATGCACCTCCTGAAGCGCGGCATAATAGCGCGGACGGTCTTCCCAGAAATACTCGTCCACCGAGAAGATGTGGTTCGAGTCGAACCCCCGGCGGTAGAGTTCCCACAGCGCCAGCGCCCGGCCGGTGCGCCCGTTGCCGTCGCCGAAAGGATGAATGTCCTCAAACCGGTAATGCACGATGGCCGAACTCAGGACGGGGGAGAGCGCCACGGCCTCCTTGTCCCACCACTCCAACAGCTCAAACATCAACCCCGACACTTCGTCCGGCGCCGGCGGGACATGCGACCCCACCCGCACCCAGATCTTGCGGTAACTCCCGGCCTCGCCCTGGTCCATCACGCCCCCGGCCATGATGGCGTGCAGGCGGAACAGATCCTCGTGCGCCACCGCTTTCTTGCCGGCGTTCTTCTCGATGTGGCGGAGCGCCGCGAAGTAGTTCAGCACCTCACGCCGGGCCTTGTCCTCCGTGGACGGAGCCGGCTCCAGTCCGCTCTCCAGCGCCCGGACCTCCTCCAGCGTCAACGGGTTCCCCTCGATGGCGGTTGAGGAGTGTGCGTTCCGCGCCCGGGAATCCTTCTGGAGTGCGGGGATCCACGCCACCTGCACGGTTGCGCTTTGGATCCGCTCGCGCAGGGCCGCGACGGCTTCCACGAGGGCGAGCAGGCGTGGCGAAATCTGGAATTGCGGCTGGTAGCTCATGGCCTTACCGTACCGTCAGTCAAGTGTAAGTCAAGCAATGCGTCAAGCGATTGTTGACGCGGCAATTTTCCTAAACCCGCCGATTTGAAGTGGCATTTCAATTTGGCGCCAGCCAGCGCAACCGCGCGGACTCCGCACGGTTGCGCGGGTGCGGCAACCTCAGCCGCCACCTCCTGGACCGGCGGCAGCGCCTACAAGTGGGAAGTCGGCAAGGTGCTTGACGGCACCGGCTTCACCGGCGCCCAAAACCAGGACGCCCTCCGCGGAATCAACCCCGGCTTCGACGCCTGGGACATCACCGGCAAGCTGATACTGGACACCACCAACGGCCAGAAAATCAAGATCGACATCACCAGCCTCGGCGCCATCACCAACTGGGATGCCGGACACCCCGGCCTCACCCGCGAATTCACCATCATCACCGCCACCGGCGGCATCGACGGCTTCGATGCCTCCATGTTCAATCTCGACGACACCAACTTTAACCAGAGCACCAACCCCTATTCCACCATCGATTCCCAATGGTGGTACGTCCACCAGGCAGGCAACAATATCATCCTCACCTACGTCCCCGAACCTGGCACGCTCGGCCTCCTCGCCCTCGGCGCGCTCGCGCTGCGTGGCCGCCGCCGCAACCGCAAGTAAGCGGTCGGGTCATAGGCGCTTCTTCAACGAACAGCCGGAGGATGGCATCCAACCATCCCCCGGCTTTTCCGTCTCCTGTCCCTTCACGCCCTCGGCCAGCCGACGGCAGCCAAGGGCGCTATTCGTACCCTTTGCCAAAATTGCACACGTGTGCAATTTTGAGGGGTGACTGCCCTGCTGGCCGTCGTCGCCCCCTGCATGGGGGCGTGGATTGAAACTTACCGGCATGCGGGTTGCCGGCCATCGCGTCGTCACCCCCTGCAACCGGCAGCTAAAGAAAAGCCCCGGCCTGTCCCGCCCCGGCGGCGCCGGGGAGGAGCAGCGCCAAGGGCTTGACGGTCGCCGGCCTACGCCGCCTGCTGCACCAACCCGAACACGCTGCCGAGGGTGCGGTAGCAGAGGTCGGCGCGCTCGGGGCTGTACTTCTTGGCGGTCTCGGTGAAGGCGTTGTAGAGGTTCCAGGCGTTCGGGGGCTGGAACTCCTCGTGCCGGGGCGCGTAGAACTCCTTCAGCACGGCGAGGATGTCGCCGCTGGGGATCCCTCCGCGCTCGGCGGCCCTGACCACCAACAGCTTCTCCTCGTCCTCCTCCAGGAAGTGCTCCTTCAGCCGTTCAACCTTGGACTCCAGGTCGAGGAACCTTGCCGGCAGCATGGCGAACGCTGCCGGGATCAGCGCCTCGATCTCGATCCGGCTGGTGTGCCGGCGGTGCAGGGTCTGCTCGCCTCCGAAACAGAGGTTGTCGCAGACCATGACGCGCAGGCCGACGGTCAGTCCCAGCGCGAAGGTCTTGTCGTGGCTGTTGCGGAACCCCAGGGCGCGCGAGTGCTCGGGGTGTCCCTCGGGATGGAACCGGAGGACGCCGAACAGCTTGGTGCCGGTCGGGTTCAGGCCGTACTGCTCGTTCTCGATCTGGTAGCCGAGGGCGAGCGCATGGCCGGTAATCAGGTCGGCGACGTCAGCATGGGGCACCGGCCGCCAGCTGCTGGTCGGGTCGGGCGTCGGGATGGTGCGCAGCGTGTCGCGATCGACACGGGCCGCGCCGCAGTGCAGGATCAGTCCGTTGCTCATGGTCGGGATCTCCTTGGTTGGGGTTGGGGAACAGGGGACGAAAAAGGCTGGAATCCGGGAAGGGGCACAGGGCGGTGCCACGGGTAGCCAAGGCGCGGGACGCGCATTACAGTGGCGGGTGTTGTGCGGCACATGGGGTCATGCACGGGAGGAGCGGAATCATGAAACACGGAATGCGGACGTTGGCGGTGATGATGGTTGCCGCTTTCATGGCGGCGGGGTGCAAGCCAGCCAGCGAGGTGAAGGCACGCCAGGAACCCGCCAAGCCGGCAGCGTCAGC
>CAIXRA010000076.1 GCA_903921725.1 uncultured Lentisphaerota bacterium
GGGGTGCCCGTTCTACCATCGCCTTCCGCAGGCTGAAGGCCTGCCATTCCCCAGCCCAGGGTGAAACCCTGGGATCACCCGGAACCTAATTAAAAGTTCTTGCACCCCATCAGGGTGCGGTGCGTTTTTTGATACCGCCGCCCCGCCGGGGATGCCCCGGCTCCCGGGGTTCCACCCCGGGCTGACGACTTGCACCCCTTCAGGGTGCCGCACCCGCAGGCTGAATGCCTGTCCGTTCCACTCCTCCGCACCCTGAAGGGGTGCCCGTTCTACCATCGCCTTCCGCAGGCTGAAGGCCTGCCATTCCCCAGCCCAGGGTGAAACCCTGGGATCACCCGGAACCTAATTAAAAGTTCTTGCACCCCATCAGGGTGCGACGCCGGCGCGCCGCTTCGCCGCCTTCCGCAAGACCTGCGGTTCAAGCCTTCGCGATGAGGTCGCGGAAGCGCTTGAAGAGGTAGGCGGAGTCGTGCGGGCCGGGAGAGGCCTCGGGGTGGTACTGCACGCAGAAGACCGGCTCTTTGCGGTGCCGCAGCCCCTCGACGGTGTTGTCGTTGAGGTTGACGTGCGTGACCTCGACGATGCTCTTGTCGAGCGTGTCCTGGTCCACCATGTAGTTGTGGTTCTGCGAAGTGATCTCGACTTTGGTCGTCTCCAGGTCCATCACCGGGTGGTTGCAGCCGTGGTGGCCGAACTTGAGCCGGCGCGTCTTGCCGCCCATGGCGATTCCGAGGAGCTGGTGCCCGAGGCAGATGCCCATGATCGGCGCCTTGCCGATGAGCTGGCGGATGTTGTCGATGGCGTAGGTCACGGCGGCCGGATCGGCGGGGCCGTTGGAGAGGAAGACGCCGTCAGGCTTCATCTTCAGCACCTCGGCGGCGCTGGTCTTGGCGGGGACGACCGTGATCTGCATCCCCTGCTGGCGCAGGCGGCGGAGGATGTTCCACTTGATGCCGAAGTCGTAGGCAACAATCTTCAGGTCGGCCTTCGGCAGCGCGCACTCGGCGGCGCCCCAGCTCGTGGAGATGCGGCCGTCGGGATCCCAGACGTACGGCTTATCGGTCGAAACCTTCGACGCATAATCCTGGCCGTCGAGGCCCGCCCACTCCTGCGCCCGCTTCACGCCCTCTTCCGCCGTAATCGAGCCGGTGTTGCAGATGAACCCCTTGAGCGTGCCGCAGGTGCGCAGCTTGGTCGTCAGTGCCCGCGTGTCGATCCCCGCCAGCCCCGGAACGCCCGCGGCCTTGAGGTAATCGGAGAGCGAAACCGTGCTGCGCCAGTTGCTCGGCTCGTTGATTGAATGCACGATGAAGCCGTTGGCGAAGACCTGGCGCGCCTCTGCGTCCTCCGGCGAGATGCCGTAGTTGCCGATCTCGGTGTAGGTCATGGTGACGAGCTGACCGCTGTAGGAGGGGTCGGTGACGATCTCCTGGTAGCCGGTCATGCCGGTGTTGAACACCACCTCGCCGAGCACGTCCACCGCGGCACCGAAGGCATGCCCGCGGAAGACCGTGCCGTCCGCCAGCGCCAGAAACGCCTTCTTCTCCCGCCGCGCCTGCCAGTTGTAGCTTTTCGTCGTCATGTATGCGATCCTTGAGTCGGTTTACATCTGCTTGCGCTCGCTTAAAATCCGTTCCATCGCCAGCACATCAATCTGATCTTTTTCGCGGTGTGTCCGGCGCTTGACCTCAATCAAATCTTCGGGTGCCAGGTACCGGATTCCGTCTGCCGTAGTTCCGGCTTTTTCCACGAACCCCTGATACGTTTTGCCGCCCAGCACGGTGAAAATATCGAGCGGGAAGTCTTCCTCAACCCGGATGGCACCAGGCTCCAGGGTGAAGTCCGCAACGCTCAAGCCGCGGGAGAAACCGTCGCCCCAAGTTCCCAGCACAGCCAGCAGTTTCCCCACATTTTCCGGCGACGCGTCAATCAGAATATCCACATCCTCCGTTGTCCGCACAAAACCATTGAACGCACAGGCCAGTCCGCCGACCACGAGGAATTTCACCCTCTCCGTCGTCAGCCGCACCAGAAATTCATAAAACTCACCCTGCATTCCGACCTCTTCCAACCACTTTCCGGTACGGTACCACCGGTTCGTCCTTCGCCACAATCCCCAGCTTGTGCATCTGCTCCCGCAACCGCCAGACGCGCTGCGCGGGATTCAACGGCTCTATGGCCGCCGCCGTCCGCCCCACACGTTTCCGGATTGGCTGTTGGTCTTGCACTTGCTTTTGCCTTACCCTTGAAGGGACTCTCACGGACGGACACGGACTGGCACGGATGCTGCGGCATTCGGCTTGATGCTGCCGATCTTTTGTGACTCTTCCCCGGCGGCAGCGCTACTTTCCCGCAAACGTTCCCCGCACCTCTCCCTCTCCCGGATTCCTTGGATTCTTTGGATTCCTCGGATTCCCCAACTCCCCCAGCCTTCCCCCACGTCACCCCTTCTTCGACTTCTTCGCGGCGCGCTTGAGGCTGAGCTTGACGTCGCGGTGCGCTTCCTGGAGGCTGCAAACTTCGAAGCATTTCAGGCGGTTCATCGCCTTGAGCCCTTGGACGACGACCTGCAGGCCGCGCATGGTCGTGGTGACCGTCACGCCGCGGCGTCCGGCCTCGGCGCGCATCTTCACCTCGTCCTGCTGCGGTTTCGCGCCGGACGGGATATTGACGATCCAGCTCACGTCCTTCTCCTGAATCAGGTCCAGGATGTTGGGGCGTCCCTCGAAGATGCGGAAGAGCGCACGCGCCTTGATGCCGGCGTTGCGCAGGACGGTGGCCGTACCGCGCGTCGCATAAATCTTGTACCCCATCTCCAGGAGGTCCTTGGCCACGGGCACCAGGGCATTCTTCTCCTCGCCGGCGACGCTCAGGAAGACATTGCCGCCGTACGGCACCTTGCACCCCGCGCCGATCTGGCTCTTGAGGTACGCCATGCCGAGATCCATGTCCAGGCCGATGACCTCGCCCGTGGAGCGCATCTCCGGCGTCAGCAGCGTGTCGCAGCCGGGGAAGCGGTTGAACGGGAGGACGGCCTCCTTGACGGCGTAGTGCCGCGGGACGATCTCCTTGGTGAACCCGAGGTCCTTCAGCTTCTGCCCCGCCATGATCAGCGCCGCGAGCTTCGCCAGCGGCACGCCGATCGCCTTGGAGACGTACGGGACTGTGCGCGAGGCGCGCGGGTTGACTTCCAGGATGTACACCTTGCCGCCCTGCACCGCGTACTGCACGTTCATCAGGCCGCAGACCTTCAGCTCGCGGGC
This sequence comes from uncultured Lentisphaerota bacterium, assembly GCA_903921725.1. Classification (GTDB taxonomy): domain Bacteria; phylum Verrucomicrobiota; class Lentisphaeria; order Oligosphaerales; family CAITYL01; genus CAIXRA01. Next base: position 3,264 of record CAIXRA010000076.1, read on the forward strand.
CAGGGCGTGCGTGTGTTCGCGGATGGTCTGCAGCTCCGACTCGCTCAGGGAGAAGGTCGGGATGAAGCAGGCGCTGTCGCCGGAATGGATGCCAGCCTTCTCGACGTGTTCCATGACGGCGCCGATGACGGAGGTCTCGCCGTCCGCGATGCAGTCCACATCCACCTCGATCGCGTTCTCAAGGAACTTGTCGATCAGCACCGGGCGGTCCTCGGACGCCTTGACGGCCTCCGCGACGAAGTGGTGGAGCGTGCTCTCGTCGTACACGATCGCCATGGCGCGGCCGCCGAGCACGAACGAGGGGCGCACCAGCACGGGGAACCCGATCTGGCGGGCGACTTCCAGCGCGCCTTCGTAGTTCGTCGCGGTGCCGTTCTCCGGCTGAAGAATGCCAATCTTGGTTACGAGCTGCTTGAAGAACTCGCGGTCCTCCGCCTTCTCGATGCTGTCCGGCGAGGTGCCGATGATTTTCACGCCGTTCTGCTCGAGAGCCGTGGCGAGGTTGAGCGGGGTCTGGCCGCCGAACTGGACGATGACGCCGTCGCACTGCTCGCGCTCGTAGATATGCAGCACGTCCTCCAGCGTCACCGGCTCGAAGTAGAGGCGGTCGCTGGTGTCGTAGTCGGTGGAGACGGTCTCGGGATTGGAGTTGACCATGATCGTCTCGTAACCGGCCTTCTGCAGCGCGAACGAGGCGTGGACGCAGCAGTAGTCGAACTCGATGCCCTGGCCGATGCGGTTCGGGCCGCCGCCGAGGATCATGATCTTCTTCTTGTCGGACTTGCGGACTTCGTCGTTGTCGCCGTAGGTCGAATAGTAGTACGGGGTGTAGGCGGCGAACTCGGCGGCGCAGGTGTCGACCAGGCCATACACAGGCAGCAGGCCGATTGCCTTGCGCGCCTTGCGGACCTCGTCGTCCGTCGTCTTCAGCGCGTACGCGAGCTGGCGGTCGGAATAGCCGAATTCCTTGATCTGGCGGAAGAACGGTTCGTCCTTCTTCAACGCCGCCAGCGTGCCGGCCTTCTTGATCTCCTCCTCGAACGCGCAGAGTTCCTCCAGGTGGCCGAGGAACCAGGGGTCAATCTTCGTGAGGCCGTGGATTTTCTCCAGCGTCCAGCCGCGCTTGAACGCCTCGTGGATGTGGAAGAGGCGCGACGGGTTCGGGCGCTTCATCTCCGCCTCCAGCCCCGCGTCGTCCAGATGCCCGGAGAACGCCGCGTCCTTGCCGTCCAGGCCGAAGCCGGAGCGGCCGATCTCCAGAGAGCGCAGCGCCTTCTGCAGCGACTGCTTGAAGGTCTTGCCGATGCTCATCGTCTCGCCGACCGACTTCATCTGCGTGGTCAGCGTGGAGTCGGAGCCCGGGAATTTCTCGAAGGCGAAGCGCGGGATCTTGGTCACGACATAGTCGATGGTCGGCTCGAAGCAGGCCGGGGTCTCGCGGGTGATGTCGTTGCGGATCTCGTCGAGCGTGTAGCCGACGGCCAGGCGCGCCGCGATTTTCGCGATCGGGAAGCCGGTCGCCTTCGACGCCAGCGCCGAGGAGCGCGACACGCGCGGGTTCATTTCAATGACAATCATCCGGCCGTTGGCCGGGTTGATGGCGAACTGCACGTTCGAACCGCCGGTCTCGACGCCGATGGCGCGCATGATGGCGATCGAGGCGTCGCGCATGATCTGGTACTCGCGGTCGGTCAGCGTCTGCGCCGGCGCGACCGTGATGCTGTCGCCGGTGTGCACCCCCATCGGGTCGAAATTTTCGATGGAACAGACGATGCAGACGTTGTCTTTGCGGTCGCGCATCACCTCCATCTCGAACTCTTTCCAGCCGAGCACGGATTCCTCAATCAGCACTTCATCGATCGGGCTGAGATCCAAGCCGCGCTCGCAGATTGCCGCAAATTCCTCCTCGGTGTACGCGATGCCGCCGCCGCTGCCGCCCATGGTGAACCCCGGACGGATGATTAGCGGATAGGCACCGAGCCGCTTCTGAATTTCCCAGCATTCCGCCATCGTGTGCGCCGTGCCGCTCTGTGGCACGTCCAGCCCGATCTTGATCATGGTTTCCTTGAACTGCTGGCGGTTCTCCGCGCGCTCGATGACCTCCGCGTTGGCGCCGATCATCTCAACCCGGTAGCGTTCCAGAATCCCCTTCGCGGAAAGCTCCATCGCCAGGTTCAGCGCGGTCTGCCCGCCAAGCGTCGGCAACAGCGCGTCCGGCCGCTCGCGGCGGATGATTTCGTGGAGGATGTCGCAGGTCAGCGGCTCAACGTAGGTGCGGTCGGCAAACTCCGGGTCGGTCATGATCGTCGCCGGGTTGCTGTTGACCAGGACGACCTCGTACCCCTCCTCGCGCAACGCCTTGCACGCCTGGGTGCCGGAATAATCGAACTCGCAGGCCTGGCCGATGACAATCGGGCCGGAACCGATCAGGAGGATTTTCTGGATGTCATCGCGCTTGGGCATGGCTGTAGTTTCCCGCAGAAAAAGTGGTCTGGAAATTATCGTCCGCTCAAGGCCGGAGGAATATCATCTGAAAAAGCAAAATAACAAGGAGGCTCCCGACTTTTTTGTCGGAGTTTTCCGGTTTTGTCATCCATCCTCGCGCACCAGCAAGGCGGCATGCACGGGCGGCTTCAATGAAAGGTGCGGGCCGGCGCCCAGAGGCCGGGCATGGGGACTGTTTTGCGCGGAGGTTCAGCGGGCCTGGCCGCCGATTTCGCGGTTGCGGAAGAGCAGAACCGCCAGCAGCACGAAGAACAGGATGAGCACGGCAACGTACAGGCCGGCCAGGGCGACATACTCCAGGGGGATTCCCTTTTTCGCCGCCAGCGCGTCCACCATCCAGAACGCCTGCCAGTTGGGAATCAGGCTGTGCGCGAACCAAGCCAGGCGGTTGCCGGCCTCCGCGGCGCGCCCGAATAGATAGTCGGAAACCAGGCCGAGCAGGAACACGGCGGAACAGACCAGCATGTTGGGCACCATTTCCAGGCGCGTGGAAAGAGCGGTCGCCAGCGTGCCGAGCGCGAGCACGGCCATCCAGACCAGGACCAGCGCCGCCGCCAGCGATGCACGGTCCACCTCCACTGCATCCTGCACGGGGATGCAGGCCGACACCGCCAGCGCCGCTGGCAGGAGGAAGAGCAGGAAGATCACTGCCGTCATGGTGAACGACCAGCGGGCGGCGAAGTTCACCGCGCCGCCCGCCGCGCAGCCCAGCGCCAGCGCGCCGTAGAAGACGGCGATGACGGCCATGCTCGCATCCGTTCCGCCCGTCGTCGCGCGCAGGGCGATGAAGGAGGCGATGCCGCAAAGGAACGCAAACACCGTCAGCGCGGCGAGGATGCCGGCGATCTTGGCGGCGACAAAACCGGCGCGCGCGACCGGTTTGGACAGCACGAGCTGGACGGTGCCGTTGCGGATTTCGCGGGCGATGGTGTGGCTGGCCGCAAGCACGGCCGCAATCCAGCCGAAGACGAGCGTGCTGGCCAGAGCGCTGTCGGTCACCAGTTTGCCCTGCTCGCCGAAGACAAAAAGGGCGAGCATGGGGTAGAGTCCGATGAGCGCCAGCGCGGAAAGGAGCACCAGGAAGAAGACCGGCTGCCGGAGCGTCTCCCGGAAGGTGTTCCGCGCGATTTGGAAGTAGGCGAACATGGTCGGGGGTGCCGGGGGTGTCGTGAGGGGCGGCGGCGGGCGTTGATGCAAAAAAGGCGGGCCTGACGCCCGCCTTCTTCATGCGCGGACCCGGGGTTTCTCAGGGCGCGGTTGCTTTTTCCGGAACCGCCGGGGCGGCAACGGGTGCCACGGCAGGCTCCGCGGGAACGGCCTCAAGTTTGACGGCGGCGGGGACGACCACGGGTTCCGCAGCGGGCGCGGCCGGAACAGGTGCGGCCACAGGTTCCGTTGCCGGCGGTGCAACCGGCGTGACGGGGGCGACCACCGGCTCCACGGGGATCTGCGGGGCGGCGACGCGGGCGAGCACTTCGTCAATGCCCTGCAACCGGCGCGCGTAGTGGGTGTCGAGCCCCTTCAGGCCGAGGATGCCGCTGAGGGTCTTGGCGTCGCCCGCCCAGTCGCCGTCGACAAAGGGGATGAAGCCGTCGGCGGCAACGAAAGGTTTGACGGCATCCACATATTCTTCGGAGACATAGCGCCCGTCGCCCAGGACGACGATCTTCTTGAGGCTGAGGGTCTTCAGGCATTCCGCGACACCGGCGGCGCCGATCTCGACGGCGTCGGCACCACTGGGCATGTAGAATACGCGCATCGCGCCGTTGTCCGCCGGGGAGAGCAGGAGAATCGGCGCGCCGCAGCGCTGCTGGATCATTTCCGCCAGGAGGCGCGGCTTCAGGCAGTTGCCGGTCACGACCAGCACATCCGTGCGTTCACCCTTCATCCAGGCCGCCGTCTTCTGAACGGGGGCCCAGGTCGCCGGATTCCACCAGGACGCCTGCGCGGCGGAGCCCGCAAATATCAGGACCGCCGACGACGCCAGCACTGCAAGACCACGCCTGTTCATCATTCCATCCTCCATGAGTTCCGGTTCACAAAACCAACGGTTGACGCATGCCATAAATTTCGGCATACTATAGTACGGCATTCGCCGCTCTTTCCAGCAACCCGCGGAGTCCGGGCGCGGGAACGATGCGGGACCGGTGCGCTGCGCCGGAAAAAACCGACCGCCGGAACAGGGATTTCCCACAGCATGACCGTCGTCCAGCCATTCTTCACCACCGCCGCGGGCCGGAAGCCCCGCGCGGCCATTTTCCTCAGCGGCGGCGGCAGCAACGCCGAACGCCTTCTCCGCGGGCTTCGTGACGCAGGCGCCGGCGCGGGCTGGGAATGCGCGGCGCTGGTCACCGACGCGCCCGCTGCGAGCCGCGCCGGCGAACTGGCAAGGGAATTCGGCATCCCATTCGTCGCCAACGATATCCGCGAGTTCTACAAGGCCGGCGGCGAGACGCGCGTCACCCTCGCCACGCCGAAAGGGCGCGAACTCCGCGAGGCGTGGACCCGCGAACTCCGCGGGCAGCTCGCGCCGCACCGCCCCGACTTCGGCATCCTCGCCGGGTTCGTCCCGCTGACCAATCTTACCGGCGACTTCCCCTGCCTGAACGTGCATCCGGGCGACCTGACCTACCTCAAGGACGGCCAACGCTGGCTCGTCGGCCTGCACACCTTCCCCATCGAGCGCGCCATTCTGGAGGGGCTGGACGAACTGCGCAGCAGCGTGATCGTCGCCCTGCCCTATACCGGCAGCGGCGGCGACATGGACAACGGTCCGATTCTCGGCCTCTCCCCGGCGGTGCCCGTCAGCCTTGGCGGCAAGCCGCTGGAGTACTGGCGCGAAGCGGCGGCGAAACGTCCGGCCCAACGCCCGGCCGGCGGCTGGAAGGATGAGCTGGAGGCGCTCGCCGCCGTCAACCAAAACAATCTCAAGGAAGGCGGCGACTGGGTCGTCTTCCCGAAGACCGTCGAGGCGTTTGCGCGCGGCGTCTACACCCGTGATGAAAAAGGGGGGCTGCTGTTCCGCGGGCTTCCGGTCGAGACGGTGGTGTATGGTACGGATTCCACGGAGATCCGCTTCCGTGCCGCGCACGCGGACTGATAAAGCATCATGAAGGATCGGCCCGCGTGATTGCGGCCGGCGGGCGGGACGGCCGGAACGGTGTACCCCAAATGGAGGAAAAGCAGCCATGCGCAAAAACCGTTTTGCAATCCTGACGGCGTGCCTGATGCTCGGCTGCACCGCCGCGGCGGAGCCAACGACGGTATTCCGTTCGGGCGACAACGGCATCAACAGCTGTCGGATTCCGGCGGTGGCGGCGGCGCAGGACGGCACACTTTTTGCTGTGACGGAAGGGCGCAAGGCAAGCTGGCGTGACAAAAGCCCGACCTGCCTTCTGGGCAGCGTGAGCAAGGACGGCGGCAAAACCTGGAGCCAACCGGTCGTCATTGCCAACGCCGGCGACGACGCACTCATGGATCCCTGCCCCGTTTTCGACGCGGCGACCGGCGAACTCCATCTTTTCTGCGTCCGATGGGGTGCTCCCGCAAAAAAAGGGGAGAAGCAGACGGTGGTCGACCTGCTGCACCTGGTTTCGAAGGACGGCGGAAAAAGCTGGTCCGTGCCGGAAAGCATGGCGGCGGTGCTTTTGAACGACGACTGTCGCGCATCGGGCTTCGGCCCCGGTTCCGGGATCGTGCTTGCCGGCGGTCCGCACAAGGGGCGCCTGGTCGTCCCGATCCGCCAAAAAAACATCAATGCCCACGGCGGCTGCCGCACGCTGTGCAGCGACGACCACGGAAAGAGCTGGCGGCCGGGCCGGGCGCCGGCCGGCGGCGTGGGAGGCGAATTACAGATTGCGGAACCCGCTCCCGGCGTGCTTCTTATGAATACGAGAATCCGCGGCGGACGGATGCAGGCGCGGAGCAACGACGGCGGCGAGAGCTGGGGTCCGGCGGAGGCCGCGAAAGAACTGGTTTCGCCCCGGGACGGCTGCCAGGCTTCGGTGCTCCGCTACGAAAGCATCCCCGGCGCCGTGATTTATTCCGGCCCGGAAGACGCCGTGGAGCGGAAAAACCTGACGCTGCGCCTGAGCCGCGACGGCGGCGCAAGCTGGCCGGGGCGGGTCACCCTCGGGACGAAGGCGGCGGGCTACAGTTGTCTGGTGTCTCTTCCCGGCGGCGACCTCGGCGTGGTGTACGAGGCGGGGCCCGACGCCGAATTCAGCCGGGAAAGGAACCGGCCTGCCGGCTGGATGAACATCGTCTTCCAGCGCGTGCCAGCCGCAACGCTAAAGACCGCCTTCGAGGCGGCGAAATGAAACCGCATCCCGCCCCGGCGGGCGGCGTTCTGGAACCAAGCGGCCAACGACGTGTCGATTGATGGCAATACGCTTTTTGTTCAGTTGGAAAGAAACAGGACGCAACAACAAGGGGAATGATCATGTCGGTTCGAAACTGGGTGGCGGCAGCAGTGTTGCTGGGCGGTTCGGCGTGGGCGGCGGAAGCGCCCGCGATCGTGCCGATGCCGGTGCAGATGACGGCGGGCGAAGGGGTGTTCAAGCTCACCGCGGCCACGCCGGTCGCCTATGCGGGCAAAGACGCGAAAGCGGTTGCCGCCTATCTCTCCGCCGTGCTGGCACCCGCGACGGGGTTCGCGCTGAATGCCCTCCCGGGCGCCGCCGCACCGGCGAACGGCATCCTGCTGACCACGGTGGGTGCGGACGCGTCGCTCGGCGCGGAAGGCTACGAGCTGACCGTCACGCCCAAGGGCGTCGTCGTTAAAGCCCCCGCCGCCGCCGGCCTCTTCTACGGCTGCCAGACGCTGCGCCAGCTCCTGCCGCCCGCCGTCCTGGCCGGCACAAAACAGGACGCAGTCTGGGAGATGCCGTGCGTCACCATCAAGGACAAGCCGCGCTATTCCTGGCGCGGGCTGATGATGGATTCCGGCCGGCACTTCATGCCGGTGCCGTTCGTCAAGAAATTCATCGACCTGATGGCGCTGCACAAGATGAACACCATGCACTGGCACCTGACGGAGGACCAGGGCTGGCGCATCGAGATCAAGAAATATCCGAAGCTCACGCAGCTCGGCTCGATCCGCGCCGAATCGCCGGTACGCGGCAACCGCAACCAGGGCGACGGCAAGCCGTACGGCCCGTTCTTCTACACCCAGGCGGAAATCCGCGACGTTGTCGCCTACGCCGCCGCGCGCAGCGTCACTATCGTGCCCGAGATCGAGATGCCGGGGCATGCCCTGTGCGCGCTGGTGGCCTACCCTGAACTTTCCTGCACGGGCGGCCCGTTCAAGGCCCGCACCAAGTGGGGCGTCGAAGCGGACGTGTACTGCGCCGGCAACGACAAGGTCGTCCAGTTCAACAAGGACGTGCTGACGGAAGTCATGGGGCTGTTCCCCAGCAAGTTCATCCACATCGGCGGCGACGAATGCCCGAAGGATCGCTGGAAGAAATGCACGAAGTGCCAGGCGCGCATGAAGTCAAAGGGCTTGAAGAACACCGAGGAACTCCAGAGCTGGTTCATTCAGCAGATTGACCAGTTCATCGCCTCCAAGGGACGCCGCCTGATCGGCTGGGATGAAATCCTCGAGGGCGGCCTCGCCCCCGGAGCGGCCGTCATGAGCTGGCGCGGCACCGGCGGCGGCATCAAGGCGGCGAGCGAGGGGCACGACGTCGTCATGTCCCCAACCTCCCATTGCTACCTCGACTACGGCCAGTCCAATGCAGGCGGCGAGCCGGAGACCATCGGCGGCTGCCTGACGCTGGCCAAGGTCTATTCCTACGAGCCGACCCCCGCCAATCTGTCGCCGGAGAAGAAAAAGCACATCATCGGCGTGCAGGGCAACCTCTGGTCCGAGTACCTGTGGGATGGAAATGACGTTGAGTACAACGGTTTCCCCCGCGGCTGCGCCATCGCGGAAATCGGCTGGACCCCGGCGGACAAGAAGGATTTCAGCAGCTTCTGGAACCGCATGGACACCCACGGCAAACGGCTGGACGCGCTGAAGGTCAACTGGCGCCGCCTCACACCGGATCAGAAATGACCGGTGCCGCGCCCGGCCTGGGCGCGGAATGGCGGCCGCGAGGGCAACGGCCGGGAATCCGCATTCCCGGCCAGCTTTGACCGGAGGCGAGGAAGACCCTGCCGCCGTGGTTCAGGCGGGGCGCAGACAAAAACGCCGGGCCGCGACGCTTGTTCCGTCAAAAGCGGACGTGTGTCCGGCTTGAGAGTTCCAGCTTGCGCCTTTTGGTGTCGCCAGAGACAACCGTGGAATCCCCGATGAGCCTTGCCTCCTTCACCATTCCGAACCTTCTGCTGTTTCTTACACTGGCGGCGCTCGCGCTGGCGGCGTTGATTTACGGTCGTGCGCGGCGGCGGCGAATTCTTGCCTCACTGGTGGCGCCGCCGTTGGCGGGAACGCTCGTATCCTCGCTGCATCCGGGGTTGCGCGTTCTCCGGCACGGGCTTTTTTTCGCCGGCGTTTTTCTGGTCATGCTGGCGCTGTGCCGGCCGCAATGGGGGAGCCGGCTGGTTCCCGCGCCCGCCCGTTCCCGCGACATCCTCTTCGTGGTGGACACCTCCCGCAGCATGCTGGCGAAGGATCTGCCGCCGTCGCGCCTGGAGCACGCCAAGTGGTGCATCCGCCAGCTCGCCGAAAAATGCACGGGCGACCGCTTCGGGCTCATCGCCTTCGCCGGCGACGCCTTCCCCGAGTGTCCGCTCACGCAGGATCTGAGCACGTTCCTGCAACTGCTCCAGGACGTTAACAGCGGTACGATTCCCGCCGGCGGCACAAACATCGCGCAGGCGCTCAAGACGGCGCGGAAGGCGCTCGGCGCCGCCCAGGGCGGACACCAGGCCGTCGTCCTGCTCTCCGACGGCGAGGAGCAGCAGGGCACCGCGGTGGCGGAGACGACCTGGTTCCGCGACAGCGGCATCCCCCTCTGCACCGTCGGTCTCGGCGACTCCGAAACCGGCGCCATCCTGCAACTGGAGGACAATTCGCTGGTGCGCGACAAAAACGGCGAGCCCGTCAGGAGCCGGATGAACGCCGCGGCACTCCAGGACCTTGCCGTGCGCACCGGCGGCGTCTTCGTACACTCGACCGCACTGGACCCGAACATCGCCCCCGTCCTCCGTTGCCTGCAAAACCTGGTTCCGGAAGAGAACAAGGGCGGCGTCCAGAAACGCCCGATCGAGCGCTACCAGATTCCGCTTTTCCTCGGCATTCTCTGCCTGCTGGCTCGCCTGGCGCTCGGCGAGCGCCGGCGCGGCGGCGGCACCCCGCGCCGCCCAACCGCGACCGCCGTCCTCCTCGCCGCACTGCTGTTGCCCGGCCTCCGGATTCAGGCCGCGGCCGCGCCCGCCGCCCCGGCGGGTCCGGTGCCCGCCATCGGCGACGCGCTCCGGGTTCCCACGCCATCTCCGGATGAACTCCGGAAACGGATTGGCGGCGCGGAGAAGGAACTTGCCGGGGCGAAGCGCGGCGGCGACCGGGCGCGCCTGAATTTCAACCTTGGCGTTTACCATCAGCTCCTGGGCGAGGCGGCGGCGGCGCGGAAGAATTACGAATCCGTGCTCGGGATGGGCGCGGCCGCCGTGCCGCCTGAACTCCGCGCGCTGGCCTGCCAGAACCTCGGCGTCCTTGAGCATGTCGCGGCGCGTGAAACCGTCCAAAAAGATCCGGACGCGGCAATCACGTCGATGAAGTCCGCACAAAGCCTCTACCGCGAGGGGCTGCGCCTGTTCCCGGCCAACCGTTCGCTGCCGTCCGACCTGGAACTGGCCGAGCGCGACCTGAAGCAGGCGGAAGAGCAGAAGAAGGAGATCGAAAAGCAGAAGCAACAGTCGGAGCAGAAACAGAAAGAGCAGCAGAAACAGGCGGAACAGGCGAAGAAGGACACGCAGGAAGCGCTCCAAAAACAGCAGCAGGCGAACAAGGAACAGGAACAGCCGAAGCGCGAAGAGCGCCAGCAGGCGGCCGATCAGGCGGCGCAGAAGGCGAAGGAGAGCGTGGACAAGGCCGCCGGAAAGAAGGCGCAGCCGCAGCCCGGACAAAAGCCGGAGGAACGCTCCAAGACCGAACAGGCCTCCGATGAGATCGCCAAGGCGCAGGAGGCCCAGAAACAGGCGTCGCCACACTCCTGTGCGCCGGAGGACAAGCAGAAGGCGGCCGGAGGCGAGGCGGAGCAGCATCTGAAGGCCGCGCTCGACAAGCTCGCAGAGGCGCAGAAGGAGCAGAAGCAGCAGGACGGCCAGCAGAAACAGGACGGGAGCGGCCAGGAACAGAAGCAGGACCAGCCGAAGCCGGAGAATCAGAAGATCGGAGATCCGCCGCCGGGCGAGGAGAAGTCCGGAAAACAGGAAGCGCAGCCCCTGGAGAAACAGCAGGCGGCCGCCATCCTCCGCCAGATGCAGGAGGAGGAGAAGGATTACCGGGATTACATTAAGGAACAGCAGCGCAAAAACAGCCGCATCGCAGAACCCGAGAAAAACTGGTAAGCCGCACACCCATGAAACGATTTTTTCTTTCATTCATCCTGACCGCCCTGCTCCTCTGCGGATTCCGCAGCGCCGCCGCCGTGACCGCGCAGGTTTCCCCCAACCCGATGATTGCCGGGGAGACGGCACAGCTGCAGATCACGTCGGACTCGGAACAACCGGAACTCAAGAAGCTGCCGGAGATTGCCGGCGTGCAATGGATGGGCGGCGCCCAGCGGTCGAAATCGGTGCAGATCATCAACTGGAAACAGTCCGTCCGTGCCACCACGACCTATTTCTTCACCGCCACCCGGCCGGGCGCATATTCCATCCCGGCGCTCGAGGTCACGGTCGGTGGCGCAGTCGAGAAGACCACCGGGCCGGTTCCGTTCGCCGTCGAGGAAGGACGCGCGGCGGTGGATTCCGGCAGCGGGGGCACGAGCACAATCTCCATGGACAAGGCGGTCCGCGGCGAATTCAGGCTGGAAAAGCCGGCGGCTTCCGGCAGATGGTTCGTTGGCCAGGAGCTGGAAGCGGTTCTCGACGTCCTGGTGGCCGAATCCATTTTCCGCGGCGGCAGCCTGCCGGCGCTGGAGCTTGAAAACGCGCGGGCGGCGGCGCCGCGGCGGCAGGAGGGACAGTCGAAATTCGAACAGCACACCGAGGGGCGCGTCATCCGCGACGGCATCCCGTTCAAGATCTTCCGCTTCCCCGTCCGCGTCATCCCCCTCGCGCCCGGCCTGGTCAGCGGTGTCGCCACCATGACCGTGAAGTTGCGCGCCGAGACGGAGTCGCGCCGAGACCCCCGCGGCGGCCAGTTCGACAATCCAATCTTCGACGACTTCTTCCAGCGCGAAAACGTGCTGGACAGGCAGGTCACCGCCGCGCTCAACCCGGTCACCGTCGAAGCGGTTCCGACGCCCCCCGCGGAGGCTGGATATTTCCTCGGACTCTGCGGCAAATGGGATCTCAGCCTCGGCGCGACACCCGCCGAACTGCCGCAGGGCGACCCGCTGACGCTCACGCTCACCATCAAGGGCTCGGGGAATCTGGAAACGCTGAACCCGCCGAAGCTCGACCTGCCCGGCTTCCGCCTCTATGAGCCGGAAATGAAAAAGGGCGCGGACTCCGCCACCATCACTTGGGTCGTTCTGCCGCTGCGCATGGACTCCGCGCTGCCCAAGCTCACCTTCTGCACCTTCTCACCCGAGACGGGGCGCCACATCCAGAAGAGCTTCAGTCCCACGCTCAAGATTCTTCCGGCCATGATCCGGACTTCCCCGGCGGCCGTGGTTGACGCCGCAGGCCAGCCGGGAAACTCCACGGAGTCCGCGCCCCGCGCCGCCAGCGACATCCTCTACGTCAAGGCGGCGCCAGGCCCGGCCGTCCTGCGGCCGCTCTGGCGGAACAGCCTCCCGTCCGCCCTCGCGCTGTACGCGGCCGGACCGCTGGCGTTCTTCGCGTTCCTGCTCGCCGCCCGCCGCCGCGAACGGCTGCTGCGCGACCCAGACTGGCAGCGGCGCCAGGCCGCGCGCGGTGGCCTCGGCTGCATCCTGAATGATCTGAAGAAATGCCCCGAAACCGACCGCGCCGCCCTCGTCCGCGAACGGCTCGCGCCCTGCATCGCCGCCCGGCTCCGTCTCCCCCCCGGTACCACCGCCGGGGAGCTGGCCGGCCGGCTGGAGTCCGAAAACCCCGACCTCGCGCGGATGCTGCGCGCCGCAGAGGACGGCCAGTTCCGCCCCGGCGCCGGGGAAGCCATCGTACCCGCCGCCGTCATCCGCGCCGTCAAGCGCCTTCAGTTCCTGCTCGCGTTCCTGCTGTTTGCGGCCTGTGCGGGAACCGCATGCGCGGCTGACACCGCTTCCCCGGCGCCCCATCCCGCAGTCCAGCCCTCCCCATCCTGGAGCGCCGCCACCGCCGCCTTCGACCAGGGCGCGTTCGACAGGGCCTCCGCCGCCTGGCGCGCATTGCAGACCGCGGATGCGCAGGATCCGAACCTGCTCTTCAACCTTGGCAACTGCGCCTACCAGCAGGGCCGTTACGGCGAGGCCGTGGCGTGCTATGAAACCGCCCGCCGTCTGGCCCCGCGCGACTCCGACATCACGGAAAACCTGAACTTCGTCCGCAACCGTCTCGGCCTGCCGTCCGCCAACCGGACGGAAACCCCGTTCCAGCTCCTCGCCCGCCTCCGCGACCAGTTGCGGCCCGACGAATGGCTCCTCCTCGGCGGAATCTGGTGCGCCGCCGGGTTGGGCGCGGCCGGATGGTTCCGCCTCCGCCGCGCACCGATCTGGCCGGCGCTCGCGGCCACCGGCGCCGGTGCGCTCCTCCTGGCGGGCGTCATCCTCGCCCAGACCCATTCCACCTACGAGCCGGGAACCCAGGCCGTCGTGCTGGAAAATCTCCCGGAAAGCCGACGTCTTCCGGACGTTGCCTCCGACCGGGCCGACCTCAAGCTGAAACAGGGTGAAACCGTCGCCATCGTCGAGGAACGCACCGGCTGGCGCCGCGTCCGCTCCGGCTCCAGCGAGGCCTGGCTCCGCGAGAAGGAACTCCGCATCGTATGGTGACCGACCGGAAATGGCTGCCCCTTCTGCTGGCCGCGGCCGTATTCGGTATTGGCGTCCTCCTCTTCCGCGGCTGCTGGAACAACAACTGGCCGATGCGGAACGCCGCGGCGGCGGGCGGGCCGGTGGTCTGTTTCGGCGACAGCCTGGTCGCCGGCGTCGGCGCCGACACCCCGGAGACCGCCTATCCCGCCCGGCTTGAAAAGCTTATCGGCAGACCGGTCGCATCCTGCGGTCTCACCGGCTACACCACGGCGGACGGCCTGAACTGGCTCCGGGAACACCCCGACGACTTCAGGGATTCCCTGGTCATCGTGACCCTCGGCGGCAACGACCTCCTCGGCCACCGTCCCTGGGCGGACACCGAGCGCGACCTGCAGGCGCTCTTTGACGAGCTCCACCACCGCGGCGCCTTCGTGGCCTACACCGGCGTCTCCGTCCCACTCCTCGCCAACCACACCGGTGAACAGCGCAGCCTCTGCCGCAAAAACGGCGTCCTCTTCATCCCGAACCTGCTCGGCGGCATCCTCGGCGACCGCACGCTGAAAGCGGATGAAATCCACCCCAACGCCGCCGGCTACGCGATTGTCGCCGGCCGTGTCGCTGCAACTCTCCAGGGGTTCCGCGGCTTCCGGAAGACGCCGTGACGGCCGGCGCGCCGCTTGGCGTGCATGAATCCGGACCGTCCGTGAAATGGCGGATCAGCCCGGCCGGACGTTCTCCCGGACGGCGGCGGCGTTGCGCTTGAGAAGCTTGGCGCCGGCATGATCCATGGCGGTACCGCGGATGCGCCGCCCGATCTCGCCCGATGAGGCGGCCAAAATCCAGTCCAACCCCGCCGGGATGCCGGACACGGCCCCGGGCGGCGTTGCAGCACACGGGCAGCAGGCGGTGCAGGCGTCGCAGCCGAAAAGCGCGTCGCCGAGAAGCCGCCGCTGGTCGGCGGAAAACTCTCCGCGGAATTCCATCGAGAGACAGCTCCGGCAGAGCGCGGCGCGGATGACGCCGTCGCCGGTGAGCGCGCCGGTCGGGCAGTTGCGGACGCAGGCGCCGCATTCTTCGCAGGAGACGGCGAACGCGGGGGTGCGCCGGACCTCCGGCAGCTCCAGTTCCGTGAAGAGGGTCGCAAGAAAGACGCGGCAGCCGCGCTGCGGAGTCCGCAGCAGGCCGTTGCGTCCGCGCACGCCGAGCCCGGCGGCGACCCCCAGGAAAACCTCCGGCACCGGCCGCGTGTCCACCGCCGCCTCCTGCCGGAACCCGGCCCGGCCCGAGAGCGCCTCCAGCTCCACGACCAGCCGCTGGAGGATTCCGTGCCCCGTGCGGTGATAGTCCGGCCCGCAGGCGTAGGTGGAGATCAGGCCTGCCGGCTCCCCGGCGGCGGGCGGCGGGAAGGCGGGCGCCTTGGCGGTGTCGCCCCAATCCCCGGCAAAGGCGAACACAATGACGTTTTTCGCCCACGGCCGCGCGGCGAACGGGTCGGTGCGGACGCCGGTGCTGTCGTCCATGTAGCGGAGGAGCCCGGCGTTGCCGGCGGCGTTCCAGCGGCCGAAGGCCTCGCGGAGCGCGGGAAGGTCCAGCGATTCCGGCCGGAGGCAGCCGGCAGAAAGCCCGCCGAGCCGGCGCACCGCATCCTCCAGCCAGTCACCAAATTGGGAAGTGTCCGGAATCATGCATTCCCGCCTGCTGCTCAAGCCATAAAACTGATGACACGTTGACCCCGGATCAGACGCTTCGCCCACTTTCGAGTGTGCCGTCGGAACGCCTGCATTCCGTTTGCAGTTCCGCCTTCAGGCGGCTGCATGACGGGAGCGTGGGCATCTTGCCCGCTTCCGCCGGGCGTCCCGCCCGGCGCACGCCGAAGCGCTTGCCCCCGGGCAACGGCCGCCTGAAGGCGGAACTACAAACGTCCGGCATCCATCCATGAAATCCGGTATCGAAAAAGTTTCCCCAAAAAACAGCTCACAGCACGGTGCGGACCGTGCGGAATTCGCTGACGTCGCCGAGGCCGGGGATCTGTAGGATGGCGAAGACGCCGGCGACCTCGGAACCGGCGCTGCGGACGAGGTGCGCACTGGCCCGGAGCGTGCCACCGGTGGCGATCACATCGTCCACCAGCAGCACCCGGCGCGGATGGCGGAAATCAGCCTGCGCAACCTCAAGCGTGTCCCTGGAATATTCCGTGTCGTAGGTGTACGAAAAAACTTCGCCCGGGAGCTTCCCCTTCTTGCGCACGACCAGGAACGGGACGCCGAGGCGCGCGGCGGCCATGCCGCCCCAGATGAAGCCGCGGCTCTCGATGCCGGCGATGCAGTCGAAGTCACCGGAGCCGCGCAGCTGATCAACACAACCGTTGAAATGCGCGAGAAACCCGTCTTCCTTGAGCAGCTCGGTGACATTGCAGAAGAGCACGCCCGGCTTGGGGAAATCCGGGTAGGCGTACTTCGTCTTGAGAGCTTCGAGGAATCGCGCGCGGTTATCATTCATGCGGTGGCCTCCGTACGGTGATGCATCGCTAGCACGGCGTCTTCGCCTTCTCGACGTCGCCGACCGTGAACTCGACAGGAGTGTGTGCGGAGTCCGCATCGCCAAGAGGCTCCTCCACGGCCCACCGTCAGGCGGACGCGGCGGGAGGGGTTTCCGGCGTGACGGCGACCGGTTTGGCTTCCGCCGTTTCACCCCCCGGAACATTGGAAGGCTTGGCGATGCCGAGCAGTTCGTAGACTTCCGAGGCGGTCAGCGTCTCGCGGGCCAGCAGCGCCTGTCCCAGGCTTTCCAGCTTGTCGCGGTTTTCGGTCAGCAGTTTGCGGGCGTGGGTTTCGGCGCCGACGACGATGCGCTTAATCTCGTTGTCGATCTCGCGCGCGGTCTCGGCGGAGTGCGCCTCGGGCCGGGCGAAGTCGCGGCCGAGGAAAATCTGCTCCTCGCGCCCGGCGTGGCAGAGCGGCCCGATCAGATCGCTCATGCCCCACTGGCAGACCATCTTCCGGGCGATCTCCGTGGAATAGCGGATGTCGGCGGAGGCGCCGCTGGTGATGTCGTTGAACACGAGCTGCTCCGCGATGCGGCCGCCCATGGAGACCGCCAGGTAGTCGAGCAGTTCGCTGCGCGACTGGGTGTAGCTGTCCTTCTCCGGCAGGTGCATGGTGGCGCCGAGGTAGGCGTTGCCGCGCGGGACGATGGTGACCTTGTGCAACGGCACGGACTTGCTGCAGAGCAGGCCGACCAGGGCGTGCCCGGCCTCGTGGTAGGCAGTGACGGCGCGGTCGTGCTCGTCAATCTTGCGGCTGCGGCGTTCCTTGCCCCAACGCACCTTGTCGCGGGCCTCCTCGAGGTCGCGGATGTCGATGGCCTGCTTGCCCTGGCGCGCCGCGATGAGCGCGGATTCGTTGACGAGGTTGGCGAGGTCGGCGCCGCTGAAA
Source organism: uncultured Lentisphaerota bacterium (assembly GCA_903921725.1). Lineage (GTDB taxonomy): Bacteria > Verrucomicrobiota > Lentisphaeria > Oligosphaerales > CAITYL01 > CAIXRA01. The sequence continues at coordinate 20,254 of CAIXRA010000076.1, forward strand.
CCGGGGGTGCCGCGGGCGATGGTGTTGAGATCCACGCTACCGTCGAGCTTGACCTTCTTGGCATGCACGTTGAGGATGCCGAGGCGGCCGGCGACATCGGGCAGGTCGATGGTGATCTGGCGGTCGAAGCGGCCGGGGCGCATCAGCGCGGGGTCGAGCACGTCGGGGCGATTGGTGGCGGCGATGACGATGACGCCGGAGTTGGTCTCAAATCCGTCCATCTCGACGAGGAGCGCGTTCAAGGTCTGCTCGCGCTCGTCATGCCCGCCGCCGAGCCCGGTGAAGCGGGAGCGGCCGACGGCGTCGATCTCGTCGATGAAGATGATGCAGGGAGCGTGGCGTTTGCCCTCCTCGAACATGTCGCGCACGCGGCTGGCGCCGACGCCGACGAACATTTCCATGAAGTCGGAACCGCTGATGGAGAAGAAGGGGACGCCCGCCTCGCCGGCAATGGCGCGGGCCAGCAGAGTCTTGCCGGTTCCCGGGGGGCCGACCATGAGGACGCCCTTGGGGATGCGGCCGCCGAGGGCCTGGAATTTACGCGGGTCCTTGAGGAAGTCCACAACTTCCTGCACCTCCTCCTTGGCCTCCTCGATGCCGGAAACCTCGGCGAAGGTGACCTTGTCCCTGTCCTGCGGGACGAGGCGCGCGCGGCTTTTGCCGAACTGCATGGCACCGCGCCCCATGGACTTGAACTGGCGGGTGATCAGGAAGTAGAGCAGTCCCACGATCAGCAGGGTCGGCAGGATGAGGGTGACGAGGCCGTTGTTCCAGATGCTGGTGGCGGTCGCCGACTTGCGCGTCGGGCATCGTTCCGCGATGGCGGTGTCGAGCCGGTCGGTGTAGGTCACCTCGACGGTGAACCTGCGCGCGGCGCTTTCCGCTGCCTTCTCCGGCTGGGCGGCCTTGGGCGACGCCTTGGCGAGCGCCTGCTCCGGACCCTCATCCTTGGGCAGGTAACGCCCCTGGATGTTCATCTTGCCTGCGGCGATGTCCTTGACGACCTCCGCCTCCAGGATCCGTCCGTCCTTCAGCAGGGATTCGAACTTGGACTGGATCAGCGTATCGGTGCCGCCAACGGCGTTGCGTCCATGCATGAAGACGAGCAGCGCCAGGGCGGAAAGGAAGATCGCCATCCACAGGAAACCCATGGTGCCCGGCGCGCCGGATATCTTGCCGCCCTTGGGGAAGAGAGGCGTGCGTTTTTCGGAGCCGGAGGCGGGGGTGTCGCCGCCGGAATCCCGGGCCGGGCCCTTGTCGGGGTCTGTCATGATGGGGAAAAGTCCTTGAAAAGAGCACAAATCAATGGAGAACGATCGTCTTGAGCAGCCAGCCGACACCGCACAGCGCGGCAATCGCCAGGAGCGCGATGCCGATCTTTACGAGCAGGCGCATGGTGCGTTTCTTGCTTCCGCTGCTGCCGGACTTCGAGCCGAACGGGGAGAAATTGGGCAGGTCGCCGACGGAGGTTCGGCCGCTGGACGCCGCAAGGTTGATTCCGGTCTGCGTGCCGAGCGCCGTGGTTCCGGTTTTCATGCCGCCGCAGTCGAACAGCATTTCCACACCGCCGAGCTGGAGGATGTCGGAGTTGGCCAGTTTCTGCTCCGTGATGCGGATGCCGTTGACGCGCGAACCGTTGGTGCTGCCGTGGTCGGTCACGAGGTAGGTGCCGTTGTCCTGCCGGCTCAGCGTGCAGTGTTTGCTGCTGATGGTCGGGTCGGGGACGCAGATGTCGCAGCTTTCCACGCGGCCGATGACATAGGTATCGTTCACCAACGGGAACGTCTGCCCGCGAAGCGGCTCGGAAAGCATGACCAGTTTGGGGTTGTCAGCCATTGTCTTGCACCTGCTCCTGATTGGTGTCCACGCCCCCTCGCATGCCGCGCAACGGCGTTACGGCGGCAAACAGACACATATTGTACGCCATGTATGGGAAATGGCAATCCCGTCACATATTTTTTTGGGCGTCCGCCGGCGGGGGCTGCGGCGTTTTTTCCGGGCCGGATTCCGCAGGTGGAAGCCCCTTTACCAGCGGGTCGTCCTTCCGCATCTCGGCAAAGGCGGGATAGCGCACCGCCAGTTCGTGCCAGGTCGTCCGCGCCTCCACGCCCTGTTTCTGCGCCACCAGGATCTGCACCGCCAGGAACATGGTCTTGGGCGTATATGCCGGGTCGTCGCCGAGCACGAAGCCGCCAACCGCCTGCTCCAGCGCCTGGCGGAGCCGCCCCTCCCGGTGGAAAATCTGTGCCAGCCCCCAGCGTGAACGGGCGGCCGCCTCACCGCCCCCTCCCAGCTTCAGCGCCTGCTGGAAGAAGGCGACGGCGCGGTCGCCCTGCCCGGCCTGCGCCGCCCATTCGCCGAGCAGCGAGGCCACCTCGGCCTGCACCGCCGCCGGCGCGGCCGCGGCGCGGGGTGGCGACGGCAGCAGGAGTTCCTCCCATGTCCTGACCGCCTCCGCCGTACGGTTTGCCGCCAGCAGCACCCGCCCCAGCACGGCGCGGCCGCGGTCGGCCACGGCGGCTTCCGGACTGCGTTGGAGCAGGAGGCACACCGCTTCGCTGACATCCAGGCGGCCGTGGTTGAAAAACAACGTTTCCAGCCGGAAAAGGAGTTCGGGCGAAAAGCGCGGACGCACCGGCTCCGGGAGCGCCAGCAGCTCACGGAAGAGCGCCAGCGCCTCCTCCTCCCGCCGCTGGTCGAGCAGCGAGGCCGCCAGATAAAAGTTCGCCTCCGCCCGCCCCGCCGTGTCCTCTCTCAGCGCGGCAACGGCCTCCCGAAGCGCCTTCTCCGCTTCGGCGTGCTTCTGCTGCAGGTGGGCGAGAAACCCGGAGAAGAGCAGGATGCGTCCCCGTGACTCGCCCCCGGCGGCGGCCAGCTCCTTCACCAGGGCCGCCGCCGCGTCGTACTTCCCCCGCTCCGCCTCCACCTCGGCCAGGCGCAAGGTGGCGGTCCGCGCCGCCGGCGAGCCGGCGAACTGTCCGCGGAGCTTCTGGAAATCGGCGGCGGCGGCGTCCAGGGAACCGCACTCGCGCTCCACCTCGCCGGCACGCAGGAGCTTGGCCCCCCGGTCCGCCACATCGGTCCGGCCGGCCAGCGCGCGGTATACCGCCGCCAGCTCCCTCCGCGGCTTCTGCATCCGCCCGAGGCAGTCGCCGAAACGTCCGGCGCACGCATCTAGGAAAAACCAGTCGCCCGAGAAGGAATCCAGCGCCTGCCGCAGCGCCGCGGCCGCATCCGCCCACTTTTCCTGATGGCAGAGCGCCTCGCCTTGGAAATAGAGGATGTCCGCCTTCTCCGGCGCCTTCGGGTAGTCCCCGAGGAACGCCCGCCCCGCCGCCAGCGTCTCCTCCCATTTCTCCAGTCCGGCCAGGCAGAACACGGCCCGGTGGCGCGCCAGACGTAGGTATTCCCCGTCCGAGCCGGCCTGCTGCTGCATGCCCTGGAAAAGGGCGAGCGCCTCGCCGAATTTCCGCTGGCCGGCCAGGCACAACCCCTTGAGGTACAGGGTGTCGGACCCGCCGCCACGCCCCGCCCAGTTGCCGCGCCATTCATCCGCCAGCGCGGCGGCCTTCGCGTACTCTCCCGAATGGAACAAGGCCCAGGCCCGGCGGCGCCCCGCCTCCATCGCCCAGCAGCCGGACGGGAATTCCTTCAGCATCCGGCCGTATCCTTCCACGGCCGCCGGATAATCGCGCTTCAGAAAGGCGATCTCCGCAAGCCGGTACAGCGCTTCCTCGCGCAGCGTGGCGGGGGCTGGTGCCGCGCCGGCCAGCCGGCGGTAGGCGGCCTCCGCCCCGGCCAGGTCGTTTTTCTGCTGCCGGAGCACACCTTCGCCCAACGCCGCATAGGCGCGGAACGGACGGTCCGCCGCGGGCGGCAGTCCGGCGAGCTTGGCGAGCGCCTCCAGGGCGGCGTCAGTTCGACCATCCTTCGCATCCGCCTGGGCCAGGAAGTAGGCCGCCGCCTCTCGCGTCGCCGGATCCGCCGTCTCCCCCGCAAGCCCGGCGAGGATTGCCCGCGCACCCGCGGCGTCGTCCTTGCCGATCAGGATTTCGCACTTCAGCAGGAGGAGCGCGGGGACTTTCGGATGCCCCGGCCAGCGCTGGCGGAAGCGGTCGATGGTGGCGACGGCCTCGTCCGCCTTCCCGCCGGCACGCAGACACTCCAGCAGCAGCAGTGTCGCCTGTGGGGCGCGCGGATGGTCGGGGTTGGCCTGGAGGAATTTCTGGAGTTCGGCCTTCGCTAGGTCGTGGAAGTTTCGGCTGACCAGCCCTTCGGCCAGCCGCATCTGCTCCTCCGCCGCGTCGGCTTCCGCCGCCCGGATGGGGCCGGCGGCCAGCAGGCAGCCAACCGCCAGCACGAAACGGAGTTGTGGGAAAAAACAGCGCATGATGCACCCTTCAGCAAAAAAGAGCGGACGGCGGGCGGGCGCCCGGCCGGTCATTCCCCGTCCGCGCCCGGCAGCGTGGCGAACGAGATGTTCCAGATGTCCACCTTGCGGCAGACGTCGAGGACGGCGACCACCCTGGCGTGCGGCGTCTTCCCGTCGGCGCGGATGATTACCGGCTGGTCGCGAAACTCGTGGGCGACCTGCCCCAGCAACGCCTCCAGCCGCGGCAGCGCCATCTCCACGTTGCGGATGAAGACGCGCCCGGCGGCGTCAATGTTGACAATGACCTCCCCCACGTTGCGCACCGCGGGCACGCTCGTGTCCGAGGTCGGCACCGTCAGGTCCATGCGCGTTTCACGGCGCGCCGAGACCGATGTCACCATGAAGAAAATCAGCAGCGTCAGCAGGATGTCCAGCAGCGGCGCAATCTGGAACCCGACGTTTGGCGTATGGAGATTTTTCCTGAAATTCATGCGCAAAGCCCCTTGCGGCGTTCAGCGCCGCCGCGTCACTTCGACTTCGGAGGATTGTTCAGCGCGAAGCAGAGCCGGCGCAGGATGCGGCCACAGTTGCTCTCCAGCCCGGAGACCAGCGCCAGCACGCGGCTGCGGAACATGGCGTACAGCAGCATGGAGGGAATCGCCAGCACCAGACCGCCGGCGGTGCAGATCAACGCCTGCGCCACGCCGTGGGCCAGTTCCGTCGGAATCACGCTGCCCAGCTCCGTGCGCATCCCGGCAAAGGAGCGGATCATGCCGAACACCGTGCCGAGCAGCCCCACCATCGGCGCGACCACGCCGATGTCCAACAGGTACTGCACCCGGCTCCACATGACACCCGACTGCCGAGCGCCCTCGTCTTCCACCGCGCCGCTCAGCAGCTCGTAGTCCGCCTTGAGGTCCATCTCGTACTGTTCCAGCGCGTTCAGGATCATCTTCGCCGCCGGAGCCTCGCTGCCCAGGCAGAGGTCGCGCATTTCCTTGACCTTGCCCTCGGCCGCCGCCACCTCGAGCTTGCGCAGGAGAAGTTCAGGGAAGAGCGCGTCGGGACGCAGCGTGAAGGAGAAATAGAATGTCAACGAGAGCGCCACCACGGAGAGCGCGACAAGAATGTACATCGTCCAGCCCGCCGCCCGCAGCAGATCCATGAAGGAGGTCAGGGACGCCCCGTCCGCCGCCGGAGCGGCCGCCGCCGGCGACGCGGCAAACACCGCGCCCGCCGCCACCAGAAAAACCACCGCGCACACACTTGCGATCCGCTTCATGATGCATCCCCTTCGGATTTCTCCATCGAACGGCGCGATTCCCGCACCCGGTCAAACAATCCGGCACAACAGGCTTCAACCGTACCCGAAAAACGCATGCTTTCAAGCATCCGCCAATGTTTTGATGCAAAAAATCGCGCACACCGCGCCATCCCCGCGTCAGCCGCCCTCCGCCGCCCGCACCTCCCGCCACAGTTCCGCGACCGGCACCGCTTCCTCCGGCGAGCACAGGCTGACGGTCACGACCGAGGTGATGCGGAACTCCGGCGCATCCAGCGCAATCAGACGGCGCAACAGGTCGGCGTCGGCCATGAAAGAAACTGCCGGCTCACCGCCGCGCAGATATCCGACCCTGTACGCGTTTTCCTCCGGACGTTTCAGCGCGCGCAGCCTGATCTCCGCACGCGGCACGTCGGCGCCGGCCCTCTTCGCCGGCTTCTTCCGGCGCAGCGACGGCAGCTCCGGCAGCGGCGGGAACGGATACGGCGCCCCCAGAATTCCCTGGATCTGCCGTTCGCATTCCGCCACCCGGACAAAGGCCTCGTCCCGCTGCAGGAGCAGGTCGGCCAGCCGAATTTTATCGGAAATGTCCATCGTGGTGATTTACGTCTTACGTTTGTTGTACCGCGCTTTAGGCGGCCTGACGTTGGTTGGGGGAAAAGTCCAAGAATCGAGGATAACGCGGTTGTTCCCTATGTTTGCGGTTGCTGCTTTGGACTGCGTGCGGCCGCCTGAAGCGCGGTACAACAAACAAAGGCCCCCACTTCACTCCTCGGCCTTCCCGGCATTGCCCTTCTCTTCTTCCTCGTCGCCATCCTCCGCGGCGGGCGCGGCGGATTTCCTGGCGCCCGCAGACTTCGCCGCCGCGGATTCCCCACCCTTGCGGGCGGCGGGTTCCAGCTTCGGGATGCCGGCGACCGGCGCGGGCGGCGGCGGATAGAGGAAGACGCCCTCCTCGCCGATCACCGTTTCGACCTGGCCTTCCAGCTCAAGGATCTTGCGGTAGGCCGCCTCGCGCTCCGCCAGCAGACCGTCAATCTTCACGCGCGCCTCGTGCGCCGCCTGGATCACCTCGGCGTCCGCGCCCATGACGATCTCCACGAAGCTCAGCTTCCGGGGATTCGGTTTCTGTGCCATGACTCATGTCTCCTTCTTGAAAAACCTGAAGAATGTCCGCGGATTGCGCAAATCTCACGAATGAGCCTTTCGGCCGCCCAACCGCCCGTTCTTCCGCGCCGCCGTTCGTTCCTCGTTCCGTTCGTCCGTGCCCTGATTCGTCCGTTGTTCCGCTCTTCCGCGCCGCCGTTCGTCCCTCGTTCCGGTCGTCCGTGCCCTGATTCGTCCGTTGTTCCGCTCTTCCGCGCCGCCGTTCGTTCCTCGTTCCGGTCGTCCGTGCCCTGATTCTTCCGTCGTTCCGTTCTTCCGTCATCTTCCGTACTGCCGTCATTTTCCAACAGCGTTCTTGATGATCCGCTTCAGCGCCTGCCTCACGGTCGGCTCCGCCGGTTCCGCGCGGCGCACGTTTCCGGCCTCGATCGCGTCCAACCGCTTCCGCGCCCGCGCCACCGTTTCCGGGTCGGAATCCGTCACCAGAAACCCCGCCGTCCGCTCCGGCAGCGCCGTGTTCGCCGCGAGGGCGCGCCGCACCTCCGGCACGGGATCGATCGCCAGCTTCGCCAGCGAGGAACGCGGCAGCGCATGCGCCCCGGCCGCAAAGGCGCGCAGCATCGGCACGGCATGTGCCGCCCAGCCTTCCGCCAGCTCCGCGTCCAGCTCGTCAAACGCCACGCCATTCATAGCCATGAAATAGGCGACCGCTTCACCGCCCGCCGCCAGCAGCAGCGCCTTCTGCTCCGCCGTCAGCCCCGCCCGCGCCGCCAGAAGCTTCGCCAGTTGCGGATCCTCTGCGGCATGGTCGCACAGCTCCAGCAGTTCGGCCTCGCCCAGCACCGGGTTCTGCGCCAGCGTGCGGCGGACCAGATGATCCCCTGAATCGAGAAGCCGCCACAGCGCGTCCGCGCCGACGGCCGGGTTCGCCGCCAGCGCCAGCCGCACCTCCGGCGCGGCGTCCGCCGCCAGCCGCTCCTGCACCGCCGGCGGCAGCCCCGGCTTCGATGCCACGGCCGTGCGGACCGCGACGCTGCCGTGCGTCCCAAGCCCGTGCGCTTCGTCCGGCGACAGCGACTTCCGCCGCGCCAGCGCCAGCTCCTGAATCGCCAGGTTCCGGCTGAGGCAGAGCGATTCCAGCGCCTTCGCGGGAAGCTCCTCCCGCTGCAACAGGAAAAACTGCGTATAAAAATCATCCGCATCCGCCCACTCGAGCAGCACGGCGTCGTCCACCCTGGCCCCGGCCACCGCCGCCGCGCGCACCAGCAGATCCCCGTCGTGCTGCAACAACGCCAGCGCGCCCGGATCGAGCCTGGCACGGCGCAGCAGCGCGGTGCGCACGAACGGCACCGAATCCTCCGCCAGCTTCGCCTGGAGCGCCGGCGGCAGCACCGGGTTCGCCGCCAGTCGGCAGCGGACTTCGGGCGACGGCGAGGCGAGCAGTGCTTCCGCCAGCTCCGGCGCGAGGCGCCCCGAACCGGCGAGCAGCGCCTGCGTCCCGCCGTCCCCTGCGCCCAGCAGTTTCTGAAGCGACTCAGCCGGCGTGCGCGGATGTTTCACCAGCGCCGCCGTGACCTCGGGCGGCAACGTGCCGGCCGCCGCGGACTCCGCAAGCACATCCAGCGCCGCGGACGGCGTCTCCGGCCACAACGCCAGGAACAGCGCCTCCATCTCCGTTGCGGACTCCGCAAACTGCCGGAGCAGGCGCGAGGGAATGACCTTCCCCTTGAACGCCTTCACCGTCTCCGATGCGCCCAGCGCATCCAGGCTTTCGCGCAGCTCCTCGATTGTAATGACCGGCGGCATATGGAAAAGCATCAACCCAAAATCAGAGAGGAAAAACCGCGCGCCGGCGGGATGCCGGGCACGCTCCCGCATAGCATACACGGCAGGCGAAGCCTTGCAACCGGGCCCGGCGGCCGAGCCCAATGCCGTCCGTGCACATGATTCCCTCAAGGCGCAAAAAACAGCCGTCCCGGAATGCATCGTGGTGAAGGCGGGGGCAAACCGCCCGTTCACTTCACAAACTGGATCTCTTCCACCCCCAAATACATATGGTATGCGGAGTAGTGGCGCTGCGTGCCGACAATCTCCACCCAAAAAAACGAGGAAGGTGTTTTCATGTTCAGCGTGACTTCCACCCAGCCGAAACCGCGGTTCGGGGATGGCTTGTTTTGGCCAATCAGCTCGCCTTGCTTCGCCTTGGTTCCGTCGTAGACGTTGACGGCGGTCGCCATGGACTGGGAAACGAAGATGCGAAAGGTTTTCATTTTCACGGCATCTGGGAAACTGAAACAGATTTTCGTGGGATCGTCGCAGAGTGAAATCCTATACCCGGCCATGCCTTTCCTGCCCTTGTCCCACAGTCCGTCGGTCAGCTTATCGCACGCATTGTCACCAGTCGCGCGCCCCTTATAGAAATAGTTGACCGCCTTCCGCTGTTCGTCCCAATTGAAGAGCTTCTTCTCGGCCGGTTTTTCCTTGGAGTCGTCCGCCCCTTTCGCCCCGGCATTCGCGCCGCCGCCCACGGCTGCGGCAGGCGGCGGGGGCGTTGGCGGCGGCGGATTGGAAAAGGGCTTGAATTCACCCTCGGCGAGGCCTTTCAGCAGACCGTCAAGGGAAACTTCGGTTCCGCGGTTTTTCGCCTTCGCCAGCGCCACAAGCGCCTTCTCGTTTTCCGGCTGCACCAGCAGGGCAACGCGGCAGAACAGGACGCGCATGGGAAAAGAATAGGCGCCGTCCTGCGCCGCCTTCAGCAGGATGGCTGCGTACTGGGCGCCGCCATCCGCCAGGGCGACATTGTCCAGCGGCAGACTCTCCTCCAGTTTCGCCTGGAGGATCAGTGCCTTCTTGTTGTCTGGCGAAAGGGCCAGAGCGAACTTCAGGAGGCCTTCGCCTTCCGCACTCATGCGGGACTCCTTCAGCTTCGCCGTCGCCACAACGACGGCACCCTCGGCGAGGTCGTCCAGCGCGCCGGCCACAACGCATTCCACCCCTCCCATGAAGACGAGTACACCCAACAGGAAACTGCATCTGCTCGACATCCGGCGGACCTCCTGTTTACCGTGGAAATACAATCATCAAGCATATCCGGCGCGTCCCCAATAGCAAGCCGCCAGTACAATCCTTGCACGATGCATTCGGAACTCCCGGCCTTGATCGTTACGGATTCCACGGGGACCTGAAAAATCCCCACGGTGGCCGCACCTGTGCCGCCATACACATTGGGCGGAAGCGTGCCGGCCCATGCGGAGTCCGCAAGGAGAATGTCGCCATGAATGATATAGTACCACCACCCTACCCGCGATGGTGCAGCACAGAATCGACAGCGGGACACGGGAATCACGCCGGAAAATTGAAAGATCCAATGCCCTATCCTCGAAACAACGACTCCCTTAAAACGGCACCGGCACAGAAAGAGTGTCACGCATTCCCGGCCTGCGGGGATTCGGAACGGCGCGACTCAAGCGCACAGGCCAAAATGGATGAAACATACAAAACAGCCTTTTACGAGGCAATGGCACGCTCTCTTTCCGTGTTCGATCCAATGTTTACGCCAACATTTTTGCTGGACAACAAAACCAAGTATGACGTTGATTATATCAAGAAAATCATATCCGATGATTTTTTGGACGGTGTGGAAAAAAACCCGTGCGCATTAACCGGACGATGCTTTATGCTGGCCAGGGAAGCGTCCTATGTTCTCCATGAAAACGGAATCCGGCACTACTTGACCATAGGAAATGTTCTTGTGGACGGCAAGCCATATTACAAGACAACCATTGACAGCCTTATGGCGGATGTTAAAAACGGCTATACATGCGATGAAATTGTGAATGCTCATGTCTGGCTGACTTTAGATTCCGGCCAAGTGTTAGATCTGACCATGCTCTCATCAATCGGCCATAAAAACGACAAGCATAAATCCAGTATTTATGATGCCGTTTACGTGTCAAGCGATTGCAAGGACGACGCATTGGTGCACGTCCCCATGCTTGCCGGATTCGGCTATAATTTGAAAGTGGTGACGCACCCCGACTTAAACAGCAGCTGGTTTGACGCATATTCCGAATGGTGGCTTGACTATCTCCATAATTTCCATTACCAAAAAGCCGCACAATAACCGCACTCATCCCAAAGACCACCCCCGGCCGCAGCGCCTGGGATGGTCTTTTTTTTGTGCTGTCCCGCGCCGACCCTCTCACCGGTCGTGCTTGGGGCCGTATAAAATGTCCTTGATCTGGAGGAGTGGCGGGGGCAGCGGTTCTCCGCGCAGGAATCGCTCCAGCAGCAAATCCGCAAGCGCGGGGTCGCCGCCGGGCAGCCAATGGATGACCTTCCCCTCGCGCTCGAACTTGCGCAGCCAGATCTCCTGGGCGCGGCAGAAGTTGCGGATCTTGACGAGGAGCCTGAAGCGCATTTCGTCGAGGCTCATCTTTCCCTGCAGGTAAAGCGCCGCGTGGCGGTATTCGAGGCCGAAGAATTCGAGGCGCTCCCACGGCACGCCGGCGGCGTGGAGCCCGGCGACCTCCGCGACCATGCCGGCGGCCAGGCGGGCGTCGAGGCGCTGTTCGATGCGGCGGTGGAGCTCGGGGCGCGGGAAGTATGGGGCCAGCAGGATCGGCAGCAGGGGCAGCGGCGCGGGGGCATCCGTGTCGGTCCGTGATGGTTCGTGTTCGTCCGTAAAGCCGGCCGCCGTGGCCCGGACCCGGGCAATCTCGAGGGCGCGGAGCAGACGGCGGCGGTTGGCGCGGTCGGTGCGGGCGTAAAGGTCGGGGGCTTCCGCCTTGAGTGCGGCGTCGAGTTCCGCGTCGGCGAGCCGTTCCAGCACGGCGCGGACGGCGGGATCCGGCGGCGTGCCGGGGAGGTCGTAGCCGTCGAGCAGCGCCTTGAGATAGAGTGCGGTGCCGCCGACGGCGACGGGAAGACGTCCTCGTGTACGGACGTCGAGGACGGCGGCGTGGGCGAGGCGCAGGACGCGGAAGAGGTCCATCTCCTCATTCGGCCCTGCGATGTCGATCAGGTGGTGGCGGACGGCCGTCCGGCCGTCCGGCGTGGCGGCGTATTCGCCGAGGTCCTTGCCGCTGCCGAGGTCGAGCCCGCGGTAGAGCTGGCGCGAGTCGAGGCCGATGATTTCGCCATTGAACCGGCGCGCCAGATGCACACCGAGCTGCGTCTTGCCGCTGGCGGTGGGGCCGACGACGGCGATGAACGGGATGGGCGCGGTGGTTGTGTCAGCGGTGTCCGTCATGAAGCGGCTGCCGTTGTTGCGTTTTCGGGCGGGTTCCGGCGCGGCACCGGCGCGGTGCGGAGGTGCCCGCAGACGCCAACAATGATTCCGGAGTGCCGCCATTTTGCGTCGAACTCCGCATGCGTCAGGGTCTTCAATCCCTCCAACGGATCTCCCACGGTGACGGTCGTCCCGGTGACGTTGAGAACGGTGACGTAGTGGTCCACCAGGAATCCGTACTTGACGGTGGCGATGACCGGCTCCAATCCCCGCAATTCACCCACCGACCGGAAGCAGCGGTATTCGCAGCGCACGTCATCCGCATAATAACGCTGTCTGATGGCTGCGCAGAGGGAGTCGGCGGGGGTTCCCGCGGCAGACGTGGTGTGCGCGAGGATTGCCAGTTCGCCCTCTTCGGCCGAGATCCCGAGATGACGCAGCGCCGTCACCGCTGCGGCGGGGCCGCAGTCGTAGTTGTTGTTCTGGAGGCAGACGCCGTCCACGTCCACAAAGGTTTTCATGTTCCGAAGGTATGAATAGTTCAGCGCTGGCAGCAGAAAAGGCAGGACGGAATAGACCGTGACGGCAAGGACCATGAACGCCCACACCAGCCCCCGCTGCCTCCTGTGCGGCAGCTTGGACAGGGGAATCACCAGGACCGAGGTGCAGAGGAAGGCCAGAAGGGCGAACTCCCGCCGGTCCGCCATGATCCAGCGGAACGGGGCGACAAATTCAAGCCCGTCAAAACAACGGGAGACGGCGATGGCCGTGATGAGCAGCAGCGGGACGAGATAGGCGGCGATCCACAACGGCCGCCGTGCACGGGCCGCCCGCAACCCCGCCCAGACGCCCGCCACGGCGAGCAACAGGACGCCGATCGTTTCCATGTATGGCTGAAGCATAGTCATGCCCTTCCCTGATTATCCGCCAGCCGGCCGGGGGCTGTTCCACCTATTACTGCACGGCGCCCGACTTGGCGGGGGGTGCGGGGATGATGATGGTGCGGGTGGACGGCAGGACGTTTTCCAGCATGAGGGAACCCTCGGGGAGCGCCGGTTTTACCGAGGAATCGAGGGGGACGGACACTGGCGGAGACGAAAGCGGAACGGATGCCGGCGGCATGGCGGATGGTGGAAGGATCGGACGGTTTTCGGGCTGGAGCTGCGAGAACATGAAATCGCTGCCCTGCTCGACGATGGTCACATCCACCACGCTGGGACTGACCGACTCGACGGCGACGCCGGCGGCGCCGCTGGTCCAGACCTCGACGCGGCAGCGGTAGCGGCCGGGAACGGTGTAGGAGGAGAGGTCGATGAAGGGGCGGATGGAGGCGGGATCCACGTTTTTGAGGTTTTCCGGCATGCCGCGGACGGCGACCTTGACCAGCGGCATGGGCTCGACGACGTCCCACTGCAGCAGCGGATTGTTCAGCACGGCGACGGGGAGATCCTGGTAGCTGTGGGTCGCCTGCTTGGCGATTTCGACCTGCACATGGACGGTTGCGATGCCGGGGATGACGCGGGGGGAGGCGGAGGATATCCGCTTTTCCACCTCGAACCCGACGGTCAGCGTCTCATCGAGGGGGACGAGATCGGTGGTCAATTCCTGGACATCCTGGAGCAGAGCGGCGGGCGCGCGCACATCCACCTGTGACGGGATGACGGTGCAGCGGCTGATCTGGTAGCCCTCCGGCAGCCGGCCGCCGTAGCGCACACGGATCGGCACGCCGCTCTTTGTCTCCATGCGGTCCACGGCTATCTGCTGCAGGGAGGGATCGATGCCAACGACGGTGATGCCCGTGGGGGTCTCCACGCATTCGGGCGTGACGCGGAGGTCGTAGGCGGACTTCCCGTGCTGGATTTCCGCCTCCTTGATCTCCGCCGTGACCCGCAAATCGGAGCCGCGCAGTTTCTGGAGCTGCTGGCGGGAGCCGCGGACGCTGACGTTGACGGTGGCGGTGTCCTTTTCGGCGCAGATGGCGGTGCGGTCGTAGGAAAGCACGACCGGCACGTCGTGGAAGGTCTCCACGTCGCGCAGCTGCCCCTTGACGTAAAACCAGAGCAGCACGGCGAAGATCAGGGCCACGGCCTTGCGGAACCAGTCTTCGCGGATGATGGGGGGCAGGAGCGGAGTTCTCATCGCGAGGAATCCTCCTCGTCGGAACGGATGTCGGCGGCGTCCTGGCGCACGGGCCCCCACCAGCCGAAAAGACCTCCGCCCAGGCCGCGGTTGCGCATGAGGAAATTGCCGAGGTGCCGCTCCAGGCGCTGGCGGTTCACATCCCGCAGCAGGCGTCCCTTGTGGGCCAGGCTCACGGATCCGGTCTCCTCCGAAACGATGACGGCGACGGCGTCGGTCTCCTCCGTGACGCCGACACCGGCGCGGTGGCGGGTACCGAGGCTCTTGGACATGCCGGTGTCCTGGGTGAGCGGGAGGATGCAGCCGGCGGCGACGACGGTGCTGTCCTTGATGATGACGCCGCCGTCGTGCAGCGGCGTGTTGGGGAAGAAAAAGGTGGTGAGCAGTTCGCGACTGAGGGGTGCGTTGACAAGCGTGCCGGTCTCGGCGAGGGCGCGCAGGCCGATTTTCTGCTGGATGACGATCAGGGCGCCAAGCTTGTGCTCGGAAAGGTAGAAGATGGAGTCGAGCAGGATGTCCACCGTGTCATGGAAATCGCGGGCGCGGCCGTTGCGGAGGTTGACGAGCTGGCTGCCGGTTTCCGCCAGCGCGCGGCGGATTTCCTGCTGGAAGATGATGAGGACGGCGAACGCCAGGAGCGCCCACAGTTTCAGTAGAAGCCATTCAATCACCTCCAGGTGCAGCGACTGCGAGACCAGCCACATGAGGAAGATGATCGTTGTGATGCCGGCGAGCACGGGCGCCGCCTTGGTGCCGCGGAGGAAGTAAAGGACCGAGTAGATGAGGACGGCAAGCAGGCCGATCTCCAGCAGGGCCCGCAGGCACACCGCCAGGTGCTCCAGGATGTGGTAGATGGCTCCCATTGCCGTCCTTCTTGTATTCCGGAACGGCCGCCGCGCGCACCCCCGGCAAATTAAAGTCGCCGGAAAACGGAACCGCGGCCGTGCATTTCTAGTCTGATGGAACATAATACCATCCACGCGGAACGCCACCCGCCGCACGCACGCCGGGAAGCCGGCGGCGGCGGGCTTTCCCGCGGCGTCCGCAACCGCCAACCCATATGGGATCTGCACGAACATGGGCATCCTCCACGACCTTCTCGCCGCCGAAGTCTATCCCGCCCTGGGCTGCACGGAACCGATTGCCTGCGCCTATGCCGCCGCCCTGGCCGCCGCCGAACTGGGCGCGCCCGTGGAGGGTGTGTCCCTGACGGCGGACCCCGGCACGTTCAAGAACGGGGCGGCCGTCACCGTCCCGCACAGCGGCGGCGCGCGCGGCAACCTCGTCGCCGCCGTGCTCGGCGCCTTGGCGGCGCGGCCGGAACTGAAGCTGGAAGTGCTGAAGGCCGCCACGCCGGAGATGCTGGCGCGCGCCGGTGCGCTCCAAGCCGCCGGCGCCTGCCGGTACCGGTGCCTTCCGGACGTCCGCGGGTTCCGCGTGGAGGCGACCGTCTTCGGCGGCGGACACGAGGCGCGCTGCGTGCTGGCCGGCGGCCACACCAGCATCGTGCTTCTGGAGCGCGACGGAAAGATTCTGCGCCAGGCCGACATCAACGGCGGCGAAGGGGAAGGCCACGCCTACCGCGCCGCGCTGCGGGAGATGCCGCTCCGCGCCATCCTGGAAGAATCCGTGAAGCTGGACGAGGCAACCCGGCGCGAGCTGAAGCGCGGCGTGGAAATGAATCTGGCCATGGCGGAGCACGGCGCCGGGGTGCGCGGCGTCGCCTCCCAGCTCCGCCGCATGCACGAATCCGGCCTCGCCGCCGATGACATCTTCCACCGCACGAAGATCCTGGTCGCCTCCGCCGTGGATGCGCGCATGGCGGGGCTGCCGTATCCGGTCATGACCTCCGGCGGCTCCGGGAACCAGGGGATTGTCGCGTCGCTGACACCGTGGAGCGTCGGCACCGCCCGCGGCGTCCCGGAGGCGCGCATCCTGGAAAGCATCGCCGCCGCCCACGCCGTGAACGCCTACGTCAAGAGCTTCACCGGCGAACTCTCCGTGATCTGCGGCTGCGCGATGGCCGCGGGAATCGCCGCCGCCGTCGCCATCGTCTACCAGCAGGCGGGGCTCGACATGGCCAAGATCACCTGTGCGGTGGGCAACGTGGCGGGCGACCTCGGCGGCCTGATCTGCGACGGCGCCAAGCCGGGCTGCGCCGTCAAGTCCGTCACCTCGGTCGACGCCGCCATGCGCGCCGCCTTCATGGCCCTCGACAGCTACGGCGTTTCTGGCGACGACGGCGTTGTCGGCCACACCGTGGAGGAGTCGGTGCGCAATCTCGGCCGGATCAGCCTCGAGGGCATGTTCCCCGTGGACGCGACGCTGCTCGATATCCTGGAGAAAAAATCCGTTGCCAGCGGCCGCGCGTGACGGCCGTGAAACCACCGCATGCCGAATCCATCAGTCACGGGAGGAGCATCATGCCGTTCCACATCCAAAATCCGCGCCATCCGTTCCGGTGGGTGCCGCTGGCCGCGCTTGCCGTTTTTTCGGCGGCATCCGGCGTCCGGGCCGCACAGACCGTCAACGTTTACCCCAAACCGCATTCCATGCGTATCCTCGGCAGCGCCCCGGCGTCACCCGTCGTGGCGTCCAAAATTACCGGGGTCGACACCGCCGATGCCGATGCCGTCCGACTGCTGCGCGACCGCATCGCCACCCTCAAGGGCACGGGCCCGGCAGCGGAGATTGTAATCGGGGAGAAGGGCTCCCCCGCCGTGAAGGCATACGAGGCCGGGCTCCCGGCCGTCTCCGGTGCGTACCAGCTCTCCGTCAGCCGCGACCGCATCACCATCGTGGGCTACGACAAGCGCGGCACGTTTTACGGCGTGCAGACGTTGTTGCAGCTTCTGGACGGCAACCAGATTCCGGCCGTCGAGATCACGGACGCGCCCGATATCCCGTTCCGCGGCACCGTCGAGGGGTTCTACGGCACGCCCTGGCCGCATGCCGCGCGGCTGGCACAGATTGCCTTCTACGGGCGCTTCAAGATGAACACCTACATCTATGCACCGAAGGACGACCCGTACCACAGCTCGCCGAACTGGCGCAAGCCCTATCCGCCGGCCGACGCCGCACGCATCCGCGAGCTGACCGCGACCGCCCGTGCCAACAAGGTGGACTTCGTCTGGGCCATCCATCCCGGCAAGGACATCAAATGGACGGAAGACGATTTCCAAGCCGTGAAGGGCAAATTCGAGGCGATGTATGGCCTCGGCGTGCGCTCCTTCGCTGTGTTCTTCGATGACATCTCCGGCGAGGGCACCAAGGCGGAGAAGCAGGCGGGGCTCCTCAACCGCCTCAACGTCGAGTTCGTCAAGGCCAAGGGTGACGTGACGCCGCTCATCCTCTGCCCCACGCAGTACAACCGGGCGTGGTCCGGAGGCGACTACCTGGACGTGCTCGGGAAGACCCTGTCCCTGGATGTGCAGGTCATGTGGACCGGCAACTCGGTCGTCGCCGACATCGACGCGAAGACCGTGGAATGGATCAACCGCCGTATCAAACGCAAGGCCTACATCTGGTGGAACTTCCCGGTCAGCGACTTCGTCCGCAACCATCTCCTGCTCGGCCCGGCGTACGGCAACAGCCCGGACATTGCCCAGGAGATGTCCGGCTTCGTGTCGAACCCGATGGACAAGCCGGAGGCGTCGAAAGTCGCGCTCTATGGCGTCGCCGGATACACGTGGAACCTGAAGGGCTACGATTCCGCCGCCGCGTGGGAGGCCGGCATCCGCGACCTCATGCCCAGGGCCGCCGCCGCCTTCCGAACCTTCGCCGCGCACAACTCCGATCTCGGCCCGAACTACCACGGCTACCGCCGCGAGGAGTCCGTTGAAATCAAGCCGGCCGCCGGCCGCTTCCTGGACGGCTGGCGGGCGGGCAGGCCCGCCCCCGCCGACAGCGCCGCGCTGCGTGCGGAGTTCGCGCGCATCGCCGCCGCCCCCGCCGCCATCCGCGCCGGCACTGACAACGGCGCGCTGATTGCGGAGATCGCACCATGGCTCGACGCCTCCGCCGCGCTCGGCCGCGCCGGAACCGCCGCCATGGACTTCGCCTCGGCGGCCAACCGCAGCGATCTTTGGACGGCCTACGCCCGCGCCGCCGCCGCCATGGACGAGATGGCGGAGATCGACCGTACGCAGAACCGGAACCCCTACCAGCCCGGCGTCAAGACCGGCTCCCTCGTGCTGGAGCCGCTCGTCGCCGAACTCCTGAAATCCGGTTCTGCACGCATCCTCTCCGCCTTCACCGGCCGTACCATCGCCACGCCGCGCCCGTTCTCCAATTCCAATACGAGGGACGGACTCGAAAAAATGCTCGGCGGCGACCCCAAGGGATTCTACTACAGCCAGCAGGTTCAAAAGGCGGGCGACTATTTCGGCGTGGATCTCGGCGCGGACATCCCCGTATCCGGCGTGCGGATTCTCATGGGCCGCAAAGACGGCGACCACGACATCGTGCACAAGGGGCAGCTCGAATGCTCCCGCGACGGAAGAATCTGGACGCCGCTCGGCGGGGAGACCACCGGCGAAAGTGTCTCCTGGGAAGGCCGCCCGGTCACGGCGCGCCAGGTGCGGTACCGCGTCGTCAGGGCCGGCAGGCTGGACGGCTCCAAAAACGACGTCTGGACCGCATTCCGCCTCTTCGCCGTCAACCCCATCGACACACAGCCCCGAGTCCGCTCCACCGTCGCCGCACTCGCCAGACTTCCGGTGCGCACCGAGGGCGACGCCATGAGCATCAACCCGACGCTGGAAGTCATCCCGCTGCCACCCGCCGGCAGCATCGGGCTCGAATTCCCCTCCGCGGTTGTGATGAAGCGGCTGGAGGCGGATCTGGCCTCACCGGACGCCGGCGCCTGGGCCAGGGCTGAGCTGTCCGCCGATGGCAGGGGCTGGCATGAGGTAAAATTCTCGGTGTCCGGGGCGTCGATTTCCGGCGAGGTCAACGAATCGGCGCGCCTCATCCGCATCCGCAACGCATCGAACAGGCCGCATGACATCAAACTCTCCGCGTTCAAGCTCCTCCTCGCGGGCGGCGTCAAAACCGGCGGCGACGCCTGGACCGACGGTCGCCCCGAGACATCCGCCCCGCTGGGCCAGCGCCGTACCTTCGAAGTTCCGGCGGACACCGTCGCCGTCGGGCTGCTCTTCTCGCCCGGCTCCGGGCGAGGCGTGACGGTCGGAACCGGGTCCGGTACGCTCGGCACGGTCTCCACCGATTCAGCGGAGTTCGCGGTGCCCCCGGGCTGCCGGCAACTCATCCTGACCCCGGGGTCGGCCCCGGCCCGGCTGCACGAGATTCTCTGGCGCAAAAAAAACTGACGGCCGCCACCTTTTTTCCACGTGTCGACGGAGCATATTTACCAGCTTCACATTTTGGACGACCACGAGGGGGACGCATGCGCCTTTTCACGCTACAAATCACCATGGGACTCCTGTGCTTGGCCGCCCTGGCGGCCATGCCGCTGCGCGCCGCCGCCGTCCAGACGCCCCCGCCCGCAGCGGAGAAATATGTCGACAGCGGAGACTTTTCCGGATTGCAGGCGTCTCTGGCACAGTGGCTTCTGGCCGCGGAGGCGTCGGCTCCGGGAGCAACGCCCGAAATCAAGCTCGCCGGGCTCCTTTCCGACCGCGCCTACTGTCAGGCACTGGCCCAGCACGAACTGATCCGCCTCACCGGCGCCTCCGGCCTGGGGCGGCTCGCCGAGGAGAAATACGGCGCCTCCTTCCTCAAGACCTTCCTGTGGGACACGGCCTGGATGGAGATGTGGCTGGCCTCCGGCCCCGTTCCCTCCGGCACGCCGGAAGGACTCGGATTTCTCCGCGACATCTGGGTGGCGGACCGCACGCCGGCCCGGACGCGGTACCGTGCGCTCGCCACGGCGACCGCCCTTGTCTTCTCCGCCGAACCCACACGCAACCGCATGCAGGGCATGACGTACAACCCTTTCCGCCCGATCAGCCCCGTCAGCCGTTATTTCTTCTACCGCAACGCGCATGAGGCGGGTCGGCTGCACCCGATGTTCGACCGGCTGAAGAGCTGGGAGCTGCGCTTCGTCGTCGGCGGCAACCAGAGTCAGGAGGACGAAAGCCTGGAATGGCTGCTGACAAACGTGAACATCCCGCTCTGGAAATACACCGACGCCTGCTGGATGGTCGAGTACCGCGGCGCCAATGCCTTCGGTGACACCGTCCAGGGGCCGCTGTTCTACATGCCGTGGTCGCGGAACATGAGCTCCGAGGAGAACGCCTTCCGCCACGGCGGCGTCTGCGGCTCCCTCTCCACTTTCGGCGCCACGGCGGCGCAGGCGCACGGCATCCCCGCCTACACCTGCGGCCAGCCGGGGCACTGCGCCTACGCGGTGCGCCTCGAACGCAAGAAATGGGCCGGCGGCTTCGGCGGCCCGGCCGGCGGCCCCCACAACTACTTCTGGGGTGGCAGCTACTATTACATCCTGCTGATGGAGGACGCCTTCTTCGACGACGCGGCCATCCTCCGCTCGGAACGCCACATCTGGCAGGCCAGCCTGCACGGCGAGAAGGATCGCAAAGCGGCATACGCCGCTTTCGAACTCTCCCTGCAGCAGTGCAAAACTAACTACCACGCCTGGGACGGGCTGATCGCCCTGCAACTGGGCGACCCGGACGCCACGGCCGCCCAGTGGCAGAAGACCGCCGAACAGCTTTTCGTCCGCCTCCGACAGCACACCCGCCCCATGACCGACCTGCTGGCTAAATTTGAGGAAAAGAAGATCCTGGCCGGCATGAAAGACGTGGACAAGGTCAAATGGTTCACCGGCGTCCACCGTGCCATCGCCGCCACCACCGGCGAAATCAGCTGGGATTGGAACATGGAGGAGTACTTCCAGAGTCAGGCCCGCACGTTCAACGGCTCGCCCGCGCAGTGGGACCTCTTCCGCAATGCCGTCGCCATCCACGCCGGCAGTGAACAGTTTCTGGGCAAGCTCCTGGCGTGGGGCGCCAAGGCCTGCGAGGTCTCCGGCGATCCGCGGCTCTACATCGCCGCCGCCGCTGCCGCCCTGCGCGACCGCGGAAGCTCCATGAAGGAGGATGCGATGCGCAAGACCGCCGCCAGTCTGGTGCTGGCCTCCGAGAAGGCGCGTTCCGCCGAAGCCTTCCAGGCCGCCAGCGACACCGCAAAGAAGTTCGCGCGGCCGGCGGACGAAGGGGTCAAGCTTGAACGCCCGGCAGGGCTTCGTCTCGTCTCCGGCGACGCCCTCCTCTACCTCAGCACCAGCAGCGGCTGGGATCAGCCGTGCTCGCACCGCGACGTGCTGCGCGAGACCGGCGGGCAATTCCACACGGACAAGGAAAAGGCCCCGTTCGCCGTCGTCCAGCTCAAGAACGCCGTGACGCTTTCCGGCATTCTGATTGTGAACATGCCGGGGAACCAGGAGCGCGCCAACCCGCTGAAGGTCTACACCTCCACCGACGGCGCCACATGGATGCCGCTTTGGGAAAGTTCGGAAGTCCGCCGCCAGTGGTACATCCCGCTTTCCGGAAAGCATGTGCAGGCCAAGTGGGTCAAGGTCGAGTCGCCGCATGACGCCGAACCGAACTTCCTGCACCTCCGCAACATCTGCGTCTACGGGGAGGCCCGCTGAATGAAACCCGCCGCCGCCATGCTCGCCGCCCTTCTTCTTGCCGCCGGAACCCCCGCATACCGCGCGGAGACGCCGGCCGCCACACCGGCAAAAGCCGCCGCCATCGCATGGCAGCCGCATTTCGAGGCGGCGCTGGATGAGTCGAAGGTATCCGGAAAAGACATCTTCATCTTCATCACCGGCAGTGACTGGTGCAAGCCCGGCGTCCGCTTCAAGACGCAGGTGCTGGATTCCACCGCGTTCCGCCAGGCCGCGGGCAACCGTTTCACCTTTGCCGTGATCGACCATCCGGACGTGATGACGGACGCACGCCGGGAGGCGGAAAAGAAGAATGCCAAGTTCACGCTTTGGACCAACTGCTACCCCGCCGTGGCGCTGGCCGACCCCTCGGGCCGTGTCTACGGCCGCATCGCCTGCGCCAAGGAAACCAAGCCGGCCGCGTTCCTCCAGAAAGTCGCCAGACTCCAGGCCGTCAAGGCCGCCCGTGACACGGAATGGGAGCTGGCGGAGAAGTCGCAAGGAGTCGAACGCGCCACCCATTTCGGCAAGGGGCTGGATGCCCTGGATGAGGATCTCGCCCGCCAGAAGGAGTACCAGCCCATCCGGGAAAAGATCAAGAAGGCCGATCCGGAAGACAAGAGCGGCTACACGGCACGCTATGCATTCAACCTGAATTCGATCATGGAAGGGCAGGTTTGGCGCCTCGCCGGGGAAAAGAAATTCGAGGAGGCGGAGACCGATCTCGACCGCCAGCTCACGAACCGCTGCCTTACCGTCACCCAGCGCCAGGGGTTGACGGCCGCCAAGTTCGCCCTCTATCAGCGTTGGGAGCGCAAAGAGGACGCCCTGGCGCAGCTTAAGAAAATCATCGAACTCGCCCCGGCCTCCGACATGGCCGCCGGCGCCAAGGGCTATCTGGACTTCCTTCAGTCGGCGCCCGTCCCCGTCACCGACCGCTGGGACGGTTCCATCTGCGGCGAACGCGCCGTCTGGCTGATCAACGTCACCGGTACCCTCTCGCAGCCCGGCACCTACAAACTATGCTTCACCCAGAAAGCGGGGGGCGATAAGCTCACCATCAGCGAGGCCGTCCTCCTGTGCGGCGACACGGAACTCGCGGCGGACCGGCATGAGGGGCGCGCCGACAACTCCAGCGGTTCCTATCTCCTGGAGGTGAAGGAAGTGCCCGCAGGCGGCAAACTGACCATCCGCGTCACGAGCCGTTGCGGAGGCTGGCATAATTCCAGCGGCGAGATCACCATCTCCAAAGTAGCCTTCGAGTAAGGCCCGGTGCGTTGCCGCACGGCAACGTGAAGGTGATGCGCCACGCTTCATGTGCCGACTCGCGTCTATTTGCGGCTGGTCAGCGGGCGGCGACGGCGTCCGGACTGAACACGGTCTGGCGCAGCGCCTCATAAAGGACGATGGAGGCGGCGTTGGCCAGGTTGTGGCTGCGCGCGTGCGCCCCGGGCATGGGGATGACGTAAAGCCCGTCGCCGTAGCGTTCGTAGAAGGCGTCGGGCAGGCCATGGCCTTCGTTGCCGAACACCAGAAAATCGCCCGGCCGGAATTTGAACCCGTACAGCGAACGCCCGCCCTTCGTGCTGGCGAACAGCATCCGCTCCGGCTTGGCGTCCGCCAGGAACGCATCCCAGTCTTCGTGGACGCGCAGGTCGAGGTGCGGCCAGTAGTCGAGCCCCGCCCGCCGCACGCTCGCCTCATCCAGCAGAAACCCCAGCGGCTTGACCAGGTGCAGCCGCGCGCCAGTACAGACGCACAGCCGCCCGATCGTCCCCGTGTTCTGCGGGATCTCCGGCGCGACCAAAACAACATGAAAGCAGGGTTGGTTCATGCGAACACCATCAAAATCGGGGAGATGCCGTTCTCGCCTCTCTCCAAGCCCCTCTGGAGAGTAGCACTGCCACGGGTTATTTTTAATCTCAAGGGTTGCGGACTCCGCAGGCGGATATGGCGTAAAGATTGATGCACGGTTGAGATGCCTGCGGACTCCGCTACTTTGGTGTTAAAAAAGAAAGCCGTGCATCTGGCACCCTCCGGGTGGTTTCAGGGGGGGGGGGCGAGGACGGCTCCCCCTGATTCTATGGGGTTTTCAGCGCTTTCTGCCAGAAGGCAACCTGTTTTTTTACCTGGGACGGCGCGGTGCCGCCGAGGGTGGTGCGCGCCTCCACGCTGCGGCGCGGGTCGAACATCTTCAGGCATTCCGGTTTGGCCGCGGGGATTGCCGCGCGCATCTGCTTGAGCGTCGCCTGGTCGAGGCCGATGCCGCGTTTCTTGCAGTCGCCGACGAAGCGGCCGACCATGTGGTGCGCGTCGCGGAACGGCACGCCCTGACAGACCAGCCACTCGGCCAGATCGGTCGCCATCAGCGCGGGGTCCGCGGCGGCGGCGGCCATGTTTTTGCCGTTGACTTTCGCCCCGGCCATCATCGGCGCGAGCGTGGCGAGGATGAGCTTGACGGTGTCGATGGCGTCGAACAGTCCCTGCTTGTCCTCCTGCATGTCGCGGTTGTAGGTCAGCGGCAGCCCCTTGAGCGTGGTGAGCATGGCGATGAGGTGGCCGTAGACGCGCCCCGTCTTGCCGCGGGTCAGCTCCGCCACGTCCGGGTTCTTCTTCTGCGGCATCAGGCTGGAGCCGGTGCAGAAGGCGTCGTCCAGTTCGATGAAGGTGAACTCCTGCGAACTCCACAGGATCAGATCCTCGGCCAGACGGGAGGTATGCATGGCGATGAGCGCCAGCGCGGAGAGGAATTCGACGACGTAGTCGCGGTCGGCCACGGCGTCCATGCTGTTGCGCAGCGCGCCCTTGAACCTCAGCTCCCGCGCGACGAATTCGCGGTCCAGCGGCAGCGTCGAGCCGGCGATCGCGCCCGCGCCCAGCGGCAGCCAGTCCAGGCGCTCACGGCAGTCGGCCAGGCGCGAGCGGTCGCGCTCCAGCATCTCCACATAGGCGAGCAGATGATGCGCGAAGACGACCGGCTGCGCGTGCTGCAGGTGCGTGAACCCCGGCAGGATCGTCCCCGTATGCTTCGCGGCGAGCGCCACCAGCGATTTCTGGAGGCCGCGCGCCAGCTCCCGGACCTCGTCCGCCTCGGCGCGCAGATAGAGCCGCTCGTCCGTCGCCACCTGATCGTTCCGGCTGCGTCCGGTGTGCACCTTGGCGCCGACCGGCCCGAGTTTTTCGATCAACGCGGCCTCGATGTTCATGTGGATGTCCTCCAGGGACTCCTTGAATTCGAACTCGCCCCTGTCGATCCGCGCCTTGATCCGGTCAAGCTCCCTGCGGATGGCCTCGGCCTCCGCCTTGGCGATGATGCCGACCTTCGCCAGCATCTTCACGTGCGCCTGGCTGCCGCGGATGTCGTGCGGATAGAGCCGCCGGTCATACGAAATGGATTCCGTGAACTTCGCGACCAGCGCGTCCGTCCCCTTTTCAAATCTTCCGCCCCACATGGCCATGGCCTGGACTCCTTGTTGGAAAACCTGAAGTATAAACGTTGAACGCCAAATGCCGAATGCCGCCGCCTTACCCTGCCTCCCGGCTCCCCGCCGGCGCATCGTCCAGCTGCGATGCGATGCACCCCAAAATTTCGGCGGCGGCGGTGGCGATGTGGTCGGGGCCGAACCCGGCCTGCACCAGTTCCCGGTAGAAGGAGACGGCGAGCTGACGGACCACCCGGTTCGGATTCTTGAGCGACTCGACCATCAGGTGTTCCGTGGCGTCCATCGCGCCGGACTCCAAGCTGTCGGCCGCGACCAGTTCGTGCGCCCGGTGCCGGAAATCCTGCTGGAGGCAGTCGTAGACCTTGGCGTTCTCAATCACCAGCGAAGCGAAGCTCGCAATGACTTCGAAAAGCTTGCGGCTGACTTCGTCGAAGCCGAACTTGCCGGAGTTCGCCTTGCCGGTGAGCAGCAGGCCGATTACTTCGCCCTTCACGCGCAGCGGCGTCGCCAGGATTGGAAAACCGATGCCGGCGACGCGGGCGTCGAGCGAGCCGATCTGGCGGGTGCGGAGGATGCGCCAGAGGATGCTCTGCAGCTTCATGTCCACCCCCAGCGGCTGGCCGGTCTGGACCTGTTCGTTTTCAACGCCGACGCAGGTGCGGACCAGAAGCCGCCGCCGATCCTCGTCGCGCAACAGGATGACGGTCTGCTGCGTCTCCATGAGCGTGCCGGTCATTTCCGTGATGCGGTCAAGGCTGGCCGCCATCCCCTCGGGCGTGCTCAGTGTGTCGGTGAGCATCGTCAGGACCCGCAGACTGGTTGCAAAATCCATGGCCGCACCCTCCCGCTAAAGCTGCATCATGAACGCCCAACGCTCCGCGTTGAACGCTTCAGTATTCAAGGTGGTTGTATCGTTGGATGTTGAACATTGAGCGGTGCGCGTTCCTTTGCGCCGCATGCCGTCCGTTCGCGATTCGTTGTGCAACCCCTTCAGGGTTGAAATCATTATTGCTTCTTTTTCCTGGGGCGTTGCCCCAGGCTATGATGTGATGCCCCGTTGGGGCGGCTTGCGAAAAAGCGTTGATCGTTGCACGTCGAGCATTTTGTGAATGGCCACCCCTCAGCCCTTCCCGACAAGCCGCACCACCAAATCCTCCAGCAGCACCTGCTTGTTGGAGGCGCCGCCGGTGACGCACTTCTGGTACGCGTCGCGCAACAGCGGAATCGCCCGCACCAGCTCCGTCCCGGAATAGCGCTGCGCCATCGGGTACATCTTCTGGAGCCGGAACGGATGGAACGTGACAAACTCAAAGCCTCGCCGCAGCGCCTCCGCCCTCGCCTCGCCGGAGAGCGACTCCGCGCAGCGCTTGAGGACTTCCGCCGAATGCACCTCCCGGTGCTCCTGCAGGAAGACGCGGATCTGGAGCAGTGACCGGAACTGGCCGTGGAGTCCGCGCAGCAGCGGGAGCACGGCCGCCTCTGGATCCTTTTCCCGTTCCAGGGCCGCCTGCAGCTCGCCCCAGACGGCGGGGAGGCTGCGCTGGCCGACCGCTTCCTGAAGTGCGAAGGCCGCCACCTCGCCGCCCTCGCCGCGGCACAGCATCAGCACGTCGGACGCGGAGACGGTTTTCCGCTCGCCGGCATGGCACGCGAGTTTCTCCAGTTCGCCGTCGAGCCGAAGCGTGTCCACGCCCAGGGCATCGACGAGGCATTCGACGGCCTCGCTCTCCAGCACGACCCCTTTTTCCTTGGCGCGGGTGCGGATGAGGCCGGCCATCGCCGCCTGCCAGTTGCGGTCTTTCGGATCCGGTTTCTGACAGAGCTTGACCTGGCCGCCGGCCTGGCGGAAGGCGTCGCCGAATGTTTTTTCCGCGCCGGGTCCGCTGACGACCAGCCGGATGCCCGGCGGCAGCCCGGCGGAGACAACCTCCGCCAGCCGGGCCGGCGCCTGCGCATCGGCCGACTTCGCCGCCCCTTTTTTCCCGACCTCCATTGCGAAGCCCGATGTCTTGTGAAGCCAGACGGTCTTGTGTTCCAAAAGGAACGGTGGCGCGAGCAGCGCGGCAATCGTCTGCTGCAACAGTTCGCCGGAGGCGAGGTCGTCGCGCTCACGGAACGCCTCCAGCGCGCCCGGTTCCGGATCGGCGCCCGCCAGCCGGGCCACCAGCGCCTTCGCCTCGGCCTCAATGGCGGCCTCATCGTTGCCGGCCACAAGAAAAATTGCGGTTTCAGGAGCGCCCATGAGATTGTTTTCCGGTTGCGGGATGAGGCTCGGCGGCAATTGAAAAAAGCGGTGTCACCCGCCGCCCAGAAAGCCGTTCACGGCGAGGAACATCACGGCCAGTCCGAGAGCCGACGCCAGCGAGGCGCCGCGGTCAAGCCAAAGATACCAAGCGGGCAGCTTCCGCAGCTGCTCGAAGATGTCCGCAACGCCATTGCGCCGCCGCCGGACAAACCACATGTCCAGCATCAAAAGGAGAAAGGTTTTCAGCAGCAGCGCACCGGCCAGCCAGGGCAGCATCCGGAGCCGCAGGAAATAGGCCAGCGTCGCCACCTCCGCCAGCGAGACGGCCAGCTCCAGCATGCCCAGCCGCGCAACGCGCCGGAGGAATGCCGCCTCGACATCCCCGGACGGCGTGGCGTCACCGCGCACCACGCGCCCCGCCCGCTGCAGAAGGTCCGCGTCGGCACCTGCCACGGCGGCGCACAGCGGATCGCCCAGAAGGGCGGCGCGCAGTGAATAAAGGGTCAGCAACCAAACGATGACGCTGAGCCCCAAGACCGGAATGTCCGTCGGCGAAGCCATGTTGAGAGACCATCCTGTTCGTCAGTGCGGATGCGCCGTCGCGGAGGCCGCCGTGTGCGCGCTTCCTGTTCCGTGGAACGGCATGACGGCGCCGGACGCCGGTTTCGCCGGTGCTTTATGGGGCTTCGGCGTTGCAGGCTTGGGCGTCACGGTCTTGGCGGACGTACCAGGCTTCGGCACCGCAGCCGGAGACTCCACCCCGGACGTTCCGGGCGGAAGTGTGGCGGGATCGATCGCGCCAAGTACCGGCACGTTGGTCACATAGGTGGCGTCGATGAAGCGCGTCTTCAACTGTCCCAGCATGCGGTCGGCGGCGATTTTCTCGACGCGGAACAGGGCCGCGTCAATCTCCACGTCGGAGGTGGCGGGCACAATCATCTGCGCATCCTCGACGAACGTGCTGCGCGCCCGCAGCAGAACCCGCAGCTGCCGCTGCTCCGTGTCGCATGCGATGCGTTTCACGTCGAACAGCCGGCCATAGGGCCTTGTGTTGATCAGATGCAGGAAGCGAAGGACGCCCTGCGTCATCTCGTCCTCGGCCTTCTTGCCCGTCGGCGTAAGTTCGGCGCTTTTGAGATTGGAAACCAGCGGCAGCGACTCCGTTTTCTGTTCCGCCGCCGACATGGGCGGGAGCATCCAGCCTTCCGCGTCCAGCAGCCTGCCGTTGCCTCCGGCCAGCCGGACGACCGGCACGCGCTCCGTCACCGTCACCTCCAGTTTCGAGGGAAGGACTATCTGGAAGTCGGCTTTGGACACCATCACGAACTTTGCCAGACGCTCGCGAAGTTCGGGGATGTCGAGCGCAAAAAGGTTGGACTTCCCTTTTTTGACGTTCCAAACTTCCAGACGCCGGAGAATCTCCTCCTGGCGCAGGTTTCCGTTGACCGTGACTTTGATCTCCTGCAGCGTGAAGTGTGGATTTTCCGTGAGGAAAACACGGACGGCCATGCGGCCGGCGCCGCGCACCCCGATGAACAGCAGAAACAGCGCCAGACACGCCGCCCCGGAATAGAGCAGGAGACGCAGCAGGCGCGTCCCCGTCTGTGCTTCCGCCGCCGGACGCCCCGGGCCACCGCGTTGTGCCGTCTCGTCTTTCACGCTTCAAGCCTTCTTGTTGACCGGATTCTCCCCGCCGCAGGCGCGGGGGGCGTTCCGGGACCTTCCCGGTCTGACATCATCATCACATGCCGTACGACAAGCTGGCGTTTCCACCGCCCGCCATGCGCTCCGTACAAGCTGTTTGGACGGAATTGCAGGATTCAACGGACCGGGAGGATGAGAACTGCCGCCATTTCCTCAAAACGACCCCACCCTGAAAGGCCCGTAATCCTGTCAGCCTGTCCAACAAACCGTACGGGGTTAGCTTATCGCGGAAGCGCCGAAAATCAACCGCCGGAAGCGTGGTTTCCGCATCATGCCTTCGGGGCGGCCTCCGGCGGCACCTCACGTCCCTATTTTTTTGAATTCCCGAGCGGTCTCCGGCGATGCGGTGCGTTTGGCCGGCGGCAGCAGCGGCGCGGCGAACAGATCCGATGGTTCCGGTTTCTCCGACGGCTTCGCAATCTCCGCCTCGCCAAAGGTGATCCGCGCCTCCCACTTGGGCTTGACAAGGCCGCTCAGGCGCATGGCGACGGGGAACCAGAAATCGCCGTTTCGCTTGAACTCCTTGAACTCAAAACAGCGCCACGGCTCCTTTTCACCCTCGCGCAGCCAGTTGACGCGGAAGGGGAAGGCGCACGACTTGGCCATCCAGACCTGAACGCGCTCCTTTTTCTGCGGGTTCGCCAGCTCCAGCACGCGGCACCCCTGCCCGCGCACGGACTCCTCCGGCAGTTCGCGGGCAAAATTCCAGTAGAGGAAGCCGAAGGAAAGATCGTCCGGCAGCAGCCCGAATTTTTCCAGCGTCATCTGGGCGGGAGCGACGGGAGAGAGGTCGAGGTTCACGTCCGGCACGCCGCCGTCCGCCCGGTAGGTCTGCGTCACGCGGGCGACCTGGCCGTCCTTCATTTCAAGCTCGGCCTGGAGCATGTCGGTGCCCATGTGCATCGAAAGCCGGACGGCGGCGGAACGGCGGACCTCGCCGTGGTAGTCGGCGGTCCCCTTCAGCCGGCACCAGACCGCCGACAGGAACGGACGCCGCGCCAGTTCAAGGAACTTCGCCGGCGGCAGCGCCTGCTCCTCGGGCGAAAGGGTGCGCACCGCAATCTCCTCCGGCGCGGCGGCGGGCGCCGCCTTCACCGCTTCGTCCGCCTTCGCGGGGCACGCCGCCAGGCAGGCCGCCGCCGTCATCCACGCCAATGCAATGCGCATGATCCGCACTCCTTGTTCAAGTTCCAAAAAACACCGCCGCCGGAACAGCGCATAGTGTACCCCCGGTTCGGCCGCTTGGAAACCGGAAAACGAAGAAATCGCACCCGTCCGGCGTTACTGCAGGGAACGTTTATAGTATAGGCTTCCCCAAAAATGGAACCCGGTCCCGTCCGGGATGCATTTTCCAGCAGAACGAAGGAGTCAGGGCGCCATGAAAAAAATCCTCAAGGCCAGCCTCCCCGCCGCCGCAATCTTGGCTGTGCTGTCCGTTGCCGCCTATTTTATCGTCGGAAGCTCCTGGTTCGTGAAGGGGCAGCTGCTGCCGCGCGTCTCCACGGTGCTCGGCATGCCGGTCACGGTGGAAACCGTCTCCTTCTCTCCGCTCTCGCGTTTGGAGATGACGGGGCTGCGCGTCGGCGGCGGGGACGCACCCTTGGCCGAAGTGAAGACGCTGCGTGTCCGCTACAGCGCCCTGGCCGCCGTTTTTGGCGGCATGGTCTCCGTCTCGGAACTGTTCGTGGACGGTGCCAAGATCCGGGTCGTCCAGAAGCCGGATGGTTCCTGGAGCCTGCCGCAGCCGCCCAAATCCGCCGCGGCGGAAAAACCGAAACCGGCGGCGGTCCCCGCGAAGCAGAAGGCGCTCAAGCTCGACATCCGCAACGTCCGCATCGCCGACGCCGAGTTCACTTTTGACCAGAAGACGCCATTGCCCGCCACCATCCGGCTCCGCAGCGTCAACCTCGCCGTCCCGGTCGTCCACCAGGGAGAAACGCTCGACCTCGGCTTTACCATGCTGGCAAGCGTCATGCGCAACAACGAGACGCTGGCCGAGCGGATGCCCGTCACCGCGCTCCTCACCTTTGTCCCGCCCGCGGAAATCGGCCAGTTGCCGCGCGACCTGCGCCTCCAGCTCCGCGCCGGCGACGCCGTCGCCCCGGCCGCCGCCGAGGCCAAGCCGAAACCGCTGGCCGATGCCCAGGCGCGCCTCTTCGCCGGGATGCCCGGCCTGGACAAGACCTTTGCGGAGTTCGCAAAACTGCCGCCCTCCGGCGGCGCCGTCACCGCCACCGTCGCGTTCGCCACCACGGACGCCGGCAGTCAGTGCAGCGTCGAACTCTCCGGCACGTTCGCCAAAAACGCCGCCCAGCCGGAATTCCATCTCCAGGTTTCCGGACATTCCGGAGCGGGCACCCAAACCTTCCCGATGGCGCTGACAATCCGCGCCGAGATCGCCCCCGCCGCCGGCACGTTGCGCGCGCTCTCCGGACTGCCTCTGACGCCGTTCACCGGCGCCTACGCCGGCGACGTCACGGTGGCGGCCGGGAACAAGATTTCCGCCACGGGCGACTTCAAGCTCGACGGCCTGGGGCTGGCGGACGGCAAGGGCGCAAAACTGCCCCCGCTCAGCATCGCCGTGCGGCACGCCGTCACGGTCGACCCCGCCGCCGGTTCCGCCACGGTCGCCAAGCTCGAGGGCTCCGTCGTCCAGAACGGCCGCGAGATCGCCTCCATGACCCTTTCCGAGCCGGCGGTCATCGCCTGGAGCGGTGGAAAATCCCCGGCCGCTTCCCCCGCGCGGCTCCGCATCGCCACGCACGACTTCGATCTTGCGACGGTGGCACCCTTCCTGCCGCCCAAACTCCCCGTCACCCCCCTCGGCGGCACCATCAACTCCGCGCTTGACGTGACCGTCGAGAACCGGGGTTCCTCCATCACCTTCAACGGTCAGGCGTCCGGAACCGGCATCCGCCTGCGACACGGCGCGAGAGAGATCCCCGCCTACTCCTTCCGCAACCAGGCCAACGGCAGCCTGGTCAACTTCTCGCGCCTCACGCTGGAGATGCACCCGTCCGTCGCCGTTGAAAACGTTACAGCCCTCCAGCTCAACCTGACGCTCACCGCCGACCTGGCGACGCGGGACACCGACCTGACCGCCGAGATCCCGCTCGCCAGCGAACGCCTTCTCGCCTTCCTGCCGAAGGACATGACCCGCCAGGTCACGGCGCTCAAGCTTCAAGGAAACCTCAAGGCCGCGGCCCGCAACCAGTTCCGCAGCATCACCGCCTCCGGTGAACTCAGCGTCCCGCAGATCGAAGTGCGGCTCGCGGACGGCACTCCGCTGCCCGCCGCGCAGGCCGCCGCCGCGTTCGCCGCCTCCGCCGACCTGACGAAATCAACGGGCCGTCTTGAAAAACTTGAGCTGTCGGTTAAACAGTCCGGCCGCCCCGTCGTCACCGCCGAACTTTCCGCGCCGATGGCGCTTTCTTGGGCCGGTGCCGCCACTCCGGAGGACGCCGAGCTGCGGTTGACCGTGGACGCGCTGGACCTGACGGTGGTCAAGCCGTTCCTGCCGCCCGCCGCGCCGCACCCGGAATCCGGCACGCTGTCCGCCAGGATCACCGGAAAAATGGCGGAGAAGGGCACCGCCTTCCAGGCGACCGGAAACTGGTCCGTGCAGGAACTCCGCCTGGCCTCCGACCAGACCGCCGCCACCGCCAAGGGCACGCTGGACGCACTGTTCCTGCCCGCGCCCGGCGAACTCCGCATCAAGTCCTGCACGTTCAAGGCCGAACAGGGCAACACCCCGCTGGCCGATGCCGCGCTGACTGGCGTCGCCTTCCTGCCGCCGTTCGCGGACCGCCCGATGCTGCTCTCCGTCACCGGCGGCACCCTGAACCTGACTGCCATGAAGGCGCTGTTGGAAAAGCCGGGCGCCAAAGCTGCGGCGGATGAAACCGCACCCGTGGATACCGCGCCCGCCGTGGAGCCGGGGCCGCAGGATATGAAAGGGTTGCGCGCCACCGTCACCATCGACCTGAAAAACATCGTCTACGGCGAAATCGCCGCCTGTGACATCCTCGCCACGCTGGAAGTGAAGGCGAACACCGTCACCGTCAAGCCGTCCACGCTCACGCTCAACGGCGCGCCGGTCTCGTTCCAGGGGCGCGCCGACCTTGGCGCCTCGCCGTGGAAATACGACGGCGTCTCCATGAAACTCGATAAGCTCGCCCTCGCCCCGTTCATCGGCACCTTCGCGCCGAAGTTGAAGGACCAGATGGCGGGCGAAGTGAAGTCGCTGGCGCTTTCCGCTTCCGGGTCCGGCGTCACCCCGGCCAGCCTGGCCCGGACATGCACCGCCTCGTGCGACCTTTCCATGACCGGCGTCAAGCTCGACAACCTGCCCGTGCTTGTCGAGGCGGCCGACTCTGCCGACATCCCCGAGCTGAAAACCGTCCAGTTCGACACCGTCCACGTAAAATTCGCCGGCACCGGCCTGATGACGATTGAGGAAATCAAGGCGTCCGGCCCCTCCCTCAGCATTGACGTCACCGGCGCCTTCCGCGCGGACAAGTGGCTGGAAAAGATCAACATCATCCCCGCCGTCGCCGGCGATCTGGAAGCCCGGATCCGCACCTCCTCCACGCTCAACGTGCTTCTGTGCGCAAGGAACGGCGGCTACGCGGGCTTCCTAATCCCCGTCGTGCTACCCACCGGTTATGCCAACCAGATCTCCGCCAGCAAAATTGTGAAAACACTCCTGAAGGAGGCAGGCAAGCGCGCCGCCACGAACATCGCAACCGGGGCGCTCGAATCGTTGGGCAAGGGCGAGAAGATCAGCGGAAAGAAACTCCTCCAGGGGCTTTTGGGTGGCGGCTCCACCACGGACACGCAGCCGCCAGCGAATCAGGGCGGAACCACCACCCCCGCGCAGCAACTCCAGCCCCAGACGCCCGCGACGCCCCTGGACCCGCAGCAGCCGGTGCCGCCGAAAAAGAAAAAGAAGAAGGCGCTCGACATCTTGGGCGACGTACTGAACAACCAACTCGACCCGAAAAAATGATGCATCTTCTTCATGCGACCGAATCTTTTACCACGTCTTGACAAGCATGCGGGCGGCGGTAATGTACTCCCGAATCACTCCCTGGAGTGCGTAATGAGCAAGCCGGTCATCATCTGCGTGGACGATGAAAAACTCGTCACTGAAAGCCTGCGGGACACGCTCGCGGTTGCCTTCGTGAACGACTACGTAGTTGAATGTGCAGAAAGCGGCAAAGACGCTCTGGCGCTGGCGTTGCGCCTCCTGGCGGGGGGCACGGATATCCCCGTCGTCATTTCGGACTACGCCATGCCCGAAATGAAGGGTGACGAACTATTCCGGCATCTCCACGCCGTCTCGCCGCGGACGCTCAAGATCATGCTGACCGGACGGGCCGGCATCGAAGGAATCGCCGGGGTTCTCAACGACGGCGGCCTTCACCGCTGCATCACCAAACCGTGGGACAGCGCACAGCTGGTGGCTTTCGTCCGCCAAGCCGCTCACGAGTATTTCCGAAAAAAACAGGAGGAGGAGCGAAACCTCGCCATCCTGAACGCCATTCCGGACCTGATGTTCCTCATCGGCCGCAACGGGGCATTCCTCGACTGCCGCTGCCCACCCTCCGCCCAGGACCAGCTCTTCCTCCCGCGGGAACAATTCATCGGCCGCCTCTTCGACGATGTGCTGCCGCCGCGGCTCGCCGCCTTGCTCCGGGAAAAGCTTGACGCCGTGGAGGCGGACGGACAGGCGGGGCGGTTCGACTACAGCATTCCCATCGGCGGGGTGGAACGGCTTTTCGAGGCGCGGCTGACCCGATGCGGGCAGGATGCCTTCCTTTTGCTGGCGCGCGATATCACCGGGCACCGGCGGGCGGAAGATGCCGTCCGGCGGCAGATGCAGTTCGACGCGCTCATCAACAAGCTGCTGGCGCGTTTTGCCGGCTGCCGCGGGAGCGAGATTGACAACCACATCCACATCGGCATGGCGGAGCTGGGCGTCTTCATGGAAGCCGACACCGTGCTGGTGCTGCAGCCTTCCTCAAGCCGTGATTCATGGAAGACCGCCTATGCCTGGACGGCGGCGGACGGCGGTTTTGCGGAGGCGGAAGCCGGGCTTCTTCCACTGGACGCGCAATGCCTGCTGGCGGGCGGCACGGTCGCATCCAACCCGCCGGCCGATGCGGGGGAGGATGCCCGCGCCCGGCTGGCGATTCCGTTCCGCGGCCTGGGCGGCCAGATCATCGGCTGCATCGATCTCCACTCGCCGTCGCGCCGGGAAGATTGGACGGGGGAAGAAATCCGCCAGTTGAAGATAACGTGCGACGCCGTCGCCAACGCGCTGGAACGCAAGTGGGCCGAAGAGGAGATCCACTGCCTGTTGAGCGCCATCGAACAGGTGCCGGACAGCATCCTCATCACCGACACCGACGGCGTCATCGAGTACGTCAACCCCGGCTTTGAGCGCATCTCCGGCTACTCCCGCAACGAAGTCGTCGGCCAGACACCTCGGATGCTCAAAAGCGGCAGGCACGAAAACGACTTCTACCGCGAGATGTGGGGCCGGATCAGCCGCGGCGACCCCTGGCACGGCATCGTCACCAACCGGAAGAAGGACGGCACGCTCTACACGGAGGACACCGTCATCACCCCCGTGCGCGACAAGGCGGGCGAGGTCACGAACTTCATCGCCGTCCGGCGCGACATCACGCGCGAGCAGGAAGCCGAGGACCGCTACCGCCAGGCGCAGAAGCTCGAAAGCGTCGGCCGGCTGGCCGGCGGCATCGCCCACGACTTCAACAACATCTTGATGGTCATCACGGGAAATCTCGACATGGTCCTCCATTCGCTGCCGCCCGGACACGCCATGGCCGCGGAGCTTGAAAGCAGCCGGAAGGCGGCGGAACGGGCGGCGACCCTGACCCGCCAACTCCTGATCTTTGCCCGGCGCCAGATTGTCGAACCCCGCATCTTCGACCCCGGCGAGCTTGTCGCCAACCTCGGCAAGATGCTCCAGCGGCTCATCGGCGAGGACATCATGCTCAAGCTGGACGTCACCGCCGACACCGGTAAGATCAAGGCGGATCCCGGCCAGCTCGAACAGGTCATCGTCAACATGGCCGTCAACGCCCGCGACGCCATGCCGGAAGGCGGTACCCTCACCATCTCCACCACCTGTGAAATGGTGGATGGACGGAACGATGAACAGTTCGTCAATCTCGCCCCCGGACGGTACATCCGGATCAGCGTCCAGGACACCGGAACGGGGATGGAGGAGGAGGTCCAGCAGCACATCTTCGAGCCGTTCTTCACCACCAAGCCACCCGGCAGCGGAACAGGGCTCGGCTTGGCGACCAGCTTCGGCATCATCCGCCAGAACAGCGGCCACATCCTCTTCGACAGCACTCCAGGAAGCGGCACAACCTTCCACATTTACCTGCCGCTGGCCGGCAGCGGGGCCTCCTCCACGCAGTTTCTCCGCGACCTCCAGGCTGCCGCTCCGAAGGGGTCGGAAACGCTCCTTCTGGTCGAGGACGATCCGCATGTGCGACAGACTGTCGCGCGGATGCTCAAAAATCATGACTACAACGTGCTGGAGGCCAACGGCGGCGTCGATGCCATTGCATTGGCGCGCCAGCACCGGAACAGCATCAGCCTCCTGGTCACCGATGTCGTGATGCCCGAAATGAACGGCACGGAACTGGCCGACGTGCTGCTCGGAATCTGCCCGGGAATCAGAATCCTCTTCATCTCCGGCTACGTCCAAACCCACACCGTCGTGCAGCAGGCCGTCAACCAGTCCGGCGCGCAGTTCCTCCAGAAACCGTTCGCCTCGGACGACCTGGCACGGAAAGTGCGCGGAATCCTCGACAGCGCCCCGGCATGACCCCGCCACCCGCCGTTCGCCGCCAATGCCAAACGCGCGATTCATGCCAAGGTGGTTGTGCGGTTTGACGTGAATGCCGGATATTGAAACATGAGCGCGCCCGACCCGATCCGGCCTACTCCTCCGCCCAGGGCGGCATGTGGCGCGAGGCGTGATGCAGTTTCCGGCGGATGCCGAGCGCATACGGCTCCCGCCGTTCCACCTCGTCCCAGAAGCGCTCCGAATGATCCAGGTGCAGCGTGTGGCAGAGCTCGTGGACCATGACGTAGCGCACCTGCACCGCCGGCAGGAACAACAGCTTCGCGTTCAGACAGATCCGGCCGGCCGGCGAACAACTCCCCCAGCGGCTCGCCATCAGGCGGACGGTTACATTTCCTAATTGGGATTTTCGATTTCCTGTTTTGTCCGGGGTGAGGCCGCACTCCGCGGCCACGCGCGCCAGCCACGGCGGCAGCACCGCCTTTGCGCACTCGAGAAGCCAGCGCCGCAGCGCGAGCCGTGCGGAGTCCGCATCGTCCGCGAACAGCCGGAGCGTCCGGGTCGCGGCGTCCGTTTCCCAGCCGGCGCGGCCGTGGCGGAGTCCGCACCGCTCGACGCGCCACGATTCCTCCAGCGCGCGGAATTCGACCGTCTCCGGAAGTTCCGCCGCCGTCTCCGGCCGCATCGCCGCCAGCCGCATCCCGATCTTCACCCAGGCCGCCTCGACCCAAGCCTGTTTCTCGCGCACAAACCCGCGCGCCGACTCCGGCTTCACCCGCGCCGGCAACACCAGCACCACGCCCTCCTGCGGCGAAACCTCCAGCCGCACCCGCCGTGCCCGGTGGCTGACGCGCACCGTGTACAGCGGCAGTCCGTCCGCATCCCGCGGAAGCTGGCCGGAAACAAGCGTCATGGCGCCCCCGACGATTCTTTTGTCAGGTCATCGGCAGTGAGAAGCTTGCCGTTCTGGTAATGGCAACGCTCGGTCAGTGTTCCGTCCCATGGATTCCACCGCTCATCAAGGCCGTGCCGGACAAGCTTGCCGCCGGCATCCGTGTAGGCGTGGAAACGCCACATCGGCCGCCCGTCGGGGAAAAAGAAGGTATAGCAGGCGGTCCCGCCGCCGGCGGCTTCAATTTTCGGCATCTCCAGCGTGGCCAATGCGGCAAGCGTGCGCTCCCATTTTTCCAGATCATTCCTGACAAGCGACAACTGTTGGACATAATCAATGGCACCAGAATCTGCGTTGGCATACCGCCATAGCGCCAAAAGGTGCCGGGCCATCCGTTCCCGCAGCGCGGGCGATGCCTCCACTGCACGCCAAAAGTCCGCCATTCCATGGATTTGGGCACAGGCGCCGCTGAATGTGTAGATCACGCACATCCCGGGCGTGGTAATGCCAACCGTCCGCCATTCCGGATTGGCATTCCGGAGATAGTCGGCCGGAAGCGCGTCCGTCACCGGACTGTTTTCCGTCCGGCGGTACACCGGGCAGAAAAGCAGGCAGAGGGAATTACGTATTCTGCCGGTGGAAATGT
Organism: uncultured Lentisphaerota bacterium; assembly: GCA_903921725.1. GTDB lineage: Bacteria > Verrucomicrobiota > Lentisphaeria > Oligosphaerales > CAITYL01 > CAIXRA01. Next base: position 58,811 of record CAIXRA010000076.1, read on the forward strand.
CCACTTCGATGCGCCGGCAGTTGGCCGTCGGCAAGACGCCCTGCACGACCAGCAGAAGGACGACGACCGCAAGCAGTGCAACGCCGGCACGTTTCATGTCCCGTTCCTCCTGCCTGCCGCCCGCCGCCGGCTCACTCCCCGGCCGGCGGGGTGCGCTCGAGCTCTTCGCCGGAGCGGACGAGGCGGGCGCTGTTGAAGACGACGGCGAGGCTGCCGATGCTGTGCAGGACGGCCGCGGCGATCGGGGTCAGGACGCCGACGGTGGAGAGGTAGAGGCCGCCGAGGATGACCAGCAGGCCGAGCAGCAGGTTCTGGTTCATCAGGCGGCGGGTGCGGCGGGCCAGCTCGATCAGGAACGGCACGCGGCGCAGGTCGTTGTTCATCAGCGCGACGGAAGCGCTGTGGATCGCCACATCGCTGCCGATGGCGCCCATGGCGATGCCGACGTCGCCGGCGGCGAGCGCCGGGGCGTCGTTCACGCCGTCGCCGACCACCGCCACGCAGAGGCCGGAGGCGCGCAGTTCGCTGACGAACGCGGCCTTCTCCTGCGGCAGGCAGCCGGCGCGGACCTCCTCGATCCCGACCTTCGCGGCGACCTGCTTCGCGACCGCCTCGTTGTCGCCGGTGACCATGTACAATTGCTTGACGCCGAGTGCATTGAGGCGTTCAATGGCCTCCTTCGCGGCGGGGCGGACGGCGTCGCGCAGGCCGATCCAGCCCAGGGTCCGCGTGCCGCGGGCGACAAAGACCACGCTCATGCCGGCGACGGCCTCGGCGTCGGGCGGCGGCGCACTGATGCCGAGCTCGGCGAGCCAGGTCGCGCGGCCGACGCGGAAGGTTTCGCCGCCGATCACGGCCGCGACGCCCTTGCCCGGGACCTCCTGGTAGTCGCCCGGCTGTTCCCAGGTGATGCCGACCTGTTCGGCGAGCCGGCGCAGCGCCTGCGCGGCGGGATGGTTGCTGTGCGCCTCGGCGGAGGCGGCGGTCTGCATCAGTTCGGCGGGCTCGACGCCGGGGAGCGGGTGCAGCTTGGCGACCTCGAGGTTGCCCTCGGTCAGCGTGCCGGTCTTGTCGAACACCACGGCCTTCAGCTTCGCGGCCAGCTCCAGGTGCGTCACGTCCTTGATCAGGATGCCGAGGCGCGCGGCGGCGGCGATGGCGGCGATGACGGCCGACGGGGTGGCGACGACCAGGGCGCAGGGGCAGGCGATGACGAGCACGGCGATGACGCGCTGGAGGTCGTGCGTGAAGAGCCAGACGAGCGCGACCAGCGTCAGGATCGTCGGCGTGTAGTAGCCGACGTAGCGGTCGACCATGCGCATGAGCGGCAGGCGGGAGCTTTCCGCGGCGACGATGAGGTCGCGCACCTTGCCGAGCGTGGTGTCCTTGCCGATGCGGGTGACGCGCACGTCCACCAGCCCGGTCAGGTTCTGCGTGCCGGCGAAGACCTCGCCGCCGGGCGCCTTGTCCGCCGGCAGCGACTCGCCGGTGATGGTGGCCTGGTTGACGGTGCTGCTGCCGGAGACGATGACGCCGTCGGCGCCGAAGTTCTCGCCGGGGCGGATGCGGATGACGTCGCCGACCCGCAGCTCCAGCACGTCGAGAGACTCTTCGGCCCCGCTTTCCGCGTTCACCCGGCGGGCCTGCCGCGGCGTGAGGCGGATGAGCGACTCGATGGAGCTTTCGGCGCCGATGGCCGTGCGCTTCTCGAGCATGATGGAGATGAGCATGATGAAGGCGACGGCGCCGGCCGTGCGGTAGTCGTGCGCCGCGAACGCCGCCAGCAGCGCCAGCGCGACCAGCTCGTTCATGTACACCTTGCCGCGGAGCAGGTCCTTGACGGCGGACCACCAGATCGGGACGGAGAGTATGAGGGCGCCCAAGAGCGCGCTGTACTCGGCGGCCCGCGGGTCGATGACGCCGGCAAAGAACAGCTCGGCGACGTATGAGTTCAGGACCAGGACGCCGCCAGCCAGCGCGACGGCCAGCGCGATGCGTCCGCCGCGCGTCCGCGTGTCCGGCACCTTGTCCGGCCCGCAGCAGGGGCAGACGGCGCCCGGCGCATGGTTGTGCACCGGAGCCGCGGCGGACCCGTGCTCCGGCCCGCAGGCGCAGGCCCCCGCCTTCTCCGCCATGCTCTCACTGAGTTTCTTTCCCAGCATGAAAAACTCCCCCAAAATCATCACCCGCTTGAACGACGGTCGGCAGAGGAAACAGAGAGAAGCCCATTGCGGTTCTTCCCCACTCCGTTTCTTCCTGCAAGAGGTTTCCGAATTCACATCCCTTTGCGTCTTTGCGCCTTCTGTTCACATGAGGCGGGGCTTACGGCCCCTCCGCCGCTTTCGGCTTCTCCGGCTCCGCCCCGAGCAGGAGGCGGAGTTCTGCGTTGTTGTCCGGGCGGGAATGGATGACATATTTGGTCTCCGCCCGGTTCAGCACGTCGCGAATGGTGTCGGTGTAGAGCGATATGAGCATGGTTTTCGGCGACTTGCGGTATTCGGCCAGCACCGTATTGAAATAGAGGGAGGAGGCCTTGACCGACTCGACGGTGCTGGTGCGGTAGGCGCGGGCGGTGGCCAGAATCTGGGAGGCGTGCCCCCCGGCCTCGGTGACGATGCGCTTCTCGTCGGCCAGCATCTTGTCGATCTCCGTCTGCTTGTCCGTGGCGGCGGCGAGAACATCGCGGAAGGCGAGCTGGACGCAGAGCGGGGGCTGGACTTCGGCCAGGCTGACCTGCTGGATCTCGATGCCGGCCTTCAGCTCGTCCAGGCGCGCCGTCACGCGGCGGCGCACGGCGCTGGTCAGCGGCTCGCGCGGGGCCTGCCCCTCGGCGAGAAGCGCGGCGCTCTCCGGCGAACGGGTAAGAAAAAGCGCATCCTCAACGGTGCGCGTGGCCACCTCGGAGAGCACGGCGCCGGCCAAGGCGTCCTCGATGAAGATGTCGATCCCGCGGCGGGCGCGCGGCGCCGGCGGCTTGCCGGAAGCGTCCGGCTGGTCCTGGCGGAAGGCCAGGTAGTAGCGTTTCACGTCGGAGACGCGGTAGGTCATGGTCCAGACCATGTGCAGGATGTTGGCGTCGCCGGTGAGCAGGTAGCCGTCGGCCCCCGGCGCCAGCGGCTGGATGGCGGAGGAAAGCCCCGGATTCTGGAGCTGGTTCGGGTTCGTCTGCGGCCAGAAGGCCTGCTTCGTGCTGACGGTGATGGAGCGCGAGGCCGGAACCTTCTCCACGCGGTCAATCGGGTACGGGAAGGCCCAGTACCAGGTGCCGCTGCGCAGGACATCCTGTCCCTCCTTCTGGATGAGCTTGCCGAAGCGGAACAGCATGGCCGCCTTGTCCTGCTCGACGTAGAACATGCCGCCGAACACCAGGTACGCGAGCATGACGACCAGCAGCACGCGAAGCCCGCCGAAGAAGAAGCCGACCATGCGGACGAGCGCGGACATGCCCTCGCCGGCCGGCTCGCCGTCATGCTGGGTTGGAATGGGTGGGTTCATGGCTATTTTTCCGATTTGAACGTTCGGATTTCCGGTTGACGGAGAATGCGTTTTACTTTTTCTCCGGTACGGCGGCAGGCGGCGGCCGTGCGGGACCCGCGGCCGGCTGCAGCTCGGTCGCGCCGGGCTGGAGCAGGTCGAACGGCGCGGTGCGCGTGTCCAGCACCAGCGTGGTCTTCTCGGTGACCATCGAGCGGAGCGACTCCAGCTTGCGCAGGAAGGCGGCCAGCTCCGGCGCCTGGCCGAACACCGCGTAATACTCCGCCGCGGCGCGGTCGCCCTCGCCCCGGATTCCCTTCGCCTCGCTCTCGGCCGTGGTCAGAAGCTCGCTCGCCGTCAGTTTCGCGCGCTCCTCGATCTGGCGCGCGGCCAGCCGGCCCTCGTCGCGGTACGCCTTCGACTTGCGCTCGCGCTCGGCCTGCATGCGGGCGAAGATCTTGCCCGTCACATCCTCCGGCACGCCGATCTGCTTGAAGCCGGTGAAGACGACCTCGATGCCGTATTTCTCCCGCGCCTGTCCCTGCACCGCCGTCAGGATTTCCTTCTCGATCTCCGGCAGCTTCACCTTGGCGGGGTCGACGTTCACCAGCTCCGTCAGGTTGTGCCGGCCGAGCACGTTCAGCCGCGCGCTGCGCACGATGTCGTCCAGCTTCTGCTCCGCGGACGCGGTGTCCTTCACCGCTTTGAGGAAGACCGCCGGGTCGCCCACGCGCCAGAGCACGTAGGTGGTGACGATGATCTGGTACTCGTCGGCCGTCGGGATCTGCTCCACCTGGCCGCGCGTCAGCTCGTACGACTGAATCCGCCCGTCGTGCTTCCACACCGTTTCCACCGGATACGGCCACTTGACGTGCAGCCCCGGCGGATAGACCTTGATTGCCTCCGCGCCGTTGACCGCTTCCGCGCGCGGTTTGTCAAAGCGCATGACCACGGCCAGCTCGTTCTCGTCCACCTGGAACACCACCAGCGCCGTCCCAAAAAACGCCGCCACCAGAACGCCCAGCGTCATCGCCGGCCAATGCTGCCAAAGCTTGCGGTTGTCTGCCATGTCTGCTCTCCCTGTCAACGTTTTTCCGCACTGAAATTTATTGATCCAACACTAAGCCTGAAGTTCAAAATGGACGGTCACGGACGCCGCACAGATAATCACAGACCGCCGCGCAGTTTTACGCCCTCACGTTTCAATTCTTCCGATCGTCCATCTTTCCGCGCTTCCACACCTCCACCTTCCCACACTTCGCGCTTCCATCTTTCCGCACTTCCGTTCTTCCGTCTTTCCACACTTCGCACTTCCGGCTTGCCACACTTCCGTTCTTCCGTCTTTCCACACTTCGCACTTCCGGCTTGCCACACTTCCGTTCTTCCGTCTTTCCACACTTCCGCACTTCCGGCTTGCCACGCTTCCGTTCTTCCGTCTTTCCGTTCTTCCGTTCCGTTACTTGCCCGGTTCCGCGCCCGGCGCCTGATCCTTCGTCGGAATCGCCAGATCCATGAGGTCCGGCCGCAGCTTCTTCTGCAGATCCACCTGAATCACCTCGCGCCCCTCGGCGGCCACGACGTACTTGCGGGTGTCGCGCGTCGCCGTCTCCAGCACGTCCAGATACGAATAGAGCATGAACAGTTGCGGCGACGCCCGGTAGGCCAGAAGCTGTTTGCCGAAGCGCGCCGCCTCCGCCTCCGCGACCGCCGTGCGCTCCCCGCGGTAGCCGCGGGCCTGTGAAACCAGCGCCAGCGCGTCCGCCTCCGAGGTGAGTTTCGCGGTGACCGCGTTCTTCTCCGCCTTCAGCAGTTCCTCATGCTTCTCCTCCAGCGCGCCGACCACGCCGTCGTACGCCTTGCCGACGCGCACCGGCGGATGGATCCCCTGCAGTCCGACGAACACGATCTCGACGCCGAGCCCGAGGCTGTCGGCGGAGGCCTGGATACGGCTGCGGAGTTCGCGCCCGCCCGCCTCGCGGTCCGTCGTCAGCAACCGCCGCAGGTCCATGTTCGCCAGGTAGCGCACCACCTCGCGCGTCGCCGTATCCTCCAGCGATTTGCGTGCGTCGCCGTGGACGAACTGGTAGGCGTAGAGATCCTTGACCTTGAAGAAGACGGGGATGGCGGCCGACATGAGGTTCAGCGTGACCGGCCCGCGCCCGCCCGCCGTCACCCCTGCCGCCGCGGCGTCCGCATCGCCGGCCACCAGGAAATTGGCCTCCGACTTGTGGTGTGCGCGGCTCCACACAATCACGCGCCCCGTCAGGTCGCCCATGAGGCTCTCGTCCAGCTTCGCGTCGGGCTTGCCGACCTCGAAGCCGATCTCCAGCGTCTGGATCTTCTCCACCGGGAAGGTGCTGATCTTCTCCAGCGGCCAGGGCAGCTTCAGGTGCAGCCCCGGCCCCACCGGCGTGCGGTCGGCGACATGCCCGGAACGGATGCGCAGCCCCGCCTCTTCGGGCTGCACGACCACGACGCAGGTCATCAGCCAGAGCGCCGCGCCCGCAAAGAGCGCGAACGGCAGCAGCGTCCGCTCCAGAAAACGGTAGAACCAGCCCTCCGACACGCGGAAGCCGAACTGGTAGTCGAGCGCCGCCGCCACGTTCGCCGCCAAGCCGCCCGGCTCGGTCAGCAGCGCCAGAATCTTGCTCTCAAAGAGCGGACGATCCTCCTCCTTCGCCCCACGCGGACGGTAGAACTCGAAGACCACGTTGGCGACCATCTCCACCCCCAGCACCATCAGTGCGACGGTGAGCGCCTTCGCCGCGCGCAGGTCGAGCTTCAGCACCCAGTCCGCCGGATGGTCCGAACGCCCCGTCTGCCAATACACCATCAGCAGCCCCGCGCCCGCCGCCGCCAGCAGGATCCCCGTGAAATGGAGCCAGGCGCCGCACGGCCGCAGCCAGCGCCCGCCCGCCTCGCGCGACACGCCGGACCAGTAGCTGCCCGCCAGCATGCAGCCGATGAACAGCCCGAGCGCCAGCACCGCGTTCTTCAGCGGCGCCACCACGTCCACCGACCCGACCACCGGCTTGTCCCAACCGCCCAGCAACAGCCAGCCGCCGAAGGCCAGCCCCGCGCCCGCCAGCACCGCCAGCACCGGCAGCACAAATTTCTCGTAGGCCCGCCGCGTCCGCGCCGCCAGCTTCACCGCCTCGTCCGCGTTCTCGAACAGCTCGCCGCCGGTGTGCCGGCGCCGGAACTCCGCGACCGCGGCCTCCTCCTCCGCCTGCCGCCGCGCCAGGCGCAGCCGCCAGCCGCCCATCAGGGAAAGCAGCGCCAGCGCGCCCGCCGCCACCACGGCCGGCACCAGCATCGCCGACTTCGCCCCGGAGGCCAGCGCCCCGGCCAGCGCCGCCAGCACCAGCCCCGCCGCCGCCGCCACAAACGCCAGCCGCTCCGGTTGTTTCAGGTCATTTTTCATTCACCGCACCGCCTGTGGTTGATCTTGCCGCCCCCGCTGACGTCATCGACCTCCAAATCAACACGCGCAATCCAGTCAACGACGTCCGCACAAACTTGCCTCACACCATACCCGTTTTCCGCCGCTTCGCAACCGCACGCGCGTGAGCGATTATCTAAAAACCCCACCGTCATCAATGCGTGCAAAGCATATGCCCAAAGAAGCCAGCAAATGCCAAAAGCGCCGGGCCTCCTTGTTTGCCCTTTTCAACGAACGCACAAAACAGCAGGGACGCCATCGTGGCTCCGCAACCAAACAGCCACACAGTTCCACTGATTCTACAGCTCACGAAAAAGTGCGCAGGAACCGCCAGCAGCGAAAAACCGGCCGCAATGTACGCCAGCCGCCGCATGCCGTCTTTTCGCCATATTTCCATCCCGTCCGTCCTTATCCTTCGCGCCTTTGCACCTTTGCGTTTCCATCTTTAGCCACAGAGGGCACAGAGAGCACAGAGGTGTTCATCTGCGCAATCTGTGTAATCTGTGGATCACCCGCTTCCCGTTCCCGGCAAGACCAGGATGTCCGTCCTGCGGTTGAACCCCGGCTCCGCACTCGTCCGGAACCGGAACGGAACCTCCCGCTTGTTCTTCCCCTCGACATGCGTGTCGCCATACATGACGTTGATGAACTCGCCCTTGTGGTTGGGCGTCTTCGCCGCGTCAGTCGGACCGTTCAGCGCCTTGCAGGCGTCGGTCATCAGCGCGGTGTCGGAACCGATTTCCTCCTCCTTATACCCGCGGCCAAAGTAGTAGTAATCCATGACGTTGGCCCCGGTCAGTCTTGTTGCAACGCCCGGCACAACCCGGCCGCCGCTGCTCGGACAGTGAAACAAGCTCAGGTCCGTGATGAACTTGTCGCGGATCAGCACGTCCATGTCCAAGGCCGACGACTCCAGCGTCACCCGGCGGTATGGCAGGCGACGCGTGACGCTCCCCGGAAGCATGCCGTCGTTGTCCTGCACATACTGCTTGCAGGCCAGCCCGATCTGCCTGAGATTGTTGGAACACTTGTTGCGGTTTCTCGGCTCGCGAGTATGGCCCCCCAGGCCGGGCAGAAGCACTGCCAATAGCACAACCAGAAGCATCACCATGACAATCACCTCCACCAACGTCAATGCACGGCTGTGTCTCATCGTCCCGCCCTCCTTTGCGCCTTTGCACCTTTGCGTTTCCATCTTTAGCCACAGAGGGCACAGAGGACACAGAGGTGTTCATCTGCGAAATCTGTGTAATCTGCGGATCACCCCTTGCCCCCGCCCGCGGCTGCGTCCGGCTCCGGCGTGCGGAGCGCGTTCAGCTTGGCGGTGTCGCCGGTGATGGAGACATGGCCGCAGCGCGTACACATCCGGGAGGTGATGGGGATCAGGCTGTCTTTCAGCGTCCAGAACTTGGTCTTCTTCGGCTTGAAGTAGATCAGGCCGGTGCTGCGGACGTCCCCCTCCACCAGCTCCGTGCCGTGGCAGACCGCGCAGAACTCGCGCACGACATTGACGTTCTTGTCCGCCGGGATCAGCTTGATCACCGCGTCCAGGTCCTCCTGCAGGAAGCGCGTCGAGTCGCCGACCTTGCGCACGTTAATCTTGCCGTCGCGCATCCAGCGGTAGATCGTCGGCTCCCCGATGTCCAGATACTCCGCCGCCTCCCGGATGCTGAACCACACCGGCCCCTGGGGTTTTTCATGGCCTGATCCGCTCATTTTTCACCTCCCGTTTCCCGCTTGCCGTCCGTCTCATGCTTGGGTGCGGTGAACATCGCCGGGCAGCCGTGCCTGTCATACACCGTGATCTGCGGCCGCCCGTCCGCCGACAGCCCGACCGTGTAGTTGCCCGGCGAGGCTTCCTCGATGGGACGGCTGCGGAATTCCTGCCAGGAGAAGCGCTCAAGATATTTTGCCCGTAACTCCGCCACACCGGCGCCGTTCGGCAGTTCTTCAACCGCCCCCCTCGCCTCGGACTCCTGCAGCCACTCCGCCCGACCGAAAACGACTCCCATATGGGCGGTCGGCAGGCACAGTCGCAACAGAAGGCCGGCAACCAGGATGCAGGCAAACCCCGGCAGCAAAATCCGCCTGAAGTATTTCCACCCGCCTCCCGCCTGCCACAACCAGTCCTCCTTCACCCGCCCGACGCCGAGCACAAGCAGAAACAGAGAAGCCGCTCCGCCCACAAGCAGAATGGAAAACTTCCGCACGAGGCTGACGCTATAAAGCGTGGCGCGGCAGGCGGATGCCATTTTCCACACCATCACGAAATCCTGATCCATCTGGCGCGGCGTCACCGTGCCGGAAAGGCGCGTAAACACGATTCCCGCAGACACCATGCGCAGGAATTCCGGATGGCCGCAGACGCCCCCGGCAACATCGCGTGCAGACAAGATGCTTGTGTGTGCCATATCCGCGGAGGCCCATGCCGGCGTTGCCCGCAGCGTGTCGGAAAACCATGTCTTCAGCACCGGCGCCAACGCCCGCTTCGGCCCCGCGACAAACAGGTCGAGCCACATCGGCTGCCCGGAGAGCGCCGTAAGCCGCATGGGATAGACCGCCTCCTTCGCCGGGAAGGTCACGGCCAATGGGTGCGGCGTCTGCACGCCCTTCTCCGCGAGCTGCAGGCGGACGGCCACGAAGCGCCAGCCGTCGCGGATGTACGACTCGACAATGTTGCGTCCCTGTCCCGGCAGGGCCGCCAGTTCGTTCAGCGCCAGCCATTTGTCCAGCGCCGCGGCGGAATCCGCCTTGAGCACGGCTATTTCGTAATGGCCGACCATCATGGACTGCCGGACTTCGACACCGGAAACCGCGTAACCACCCCCGACCCCAAGCCCAATTGTCGCCATATTCGAACTACGGGAGCCGAATTCCCGGAGGTGCGGAAAAAGCAGGAGCGAAAGGAATATGGCCAGCATCAGAAAAAGGAAATTCATTTTTGCCGCCCGCCGCCGGCGGAAAAAACAGACAAACAGACAGACAATCCAAACGGCGGGAAGGATTCCCCACGCCACCCACACATTCAGGTTGAACCGATACTTGATCTCCGGCTGGAAGCAGGCGTCGAGGGTCTTGAGCAGGCCGGGGGAGGCTTCGCGGACCGAGTCGGGCTCGGCGGGCAGCGGCAGGATCCAGCCCAGGCGCTGGCTCTTGGCGTCGAGGCTCGACTCGATCACCAGCGTCTCGCGCTTCGCCGCCTCGTCCCAGACCAGCAGCGCGCGCTGCGCGGGAATCGCCGGCGGCGTCGCGACGGCGCGCTCGGGGAAGTAGCAGCCGTCCGCATGCGCGGAAGGCGCGGCTGCCGCCAGCAGGACCACCGCACACATCACAGGAAGAATGCCCAACCACCGCCGCATGCACTGCCTCCGGTTTTCCGCGTGTTGAACTATCTCTTGCTGTCACCTGCTATCAAAGTATTGTCATGGCGTTGTATTTGCAAGCCGCCGGTGAAATTAAAGTGGGGCCGATCGGACGGATCCGACCGATCAGCCCCATCGGCCCCATGCGGCGGAGCCGGCTCTTTTAGCTTTCGCGCGCGCTGCGGGAATGCACGGCTATATTTTCGCCTTGAACGGCAATCGGGAATCCTCAACGCAAACCGCAATTTAAAAGACAGCCGCCATGTTTTTCCGCTGCACCGCATCCCAGCTCCGGGGCGCCGCCGCCATACCGGGTTCCAAGTCGCACACCATCCGCGCCGTGGTCATCGCCGCGCTTGCCGACGGCGAGAGCGTGATCGAGGCGCCGCTACTTTCCGCCGACGCGCAGTCGGCCGCCGCCTGCGCCGCGCAGCTCGGCGCGGAGGTGGACATGAGCGACGGCGGCGTCTGGCGCGTGCGGGGGTTCGGCAGCGTGCCGCGCCCGAAGTCGGACGTCCTCGACACGGGGAACTCCGGCACGACGATGAATATCCTGCTGGGCATCTCCGCCCTGCTCCCCGCCGGCCGCGAGATCACGCTCACCGGCGACCACCAGGTGCAGCGCCGGCCCAACGGCCCGCTCGCCGCGGCGCTGAACAACCTCGGCGCCTCGGTCGTCTCCGAACGCGGCGACGGCTGCCCGCCGTTCCGCATCCGCGGCACGCTCAAAGGCGGCTTCACCACGCTCGACGCGCCGACCAGCCAGTACCTGACCAGCCTGCTGCTCGCCTGCCCGCTGGCGGAGGGGGACACGGAAATCGAGCTGACCCGCCTGAACGAGGCGTCCTACGCGCAGATGACGCTCGACTGGCTCGCCTTCCAGGGGATCCGCACCGAACGCGACGGCTGGAAGCGGGTGCGCATCCCTGGCCGCCAGCACTACCGCCCCTTCACGCGCCGCATCCCGGCCGACTTCTCCTCCGCCAGCTTCTTCCTCTGCGCCGGCGCCATCCCCGGCAACGAGGTGCTCTGCCGGGGGCTCGACATGGACGACTGCCAGGGGGACAAGGCGGTGGTCGGCTATCTGCGGCAGATGGGCGCGGAGATCACGCTCGGGCCCGACGGCGTCCGCGTCCGCGGCGGCCGGCTGCGCGGCATCGAGATCGACATGGACGAGACGCCGGACGCGCTGCCGGTGATGGCCGTCCTCGGCTGTTTCGCCGAGGGGACGACCGTGCTGCACAACGTCGCCCACGCCCGGATTAAGGAGACCGACCGCATCGCCGTGATGGCCGCCGAACTCCGCAAGATGGGTGCGCGGATCGAGGAGCGGCCCGACGGTCTGGTCATTCATCGAAGCGCGCTGCACGGCGCGGCGGTCGAGGGGCACGGTGACCACCGGGTCGTGATGTCGCTCGCGCTGGCCGGCATGTCCTGCCCCGGGGAAACCACCGTCACCACTGCGGAGGCCGCCGGTGTCACCTTCCCGAACTACGCGGAACTCATGCGCAACCTCGGCGGGAAGCTGGCGGCGGAATGAACCTGTTCGACCACAACCGGAAGCGCCAGATTGAGGAGGAGCAGCCGCTGGCGGCGCGGATGCGTCCGCGGACGCTGGAGGAGTTCATCGGCCAGGAGCACATCCTGGCGCCGGGACGGCTGCTGCGGCGCGCCATCCAGGCCGACCAGATATCCTCGATCATCTTCTACGGCCCGCCGGGCACCGGCAAGACCACGCTGGCCTCGGTCATCGCGAACACGACGAAGAGCCATTTCGTGGTGCTCAACGCCGTGCTCGCCGGGGTTGCCGACCTGCGGAAGATCACGGAGGAGGCGCAGCAGCGCCGCGGCGAGCAGGGGCTGCGCACGACGCTGTTCGTGGACGAGGTGCACCGCTGGAACAAGGCGCAGCAGGACGCGCTGCTGCCGTGGGTCGAGAACGGCACGGTCGTGCTGATCGGCGCGACCACGGAGAACCCGTACTTCACCGTCAACCGCGCGCTGGTCAGCCGCAGCCGCATTTTCCAGCTCAAGCCGCTGGAGAAGGCGCACGTCGAGCAGGTCATGCTCCAGGCGCTGCGCACGCCGGACCGCGGCTTCGGCAACCTGAAGATCGAGATCAAGCCCGACGCGCTCGACCATCTGGCGGACATCGCCAACGGCGACGCCCGCGCCGCGCTGAACGCGCTGGAGCTGGCCGTGGAGACGACGACGCCCGACGCCGACGGCGTGATCGCCATCGACATGCACGTCGCCGAGGAATCGATCCAGCGCCGGGCCGTGCTCTACGACAAGGAGGGCGACTACCATTTCGACACCATCAGCGCCTTCATCAAGTCCCTGCGCGGCTCCGACCCCGACGCGGCGCTCTACTGGCTGGCGAAGATGGTGTACGCCGGCGAGGACCCGCGCTTCCTCTTCCGGCGCATGCTGATCTTCGCGGGGGAGGACGTCGGCCTGGCCGACCCGCAGGCGACGGTGTTCACCGCGGCGGCGGCGGAGGCGTTCGACCGCGTCGGCATGCCGGAGGGCAACTACCAGCTGGCGACGGCCGCGCTCTACCTGGCGACCGCGCCGAAATCGAACTCGGTGATGGGGTTCTTCGACGCGCTCGGCATGATCGAGAAGGAGAAGGAGGGCGAGGTACCGAACCACCTGCGCGACGCGAGCCGCGACAAGGAAGGGTTCGGCCACGGCGTCGGCTACAAGTACCCGCACGCCTACCACGACCACTGGGTCGCGCAGCAGTACCTGCCGGACGACCTCAAGGGGCGGCTGTTCTATACCCCCGGCACGCTCGGGCATGAGGCGCGCATCGCGGAGACGCTCCAGCGCCGGCGCGAGGCGCAGATCTCCGCCAGCATGGCCGCGGAGGCGGAAGGGACGGACTCGCCCCCCGAGGTGCTCACGTTCGCGAAGAAGGACAAGGCGGTGGACCGCTGGCTGGAGCGCGCCGCCGGCACGCTCGCCGCGGAGCAGGAACAGATCCGCGGCCGCATCTTCGCCGCGCGCCGGGTGCAGCGCCACGAGCGCATCCTCGACCTCAACGCCCGCGTGGGGCTGCTGACCTGGGAGGCGGTCCGGCTCGCGCCGGAGGGCGGCGTCTGGACGCTTGCCCCGACGGCCGCCGATGCCAAGCGCCTCCGGGAAACCTCCGCCGCCCTGCCGCTGCTGCACCAGCCGCACGTGCTCTCCGGAAACCCGTGCGGACTCCGCGGGTTGCTGGAGGCCTCGGGGCACGGCGACATCCGTTTTGAAATGATGGTCGGGCACAACGCCTGGAACCGCGCCGCGACCGCTGGCGGCGATGCGTCCGCCTTTTTCTGCGGTTTGTGGGAATGCCTGGCCGGCGGCGGCACGCTTTCGCTGGCGGAACGGCTGCCAGCTTATCCGCAGACGCTGTACGGCCTGGCACCGCTGGAGAGGCTGGAGCCTGAACTCGCCCGGCGCCTGGCCGCCGCGGAGGACGCCCTGCTGGCCGCCGATTCCACGCGCAGCCTCGACGAACACGCGCTGCGGCATGCCGCGGAATCCGCGGGTGTCACCAGCCTCAATGTCGAGGTGGCGCAGATGACCAAGCCGCTGCTCTACGACCGTGCCGCGATGGAGGCGCTCTTCACGGCGGCTCCGGGTTCGGGCGAAGGCATTTATGCAGCCAACCTGCGCCGGCACGGCTTCACGGACGAGGAAATTGAACGGGTCCGGCAGCTCTACCTTTCCGGCATCTGCCACAAGCCCGTCACGCTTCACATGACCTACGCCTTTCTCCGGGCCAAGAAGGAATCCGACCGATGAAACAACTATGCGCATGGTGTGGAAATGGCATACGGAAAGACGCCGCTGAAAACGAGGCGGACGCTCCCGTCTCCCACGGCATCTGCCACGCCTGCGCCGGCGGGATGCTTACCGCGAAGCCCCAGGAGCTGCGCGGGTTTCTCGACCGTTTTGCCTTTCCCGTCCTGCTGGTCAACGCCGACGGCAGCATCGTGCTGGCCAATCACCAGGCATGCGACATGCTGGCCCTGTCTCCGGAGTCGTTTCCCGCGCAGGACTTCGGCAGTGTGGCCGAATGCGTCTATGCAAAAGAGACCGGCGGCTGCGGACGCAGCGTCCACTGCACCGGCTGCACGCTCCGCCGCACGCTCGTGGACACCGCCGCCACCGGCAAAAACCACCAGAACGTCCCGGCATCGCTCCAACTTCTTCCGCGAAAGATCGCACCGCCGGTGGAATGCCTCATTTCGACGGAAAAGTCCGGCGGATTCATCCTGTTGGAGCTTAAAAAAATCCAGAAGCCGCAACCGTTGCCGGACGCCCGGCCCGCACCGCCTGCCGGTGGCGATACCGATACGCAAAAGCTATAGTACCCTGAATTCCACAGAAATTGGCGCGCCCCATTTATCCGGCGCCGCATTCGTTTTGTACTCCGCCGTCTACCGCATCCACACCCATCGCGCAGCAAGCGCAACCGCTCCGGCCGTCTGATGGCGGTCGGGCGTTCATGAACCGTCCAGACCAATACACAAAAAGGGGCAAAGCCATGAGCGAGAAGACGATCTACAATTTCAACGCCGGTCCGGCGGTGCTGCCGCGCGAGGTCATGCTGAAGGCGCAGGCGGAGTTCGCCAATTTCCACGGCATCGGCTACGGGCTGATGGAGGAAAGCCACCGCAGCCCCGTCTTCGAGGAAGTGCTGGCCAAGACCGAGAAGAACGTGCGCGACCTGCTGGGGGTCGACGACTCCTATTCCGTGCTCTTCCTGCAGGGCGGCGCCAGCCTCCAGTTCGCCATGATCCCGATGAACCTGGCCCTGCCCGGCAAGCCGATGCTCTACGCGAACACGGGCTACTGGGCCGGCCGCGCCATCGCCGAGGCGAAGCTGTTCGGCGACGTCAAACTCGTGTACGACGGCAAGCCGACAAACTACAGCCACATCGGCGACTGCTCCGACTGGCAGTTCGACCAGGACGCCTCCTACGCCTACCTCTGTTCCAACAACACCATCTACGGCTCGCAGTACCGCAGCTTCCCGGACACCGGCAAGCTTCCGCTGATCGCCGACATGTCCAGCGACATCATGAGCCGCCCGGTCAACATGAGCAAGTTCTCCATGATCGTCGCCGGCGCGCAGAAGAACCTCGGCCCCTCCGGCGTCACGCTCGTCATCATGAAGAAGGATCTCGTCGCCCGCACGCCGGAGAAGACGCCGACCATGCTCAAGTACTCCACCCACATCGACAACAATTCGATGTACAACACCCCGCCGACCTTCGGCATCTACATGCTCGGCCTGGTCACCGACTGGATTAAGGACCAGGGCGGTCTGGAGGGGATGAAGAGCCTGAACACGCACAAGTCGCAGACGGTCTACGAATGCATCGACCACTCCGGCGGTTACTACCGCGGCACGGTGGACGCGGCCGACCGCTCGCAGATGAACATCACCTTCCGCCTCGGCACCGAGGAGCTGGAGAACAAGTTCCTCAAGGAGGCCAAGGCCCGCGGCTTCATCGGGCTGAAGGGGCACCGCGCCGTCGGCGGCGTCCGCGCCAGCGTCTACAACGCCATGCCATACGCCGGCGTCTCCGCGCTGGTTGACTTCATGCACGAATTCCAGTCCAAGAACGGCTGAGCAGACCGCAAAAAATCCACGCAACCGGAGCCGGGAAACCATTCCCGGCTCTTTTTTTGTCCGTGACGGCGGCATGCCGCGCCCGCACTACGGACACACCGTTCCATCCACCGGATTTTTTGCCGTATTTGCGGTTGCATTTTCGTCTGAGCCGTGGTAGTTTCAAGCAGAGACGGAACCGGTGACCGGACAGACGACGGGGCCGTCCAAAGGAGAAGCCGCCATGAACATCCGCTTTGGAGAACGCGTCACCAGCAGCGACCTCAAGGAACTCGGCATCCTGAAGGAGCTTCTTGTCCAGCCGGCGACCCGCGAAGTCGCCTACCTGGTCGTGCAGCGCGGATTGTTCTTCGGCACGGACACGCTTGTGCCGACCGAGGCCGTGGCGGGCGTCACCCCCGACGGCATCCGCCTGAACCAGACCGCCGAAACCATCAGCAGCCAGGTGCAGGAGATTTCCGCTCCGGAGACGCAGCCGCGGAGTTCCCTCATCCCGCCCGGATTTGTCCCCGGCGAGATTTCCCCGCCGCTCGCCGCGCCCAACGGCACCGTGAGCTTGGATCATGACACGCCGGTGGAGACGAGCGACGGCAGGGCCGTCGGGCGCATCCTGTCCGTGACGACCGCCGACCGCCGCATCACGGAGATCGTGCTCAAGGGCGGCATGGCGCATCCGGGCCGCACGTTTGACGCGGAAAGCATCGGGCATATCGAGGACAACCGGATTGTCCTCACGATTCCCGCGGAGGCGCTGAACGCCGCCGGGTGAAGCTGCTGGCAAATCGCCGTTCCCGCATCACATTACCCCCCTTGTCCACGCAGGAACCCCTCCTGCATGCGGCACGGCAGGCGAGAGTGGCGGAATTGGCAGACGCACTGGATTTAGGTTCCAGCGGGGAAACCCTTGGGGGTTCGAGTCCCCCCTCTCGCACCATTATAATACGTTTGAATTGATGTATTTACGTCATAGGCAAGCGTGAAGACTCATCCGCTTGCCGTGGCGGCCGGAGTTTCACCATGGCTTTCCGCTTCCCCGTCCCCGGACTTTCGACAGCCTCCGCGTCCGCCTTGGCGTCCATTTTGCTGCTGGCGTCCGCCCTTTCCCCCATGGCCGGCGCGAAGGCGCCGCCGCCCGCCGCCGCGCCGGCAACGCCCACCATGCGCACGCCGCTCCCGGGCTGGCCCTCTGGGAGCCTCAAACCCGTCCCCATCAAGGACGCCACGGCCTACCGCCTCTGCACGGAACTGCTGGCGGCCCTGCAGAAGGAGACGGCGGTCACGGAGGACTCCCTGGCCTTCCTGCCTGCCGATGTGGAAAACCGTCTTGTGGTGCTTACCTGGAGCACCGGTGTCCTGCCACCGCGGCGGCCCGTGCCGGGAAACAGCGGCGGCGCGACGCTGGCCGAACAGGCGGCCGCCGGATCACGCGGTGCCGACGCGAAGCGGCAGGCGGAAAAAAAGCTGGGCTCGCTGGGAAAGGACGCGCCCAAAGGGGTCGTCGTGGAAGACATTTCGCAAAGCGCAAGGGTGTTCGACAAGAACGGACGGGAGATCGCCTCTGCTGTAGGCTCGTCCCAACCGGAGCAGCAGCAGTACCTTCTCCGCGTCCACGGCAAAAGCGCCGCCGCCACCGGCAAAGGAGTCCGCGCGGCCATCTTGGCGGCCGTACGGCAGGCGCGGAGCTGCGACGGGGAAGGGTTGCGGGAGGCCCGTTTTCTGAAGGTGGAGATTCTCCAGCACGCCGTCGAATGCGCAGGATTCCAACTGTTTGGCAAAGGCATCTGGAAGCCCGACCTGGTGGGTATTGCTTTCCCGGGGAAGACCCAGCCCTTCGTGCTCCTTCCCGACATCCTCATCTACTGCACGGACGAGAAAAACCAGTTCCAGCCAGCGGCGCTGCCGCTGCTGGAAGACCTATGGGTGACCCAGGATTCCGTGCGCCAGGTCAGCGAATGGGCGGAGCTTACACCAAGCCCGCTCTCCGGCGCGCTGCTCGTCGAAATGCAGGGCTGGTTCACCGACGGCCAGGCCACCTCCCCCATGTTCCGCGGTCACCGCATGCCCAACAGCCTCGACGCCAACCAAATCCGTCAGGCCGGCGACCGCGCCGCCGGGTTTCTTTGCCGCAACATCCGCCGCGACGGCACCTTCGCCTGCACCCTGCCCCGCTGGCGCTCCTCCGGCAGGCTCGTCGCGGCCGGCGAATCGCCGGAAGCCTGCGTGAGGGCCGTGCTCGCCCTGATCGAATGGCAGGCGGCAAACCCATCCGCGGACCGGGCGGCCGTCATCGACGGTTGCCTGGCCCGGCTTACCGGCCAGCTTTCCAGCCTTCCCTCGTCGCCGGGCGCGAAATGTCTGGCGGAGGAACCATTCGAGGCCGGGCAGTTTGGAGTTTCCGTCAAGGACCTGACGGGGGGCAGCGCCGCCGACATCTTCCATGCCGAGCTTGGCACCAACGCGCTGCTGGCCGCCGCGCTGCTCCGTCATCTGGCCGGCCAGCCCTACCCCGCCAAGCTTGACGCCGAGCTGGAGGCCATCGGCAAATATCTCCTCCTGCAACAGAAGCTCGACGGGCGCTTCATCATCGCCCGGACACTCCCCTCCGGAGCCATCCGCACGGGAGATTCCTTCTCCGCGGAGACGCAGGCCGCCACGGCGCTCGCGCTCCTTTCCGCACGCACGGGCCGCGTCGAGTACCTGGACGCGGCGGAGAAGGCGATGGCCGCCCTCTTCGATACCGGGGCGGTACCGGCCGGTGCAAGCACCGAATCCATCATTCCGAAGGGTCTCCAGCTCGAGACCACCGCCGCCGTCTTCACAGCCGGCCTCAACCGACGACACCTCAAGTCCGTTGAAAAATTGGCCGCCGGCCTGTTGGCCGGCCAGACGGTGTTCCCCGCAGTCCCGCTCTCCCCCGACCTTTCCGGAAGCGCCTGGAATTCCGCGCGCCTGGCACCGGCGGCCGCCCAGATCCGCGGCATGCTCGCGGCGGCCGACATCTGCCGTCGCGCGCACAGGGATCTGATGGCCGAAACCCTCGTATCCGCCACGCACAGCAGCCTCCAGTTCCTGCTACAGGGGCAGGCGGACACAGCCTCGACCCTTTTTCTGCCGGAGGGGACGGAGTATGACGGCGCCTTCCGCCGCACGCTCACCGGCTGCGAGTTCACGCTGGAGGGGCAGGCGGACTGCCTGCGCGCACTGGCGGCCGCCGTGCGCACGCTCTCCGAAACCGGGGCGCAGGCGTTCCCCATTACGGAGGAGCTGACACGGGACAATCAGGAGGCGCTCAGCCGCCTCGGCACCTTTCCCCGCTCCCTTCCGGACCCCCCGCCGCGCCCGGCATCCAAGTAGGAATTTCCCGCCGGGGTGCCGCCCATTCTTGCGCCGCGCTCATCATGGACGGGAAAGGTTTTGTGTCGTCACGGCGGCGGTCGCTTTATCGACATGACCCGACACAGATTCCTCACAAAGGATGCGGCTTACTTCGCCTCGTCGGTGGTAAATTCCGGAGTCACGGGGTAGTCGCCGTCGAAGCAGGCGCAGCAGTAATCCTTCGCCGGATGCGCCTTGACGCAGGAGAGCATGCCCTCCTGCGTGAGGTAGGAGAGGCTGTCCAGATGCAGATGCTTCGCCAGCTCCTCCACCGACTGGATTTTGTTGGCGATCAGCTTCTCGCGGTCCGGGAAGTCGATGCCGAAATAGCAGCCGAACTTGTGCGGCGGGCAGGTGACGCGCATGTGGATTTCCTTCGCGCCGGCCTCGCGCAGGGTGTGGATGCGGGCGCGGCTGGTGGAGCCGCGGACGATGCTGTCCTCGATTAGGCAGATGCGCTTGCCGCGGATTGCCTCGTCAATCGGCTGCATCTTGCGCTGCACAAGCTTGCGGCGCGAGCTGAGACCGGGGTCGATGAAGGTACGACCGACGTAGTGGTTGCGGCTCAGCCCCATGTCGAACGGGATGCCCGACTGCTCGGCATATCCGAGGGCGGCGTACATGCCGCTGTCGGGCACCGGCATGATGACGTCGGCCGGCACCGGCGACTCGATGGCCAGCCGGCGGCCCATCGCCTTGCGGACCTCGTACACGCTGTCACCAAAGACGTAGCTGCCGGGGCGCGCAAAATAAACGTGCTCGAAAATGCAGTAGGCCTTGCGTGCGGACTCCGCAAACTTGCGGCTCGTCATCTCGCCGGTCGCCAGATCCCAAATGACCATCTCGCCGGGCTCGACGTCGCGGACATACTCGGCGCCGGTGACGGCCAGGGCGATCGTCTCGCTCGCCGCCATCCAGCCGCCGTCCTTGAATTTCCCGATGCAGAGCGGGCGGAACCCCTGGGGGTCGCGGACCGCTATCATGCGGTGGTGGGAGAGGATCAGCAGGCTGAAGGCGCCCTTGAGCTGGCCGACCGCCTCGACGACCGCCTCGCGGTAGTCGCGGTTGTGCCGGCGCACGCAGCGGGCCATGAGGTGCAGCACCAGCTCGGTGTCGGTGGTGGTCTGGAAGATCGCGCCCTCCTCCATCAGCATCCGCCGCAGGGAACCGGCGTTGGAAATGGTGCCGTTGTGGGCGACGCCGACGAACTTGCCGTTGACGTTCGCCATCAGCGGCTGCGCGTTGGCGGTGGTCGAGGCGCCGGCGGTGGAATAGCGGACGTGCGAGATGGCGTCCCGTATCCCCGCCTTCCACCAGCTGGGCGGCAGCGTGCCGAACATGGTGTCCACCAGCCCGGCGGACTTGTGAAGATGGCACTCGCCGGCCAGTACCGCCATCACGCCCGCCGCCTCCTGGCCGCGGTGCTGCTGCGAGTGCAGTCCGAGGTACACCTTCTCCAGCGCATCCTCCGGCACACCCGTAACGCCGCACAGACCACAGTATTCACGGGGCTTTTCATCGAAGTTCATGGGGGCTCCAAAAGGGGAATGTGACGGATAAGACCGATCGGACCGATCCGTCCCATCCGTCCGATTTTTTAAAGCAAATACCCGGCCTTCGCGGCAGCACCGACAAAGCCGCGGAAGATCGGGTGCGCCGCCAGCGGGCGCGACTTGAATTCGGGATGGAACTGGCAGGCGACAAACCACGGGTGTTCCGGCAGTTCGACGATTTCCACCAGGCTGTCGTCCGGCGCGGTTCCCGCAAAGACCAGCCCCTTGGCCGCCAGCGCGGCGCGGTACTTGTTGTTGACCTCGTAGCGGTGGCGGTGGCGCTCCCCAATCGTCTCCGCTCCATACAGCGCCCGCGACTTACTGCCATCCGTCAGACGGCAGGGGTACGAGCCGAGGCGCATCGTGCCGCCCTTGTCCGTCACGTTCTTCTGCGTCTCCATCAGGTCGATCACCGGCGCGGACGACGTCTCGTTGAATTCGCTGCTGTTGGCATCGGCCAGCCCGCAGACGTTCCGCGCAAACTCGATCACCGCGCACTGCATCCCCAGGCAGATGCCGAAGAACGGAATCTTGTGTTCGCGGGCGTAGCGCACCGCCGCGATCTTGCCCTCGATGCCGCGGTTGCCGAAGCCGCCGGGGACCAGCACGCCGTTGACACCGGCCAGGTGCTTCTCCGCGCCGTCCTTCTCGATCTCCTCGGACTCGACCTGGCGGATCTTCAGGTCCACGTTGTTCGCGAATGCGCCGTGGCTGAGCGCCTCGTAGATGCTCTTGTAGGCGTCCTTCAGGCTGATGTACTTGCCGACGACGGCAATCTCGACCTGCGGCTTGTCCTTGGTCAGGATGCGCTCGATGAGCCCGTTCCAGTCGCGCAGATCCAGGTCACGCACATGCAGGTTCAGCATCTCCAGGATGTACTTGTCCATGTCCTGCTTCGCCAGCTCGACCGGCACCTCGTAGATGGTGTTGGCGACGTCGCACTCCTCAAACACCAGATGCGGCTCGACGTTGCAGAACAGCGCCAGCTTGTCCCGGTGCTCCTGCCCCATCGGGCGCTCGCAGCGGCAGACCAGGATATCCGGCAGGATGCCGATGCCGCGCAGGATGCCGACCGACTGCTGCGAGGGCTTGGTCTTCATCTCGCCCGCCGCCTTGATGTACGGCACGAGCGTGAGGTGGATGAACAGCCCGTTCTCTCGACCAATCTCATGCCGGAACTGGCGGATCGCCTCCAGGAACGGCAGCGACTCGATGTCGCCGACCGTACCACCGATTTCGGTGATCGCGATGTCGATGTCCGGCGTGTGCAGCGAGCGCAGCGCCGTCTTGATCTCGTCCGTGATGTGCGGGATCACCTGGACCGTCTTGCCCAGGTATTCGCCACGGCGCTCGCGGCTGATGACGTTCGAGTAGATGCGGCCGCTGGTGAAATTGCTGGCCTGCGAGCAGGTGAGGTCGCCGAAGCGTTCGTAGTGCCCCAGGTCCAGGTCGGTCTCCGCGCCGTCGTCGGTGACAAACACCTCGCCGTGCTGGTACGGCGACATGGTGCCGGGGTCGACGTTGAGGTACGGGTCCAGCTTCTGCATCTGCACGCGGTACCCGCGGCGCTTCAGCAGCAGCGCCAGCGAGGCCGCCGTGATCCCCTTGCCCAGCGAGGAGACCACCCCGCCGGTGACAAACAAATGCTTCGTCCGTGTCTGCTTTTTCATGACCATTTCCGTCTTCCGGTTGCTGCGTTTTTGCGCCGGTTTGAATTTCTTTACCGCGGCGGTGGCCAGGGTTTCGTAACCCCGTAAGCCTTGCGTTGCTCAGAATCAGCCATGAGGGGATCCGTCATGACCGTAATTATTCCCAGCCGCTTCATCCCAGGGAACTCAAACTGGATTTCAGCGGTGCCGTTTTCATAGAACAAAATGATTTCGTCGTTTGCCTTGTCAACATCGCGCCAGTAAGGCTCGCCAAAACGGGAGACGATCTCCTCAATGGTGGTTTGGGTGCCGATGGCAATCGTTTCGCCTTGAAACGTAAACGTTCCGGGGAATTTCTCCACCGCCAGGTAGATGTATTCCAAATTGTTCTGTCTTGTGCCGACCTCAAACCCGCACGCCTCGTCCTGAAACATGTCCTGCGTCGCCAGTTCCTTGGCAAAGAAATCATCCCTCGATATTGGAGCGCCAAGCACCGTGTGGCCGCAACGAAACTCCGCCAGTTCAATCACCAGTCCGGCATAGGCTTCCCGTGGACAAGTAGCCATCGGCGCTTTGCGGCCAGCCCCAAACAACAACAGACTGGACAGTATGCCCATTGAAACATCCTCATTGCTTTGCCGGAACCATTGGGGTCAAGCCCACTTTTTTATCTTACTTTCATAATTTTTCTACTGGCCGCTCGATCAGCCCTTGGAGTTCCTGGGGAAGCATCGGCCACAAGCGGGGATGGCTTTCGACCAGCCGTGCGATGTCGCCCAGGTCTTTTATCCGTTTGCTCTGCCGCCGTTCCGCGTCACGCCAAGCCTCAATCTTCCCGCGCAAAGTGTCTTCCAGCGACGCCACCCGCATCAGGATACCATGGATGTCAGCCGCCACCGACCGACTGGGAAACTCACGATAGAACTCTTCCGTACTCAACTGAATGCTGACTTTCGAGCGGCCGAGGAAGTTTACCGACCAGGCAAATCGTTCGGACTTGAATCCCGCTTCTTCCAGCAATTTCACCGCGCGCTCGACCGCATCAGTCGCCACGACCACGTCCACATCCCGCGTCACCATCGGTTCGGCGGCCCAGTGGTTCACGGCAACTCCGCCAATGGCGCACCATTCGATGTCCGCCCGCTCCAGGCAGTCCACCAGCCGCATGACATCGTCGGTTCCGCCGGCAGTCTGCCAGTCATAAAATTGCTTCGCTGTCATGACTGCCTCCGTTCGTTGTACGCCGTCACCGGTTCGGGATTCGTTGGGCATGCCAGGGTTTTAGAAATGCGCGTGGTGTCGTTTGGAGTGCGGCAATACGTGCATCCGTTTGCCGCTTTTTCATTCGCGCGGAGCGCTGGTGTTTGTGGTGTTTGGGTCCGGGTGTTTATGTTTGGGGATTTCGGGGTGACTTGGCGTGTTCTCTGTAAGGTATTCTTGATAGCGGCTCCGCCTTAGTTGGAAAGCGGCGAACGGATGCACGTATCGCCGCACTCCAAAACTTGCATGCCTTTTCATCACTCCTTCTTCTCATCTACCGGAGCCGGGGCCGCGGCGGCCGCGGCATGGGGATGAACCCCGTGCTTATGCGGGAGGTTGAGTTTGATGCGGAGTTCGCGGAGCTGTTTTTCTGTGACCTCGCCCGGGGCGCCGAGGAGCAGGTCCTGGCCGTTCTGGTTCAGCGGGAAGGCGATGATTTCGCGTATGTTCGGCGCGCCGGTGAGCAGCATGATGATGCGGTCGAACCCCGGGGCGATGCCACCGTGCGGCGGGGCGCCGAAGCGGAACGCGTTCAGCAGGCCGCCGAACTTCTTCTCGACGGTTTCCTTGGTGTAGCCGCAAAGCTCGAACGCCTTGTACATGATCTCCGGGCGGTGGTTGCGGATGGCGCCGCTGGAGAGTTCGACACCGTTGCAGACCAGGTCGTACTGGTAGGCGCAGATGAGGTCGGGGCGCGTGTTCAGCAGCGTCTCCATCCCGCCCTGCGGCATGGAGAACGGGTTGTGCGAGAAATCCCAACGCTGCTCCTCCTCGCTCCACTCGTACATCGGGAAATCCACGATCCAGCAGAAGCGGTAGACGTTCTTCTCGCGCAGGTCGAGCAGTTCCGCGATGCGGACGCGCGCCTCGCCGGCGATCTTGTTCGCCAGCTTCTCGGCGTCGGCGATGAAGAAGGTCGCGTCGCCGGGTTTGGCGTTGCCGAGCAGGCGCACGGCCTCGACCTCCTCGGCGGACATGAACTTGAGGATCGGGCTCTTGGGGCCGTCCTCCATCCACTGGATGTAGGCCATCCCCTTGCCGCCGCGTTCCTGGGCGAAGCCGATGAGGCCGTCGAAGAAGCCGCGGGACTGGCTGGCGGCGCCCGGCACGGTCACGGTGCGGATGACGCCCTTCTTCTCGAGGATGCCCTTGAAGGCGTTGAAGGCGGTGCTGGCGAAGATGCCGGAGGCGTCCTTGATTTCCAGCGGGATCCGCAGGTCGGGCTTGTCGGTGCCGTACTTGACCATGGAGTCGCGGTAGGTGATGCGCGGGTAGGCCGGAGCGGTCAGCGCCTGGCCGTTGCCGAACTCGGTGAAGAGGCCGTCCATCAGCGTCTCAATAACGGCAAAGACCTCCTCCTGGGTGACGAACGACATCTCCAGGTCGATCTGGTAGAACTCGCCGGGGGAGCGGTCGGCGCGGGCATCCTCGTCGCGGAAGCACGGCGCGATCTGGAAGTAGCGGTCGAAGCCGGAGACCATGAGGAGCTGCTTGAAGATCTGCGGCGCCTGCGGCAGCGCGTAGAACTTGCCGGCGTGCAGGCGGCTGGGGACCAGGAAGTCGCGGGCACCCTCGGGGGAGCTGCAGGTGAGGATCGGCGTCTGGTACTCAAGAAACCCCGCGTCGGTGAGGCGGCGGCGCACACTGGAGGCCACGAGGGAACGCAGGACGATATTCTTGTGCATCTGCTCGCGGCGGAGGTCGAGGAAGCGGTACTTGAGGCGCAGCGACTCGTCGCACTCGGTGGTGTCCTGCGCAATGGAAA
The DNA here is from genome assembly GCA_903921725.1 of uncultured Lentisphaerota bacterium. Classification (GTDB taxonomy): domain Bacteria; phylum Verrucomicrobiota; class Lentisphaeria; order Oligosphaerales; family CAITYL01; genus CAIXRA01. Next base: position 84,323 of record CAIXRA010000076.1, read on the forward strand.
ACGGCGTGATTTCCGACTCGGAGAGCATCTCCATCTTATCGGCGACGACCTCGATCTCGCCGGTGGCGAGTCTGGTGTTGACGGTGTCCGCCGCGCGCCCAATCACCTTGCCATGGAAGCTGACGACCGACTCGCAGCGCCATTTGGTGCTGTCCTGGTAGCAGGCGGAGCCGGGGTTGACGACGACCTGGGTGACGCCGTAGTGGTCGCGGAGATCCACGAAGAGGACGCCGCCGTGGTCGCGCACCCGGTGCACCCAGCCGGCGATCTTCACTTCCTGGCCGATGTGCGACTTGCGCAATTCACCGCACTTGTGTGTCCGATAGGTCTGCATCCGAGTTCCGTCTCCCCTGGCCTGTGGCGTGCATCAAAAACAAAAAACGCCCCGCCGCAGCACAAAATCCGGGTTCCGGGGGGCGGGGGTCGTCGAAGGGATGGAAATGTAACACTCTCCCCCGCCTTTGTCCATGCCACGGTGAAGATTCCGGCCCGGCGTACGGCGACCCCGAAAGCAGGCCGCGGTGCGTCAGGCCACAGGCGCAGCGGACGCCGCTCGGCCCTTCCGGCCGCCGGTCCAGACGTCGATGAGGCCGTAGCCGATGGCCAGCAGCGCGGGACCGAGGAAGAGGCCGATGAAGCCGAACGCGATCACCCCGCCGAGGACGCCGAGGAAGACCAGCACGAACGGCATGTTGTTGCCCTTGCTGATCAGGTACGGCCGCAGCACGTTGTCGACGCCGCTGATTACGAGGAGCCCCCATATCAGCAGGAAGACGCCCCAGCCCGGGTGCCCGGAGTGGAAGAGCCACCAAGCGGCCGGCCCCCAGATCAGCGGCGGCCCGAACGGCAGCAGCGCCAGGAAGAAGGTCATCAACCCCAAAAAGAGCGCCGACGGCACGCCGGCCATCCAGAACCCGATCCCCGCCAGCACCCCCTGCACCACGGCAGTGCCGATCAGGCCGTAGACCACGCCGCGCACCGTCCCGCCGACGGCGTCGAGGAAATAATCCGTCCGCTCGCCCGCCAGCCGGAACACGCATTCGCGCGTGAATCGCGCCACCGTCGAACCGCTGCGGTAGATGAAGAACATCACCAGCACGCTCAGCAACAGCTGCGCCGCTCCGGCCGCCATGGAACGGAGCGCGATCATGATCCATTTTCCGGCGCCGATGATGACGTTCTTCGAGATGGCGCCGATCTTTTCGGGGTTCTGCGCCCATTCGCGCCAGACCCGGTCCGCCTCCGGCCCCACCTTGGGCACCGTATGCAGCCACTCCGGGGGATTGGGGATTCCGCCATTGACGGCCGTCGTGGCCATCTGCGTGATCTGGTCGCTGTTGTCCGCCAGCGTCACGGTGACGCAGACAAACGGCACGGCCAGCACGGAGGAAATCAGCAGGATCATCGTCAGCGCCGCCAGAGTATGCCGCCCGCGGAACAGGCGGTCGATCCGGACATAGAGCGGCCAAGTGGAGAAACAGACGATGCCCGCCCACATCAGTGCGGAAACAAACGGCATCAGCACCACGAAGCAGCCGATGACCAGAAACGCCAGGACCGTAATCCTCGCCGCCAACTCGATCCATTGGTTCCTGCTGCCGCTCATGGCCACCCCCCGGAGAGCTGTTGAATTCCGGCGGAAAAACGGTAAACTTCCGGATGCCCGCGGTTTTCATTTATATAACGCCCAAACACGGAAAAACAATGGCTGGCGACGCCGCAAACCGCAACCTGAAACCGGCGGGCTTCCTCCTGCTTTTCCTCCTGCTGTCCCTCGCCCTGTACGCCCCCGTGCTTTCCAGCCGGGAGTACGTCTATGACGGCAAGCTGCAGATCGAACGCCTGCACGCGCCGTTCCTCGGCGAACGCCCGCTTGCGGAACGGAGCGCCGGCGAATGCATCGCCGTCCTTGCCGATCCCGTGCGATTCGGCCCCGCGACCAGCCACCTCTCCTGGCGGCCGCTGACGGCGCTGACGACGATCTTCGTGGACTCCCGCCTCTTCCGCGAGACCCCGGCGCTTTCCCTCGCGCTCAACCTTCTGCTCCACGGCCTCAACGCCTGGCTGCTTTTCCTCTGCCTCCGGCGGTTCCTGCCCCGCCGCCCGGCCCCATGCACGCCGGACAACGGCGACAATAATGGCCCGGCCGCCGCCGGCGCCTTCCTGTTCCTCCTGCACCCCCTGAACAGCGAGGCGGTCCTCTGCGCCGGATTCCGCCCGGATCTCGTTTCCGCCACCCTGATACTGGCCGCAACGCTTCTTCTCCTGCCCGCCCCGCCGGCCGGCGGGGGGATCGGGCGCCCAACCGCACTCCGCCTTGCCGCCGCCGCCGCCGTCACCGCCGCCGCCCTGCTCTTCAAGGAGATTGCCGCCGCCGCGGTCGTCCTGCTTCCGCTGCTGCTGCTCCTGAAGCCGGACGGCGGCGGGTGGAAAACGCGGGGCCGCACCGCGCTCGTCCTGGCGGCGGTGCTGGCCGGGGTCTTCGCCATCTTCCTTGCGGCCTGGTTCCGCTTCCGCGCACCGGTGAATCCGTCCCAATTCCTTGGCGGCGGCGGACGCGCGCTCGGCGTCGCCAACGGCATCACGGCGCTGTGGGAAATCTACGCGCATCGGCTGGCATGGCCTTGGCCGCTGCGGGTCGCCCACCCGTTCGAACCGGTCGCTTCCCTGGCGGCGGCGCGCTTCCTGTGGGCGGCGGCGGCCACCGCCGGGCTTCTTGCCGCGGCGGCGTTCCTTTTCCGGCGCAACCGCACCGCGCTTTTCGGACTGGCCTGGACTGCCGTCTGCTTCCTGCCCTACCTCCAGCTCGTGCCGATCCCCGACCCGGTGGCCGAACGCTTTGCCTACGTCCCCATGGCAGGCGTCGCCATGCTCGTCGCCGCGCTGGCCTGGCAATTCCGGCCGTTGGCCGAAACCCGCCCGCCGCTGCGCCGGGTTTGCCTCGCGGTCGGAATCGGCCTGGCGCTGCTGTATGCGGGAATGGACCTCCGCCGCAGTCTCGACTGGCGGACCGACATCGGCCTGAACATCGCCAACTGGGAGGAGGCCGGCGACACCAGTCCCGCCGCCCTGGAGAATCTTGGCGCGCTCTACCAGATGAAGGCGCACGGCCTGCGCGCCGAACAGCGGCCCGCCGCCGTGCGGGAATGTCTGGATAAAGCGGGGGAAGCCCTGGCGCGCCTCCGTGCCATGCGGCCGCAAAATGTGGCGGGCTGGCGCCTAAGCGCGGCCTGGGCCGCCGCCACAGGCCGGCCGGAGGAGGCGCGGGCCTTCATCCGCGAAGCTCTGCGGCTCAGCCCCGGCGATGCGGAGGCCCGCGAAATGGCCGGCAAGCTCGGCGTCCCGGAGACGGGGAATGGATGAGCGTGGAAGCGGACGGACGCTCCGCGCGGGACCGCTTTGAAGCGGGCCGGTGGTGAAGCCGCATAATCATGGCGCGGCCGCATTCCAAAACGGCGGGTGCGGCATTATGTTCCACTCCTCAACATGCAGAGCAACCGGTCCAACTTGCTGGCGGATCTTTTCCGCAACGAACGAATCCTCGCGCTGCTGCTCGTGATGGCGGCGGTGGCGCTGTACGCCCCGGCGCTGAACGGCGCCTTCATCTGGGATGATCCGGCCATGCTCTGGACGAACCCGGCGGTGACGGCGCACGCCGGCGGTCTTTGGGAAATCTGGACGGGACGGGGCACGCCGGATTATTTCCCGCTCACATCGACCGTGTTCTGGACCGAATGGCGGCTGTGGGGGATGAGCCCGCTGGGGTACCGCCTGCTGAACGTCCTGCTGCACGCCGGAAGCGCGCTTCTGCTGTGGCGCGTCCTGCTGCGGCTGCGGGTGCACTGGGCCTGGGGCGGCGCGCTGCTGTTCGCGCTACATCCACTGGCCGTAGGGTCCGTCGCTTGGATCGCGGAACTAAAGAACACGCTGTCCCTGCCTCTCGCCCTGCTCGCCCTGCTCTGCTATCTCCGCTTCGTGGAGGAAGGCGGGCGGTGGTGGTACGGCGCGGCGCTGGCGGCGTTCCTGCTCGCGCTGCTGGCCAAAACCTCAGTGGTGATGCTGCCGCTGCTCCTGCTGCTGCTGGCCTTCCAGCGCGGAGATGATTGGCGGCGGACGCTTGCCCGGACCGCACCGTTTTTTGCGCTGGCGCTGGTGTTGGGGCTGGTGACCGTCCATTTTCAGGCGACGCAGGCGGGGGCCGCCGTAGAGCCGGAAACCCGGCTGGCCTTTCTCACCCGAATTGAATTCGCTGGCCGTGCCCTGTGGTTCTATCTGGGCAAACTGCTGGTGCCCTCCGGGCTTTGCGCCGTCTATCCCGCCTGGCGCCCGGCGCCGCAGGCCTGGCTGGCGCTGCTTCCCGCCGCCGCCTGGACGGCGTTTGTTGCGGCGGCGTGGCGGCTGCAGCGGCGGACGTCAGGCGGCGGCATGGATGCCTGGATGCTGCCGGCCACGCTGACGATCCTGCTGCTGCCGGTCCTGGGGCTGGTGTCGATGTCGTTCCACCAGTACGCCTGGGTGTCGGACCATCTGGCCTATGTCGCCGTGCCGGTGGCGGCGGCGTTCGCCGCGGCGTGCTGCGGGATGCTATGGAACCGCGGCGGCGGCTTCCGGTCGGCCGGCGCGCTGCTCTTCCTGGCCGTCGCCGGATGGTGGGGGGCGTTGGCGGCGGAGCAGGTGGCGCTCCATCGGGATCCGGCGGCACTCTGGAACAATGTGATCCGCGCCAACCCCGGCTGCTGGGTCGGTTACCACAATGCGGGCGAGGCGCTGATCCGGGAGAGCGTGGACCGCGGCGCGCCCGTCGCTCCGGAAAAGCTCGGGGCGGCACAACTCCTGTTTCAGGAAGCGCACCGCCGCAAACCGCAGAACATCACCCGCTTCTTCCTCGGCTATGTCAGCGAGAAGCTCGGGCGTCCGGCGGAGGCCGAAGCCTGGTTCCGCCGCGCGCTGGAGCTCAACCCGGCCGATGTCTGGTCGGAGAAAAAACTGGGGCTTCTCCTGCAGCAGCGCGGGTGCCACGCCGAAGCCGAGGACTGCTACCGCGACATCGTCCGCCTGTGGCCCGGCGACGAGGAGGCCCGCTACAACCTGGGCAACGCCCTCGCCGCACAGGACCGGCCGGCTGAGGCGCTGGCGGCGTACCGCGAAGCGCTGCGCCTGCGGCCGGACTATCCGGAAGCCTCCACGAACGCGGCGGACGCGCTCGCCCGGCTCGGCAGGCACAAGGAGGCGCTCGACCTTTACTTGTCCGTGGCGCAGGAGCAGCCGCAGGACGCCTCGGCGGCCATGAACGCGGGCTGCGCCTCGCTGCGGGCGGGCCGGGTGAAGGACGCCATGGCCTGGCTCCTGAAGGCGCGCGCCTTGGATCCGCAGTCGGCCGCCATCCTCCTCAACCTCGGCATCGCCCACGCCAGTTGCGGCGGGACGGAGGCGGCGTTGGCCTGCTGGCGCGACGTCGCCAAGCTGGAGCCGGCCTCGCCGGAACCGCACCGGCTGGCGGCAAAGGCGCTGGCGGCGGCCGGACGCGCCGCCGAGGCGGAGTCGGAATCGCTGAGGGCGGCGCAGCTCGAACGCCGGCAATCCATCACCACGCAATCGAAAAAATGAAATAGGAGAATCTGCCATGGAAAAGGTGAAACTCGGTGTCGTGGGAGTCGGGGCGCTCGGCAAGATCCACGCCAAGCTGTACAAGGATGTGAAGCTGGCGGAGCTGGTCGGCGTGTACGACCACAGCTTTGAGACGGCGCAGGCCGTCGCCGCGGAGCTCGGCGTGCAGGCGTTCGCCACCATCGGCGAACTGGCGGCGCGGGTGGACGGCCTCAGCATCGCGGTGCCCACCGACCGGCATCACGAGGTCGTCATGCCGCTGCTCGCGCAGGGGAAACACATTCTGGTCGAGAAACCGATCGCCCAGACCGTGGCGCAGGCGGAGGCGATGGTCGCGGAGGCCGCGCGCCGGAACCTGGTCCTGGGCGTCGGCCACGTCGAGCGCTACAATCCGGTGCTGGAATGCCTGGACCGGACGCCTGGCGAGCCGCGCTTCATCGAGGCGCACCGGCTCGCGCCCTACCCCCCGCCGCGCCCCGGCATGCGTCCGCGCGGCACCGAGGTCAGCGTCGTGCTCGACCTGATGATTCACGACCTGGACATCATCCTGTACCTCGTCCGTTCGCCGGTGAAGCAGGTGGACGCCGTCGGCGTGGCGATCCTCAGCGACAGCGAGGACATCGCCAACGTCCGCATCCTCTTCGAGAGCGGCTGCGTTGCCAACATCACGACCAGCCGCGTCAGCCAGGAGCGCATGCGCAAGATCCGCGTATTCAAGAACCACGCCTATCTCTCGCTGGATTATCAGGCCAAGAGCGGCGAAACGGTGTACATCGCGCCGGGCATGAAGCTGATCCGCGAGGCGGTGCCGGTGGAGGACGCCAACGCGCTGCTGTGCGAGCTGGAGGAATTCTGCCGCTGCGTCGCGGAGTCGAAGGCCACCGGAAAGTCACCCGCGCCCAAGGTCAGCGGCGAGGACGGGCTGCAGGCGCTGGCGCTGGCGGAATTGGTCCTCGCCAAGATCAAGGAGGCGGATATCGGCCGGCCGGACCTGTCCGCGCTAAAGTCTGGCTGAGGCGCCCGGCGGTTCCCGCCCGGGTCATCCACAAAACATGCGGGTCAACGGGAGATGCGGCTTTTTTCCACCCGGAAGAAGGCGGAAACCCGCAGCATGCAGAACAGCCATGAGATGACGATGAAACCCTGCATGGTGATGAGGATGAATTGGAGCGCGGACTCCATGTCCATCCACACCGCGGCCTGCTTTGCCAGAAACTGCTGGACCGCCAACGCGTCCGGCAGGCGGAAGGCGTTCCGCGCCAGGTCAAGGATGCAGACGCGGCTCCCCGCCAGCCCCACGGCGGTGAGGGCGGCGACGGCAAGCACGCCAACCACCAGCAGGACGACGTAGGCCCGACGGTTGAGGCAGAGGCACAGCATGCCGTCCGCCATCCGGCCCAGCATTGTCTTTTCCGCGCGGAAATTCATCTGCATCCGCCGCTTGCCGGCGCCGCCGCGGCACCACAAGTACGACTGGACCAGAACCACGATGCCGAGGACGCCGGCAAGGGTTGCGAGAACGAAAACCTGCCGCCGCATGGACGGTTGCAGGTTGCCGATCTTGTGCACAATCTGATCCTTGTCAACGATGCCCTTCACCGCATCAGAAAGATCGACCAGCGCACCGCTGACGCTGTGGACACAGGAAAGGGAGTTGAGCGCACACAGGGTTCCAATGATTCCGATGATGAATATGATGAAGCACGTGCTGGCCAGCGGCGCATCTACTGATCGTGTCTTCCGCATGCAATCCCCTTAGTACTTATCCGGATAAGCACTCAATCCGAATCTGAACGCTTTTTCGAGTGGATAATCTACCATACACTGAAGCGGCGTGTCAAGGCGCTTTTATGAGATAGGGATTTTCCGCCGCTTCCGTGCCGACGGTGGTGGAGCCGCCGTGCCCCGGGAAGACCCGCGTCGCCGCCGGAAGCACCAGCAGTTTTTCGCGGATCGAGCGCTGGAGCGCGTCCGCATCGCCGCAGTGAAGGTCGGTGCGCCCGACGGAACCGGCAAAGAGCGTGTCGCCTGTGAACAGGGCTGCGGAATCCGCGAAGTAATAGCAGACCCCGCCGCGGGTGTGGCCGGGAGTCTCCAACACGGAAAACGCCAGGCCCGGCACAATCGGAACCGCAGCTGCCGGCTCCGGAAGATCCCGCGCGGCGGGCACCCACGGCGGCAGCGCGTTCGCCGGGCTGCGGTACAGCGGCAGTTCGGCCGGGTGCAGCCACACCGGAATGCCGTGCTTCCCCGCCAGCGCGCCGACGGCGCCGATGTGATCCACATGCCCGTGCGTGAGCAGGATTGCCGCCGGCCTGAGAGCGTGCGCGGCAAGTGCCGCATCGACCTTGGCGGGCTCCGCGCCGGGGTCGATGACCAGCGCGGATTCCTCACCCTCCGCCCAGACCAGATAGCAGTTCACATCCAGAAAACCGACGGGGATGCATTCCATGCGGATCATGATGGCGGTGTCCGGTTGCGGCGGTGGCGGTTGTTTTTGGTCGTGAGACTTTACTCCGCCCCGGAGTGAATGCAACCGTCCCGCGCCTTTGCACGCGCGCGGTTGCCCGGCCTGCTTCGCGGTGCTATTTTACCCGTTCCAATTTCGGAACCCACGGAGATGATCATGGCGGTAACGGCAAACCAGGAAAAGATGGAAAAAATCGTGGCGCTCTGCAAGCGCCGCGGCTTCGTCTTTCAGAGCTCGGAAATCTACGGCGGCATCAACGGCTTCTGGGACTACGGCCCGCTGGGCGTGACGCTGCGCCGCACGGTCGAGGGACTGTGGTGGAAGTACATGGTGACGGACCGCGACAACATCGAGGGGCTCGACTCCACCATCATCTGCCATCCGCGCGTCTGGCACGCCTCCGGCCATGTGGCGCAGTTCAGCGACCTGATGGTGGACTGCCTGGAGTGCAAGAAGCGCTTCCGCGACGACCAGCTCCAGGAAAAAGGGGTCTGCCCCGCCTGCGGCTCAAAGAAGATGACGGAGCCGCGCGAGTTCAACCTGATGATGAAGACCTACGTCGGCCCGGTGGCGGACGAGGAGCACATCGCCTACCTGCGCGCCGAGAGCTGCCAGCCGATCTTCGTGGACTTCGACCAGGTGCGGATGAGCTCGCGCCAGAAGCTGCCGTTCGGCATCGCGCAGACCGGCAAGGCGTTCCGCAACGAGATCAACCCGCGCTTCTTCACCTTCCGCTCGCGCGAGTTCGTGCAGATGGAGATGGAGTTCTTCTGCCGCGACGAGGAGTCCATGACGTGGTACGACTACTGGCACGCCGAGCGCCTGAAGTTCTACTCCGAAGTGCTGGGAATCCCGGTGGAAAAGCTGAAGATCCACCACCACGAGAAGCTGGCGCACTACGCGAAGGCCGCGCTCGACATCGAGTTTGAGTTCCCGTTCGGCTGGGGCGAAATCGAGGGCATCCACCACCGCGGCACCTGGGACATGACCCGGCACGCGGAATACTCCGGACAGAACCTCCAGTACTTCGACCAGGAGCGCAACGAACGCTACTTCCCGACCGTCGTCGAGACGTCGTGCGGCCTGGACCGCATGATCCTGGCCGTGCTCTGCAACGCCTATGACGAGGACAAGGCGCCGACCCAGAAGGAGGGCAAGGAGGAGGACGTCCGCGTCGTGCTGCGCCTCGCCCCGATCCTCGCCCCCGTGCAGGTCGCCATCCTGCCGCTGAGCAACAAGCTCAACGAGAAGGCCGAACCGCTCTACAGCGAACTCCGCAAATCGTTCCGCTGCGACTACGACGTCACCGGCAACATCGGCAAGCGCTACCGCCGCCAGGACGAGATCGGCACGCCGTTCTGCGTCACCTTCGACTTCGACTCCGTCAACGACAACGCCGTGACGGTGCGCGAACGCGACAGCATGGCGCAGGAGCGCGTCCCCCTCGACCAGCTCAAGGCGTACCTGGCGGGCAAAATCATCGGGTAATCTGCGTTCACGGCTGTCGGACGGATTGGACCGATCCGTCTGATCCGTCCGATCGGCCGCCCACTCCACACTACCGAGGCCCGTCATGCCCATCCCCCGCTCCAAACCGTTCTGGCTGACGATCCTCGGGGTCGTGCTCGCCGTCAACCTGGCCGCCGGCTTCTGCGTCTACTCCAAGGAGACGAAGAAGCAGGGCGGCGGCGCGGAGGCGCTCGACAAGGTCGGCGTGATGATGGAGACGCTCCAGCTGATCCGCCAGGATTATGTGGACGCCGACAACGTGTCGAACGGCGAGCTGATGGACAACGCCATCCGCGGCATGGTCGCCACCCTCGACCCGTTCAGCAGCTACATGACCCCCGCCGAGTTCCAGGAGATGATCGAGATGACCGAGGGGCGCTTCGGCGGCCTCGGCATCCACATCATGGTCCGCAACGAGCGGCTGACGGTCATCGCGCCGATGGAAGGCTCCCCCGCGGCGAAGGCCGGCATCCTCTCCGGCGACCAGATCATCAAGATCGGGGAGGAGGAGACGGAGTCGCTGGGGATGGACGAGGCCATGTCCCGGCTCCGCGGCGAGGTCGGCTCCCCGGTCGATCTGACGCTCCACCGCCCCTCCACACAGAAGACGTTCTCGCTGACCCTGACCCGCGCCGAAATCAACGTCCCCTCCGTCACGGAGGTGCAGATGCTGGACGACGGAACCGGCTATCTGCGCATCCGTGAGTTTTCCGACAACACGGCCGAAGCCCTGCAGAAGGCGCTGAAGGAGGTGGCGGGGAAGAAGGCGAAGACGCTTGTCATCGACCTGCGGAACAACCCCGGCGGCGTGCTGGAATCCTCCGTTGACGCATGCAGCCTCTTCCTGCCGCCCAAAAGCCTGGTGGTCTACACCGAGGGCCGGCGGCCGTCGCAGCGCGAGGAGTTTCTCACAACCCGCGGCTACAAGGCGCCCCGGGATTTGCGCGTCGCCATCCTCATCAACCAGGGGTCGGCAAGCGCGGCGGAGATCATGTCCGCCTGCCTCCAGGACTGGGGGCGCGCCGTGCTGGTCGGCGAGCGCAGCTTTGGCAAGGGTTCCGTGCAGAACCTGATTCCGCTCTCCGACGGCGGCGCGCTGCGCCTCACCACCGCGCACTATTACACACCCAGCCGGCAGATCATCCACGAACACGGCGTCGATCCCGATGTCACGCTCGCCCTCACCGAAAAGGAACAGGCCAAACTCCTGCAGCCGGACGAGGCGACGGGCGACCTTCCCGCCAAGGCCTCCCCCGCGACCGACCGCCAGCTCAAGGCGGCCCTCGACCTGCTCCAGGCGCCGAAGGAATTCGACGCCAAGTGCCGGAAGCGCTTCAAGGAGCTTCCCACCATGGCGAACGCCGTCCCCGCACCCGCCGCCAAGGCCGCCGCCCGCTGAGCGGCGCAATCCGTTGACCGGCATCAATGCCCGGGAGTTGTTGTGAGCGTGGACCCCATCCTGACGCTGGCGCCCATCCGCGGAATCACGGACGCTGTTTACCGCGATGCGTTCGCCCGCTGCTTCGGCGGGTTCGACCGTGCCATCGCGCCGTTCATCCCGTTGCGCCAGGGACAGCCGCTGAAGCCCGGCGAGCTGCGCCAGGTCGCGCCGGAACTGAACCGGGGGCTGCCGACAATCCCGCAATTGCTGACCCACCACGCGCCGACCATGACCGCCGCCCTGCGCGAACTGCACGACGCCGGGCACGCCGAGGCGAACTGGAACCTGGGATGCCCCTATCCGATGGTGGCCGGCCGCGGCCGCGGCTCAGGGCTGCTCCCGCACCCGGACCGCATCGACGCCATCCTGGGGAACGTTCTGGAAAATTCCCCGGTCCGCCTCTCCGTGAAGCTGCGCCTGGGCTACCGCAACCCGGACGAGTTCAAGGCGGTCCTCGATGTGCTCAACCGCTACCCGCTGACGCAGGTGATCCTGCATGCGCGCACCGCCGGGCAGATGTACGGCGGAACCGTGGATCTCGCACGGGCCGCCCAAGCGCTCGCCGCATGCCGCCACCCGTTCGAGTACAACGGGGACATCATCGCCCCGTGCGGATTCCGCACTCTGCGCGGACAGCTTCCGGGAGCGGCCTCCTGGATGATCGGGCGCGGCGCCCTGGCCTGCCCGTTCCTCCCGGCCCGTCTCAAGCTGGACTCCGTTTCGACTTCCGATTCGGCAATCGACAAGTTGAAACCAGAAATCCCGCCCCTGCCGGCGCCCGAAGAACGCCGGCGTCGCCTGCGCGAGTTCCATGGCCTGCTGCTGGACGGCTACGGCCGGTGGCTGAGCGGTCCCGGACATCTGCTGGACAAGATGAAGGAACAGTGGACCTGGCTGGCGCTTGCCTTCGCCAACCCGCGGCAGATCCTCTCCCGCATCCGCCACAGCGCCGACCTCGCAGCCTACGCCGCCTCGACGGACTGGATCTTCGACCAGCCGCTGGCGGAGTGATGCAACAATAGGCGCGGCGTTTTACCCCGAAAATCACCCGGATGTTGCACGCAGACGCATGCCGTCACTGACCTGAACCCGCTTACGGATTCCGCCCGGCTTCCGGTGCCTGTTTCGTCCAGTCAATTAGTTCATCCCCGCTCGGCTTTAACTGTTCGAGAAACTGCCACCCAAGGAACGCCTCCAACGGCGTCTTCCCATAAGAGTCGCCGTGAACCCCACCCTCCCAAAAGAGCCGGACCGGCGATCCGGGCTCGGAAATCAGGCAGACGGCCTTGTCCGTTGGCTGGTAGCGATGGACGGTATATCCCTTCCTGGCAAACAGCGCCTCAAAAAGCTGCTCCTTCTGCCTTGCCGCATAACCTTTTTTTAGCGGGCTTTCATTCAACCAGACCAGCATTTGGTTCAACACGCTTGCATGGCCGTCCGGAACAAGGCGATGGTTCGAGTCGTAAATAAACGCCCCCACCTCAAAATTACCGCCGACATCGGTGAACGGTGCGCCCAACAACGCCCACAACAGCCCGGAACGATACACGGCCGAACTTTTGAAAGACGGCCTGAAGACGCGGGAGTCATCCCCCGCCCGCACCTCAAGAATCGGTAGTCCAAGGTAGTCCACAGACTCGCGCAAGGGCAGACATATCAGTCCGGTAAAATCAATCTTTGTCAAGGATGCCAGGCAGCCATAAAATCCGGCTGTCGAAAGAGAAACCTCCTCTTTTAACCGCATTGTGTCCTCACCCGTCATCCGCGACCACACCGTCCGGACGCATGCCGTCGATGTGAGCGACTTCGGGGCCGACTTCATGCTTACCAATCGGCCGTCGTGGAACACCAGGCAGTGGTCCAGTAGCCGTTTGGCCTGTTGACTCGGCTTGCCGTAGCCGTACTGCACCCGAAACCCGAAGTCGATATAACCGCCTTGCGGTTGCGGATCGCGCCAGCCCTCAACAACGACAAAGGCGCGCGGATAAGACTGCGCAAGGAAATAAATGACGTCCTGCCGCTCAACATCCTGTACGATGAGCGTGACACCTGCAAAATCGTTTGCATCCGTCGGCGGCAATTGGGACAGCTTGATGGGATCCTTGGCATTGCCTTTCGGTGCAATGTATTGGGAAAGGCAGCCCGAAGCAAAAACCGCGCAACAGGCAAGCAACATCAGCATTTTCGCGGTTTTCATGACCCGGCCTTTCTCAACCAACAACGATTGAGCTTGTCCTCGTGGTAAGATCTGCACACACAGCCTCACTCCTCCTCGAGCAGGATCTCACGGGGTGCGGAGCCGACCTGGGGGCCGACGATGCCGCGGTTTTCGAGGGTTTCCATGATCATGGCGGCCTTGTTGTAGCCGATGCGCAGGCGGCGCTGGACGTAGCTGGTGGTGGCGCGGCGGTCGCGGCGGATGACGTCGACGGCCTGTTCAATCAGCGCCTCGTCCTCTTCCCCGCACTTCTCCCCCGCCTCGCCTTCCATGCCGGGCAGCACGGCCTGCTGTGGCTGAAGGATTTCCGGACGGATCTGCGACGGGGCCTGTTCGGCGGCGCGGCGGACGACGCGCTCGATCTCGGCGTCGGAGACCATCGGCGACTGCACGCGCTCGAAACGCGAGCCGGCGGGCGGCTTGAACAGCAGGTCGCCGCGACCGAGCAGGCTCTCCGCGCCCTTGCCGTCCAGGATCGTGCGGGAATCCACCTGCGAGACGACCTGGAACGCGATGCGCGTCGGATAGTTCGCCTTGATGATGCCGGTGATGACGTTGACGCTCGGGCGCTGCGTGGCGACGATGGTGTGGATGCCGACGGCGCGGGAGAGCTGCGCGATGCGGGCCAGCAGCTCCTCGACCTCGTCGCCGACGGTCAGCATGATGTCCGCCAGTTCGTCGATGACCACCACCAGGAACGGCAGCCGCGCCGGAATCGGGGCGCCCGCCTCGTCCAGCTCGTTCTCGCCGGGCACCCGCTTGTTGAAGCCTTCCAGGTTGCGCACGCCGACCTTCGCCAGGATCGTGTAGCGCCACTGCATCTCCGCAATCACCCAGCGCAGCGCCGGCACGACCTGCTTCGGCTCGGTGATCACCGGCGCGATCAGGTGCGGCAGCGTGCGGTACACGGCGAACTCGACCACCTTCGGGTCGACCAGGATCAGTTTCAGCTCCGCCGGGGAGAAACGCAGCGCCAGCGAGACGAGCATGGCGTTCATGCAGACCGACTTGCCGCTGCCGGTCGCGCCCGCAATCAGCAGGTGCGGCGCCTTCGCCAGATCGAGAAAGACATTGCCGCCGCGGATGTCGCGCCCGACCGGCAGCGGAATCATGCATTTCTCCCGCGCCTCCGAGGCCGGCTCCAGCAGCGAACGCAGCCGCACCACCGCCGCGCGCACGTTCGGCACCTCGATGCCGACCACGCGCCGCCCCGGAACCGGCGCCAGGATGCGCAGGCTCTCCGCCGCCAAGTCCATCGCCAGGTTGTTGCCGATGGAACTGATGACCTCGACCTTGACCCCCGGCGCGGGCGTGACCTCGAACAGCGTGACGCGCGGGCCGCTCACCGCACCGCTCACCTCCGCGTCGATGCCGAAATTGTCGAGCGTCGCCTGGATGACCTTCGTTTTGTCCTCGATCTCCTCCGGTGTGACGGTCACCTCCGCCTCCGAGGCCGGCTCCAGCAGCGCAAGCTCCGGCAGGACATACTCGGTGTACGGTGCCGGCGGCGGAATCGCCGGCATGGGTGCCGGTTCAGGTTCCACGGGAGCGCGGGCGTCCCGCCCGCATTCGTCGGGCGTCCCGCCCGGCGCATTTTCCACAGAAGGGCGGGCATCCTGCCCGGCACACGGGACGTCGGGCGTCCCGCCCGGCGCTTCAAGAGACGGCGGCGCCTCTTCCGCACCCTCCTCCGGCGTCACCACGCGCACACCGCGGGCGGCCACCGCCGTCGCCGCCGCCGCACGGGCGCGCTCCAGCCTCGCCTGCTGCCGCTCCGCCGCGGACATCTGCCGTTCGGCGCGCGCCTGCTGCCGCGCCTGGAAACGCCGGTGCATCTTTTCCGAAAGCGCCTCCTGGCCATCATCCCCGGGCTCCGCGGCGGCGATGCGGAATCCGCACGCCTTCAGCAGCCAGCGGACCCCGTCGGCGACGGGGTTTTCAGCCAGCGTCGAGCGCAGGAAACGTTGCAGGAGAGATTCCGTGTTGTGGAATTGCGGATTATTCATGGCGCTTTCAGCATTGCATCAACCATAAGATCGGGACGGACCCGCTCGAAACATAACGCCTCCGGCGGACGGTGCCCGGTGTTTCACGGTTTCAGCCCGGAAGCGGTCTTCCCGACCAGCGCGTCGAGCAGCGGCCGGCGCCAGGCCTTGGCTGCGGGGTCGTACGCTCCGAACCCGGAGCCGGATTCCCAGTAGGCGCCCGACATGTCGCGGGCGGCCGTTTCATGGTCACTGGATGATCTGGGTGCCGATGCCCTGGTCGGTGAAGATCTCGAGCAGCAGCGAGTGCGCGATGCGGCCGTCGATCATGTGCACCTTCTCGCAGCCGGCGTTGAGGGCGGCGACGGCGCTGTTGACCTTGGGCAGCATGCCGCCGGACAGGGTGCCGTCGGCGACCATGGCGGGGACTTCGCTGGCGCGGATGGTGGAGATGAGGCTCGCCTCGTCCTTCGGGTCGCGCAGGATCCCCGGCACGTCGCTGAGGAAGACCAGCTTGCGCGCCTTGAGCAGCGCGGCGACCTTGCAGGCGGCCATGTCGGCGTTGATGTTGTAGACCACGCCGTTCATGTCCTTCGCCAGCGGGGTGACGACGGGGATCTCGCGGCGCGCGGTGATCCAGCCGATCTGCTCGGTGTCCACGTTCACGACCTGGCCGACGAAGCCGAGGTCGAGCTCGTTGCCGGCGGCGTCCTTCTCGAAGATGCGCTCGGCGCGGAGCACGTTCTTGCCGGAGACCGGGCACGGTTTGCCGCCGAGTTCGCGGATGGTGGCGGCGAGTTCGGCATTGATGGTGTTGTGGAGGACGTCGTCGACGATGCGGATGGTCTTGTCGCAGGTGTAGCGCAGGCCGTTGATGAATTTCGTCTCGACCTGCTCCGCCTTGAGCCGGGCGTTGATCGCCTTGCCGCCGCCGTGGACGAGGACGACGCGGATGCCGAAGCACTCCAGCAGCACGAGATCCTTGAGCACCCCGCGCAGCGCCTCGCGGTTTTCCATGAAGCTGCCGCCGGCCTTGACGACGACAGTGCTGTCGCGGAAGCTCTGGATGTAGGGAAGGGCCTCGATCAGGACGTTCGCTTTCTGGATCAATTTCTGCATGGCTCGCTCCTCAAACGCTGGGGCCGAAATCAACGGACCCGCCGGCCGGGCCGGCCAAGCGGGTCCGTGCGGAACCGGGGCCGTTCAGTAGGTGAATGTCATTTCCAAGCGGACCCACTCGCCGGCGTGGCCGTCGGCGTAGTAGTTGCCCGGCATGAACTCCGCGCACTGCAGGGAGATTGACCACCAGCTTGTGGCCTTGTAGTCGATGAAGAGCGAGACCATCTCGCCGATGTGGGTTCCGCCGCCGGTGCCGAGTTCGCCGCGGTCGGCATACATGGTCGTCCAGGCGGGGCTGACGGTGACCTTGCCGACGCCGGCCTTGTCGCCCTTGCGCGCCGTCAGGTCGAGGCCGAGCCGGTACTGCAGGAGATTGGTCCAGGCGCCGCGGTTGATCTGCGGATAGAGTTCCTCGCGCCAGATCGGGTACTCGGCGTAGACCGGATGCCAGCCCTCGTAGGTGCCGCCGGAGGAGGTTTTGTTGCCGCTCAGCCAGGTGAACTCCGGCTTGAGGACCGGCTCCAGCCAGGTTCCTTCGAGCGACTTCAGCGTCAGGCGGGCGTCGAGCATGCTGCCGGCGCAGTCCTGCATGGCGCCGCCGGCGGTGCCGCCCTGGTAATGGCCGAACTGATGCGCGTACTCGACGCTGTAGTCGATCTGCTTGTGCGGTGAACCGAACAGGCGGATGCCCGGAATCTCGAGCTGCGCGTTCTCCCTCTCGCTGATGCTGTCGTTGATGTCGACATGGAAATAATAGAGTTCAGTATTGAACTCCTTACAGAAGGAATGAACCCACGAGCCGCCACCGATCCAGGTGTCGCCGCGACGCAGCGAGCGGTCCTGGTCGTTGATGGCGTACAACCACTCCTTGCTGTCGCCGTAGAGCGCGGCGAGGCGGAACGTGTCGCGCTCGTTGTCGGGCCGGTAGGTGGCCAGGACGCCGTCGAAGTAGAGGCTGCGCCCGCCGTCGCGCGGGGTGCCGTCCAGCAGGACCATGCCATTGCCGAACAGCGGCTTGCCCTTTTCGTCCAACAGGTCGAAACGGCCGGCGCGGAGGGACCAGCCGCTGCCGCCGATGCTCTCCATGTTCAGGTAAAGATTGTCGAGAATGACCTCGTCGGGCCAGCGCCAGGGCGCGCCCGTGCCGTTGTTCGATTCACCGGTGTCACGGCTGGAAAAGTATTGCGCGCGGTGGACGAGCCGGCCGTAGACAAAGGTGTCGGGGGAAAGGGTCAGCTTGCCCCAGACGCGCTCGCGGGTGCGGAGATAATCGACGGCGGGGCCTTCCTCTGCCGTGCTCGGCGCCACATCGCGGTTCGGTCCCTGCCAGATGTCGCGGTCGTAGTGTTCCATGCGCATCTGTTCATCGGCCCCGATTTCCAGCCGACGGCTGCCCTCCGGATCCAGCTTGAGGTTGAGCCCCGACCATGCCGGCGCGCCCACGAGGGCAACAGCCCCGGCCGCCATCCACTTCATCCATGCCTTGGCCATCGTCGCCTCCTGTGTCTTTGTCGCCAACCGGTACGGCACCGTCAACCCATCAATCAAAACCGTAATCTAACACCCGATTCACCCGTCTCAACCCGAACGGCCGGCAATTGCCGCGCGCCCGCCCCTGTCCCGCGCCTGTGCGCAATTTTCCGCCGGGCTTGATTGTTGGGGGCTGCGTCCATAGATTATGCAGGCCGCCAGTTATAATCCATCGCAGTGCGCGCCCGCCAGGCCGGGCCAAGCAAAAGGCTTCGCCCACCGTGTACACGCAGTTTTACGGATTTACGGAAGCGCCGTTCAGCATCACGCCTGACCCGCGCTACATGTTTTTCAGCGACCGGCACCGCGAGGCGTTCAACCACCTGCTCTTCGGCCTCCAGCACCGCAAGGGGTTCATCCAGCTCACCGGCGAGGTGGGTTCCGGAAAGACGACCCTCTGCCGGGCGCTGCTTTCACAGCTCGGGGAACAGTACCAGACCGCGCTCATCCTGAACCCCATGCTCTCCGACTCCCAGCTCCTCCGCGCGCTGCTGCGGGAGTTCGGCGTGGAAAAGATCTCGCGCAACGACCATCTCGACAATTACGAGGCGCTCAACAAGTTCCTGCTCGAGAAGGCGCACGCAGGCAAGGAATGCGTGCTGATCATCGACGAGGCCCAGGACCTGCCCGGCGCACTGCTGGAGCAGATCCGCCTCCTGTCGAACCTGGAGACGGACAACCGCAAGCTCATCCAGATCATCCTCCTCGGGCAGCCGGAACTGCGGGACAAGCTCAACGACCCCGCCCTCCGCCAGCTCCGCCAGCGCATCACCATCCGCTACCATCTCGGCCCCCTTGCGCAGGCCGACGTGCGGCGCTACATCGAACACCGCATGACCGTCGCCGGCGGCCGCGGCACCCCGTTTTTCGAGGACGGCGCCATCGCGCGAATCTACCGTTATTCCGGGGGTGTCCCCCGCATGATCAACGCGCTGGCGGACAAGGCGCTTCTCGCCGGTTTCGTCTACCGGACGGACCGGATCACGAAGCGCATGGCGGAGATTGCGGAAAAAGAACTGGAAGGAGACATCGCATGAGCCTTATCAACGAGGCCTTGAAACAGGCGCGCACGCAGGTTCCCGGAAATCAGCCTTCCGGCCCGCCGCCAATCCCCGTCTACACGCCGCCGGCCGCCCCCTCCGGCAACAGCGGCTGCGGCGGCTTTGTCGTGGCCGTCGTCCTCCCGCTTGCCGCGCTGGTCATCATCATGGGCGGCGCCCTTTTCTGGTATTCAAGCATCAGGGGCGGAAACACGGCGGGCGCACCGGCGGGCGCCGCCGTGCAGCCGCCCACGAATCCCCAGGCCGCCGGCGGCACCCAGGCCGTCCCCGGAAAAACGCCGAAAATGCTGGAGTTCTACGCCGACTGGTGCGGACCCTGCAGGACAATGAAGCCGGCCGTCGAGCAGTTCACGAAGGCGTACGCCGGCCGGATCGCCGTTGAAACCATCAACGTGGACACCAACAAGGAACTGGCCCAGAAATACAACGTCACCTCCATCCCACTGCAGGTCTACCTGGACACACAGGGGCGGGAGGTCTACCGCAATGTCGGCGCCGTGCCCGCGGACGCCATCGCGGCGAAATGGGAAGAATTGCACCTGCTTCCACCCGCCCTCCCCCGCCAGGCCGTCTCCGAATACGGCAAGGACGTGCAGAAGGCCCGCACCGCCGCGGCCGCCGCGGCAACACGCACCCGCGACACAGGCGCAGACATGGCGGTCGATGCGATTCCGCCACGAAGCCCCCCCGCGCACACCTCGGCCACAACCCCCGCCGCGCTTCCGGCCACGACGGTCGGGATCGCGCCGCCTGCGCCCGCAGCCGGTTACAAGCTCACCGGCATCCTCGGTTCCGGCAGCTCCCGCATGGCGCTGGTGAACGGCCAGATCGTCCGCGTCAACGACAAGATCTGCGGCGCCACGGTCCTCTCAATCACAGACGGCGGCGTCCGCCTCTCGGAAGGCGGCGCCACATTTGAGGTGAAGCTCAGCCGGTAATCTGCATTATTCAGGTTAGCATGCCCCCCCCCCCGACCCCGAAGACCGGGACTGCAACCATCATGAAACCGCACGGAACCATGCCGCACATCCCCGCACAACCCGCGCTCTATTTCTTCGACATGGACAACACGCTGATCGCCAACGACTGCGACGTGTCCTGGATCGAGTTTCTCGTGCGCCACAAGCTCGCCCCGGGCGACAGCCTGCAGAAGGCCAACGCCTTCTACGAACAGTACAAGGCCGGCCAGCTTGATCTCGATGCCTTCTTCCGCTTCCAGCTCGGCGCCTTCACCGGCAACACGCCGGAACAGATGGCTGCGCTCGCCGACCGGCATTTCGAGGAGATGGTGCGCCACACGATCTATGAAAAGGCCCGCCGGCTGGTCGGCGACGCCCTCGCCTCCGGCCGCCCCGTCGCCCTGCTCACGGCCACCAACGACGTGCTCGCCGCCCCGTTCGCCCGCGAGTTGCGGATTCCGCACCTGCTCGCCACACGCTTGGAACTGGACGGGGGGCGCTACACCGGCCGCATCTCCGGGCCGTACTGCGGGGGTGAAGGCAAGATCGGGTTTGCCGAAACGTTTTGCCGCAGCCGCGCTACCGCACTGGCGGAAGCCGCCTACTACGGCGACTCCATCACCGACGTGCCGCTCCTGGAACGTGTCGGGTTCCCGCACGCCGTCAACCCCGCGCCCGCCCTCCGATCTGAAGCGGAAGACCACGGCTGGCCGGTGCTGGAACTGTAGGCGCCGCGCATCCGGCAACCCCCGCAGGAAACCGGGTCACGACTTCCCCTTCTCCGCGGTGAGCACGATGGTGCCGGTGCATGACGATTCATTTTTGAGCCCCCAAAAAACGTGAACCGGAATGCAACGGGCACCGCCCGGGCGTGCTTCCATGAGTGCAGGGGTTATAGTACCGGGCAGCGGCTCCCTGATTGGAATGCCCGGTTTCCGCCGTGAACGGCGGCGTCTTGTCCCTCCCGGCATCCGCTGTTTTTGCACAATGCCGTGCGCAGGACGCCACGCGGCATGAACCGTTCCACGCACAGGGAGGCAGACGCAAATCTGCCGGTTCATGCCTTCAGAAGTTCCGTCATCATCAATTTTTCTTCCAGAGACACGGCCTGCGGCGCCTGATGCGTTCCGGTCCGTTATGGTTCGGTCAAGGCTGACGGTCTTTGGGGGGGATGCAACCGACCAAGGACATTTTCCCGCCATGACAGATCCCGCCGCTGAATCCACGCCCGTCCCCGCCATCACCTTCGCCTCGCTCGGGCTCTCCGCCGAAACCCTGCGCGTCCTGCAGCAGAAGGGTTTTGAGGAGCCGACGCCGATCCAGGCGAAGACGATCCCCGCCGTTCTCACAGGCAACCGGGACATCATCGCCCAGGCGCAGACCGGCACCGGCAAGACCGCCGCCTTCGGCCTGCCCATCGTGGAAAAGATCGAGGAAGGCTGCCGTTCCGTGCAGGCGCTGGTGCTGGCGCCGACCCGTGAGCTGGCCGTCCAGGTCGCGGAGGAGATTCACTCGCTGATCGGCAGCCGCCGCCTCAGCGTCATGCCCGTGTACGGCGGACAGTCGCTGGAACTGCAGCTGCGCGGGCTGCACAAGGGCGTGGACATCGTGGTGGGGACGCCGGGGCGCGTCATGGATCATCTGCGGCGCGGCTCGCTGAAACTCGACCAGATCAAGTTCCTGGTGCTCGACGAGGCGGACGAGATGCTGAACATGGGGTTCCTGGAGGATGTCCGGGAAATCATGGAGCAGACCAACAAGGAGAAGCGTACGCTGCTCTTTTCCGCGACCATGCCGCCGGAGATCCAGGCCATCGCCAAGCAGCACATGGGCGAACATGACGTGCTCCGGGTGATGCAGGCGAGCCTGACGGCCAGCAACACCGAACAGATCTACTTCGAGGTCTCCAACTACAACAAGTTCGAGGCGCTCTGCCGCATCATCGACATCGAGGAGGAGTTCTACGGCCTGGTCTTCTGCCGCACCAAGATTGATGTCGACGCCGTCGCCAGCCACCTGATCGAGCGCGGCTACGAGGCCGACGCCCTGCACGGCGAGATCGCGCAGAACCAGCGCGAGCGCATCCTCGACCGCCTCAAGAAGGGCACCATCAACATCCTGGTCGCCACCGATGTCGCCGCCCGCGGCATCGACATCAACAACCTGACGCATGTCATCAACTTCTCGCTGCCGCAGGGCGCGGAGTCGTACATCCACCGCATCGGCCGCACGGGCCGCGCCGGCAAGACGGGCATCGCCATCACCTTCGTGACGCCGGCGGAGTACCGCAAGCTCCAGTTCATCCGGCATGTGACCAAGACCGACATCCGCAAGGAGACGCTGCCCAAGGTCAAGGACGTCATCAACGCCAAGAAGCGGCGCATCAAGGCGAACATCGCCGAAACGGTCACCAGCGGCGTAGAGGCCTCTTACCTCGAAATGGCCGAGGAGTTGATCGCGCTGCATTCCCCCGCGGAACTGGCCGCCGCCCTGCTCCAGCAGGCGTTCCCGAACGAGCTCAGCACCGACAGCTACCCCGAAATCGAACAGGGCATGGTGGACCGCGAGGGTCGCACCCGCCTGCTGGTCTCCTTCGGACGGGAGGAAGGCGCGACGCCGCGGCGCCTCGGCGAGTACCTCATGGGCCGCTGCCGGATGCCGGCGCACAAGATCACCGACATCCAGATATGCGACCACCATTCCTTCGTCACCGTCCCGTTCCGCGACGCCGAAACCCTGCTGTCCAACGGCGACCGCCGCGACAATGGCCCGACCTTCAAAAAGGCGACTCCGGCGGCCGATGCAAAAAAAAGCCCCGCGCCCCGGAAAAAGTTCGGGAACAAAGGCTGACCGCGCCGGCACCATCAGCCGCAATCTCAGCCGGAGCCTCGCCCGCGGCGGCAACTACCTGATTGGCATCAGGCCCGACACCGCCGTGAAGTTACGTGCTTATCCGGAATTAAAAATGCCGCCTGTCGCGGCGGAAACGGGCCAGTTGCAAGGCACGAGGATTGAGAATATCTGGATATTTGATTGACGAGTA
>CAIXRA010000077.1 GCA_903921725.1 uncultured Lentisphaerota bacterium
AGAGGCGGCATTGCTGTGGCGCAGGTCAGCATCTCGCCGGGCGCTGGAACCCACTCCGACGCGAGTTCCAGTTGGTGCTGTTCTCCCTCACCCTTGCCCTCTCCCGCTGGGAGAGGGAACAGCAAACGGACGCTCTCAGTCGCTCCCAGAGCGCCAGTGCAATCCCAGCGATCAGTTGTGCATTGGGACGGCGGACAACGCTCCCTCTCCCAGCGGGAGAGGGCCGGGGTGAGGGAGAGTCGTTCGTCCTATTGCCGGCTCCGAATCGGCCTCCTCTGCCAGCCCCAAGCTTGCCGGAGCTTCAGTTGCTCTCCCTTTACTGGTTTTGTCAGTTTCATTTTTCATTCCCTGCATGCTTCTCGGCGTTGATTTCGACAACACGATAGTCTGCTACGACGCGCTGTTCCACAAAGTCGCGCGCGAGCAGGGGCTGATTCCCGCCGACGTGCCGGTCAACAAGTCGGACGTGCGGAATTACCTGCGCCGCGTGGATAACGAAGCCGCCTGGACGGAAATGCAAGGCTCCGTCTATGGCGGGCGCATGAGCGAAGCCGCGCCGTATCCGGGAGTGCTGGAGTTTTTCCGGGCCTGTCGTACCGCGGGCATCCCGACTTCCATCGTCAGCCACAAGACGCGCCATCCCTTCCTCGGTGAGAAATACGACCTCCACGCGGCAGCCACCGCCTGGCTGGAGCAACAGGGCTTTTTCGACCCGGCGCAAATCGGCCTGCCCCGCGCGAATGTCTTCTTCGAACTAACCAAGCAAGCCAAGCTCGACCGCATCGGGCAATGCGGCTGCACGCACTTCATTGACGACCTGCCGGAGTTCCTCGGTGAGGCGGGTTTCCCCGCCGGCACGCAACGGATTCTCTTCGACCCGAACCAGCTTTACGCCGCCGAACAGCGCTTCCGTCGCATCCTGGACTGGGCGGAGGCGCGGAGGAGCTTCAAGTGTTGAACCCGGCATCCGTTCCGCCGGAATTCCTCCAGCGCGTCGCGCCGTTCCTACAGGCGCACGGGTTCGCAGGCGATTGCGCCATCGAACCGGTAGCCGGCGGCGGCAACAACCGCGTCTATCGCGTGCCGGCGGCGGCGCGCGCCGGTTTGCTCAAGGCTTACTTCCAAAATCCCGCCGATCCCCGCGACCGCTTCGGCACCGAGCGGGCGTTTTACGAGTTCCTCTGGCGCTGCGGCGTGCGGCGGACGCCTGAACCGTTGGGCTGGGACGGCGCGGAACGGTTGGGCTTGTTCACGTTTGTCACGGGGCGGAAATTGCAGCCGGAGGAAGTCACCGCTGAATCCGTCGGCCAGGCGCTGGAGTTTATCGCCGAACTGAACCGCGAGCGGACGAGCGCCGCGGCGGGGCAACTGCCGCTGGCTTCCGAGGCTTGCTTCAGCGTGGCCGAACATCTGGAGTGCGTGGGACGGCGGGTCGCCCGACTCGACCAAATCGAGTCCGCCAGCGATTTGGGCCGGGAAGCTGCGGCGTTCGTCGCAAACGAACTGAAGCCCGCCTGGCGCCGCCTCAGCGCGACCCTGGGCCAGACACCGAACCCCGACGCGCCGCTGCCTCCCGCCCAGCGCTGCCTGTCGCCGTCGGATTTCGGCTTTCACAACGCCTTGCTGGCGGAGGACGGCCGGCTGCGGTTTTTTGATTTCGAGTATGCCGGTTGGGACGACCCGGCGAAGCTGGTGTGCGATTTCTTCTGCCAGCCGCAAGTGCCGGTGGACTTCTGCCATCGTGACGCTTTCCTGGCGCGGCTGGCGCAGGCGCTGGAACTGGACCCCACCTTTTCCGAACGGGCGCGGCGCTTGCAACCGGCGTATCAGGTGAAGTGGTGCTGCATCATGCT
>CAIXRA010000078.1 GCA_903921725.1 uncultured Lentisphaerota bacterium
CATAGCCTGGGGCAACGCCCCAGGAAAACGAAGCAATAATGGCTTCAACCCTGAAGGGGTTGCACAATGAATCGCGAATGGGCGGCATACGGGGGCAAAAGAACGTTCAACCTTCAACGCTTTACTCAAGCCGCCCCAACGGGGCATCACACCATAGCCTGGGGCAACGCCCCAGGAAAAAAACAATAAAGATTTCAACCCTGAAGGGGTTGCACAACGAATTCCAACCGGGCGACATACGGGCCCAAAGAACGTTCATGAAATATCCGCGTCGCGTCGAACGGCCTCCTGAAGCGCGGAACGGCAAGTGCGCGGACATTCCCTCCGCCGCGCCGGCTATTCCAGCCAGTCGCGGACGGCGGCGGCGAGGCCGGTCAGCGTGCGGAGTCCGCACGGCAGCGGCGTGGTCGAGGCCCAGGCGGCGGGCGCGTCTGTCCGGCCGTGTGTGCCGCCGATCCGGGCCGGATTTTGGCCGACGGACGGCGGCGGCCAGCCCCACAGCAGTTCGCACGGGTCGAACCCCGGCTTGGCGTGGATGTCCACATGCGAGGCATATTCCGGCGCCTCGCCCTTCTCCGTCCACCACGGATAGGCGAACCAGGCGCCCGGCGCCGCGGTGAGTTCAAAATCGGGGGCGTGGCGGGCGCTGTCGGTGGACAAGGTGGACATTGTGGACACGGCGGACGCCACCCCCGGGGATTCCCCATTCTGCGTTCTGCGTTCTGCGTTCTGCGTTTCCCGCACCTCCGCCACGCCCGGCAGCGCGGCGAGGAGTTCGCGCACGGCGGGCAGGTCCTGCGGATTCCGCACGAAAACCTGCGCTGCCTGGTGATCCACCAGCGCGAAGGCGCGGCTCGCGTACAGGTCCGGGTACGCCATCTTCCGGACTGTGCGCACGGCGAGGAGGCCGGCATCGCGGAGTGCGCGGTTCGGGAAGACGACCTGCGCCGCCGGCGTGATCGCGTAGTCGCCGAACAGCACGGCCTCATGGCCTGCGGCCTTCGCCCCGGCCAGCACTTTTTCCAGCTCCGCGACGACCTCCGCGACCGCGCGGGCGGTGCGCTTTTCATCCTGCGGCCCAAACCGTTGCAGCGCGTAGTCGAGGTGCGGGAGGTAGGTCAGCAGCAGGCCGGGCGCGTCGGCGCGCCGGAGCACGGCGAGCGTGGCGTCGGCGATCCAGCGCGTGGACTTCACCCCCGCCAGCGGGCCCCAGTAGTGCATGAGGTTGAACGTACGGCCGGTCTCGCGGCACAGCTCCGCGTAAAGCCCCGGCGGCTGCGAGTAGCAGTCCTGGATCATGCCGCCGTGGTGCTTGTGGATCGGCGCGGGCGACAGGACCATCTCCACCTCCTCGCCCAGGCTCTGCTGCCAGCAGAGGATCCCGACCGTGCCGCCGCGCCGCCGGTAGCCGTCCCAGATCCGCTCCGGAACTGCGATCTGTGCCGCGGCCTGCTCCCAGAACGCCGTGCGGCGCGTGGCGCGGTCGAAGAAACCGTTGCCGCGGATGCCGTGCCGCTCCGGCGGCAGCCCCGTGCGGAACGACGCCTGCACCGGGCAGGTCACGGCGGGGAACACCGGCTCCAGCGGCCGGAACTCCAGCCCGAGCCGCGCCCAAAGCTCCGGATACCGCCCGATGAGCTCATGCCCGAGCGCCGCAACTTGAATGACCAGCAGTTTTTTCATGGTGAAAAATTCATCCGCAGATTACACAGATTTCGCAGAAAAACGTCGTATTCTTCGTGTTTTTGTCGCAAGCTCATGGAGCGCTTGTTGTTGGGTGTTCCTTAAGCCACTTGGCGCGCCGGTCGGCGGGCTGGGTCGAGGAAAAGACGATGTCCTTCACCGCATCCAGGCGTACCGGGGACGGATTCGCCGGGTCGTACGCGCCGCCGTCGTCCCGGCCGTCCCAGCCGCAGCTCCAGAGCACGAACGAGCCGTCCGCGTTCACGCGGTAGCCGAACGCCGTGCCCGGCGACAGCGCAAACGGGTCGTCCGGCAGCCGCGCCGGGCATCCGGCCGCCACCAATTCCTTCAGTGCGGCCGGAGGCCTGCCGTCGTGCTCAAGCTGGTACAGCCTCAGCGCCAGCAGCTGCTCCGTCGCACGCAGCGTGGTTTGGTGGTGGAGAAATCGACGGTACGATGTTGCAAAAGCTGAAGGCAAAATATGGGCCATGTTGACGGTAAGACGGCCGACGGGATCGTTGAACCACCGGAGCAGCGGCGTGGCGGGCGCCGGTTGTTCCTGCGACAGCTCCCGCCAGCAACCCGATACGTCCTGCGGCAGGGAGTCGATGATTTCCCGGCAGTGCCGCCGGGTGCGCGCCTCCGTGCTGCCGAACAGCCATAACAGGCGCAGGCTCCGAAGCCTGCGGACGATCCGGTACCCGCGCTCGGTGTCTTCCGGGAAGCAATCCAGCCAATCCAGGAAATTCTCCGGTATGGGTTTTTGTGGACGTTCCCAAATGCCGTCGCAAAACGTCTGCATCGTCCGATGGCCCCATTCGATCTCATTTCGGAGGGTGTCCGACATCGGCACGGCTTCGGCGTCCTTTTTCGCCAGCTCCGCAATCCACTTCCGCAGCCATTCCGGTGGCGGTGTGCGTTCCAGCGCCGTGCGGCGGAGGCTTGAGAGGACCAATGCGTCGCAGGCATCCGCGCAAAGACGGTCCATGAGCAAGCCGCCACGGCTTTGGGTGCGGCTGGAAACCAGCCCCAGCCGAAACAGCGCCGCCGCGTCGTCCCAGCGCCCCTGCGCGGCGGCGGCTTCGGCCAGGAAGCAAATGTGTTCGACAACACCCTTGTAGGCGGACAGCGGAACCTGCCCGACATCCTTGGCCGATTCCTGCCGCGGCATCCGCGCTTCCGGTGCGGCGGCGGCCTGGCGCAGGAGCTGGAGGTTGGGCTTGAAATCATCCGCGGCAGCCTCGATGTCCGGGTATGTTCCGGCTTTCCAGCCGCACCGACTGAAGCGGCTCGTCTCATTCGAGTACGCGCCGGTTTTTGCCTTGCCGCGTTCCGCCACCGGCACAATCTGGACCGGCTTCAACTGCATCAGGTAATACGCGGCGTTGTCCGGCTTGATCTCCGACTTGGGAAGGGGCGGGTACAGCGGCGGCAGCCGTTCCGCCTTGGGCAGGTCCGGCCACGGATAGAGCAAGCCCGTGCAGCCTAGCGCCAGCATCAGCACCGCCGCCACTCCCAACAGCCGTTTCTGCCATTTGCCCATGAGCTTCCCCTTTTTGCGGATTGCACAATATACAGCCGGCCTGGCTTCCGGCAGGCCCGCACGGCAGGGATTCATGCGTGTTCATGGAGTACGCGGGCTACGGTGCGGCGGCGGGCTGGGCGGCGCGTTTCCGGACGAGCGCGGGAGAGTCCTGGATGCGACGGCAGATGGGGCGCATGGCCTCGGCGTGCTGGCGCTCGATCTCCTGGGCGCGGA
Organism: uncultured Lentisphaerota bacterium; assembly: GCA_903921725.1. GTDB lineage: Bacteria > Verrucomicrobiota > Lentisphaeria > Oligosphaerales > CAITYL01 > CAIXRA01. Next base: position 3,443 of record CAIXRA010000078.1, read on the forward strand.
ACACTTGGTCGATGTCGGCATAGCGGGCGTCGAACCAGGCGGCGCGGGTCATCGCCTTGTCCGCCTCGGCCCGATCCCCGCGTTTTTCCCGGACCATCGCCAGCCCCGCCCAGGCGTCGGCGTAGTTTTTCCTGAGCGAAATCGCCTTGCGGAAGGCGGCCTCCGACTCGGCCAGCCGTCCGGCGTCGTACAGCACATAGCCCAGGCCGTCGAAGGCATCGGGGTGCTCCGGTTCGTGCTTGATCATGTCGTTGCAGAGTGAAAGCTGATCATGCCAGACCGCCATGCGCTGCCAGGAAAGGGCGGCGAGTAGTACTGCCACGACGGCCACCGCCGCCGCCTGCGGCCAGCGCAGCGCCCGGCGCCGCCAGCCGCGGGCCAGGAGCGCGGCCAGCCACAGGCCGACGCCGGCCATCGGCAGGTAGAGATAGCGGTCGGCGACCGGGTTGTAGATCGGCACAATGTTGGAGATTGGCAGCAGGGCCAGCACGATCCAGGCGAAGCCGAAGCGCGCCATCCGGCTCCAGAGGCAGCCGATGATCCCCGCCGTCAGCGTGAGCGCCAGGAGCGGAACCGCCATCGGGAGGTCGTAGTCCTTGAGGCTTTGCGGCGTGTACACCGCCGAGTATCCGCACCCCGCCACCACATGCATGACGTCCATCGCAAAAATCCGAGCCTGCACGGCTGCTGACGCAAGCAGCGAGGGGGCCAGGGGCATCGCAGGGTTGAAAATTTCGGAATGCGCCGGTGCCAGGCGCCACACCGCCAGATAAAAGGCGCCGACGATGATCGCCGCCAGCGCGGCCCACGGCCACCATCGCCGCCGCGCGCCGCCGGAGGAGGGCAGTGCGCCGGAATGCATCGCCAGCCATCCGAACAGGAAGAGCAGCGGCGGTCCGGCAATCCCCGTTTCCTTGGCGCCCGCGGCGAGGAGGAGGCAGAGCACCATGATGCAGCCGGGGAGATAGGGGGATCGCCGGTCCGGGATGCCGCCATCCGCCAGTCTCTCCGGCGTGGTGTCGAACTGGTGCCTCAGTCTGTCGGCGAACACCGCGGCCGCCAGCAACCCCGCCAGAAGGAAGAAGGTCGCCAGCAGGTCTTCGCGGAAGGAGGGGACGCAGACCGCCTCGACCTGGACGGGATGCAGGGCGAACAGCAACGCGGCGGCGAGCGCGCCAAAACGGGCTCCGGCCCGGCCGACGGCCTGCCGGTCATCCTTTCCGGAAAATTCCGCGAACGACACCGAGAGGCGGAGCGCCAGCAGGAAGAGCAGCAGCGTGCTGCCGGCATGCAGCAGGATGTTCGTCAGGTGGTACCCGGCGGGGCGCAGCCCCCAGAGCGCGGAGTCGAGCATCAACGACAGCAGCTGCACCGGCCTTGTCCGGTCCATCACGTCCTGCCCCAGCACATGCAGCGAAAGAAGCTGCCAGAAATTGCCCAAATGATGAACATAGCCGTCGGTGAGGATCTGGACGCGGTCGTCGAAGACAAACCCGAAGCCGGCCGTGCGCAGCCAGAACAGCAGCGTCCCGGCAAAGAGCAGCGTGCCCCACAACCACGGCTGCCGCCAGATGGCGGCGGCAAAAAAGCCCCGCCGTTCCCGCGAAGTTCGGCGGCGGCGGCGCGGCGGCTCATCCGGAAGCTTTTCCCGGCCTTCGCTCACGGCTTTGCCTCAACGGTCATCTCAACCTCGACCACGGCATTGAGCGGCAGGGCGCTGACGCCGACGGCGGCGCGTGCGTGCCTTCCGGCCTCGCCCAGCAGCTTGACCAGCAGGTCGCTGGCGCCGTTGGCGACCTTCGGGTGTTCGTAATAGTCCGGAGCCCCGGAGACGAAGACGCCGATGCGGATTACGCGCACCAGCTTCGTCCAGTCGCCACCCAGCTCCGCCTTGACGATGGCGAGCGCGTTGAGCGCGCACTGAGCCGCCGCCGCCTGCGCCTGCTCCAGCGGCATCGCTTCGGGCATGCGGCCGGTGTCCGTAAGCTGCCCGTTGCGGAACGGAAGCTGGCCGCTGACCACGACCTGGTTCCCGCAGCGCACGGCGGGGATGTAGGCGGCCACCGGCTTCGGCGGCTCCGGCAGGACGAGGTTCAGGGCGGCAAGGTTTTTCTCGATGTCGTGTTGCATGGCGGCGGCTCCGGCGTTTCCCGTTGTGGCGGCCGCCCGGATGGCACCGCCACAGCGGGAAATGTGACCTGCCATCGCCCGAGGTCAAGCCTGAACCGCAAAGTTGCCCGGCGGGTACCCGTTTCCCGCAGACGCGGGGGATGCCGGCGCAGGATTACCGGACACGGGCGGCGGTCACATCAGGTTCAATTCGCGGAGGCTGACGAAATCCTGATCGCGCGAAGGGGTGCGGAAGCCGATGACAATATGATCCACGACCTCGATGCCGATGAGCCGGCCGGCGCCGACCAGGCCGCGGGTGCATTCGATGTCCTGCGGGGACGGCATGGGGTCGCCGCTGGGGTGGTTGTGGACCAGGATGAGGCGGGAGCTGTTCTCGCGGATGGCGTTGCGGAAAACCTCGCGGGCGTGAGCCTGGCTGCGGTCGGCGAGGCCGACGGTGATGCAGTCGTCGCGCAGCAGGTAGTTGCGGGTGTCGAGGAGCAGGGCGTGCAGTTCCTCCTGCGGCTTGCCGCGGAGTTTCTCGCGCAGCAGATCGGCCGCGTCGGCCGCATGACGAATCTTCGGGCGTTCGGCGCGGATGGAGCGGCAGAGCCGGCGGGCGAGCGCGAAGGCGGCGTGGATCTCAACGGCCTTGGTCGCGCCGATTCCCCTGACGGCGCGGAGTTCGGGGACGCCAAGGGTGGCGAGGCGGGCGAGGCTGTTGTCCGCGGCGCGGAGCAGGTCGCGCGCCAGGTCGAGCACGGGGCGTTCGCGGGTGCCGGTGCGCAGGAGAATGGCCAGAAGTTCGGCCTCGGAGAGCGCGTCGGCGCCGCTGTGGAGCAGGCGTTCACGCGGACGCTCGTGCTCCGGCATGTCGGCGATGAGGCAGCGGGTGAAACCCCGGTCGTTTTCCTGGTACATGCGGCACTCTCCTAGATGGACGGTGGTGGGACGGTTGCTACTGGTCTCAAAATTATCCCTACACGTTTAAGCCGATTCCATCATAAGGCGATTGGCTGGCACCAAAAGGTAGAGATTGATTTATTCGTGACGATTCGTGTGATTCGTGGGCAACATATTTTCCGCCCACGAATTTCACGAATCTGCACGAATCCATGGATGGGGCGGTGGCGGCGGCCTCCATGCCTCCGGGATGGCGGTGGTTCCGGGGGGAATCCGGCCAGGCATTTGCCTTGATAATCAAGGAGTTGCGAACTTGATATCACAAGTTGTGATGTCAAGTTTGTGGCCTCGTGAGGCGTAAGCTGAAAGGCGAAATCTTCCGGAAACCGGGTGATGTTTCGATGAACGGCCTGGTTGAGGCTGGATGTCGGCACGCCATAGAGCCTGGCCAGGTCGGTGTCGAGAATGACGCGCTGGCCGCGGAGGGTGAAAATGGGCAATGACGGCGGTGTATCCGCCGGGGATGCCGCGCGGGTGTCGCCGCCTGCGCCGGTACGCCGGCCGGTGGTGCTCCGCGCGGATTTACCCGCCGATTCTTTTGTTGACATGGCCCCCTCCTTCTTTATGGCAGCCCCTGAAGTGCTATTATTTATTAGTATATTACATGCTACGGAAGCAAAAGGCAAGCGGCAGCGGGAAAATGCCTGCCATGGAGGCGCCACGCTTCACCATGCCTCTGCATCCACACCGCTGGAAACCGTCCATCAGCCGCGGGTGGCGGCGCGGGCTTCCAGCGCGTTGAGGATGGAGTCGGGGACGGCGAGCGCGCCGCGGCCGGTACCCATGAGGACGCCGGGGGAGTTGTCGCCATGGAAGTCGGAGCCGCCGCACCCGAGGAGGTTGACCTGCCGCGCCACCGCCTGTGCTTGGAGCGCCTCTTCCGCCGAATAATCGGCGTAGTGGGTTTCCATGCCGTCGAGGCCGTGGTTCTGCAGCACGCGCGCGGTCTGGCGCAGCTTGGCCGTGGAATGGCGGAGCTGGGCCAGCGGATGCGCCCAGACGGCGACGCCGCCGGCGGCGTGGATGATGCGGATGACCGCCTCCGGCAGCGGTAGATGGCGCCGGATGTAGGCGGGGCGCCCGGAGCCGAGGTAGCGGGCGAAGGCGTCTGGAAGATCGCTGCAATGCCCCAGCTCCACGAGGGCCCGGGCGATGTGCGGCCGGCCGATGACCGGATCGGCGGCGTCGGCGCGGACGGCACCCTCCGGAAGATGGAGGCCGAGGTGGCGAAGGCGCGCGAGCACGGCGTCGTTGCGGCGGTCGCGGCTGGTGCGGACTTCGCAGAGGAGCGCCGCCAGCTCCGGGCAGTCGGGATTGATGAAGAGCCCGAGGATGTGCATGGTGCCCGAGTACCAGCTGCAGGAAAGCTCGACGCCGGCGACGGCGCGAACCCCCGTCCCCTCGGCGGCTGCGATGAACTCCGCCAGGCCGGCGGTCGTGTCGTGGTCGGTGAGGGCGGCGGCGGAAAGCCCGCGCTCCACGGCCATGCGGACCAGTGCGGCCGGGGCCAGGGTTCCGTCGGACGCCGTGCTGTGGAGGTGTAAATCGATCATGGAGAGGCTAATGTACCGCCTTAACATGGATTTTCCCCCTTCAGGGAGCGCGTGACGGCATGAAACTTCGGTTTTTGGGCGGCCCCCAGCAGGGGCGCGTAATCGATCTGGTGGGCGGCCAGCTGACGTTCGGGCGCGGCGCGGAGAACGATGTCGTGCTCGACGGCGACGGCGTTTCGCGGCGGCACTGCCGCATCATCCGCGAGGGCGAAACCTATTCGGTCGAGGATGTCCAGAGCACGAACGGCGTCCGCCTGAACGGCCGCCGCATCGCCGTGCGCGAGGCCCTGCGCCCCGGCGACCATGTCGGGATTGGCCCGCACGTCCTGCAGTTTTTTGACGAGGACGCCGTTCTGAAACCGCCGCCGCCGCCGCAGGAGGAGCCGCCCCCGCTGCCGGTGTCCGGTGCCCGTCGCCCCTTCCCGCTGGTACAGGCGGGGCTTCTCCTGCTTCTGCTGGCGCTGTTCGGCGGCCTGGTGTGGCTGACCCTCCGCCCGCCCTCCGCCCCGCCGCCGGCGAAACAGCCGGTCCCGTCCGCCGTCACCGTGCCGGATCCGGCGGCCCCCGATGCCGGCGAGGTGGCCGAAACCGCCCCCGCCAGACTGCCGGAGATCACGCCGCCCAAAACCGAACCCGCCGAGCCTCCGCCCAGCGCGGGCGTGCTTCTGGTGAACAGCGACCCGGTGGGTGCCGCGGTGCAAGTTGATGGCAAGGCGATCCCGGGCGTCACCCCGGTCATGGCACCAAACCTTGCGCCGGGGCGGCACACCCTCACCTTGACGCTCCGCGGATACGAGCCGCTGACCCGCCTCATCCAGTTCCCGGCGGCGGCGGCCGACAAACCGTACGCCCTCCGCCAAAAGCCCGGAACCCTGCGCATCACCTCCACGCCGGTCTCCGCCACCGTGCAGTACGGCCCGCGCATCCTCGGCCAGACGCCGCTGCTTCTGGACGACCTGAAACCGGGCAGCCACGAGTTCACCGTGAGTCTGGCCGGATACGATGCAAAGACTGCGGCCGCGGAAGTGGCCGCCGAGCAGCCCGCCGTCCTTGACGTGGTGCTGGAAAGCCGCATGGGAAGCCTGGAGGTCATCACGACGCCGCCCGGCTGCGACATCTATTCGGGCGCCTCCCTCCTCGGGCAGACGGTTGCCGGCCCCGAGGGCGGCGCCTCCTCCGTCCCGCTCGCCATCACCGGCATTGCCGTGGGCGAACACGAAATCGTGGCCAGGCACGTTTCCGGCGCGACGGCCCGCGCCCGCGCCAAAATCACCAGCCAGGACCCCTGCCGCATCACGCTTGCCCCCTGGGTGCCGGACACGGAGCTGAAGCTGGCCTCCGGCGGCGTCCGCTGCGGCGTGCTCAAGGAAACATCGGCCGCGGGCGACGTGACGCTGGGCTTCCCGTCGAACCGCTCCAAGCGCTACGGCAAGGCGGTGATCGCCTCCTCGCGCACCCTTCCGTCCGACGAGGTCCGCGACCTCATCTCCCGCATGGCGGCCGGTTCGCTCGCGGACGAGCTTGAACCCTCTGCCGGAAGCGGGGCCGCTGAAGAGGCAGCCCTCTACACCGCCGAGAAACTGCAGCAGGCGGCGGCGACCCTCCAGGGCCAGGCGGTCCGGATTCGCGGCGTGCCGATCTCCTTCGGGCGCACGGGCGGCGATGTGTGCGTCTCGTTGACGGGCGGCGTCCGCTGCATGTTTCCGGCGGACGCCTTCCAGGCCGTGCGCAAGGTCGTCCTCGGCGCGCAGAAGGCACGGCAGCCGGTGACGGTCCAGGGCATCGTCGGCCCCGCTGTGCCGGGAGAAGGCGTCATCCTCGGCGGTGCCTCGCTGGTATTTTAACCGGCCCGCTTCATGAAACCGCGCACCTCGCGGTCTCCGCATCCGGCGGCATTGCGCCTGCGCCGCGTCCTCCACGCATGGCGGTGTCTTCCGCCATCGGCATCCGTTTGCCGACGCAGGCAAGCACACGCGAGGGGCGCCGGCTTCCGGCAGGTGGGGCGGTCAACCGCAGGGCACGATTCGTGGGTAGTATTTAAAAATATAAAAACGGGCAAAAAAAATGGCGGAGAGGCAGGGATTCGAACCCTGGGTACGGTTGCCCGTACACGGCATTTCCAGTGCCGCACATTCGACCACTCTGTCACCTCTCCGCGGTCAGGCAGATAGTATAACCGGCGAACGGAAAAAGACAAAAGGAGAGATCCAAAAGGCCGGGTGATGCCGATGCGGGAACGGCGCCGCGGCGGCCGCGTCTTTTTCCGGGCGGCGGATACAAGCAGTCCTCCCTCCGGCAACCAGGGGCGGACCGTTCAAGCGGGCAGAGGGGTGGCCGGAGCTTCAGCGCGGACCGCGCGGGGCACCCTCTTCGCGGGGACGGGCTTCGTTGACGCGCAACGGGCGGCCGTCCATGTCTTTCTGATCCATTCCGGTGATGGCCTTCTGCGCCTCCACATCGTTCGTCATCTCGACAAACCCGAAGCCTTTGGAGCGGCCGGTGAACTTGTCGGTGACAACGCGGGCGGCGGAGACGGCCCCGAACGCCTCGAACGCAGTGCGGAGGTCTTCCTCGGTGGTCTTGAATGAGAGGTTTCCGACGTAGATGTTCATGCTTTCACTCCTTCGGCAGCTTTTCCGGGCTGGTTGTCCTGCCCCGGTGCCAACCTCCAGGGAAACCGCGGAACAACACGTCTCGAACCCTTGCCGTTTCCGCCGGGTTTTCCGGCAGACTGCAAATAATATCGGGCGGTGCCGGGAAAATTACAAGCCGCGTCGGAGCCCGCCGCCCTTTCCTCCCGCGCCGGGGGTGGTACGTTACCGGCATGACGACCACGACATCCAGACTGCCGGAGCTCCTGGCCCCCGCCGGCGGGCCGGAGGCGGGCTACGCCGCCATCCAATACGGCGCCGACGCGCTCTATGTAGGCCTTCGCCGCTTCTCCGCCCGCGCCGAGGCGGTGAACTTCAGCATGGACGAGCTGGCCGACATCGCCGGGTACGCGCACAGCCGGGAGCGCCGACGCCGCGTCTATGTGACACTGAACACGGTGACGCTTGACCAGGAGCTGCCGCAGCTCATCCCCGTGCTGGCGGACGTGGAGGCGGCCGGTGCCGACGGCATCATCGTGCAGGATCTCGGGCTGGCGCGGCTCGCCCGCCGGCATTTCCCGCGGCTCGAACTCCACGCCAGCACGCAGATGGCCATCCATAACCTGCAGGGCGCAAAACGGCTGAAGGAGCTCGGATTCACGCGCGTCAACCTAGCGCGGGAGCTGACGCTGGAGGAGGTCGGAAGCATCGCCGCGGAGTCGGGGATCGAGGTCGAAGTGTTCGTCCACGGCGCGCTCTGCTACTGCTACAGCGGGATGTGCCTGCTCTCGTCGCACCTCTACGGCCGCAGCGGCAACCGCGGCCGCTGCGCCTACCCCTGCCGCGACTGGTTCGAGGCGGAGGATCCGGAACGCCGCGCGGGGCTGGCGTTCTCCATGAAGGACCTGGCGCTGCCGGACCGCCTGCCGGAGCTGCGCGCCGCCGGCGCCGCCGCGCTCAAGATTGAGGGGCGCATGAAAAGCCCCCTCTATGTCGCCGCCGTCACGGATTTCTACCGCAGGCTTCTGGACGGCAACCTGCAGGATCCCGCGGAGCGCGCCGCCGCCGAAGAGGACATCCGCACCATCTTCAGCCGCCCCTGGACGCAGCTCTACGCGGATTCGCGGACGAACCGGGACGTGATCGACGCGGAGCAGACCGGGCACCGCGGCGCGCCGGTCGGGACGGTGGAGCGCGAACTCCGCACGACGGCCGGGCGCGCGCTGCTTTTCACCACGCCGCGCGGGCTGGAGCCGCACGACGGCCTGCAGGTGGACATCCCCGGAACGAGCCGGCCCTACGGCTTCGCGCTCAACGAGTTCCGCATCACCGCCGGGCCGCAGGCAAAGGACCGCTACCACATCCCCGCCGGGGCGACGGTGGAGGTCGCGCTGCCCGCCGAGGCGCCGCCAATCCCCGCCGGTGCGCGGCTGTACTGCGCCTCCTCCCAACGCGTGAAGCGGAGCTATGAGTTTCAGACGCCGCGCCAAGGCGAATTCCGCGAACGCGCGCCGATCGCCGTATCCGTTGCCTTCGAACCGGACGCCGTGCGCCTTTCCGCGCGGACGCTTCCGCGCTTCGCGGGGGAGCCCGTCGCGGAGGCGGCGGCGGAGCTGCCCGGGACCTTTGCACCCGCCCGGAATCCGGCGGGGACGGAAAGCGCGGTGCGCGACGCCTTTGCCCGCCTCGGCGACACGCGTTTCACCCTGGCGGAGCTGGAGCTTCGCAATCCGCACGGGCTCTTCGCCCCGGCTTCCGTTCTAAACCAGGCGCGGCGCGACCTAGCGGCCAGGCTGGACGAGGCCGTTCAGGCGGCGGCCGACGAGCGCGTGGACGCCGTCGTGGCAGCGGAGGCGGAGGAGGGAAGAGATGGTGGAATGGGTGGACGCGGTGGACAAAGTGGACAGAATGGACGCGGCGCCGGCGTGCAGAACGCCTCCAGTCCACCCATTCCACAAGGTCCACGGTGTCCACCGTTCACTCCCGCCTGGTCCATCCTCGTGGACCGCACGGAATACGTCGCCGGGTTCGGCGATGCGGAATGGGCCGATGCCGCGGAACTGGTCGTAGAGATTGGCCGGGGCACGCCGCAAGCGGAGCTGGAACGGCTCCGGGAGAAGCTCGGGCCGGAGCGCGTCCGCCTGGCGCTGCCGCCGGTCACGCGCGCCTGGGAAGCGGAGGAGCTGGAGGCGTCCGTCCGCGGACTCCGCGCGGCGGGATTCGACCGCTGGCTCGTTCCGGGGCTGGCTGGCTGGACGTTCCTTTCCGAAGCCGGTGGTCCGGCCGGGGGCGGCGTGCCGGAGATCGACGTTGATTGGACGCTGCCAGTCTTCAACCGCGGCGCGCTGCTGCAGCTTTTCGGGCTGGGCGCGGGTTGCGCCTGCCTCTCGCCGGAAGACGGTGCGGAGAACATGAAGTGGCTGTTGGCGGAGTCCGGCGACCGGCTGGCGGTGGTGGCGTATCAGGACACGCCCTTGATGATTTCCGAGTCCTGCCCCGCCGCCGCGCTTGCAGGCAACCGGTGTCTCGGAAACTGCCCGGAGGACAGCGAGGAGATTCTGCGCTCGAAGAAGGGCGAGACGTTCCTCGTCTGCCGGCGGCGCTGCCGGAGCGTTGTCCTGCATCAGCGGCCGTTCAGCCTGGCGGCGCATCTGCCGGAGCTGGCGGCGGCCGGCGCGCGCCGCTTCCGCGCCGATTTTCGCTTCCGGCACTACGAGCCCGACGATGTGCGCCGCCTCTGGAACCTTCTGCGCGCCGGCCAGCCGGTGCCGCACGCGCGCACCGCCAACTATCTCCGCGGAATCTGAGCCGCGTCAGGGAGCCGGCCCCGCATGCATGGTCGTCCGGACTACGGCACCGTCTGCAACACCGTGCGCTCCAGCAGGAACGCCAGGCAGATCAGGAGCAGCCCCGCCCATAGAAGCGGCGGGAACCGTTCGCGATAGTCCGTGAAGCGCGGCGCCTCCACCTTCACTTTCTCAAGCTGGTCGATCTCCTTCATGGCCGCGGCGAATCCGGAGGCGTCCGCCGCCGCGAAATAGCGCGCGCCGGTCTTGGAGGCAATCTCCTCCAGCAGCTTCGGGTCGAAGTCGCTGGTGCCAAGCGGATGCAGCACCTGCCGCCCGAAAAAATCCATCGGCAGCACGGCGCGGTTGCTGCCGATTCCGACGGTGTAGACGGCCACGGCGAAGGTCCGGGCCAAGTCGGCCGCCTGTTCGGGCGTGATCTTGTCCTGGACATTGTTTCCGCCATCGGTGAACAGCACCGCCACCCGCCGCTTGGCCGGGGAGTCCTTCAGCCGCGCCGTCGCAGAAGCCAGCGGCCCGGCGATGTTTGTCGCCTCGCCGAGCATTCCCGCTTCGAACGAGGAGATGCTGTTGACCAGGAAATCATGGTCCAGCGTCGGCGGGCAGACGGTGTACGGCAGTTTGGAAAAAATAATCAGCCCGATGCGGTCGTTGGGGCGCTTTTCCACAAACTTCCGCAGCTCATCCTTGGCCGTCTCCACGCGGGTTTTAAGCGTGCCGGCGCGGATGGCCGCCGCCGCGCCGTCCGTGTCCGCAACACACTCCGGGACATCATAGGCTCGCATGCTCGGCGATACGTCCAGCACCAGCATGATGTCGATGCCCTCGGCGCGCTGCACGCTCCGCTCCACGCCGTGCTGCGGCCGCATCAACGCCGCCAGGCACAGCGCCAGCCCAAGCGCCCCGACCAGCACCGGCCAGCGCGACCGGTGCCACGGCCCCGCGCGCAGCCCCACGCCACGGAACGGCGCGGCGGACGACACGGTCAGCGACGGCGGCCGCCGGACCAGCGCCCAAACCGCCGCCGCCACCAGCGGCAGCAGCAACAGCGCGTACCAGGGTTGTTGAAATCGAAACATAATTCAATCCTGTTATCCACAGATTTCACAGATTACGCAGAAGCCTCAAGATGAGGCGGTTTTGCCTTTTCAACGCAATCTGTGCAAGCTGCGGATGATCATTGGTTTTCCGGCTGTTCCGGCGACGGCACCGTCTCCTCCACAAACGCACGGGCGGAAACGAGCACGGCCTCCATCTGTTCCTCCGTCGCGTCGCCCTTGGCGAACTTGATCTCGTCGGCCAAGGCCAGCACCCCCGCGAGCGCCTGCCGCTGCTCAGGCCGGAGCGTCTCGTTGCGGCGCACATCCTCCAGGAATTCCTGGGTCGTGGACTCGGCCGCCCGCAGCAGGAAGCGCTCCTCGCAGTACCGCCGCAGGATGTCCGTGAAGCGCACAAAGAACGGTTCCGGCGCCAGCAGCGGTAGCGAATCCTCCAGCAGCCGCAGCGCGCTCCGCGCCGTTTCCCACGGCGGGTCGCGCCGCAGCGGGGGCGGCAGGCGCCGTGAAGGCTTCAGGAAAAGCAGCAGCACGGCCGCAAGGATCAGTAGCGCCACCGCGCCGAGAACGCAATACTGCCACCACGCCAGGGCCGGCGGCAGCCAGGAACGCCCGACCGCCTCCGCCATGCGCAGTGTACGGTCCTCCGGAGCCAGGGCGGGCTTCACCTCCACCGGCGGAATCCGCACTCCGAGCGGAACGCCTCCGGCGCCGCGTCCGCGCGTGAACCCCACCTCCGCCGAGCCGCCTTCGCAGCGCCCCGTCGCCATCGGCTGGAACTCCATCACGCACGCCCATTTCCAGGTCAGCCAGCCGCCGCCCTGAAGTTTCCGCGCGCCGTTGCCCAGAAGTTGCATCCCCTCCGGCACCTTCACCTGCCAGCCGGAGGCCGGAAGGCGGTACCAAGGGCATTCCACCACCGCCGCCACCGCGACGCGGTCGCCGATGTGGATCTCCTTCGGCGCCCGCACATCGACGCCGGCCAGGCGCGGTGCCGGATTCTTCACCCAGCTCCACACCAGCAGCCCGCCCACCAGCAGCAGCACTCCGGCAACGCCAGCGGCGAGACCCATCCCGATTTTTGTGCGAAAATTCATAATTTCAGATTCTTTTCGATGGCATCGATGGCGTCGATTTCCAGCGTTATTCCCACTCACCCCTCACCATTCACGATTCACCACTCACGTTCTTTCACATATGTCTCTTTTCCCGTTTCTTGAAGAAGCGCATCAGAGGCAGGACGTAATCGCCGCCGCAGGTGATGTCGATCAGGTCGGAACCCGCGCGCCGGAAGATGTCCGTCTGCCCAGCGCGCAGCGCCGACGCCCCCGCCCCGTAGCGCTCCACCCGCCGCCGGCTCCCCAGGTCCGCTGTCAGCACCTCGCCCGTCTCTGCATCCTCCACCGCCACGCAGCCCGCCCGCGGCAGCGCCAGCTCCTTCGGGTCGATGACGCGCATCCCGATGAGGTCGTGCCGTTTTGCCGCCACCGCCAGCGGCATGGCGAAGTTCGCGTCGAGCATGTCGCTGATGAGAAACACCACCGCCTTGCGGTTGGTGAGCCGCATCATTGTCTCCAGCCCCAACTTGAGGTCGGTGCCCCGGCCCCGGCGGTCGCAGACCAGCAGCTCGCGGATCAGGCGCAGCACATGCCGGCGCCCCTTGCGCGGCGGCACGAACAGCTCCTCGCGGTCGGAGAAGAGCAGCAGCCCGACGCGGTCGTTGTTGCGGATTGCGCTGAACGCAAGCACCGAGGCCAGCTCCGCGGCGAGCGCGTTCTTGCTGCGCCCCGTGCTTCCGAAATCACCCGAACCCGACACATCCACCAGCAGGAACACCGTCAGCTCCCGCTCCTCCACAAACTTCTTCACGAACGGATGCCCGAAGCGCGCCGTCACGTTCCAGTCAATCGTGCGCACATCGTCGCCCGGGGCGTACTCGCGGACCTCGCTGAACTCCATGCCGCGCCCCTTGAAGACGCTGTGATACGCGCCGCCCGTCAATTCGTCCACGATCTTGCGTGTGCGAATCTCGATCTTCCGGATGTTGGCGATGACGTCTTTGGGAAGCATGGTGGTGAAGGATGTTCGTGGAGAAGTTTTGGAGTGCGGCAATAAGTGCATCCGTTTGCCGCTTTTAATTTCGCGCGGAGCGCTGGTGTTTTCGTTGCCTTTTCTATGCAAGATTGGCTGATAGCAGCTCCGCCTTGGTTGGAAAGCGGCAAACGGATGCACTTATTGCCGCACTCCAAGTCTTTACGGCGTGCGGAGCTCGTCCAGGAAGCGTTTCACCAAATCGTCGCTGTTGAGGTTTTCCGCTTCGGCCTCGTAGGTGGGGACGACGCGGTGGCGGAGCACGTCGAGCGCCACGTCCTTCACGTCCTGCGGCACGACGTACGCCCGGCTCTGCAGGAACGCCCGCGCCTTCGCCGCCAGCACCAGCGCCAGCGAGGCGCGGGGCGAGGCGCCGTACTCGACCAGTGAGACGATGTTGGCGACTTTTGCGTCCTTCTGCCGCTCCGAAAGCTGAGCCTGCCCCTTCGGCCGCGTCGCAAAGACGATGTCGAGGATGTACTCCGTCACCTTCGGGTCCATGTACACCTGATCCACCCAGCGGCGCGCCTCCATCACCTGCTCCAGCGTCGCCACCTGCGAGACGCTGATCTCCGTCAGTGGATGCGCCATGCGCTCGATGATCGTGCGCTCGTCCTGCCGCGCCGGATAGGTGATCACCACCTTGAACATGAAACGGTCGACCTGCGCCTCGGGCAGCGGATAGGTGCCCTCCTGCTCCAGCGGGTTCTGCGTCGCCATCACCAGGAACGGCGCCGGCAGCTTGTGCGTCTTGCCGCCGATCGTCACCTGGCGCTCCTGCATCGCCTCCAGCAGCGCGCTCTGCACCTTGGCCGGCGCGCGGTTGATCTCGTCGGCCAGCACGATGTTCGCGAAGACCGGGCCGAGCTTGACCGAGAAGGTGTGGTCCTGCGGGTTGTAGATGGTCGTGCCGATCAGGTCCGCCGGCAACAGGTCCGGGGTGAACTGGAGGCGGGAGAAGGCACCGCCGATTGCCTGCGCCAGCGTGCGGATCGCCAGCGTCTTCGCCAGCCCCGGCACGCCCTCGACCAGCACGTGGCCACCGGTCAGCATCCCCATCAGCAGTCCGTCCACCAGACGCTCCTGCCCGACCAGCACGCGGCCGACCTCCGCGCGCAGCGGCTGCACGAACGCCGCCGCCTCGCGCACCTGCTTCTCCAACAATCCGATGTCTTGGCTTGCCATAAGCGGGAATCCCCCCAGTTTCGTGTTGCGCGTTCCGAGTGTTGCGGAGTCCGCACGGCACTCCGTTACTTTATACCGGTTTACCGGATGGGAGCGTCGCCGCTCCCGTTTTTTGTCTGCAACCTGGAAAAGCGGCCGCGTTCACTCCAGCCCGATGCGGCGGCGCCAGTACCATTCCGCGGCGAGCAGCGCGACCAGAAGCGCGATCCACCACGGGCGCGGCCACAGCGGCGCCTCCTCCGTCCGGCGGAGCTCGCGCGCGGCGGAGGGGATGGCCTCCCAGACGCCGTCCCGCGCGTCCCAGGCAACGCAGCGCCCGCCGGTGGCCGCCGCCAGCTCCCGCAGCCAGCGTGCGTCCGCCGGCGCGCCGGTCTGTTCGCGCACCGGTTCGCGGACCAGGAGGCGCGTGGAGGCGGAGCGCTGGCCGTCGCGCGACGTCACCGTCAGCAGGTAAAGCCCCGCCTCCGGCGGCCGGAACTCGCAGCTCCAGCCCGGCTGTTCCGGCACCATGCCGACCGCTTGGCCGAGCATCCCCTCCGCCATCGGCAGCACCAGTTCCGGCCCTGAGGGCGGGCGGATGCGGCACGAGGGTGCCGCGCCCGGCCCTGCCGCCCCTTCCAGCCGCGCGCCGACGGTGACCCGGCGCCGCACGTCCGTCTCCGGCGAGGCCAGCAGCAGCTGCAGCGCCGCCGATGCGTCCGCCGCCGTCCGGCCGGGGCCGAGCCATTGCAGGAGCTGCGTGAAGAAACGGGTGTAGCGGTCCCTCCCCGCGCCGCCGTCGTCGCCGGTCTGCCAGTGCCAGAAGGAGTCGCTCAGCAGCAGGGCGGTGCGCCCCTTGCCGAACGGACGCACCGCGAGTACTGGCGACCCGTCCGCCGCCGCCAGCAGCACGCCCGCAAACTCCGCCGGACGCACCGGTCCGAACACCGACAGCAGCGGCGGGAACGCCTTCTCCACGCCCAGCCCCTGGAGCACCGGATGCCCCGCGCCCGCCGCCGTCACATCGACGGCGAAACTCCCCTCGCGGAACTGCGCGCCGGCTTCGGGGGCGGCCGGAAGCAGCTCCGCCAGGGGTGCCTTCACCGCCACGCCGTCCGGCGCCAGGTTCCGGTCCGCGGCCAGCACCAGCAGCCCGCCGCCGCGGTCCACGAAATCGCGCAGCGCAACTCGCTCGTTTTCCTTCAGCGCATCGGCCGACAGGTTGCCGAGAATCACCGACTTGTAGCGCGACAGCCCCTCGCGGGTGAACTCCGGCAGCCCGGTCTCCGCGTCCGCCCCGCCGCCCTCGGAGAACCGGAGGAAGCCGCCGCCCGGCTTCCCCACGAACGCCGCCAGCCGCACGCCGCGGGCTCCGGCCAGCGCGCGCTTCAGGAACTTGAACTCCCAGCGCGGGGCGCCTTCGAGATAGAGAACGCGGTTTTCGGGGTCCGTCACCTCCAGCATGAAATCGCGGCGGTTGTTGGCGGGTTCCGCGTCCGGCCCGGCGGGCAGGATCTCCACGCGCCCCGGCAGCGGGCCGGAGTTCTCCGGAGTGAAGGTGAACGCCAGCGGTTTCGTGGTTTCGCCGGGGCTCCATTCCACGGACTTGCGCTGCGCCTCGCGACCATCGAGCGTGAGCACGGCCGGCATCGTCTCCGCGCCCGCGTTTCCGCGCCGCCGCAGTACCACGTCGACCCGCGCCTCCCACTTCGCCGTCGCCCGCGCCGGGTACGCGAGGTCCGCCACCGCCGCGTCCGGTTTCGTCGCCGCGCCGGACGGAACCGGCGGCTCCAGCTCCACGGCGAACACCGGCACGCCGCGCGCCCCCGCCGACGGCGCCGCACCCGAACGGTCCAGCCCGTCGCTCAGCAGCAGGATTCCCGCTGAGTTCTGCCCTTCCATGCGCGCCGCGACGCTGTTCAGGGCGGGCGCCAGCGCGCTCTCTGACCCGCTGAACTCCCACTCATGCGCCGCGCCGTCCGCCGCCTCCTCCGCGCCGTCGCCGGCCTCGAACCACCAGACGCGGAACTTCTCCAGCGCGCCCCTTGCCGCCCGGTTCTTCAGGAACTCCAGCGCCCGCCGCGCCCTCGGCGTTCCGTCCGCCACCGCCTCGTTCATGCTTGCCGAAACGTCCACCACCACGGCCAGCACCGGTTTTTCCTGCTCGCGCACCTCGTGCCTGCGCTCCGGCAGTAGCAGCAGCGCGGCCAGCAGCGCCAGCGCCGCCGCGCGCAGCCCGAACAGCCGCAGGCGCACCGGCGGCGGCAGTCCGCGCCCGCGCAGCGCCAGCCAGGCCCACGAGCAGCCCGCCGCACAGAGCACGGCAAGCAGCCAAGCCGGGAAGACGGGCTGTGTCAGGACGACGGCGAGCGGCCCGTTCATGGCGCACCCCGCATCTTCGGCCGTCCGGCCAGAATCGTTTCGGCGAGCAGCAGGAGGAACGCGGCGGCCAGCAGCTCGGGCCAGAGCGGGCGTCCGGAGTGGGCCATGGCGAGCACCGCCTCCTGCTCCTCCGGCGTCGCGGCGGCCAGCGCGTCGGCGGGCGCCAGCGCCCGCGCCTCCTCCTTCACGTTGCGGAACTTCAGCGCGCACTCGTCCGCCGGCACATTCACCGCCACGCCGCGCTCCATGCCGCTGCGCCGCAGGCGGTACACGCCGGGCTCCGCGAACTCCGCAAAACGGAACGGTTCGTCCGCCGTGCGCCGCTTCAGGATGATCCGTGCGGGCGGCGGGGCGGCGCCGCCGGCGTCCGCCATCCGCTCCATCTCAAATTCAGCCTCGCGCACATCTTCCGGCCACGGAATCTCCGCGCTTTCGCCCAGTTCGACGGCGGCGGCGGCGCCCGCGGGCGTGCCGCGGAGCAGTTCCTGGTGCAGGACGACGAAGAGCGGCGTGGCGGGCCAGTCCGTCCAGCTCCGGTCCGCCGGGGCGGAGGCAATCCAGAGCCTGCCGCGGCCGCGGGCGACGCCGGCGAGGAACGGCGTCCCGTCCGCATATTCCAGCACGCGCTCCGCCGCGGCAGGCAGACGGGTCAGCGCCAGCCGTTTTTTCACCGCAAAGGCGGGCACGGCGCCGAGGACGCCCTCGACTCGCTTTTCCAGGCCGGATGGGCGTGCTGAGAGGATCAGGCGCGGCGGCACACCGCCGGACTCCGCACGGACGGCGCAGGCCATGCCGTCGAACAGCGCCCCGCCGGACGGCAGGCCGCCCGCAAAGGCGCCGTCGCCGGGGAAGATTACCACCGTGGCGCCGTTGTTCAGGCAGGCGTCGATTTTCTGGAGCGTCGCCGAGTCCCAGGCCGGCGGGTTGCAGAGGAAGAAGACGCCGCCGGGTTCCGCGTCGGCCCGGGCAAGGAATTCCGTCCAGGAGCGGAGCTGCGGGACGAAGCCGCCGCGGGGGTCGCCGCCGGGCAGCGTCGCCGCGCGCAGGAAGAAGGTTTCCGCGGGGGTGCCGACCAGCCACACCGCCATGCCGGAACGGCGGTGGATGCAGAAATAGCGCACGTTGTCCGGCGCGAAGGCGTCCTCGTCGAGTTCGACGCGCCCCGCGAGCGGGCCGGTGCCCGCCTCCGCCGAGGCGTGCAGGCTGCGCGAGGCCGCGCCGCCGGCAAGCTCTTCCGCGGCGAACGGCAGCACGTCCTGCTTCCTGCCGTCGAGCCAAAGCGTGGCGGAGACCGCACGGCCGAAGTCCGCCGTGGCGCGCAGCCCCGTGTCGACGTCGACGGCGCCCGCTCCGGGAAGCACCGGCGGCCGGGGCGAAACGTGCACGATCCCTGCGTTCGCCGCGACTTCCGGCCGGGTCTGGTTCAGGAAGAGCGTCATCCCCGCCGCCGAGGCGGAGGTGGCCAGTGCGTGGCGCCCCTCCGCCGGCCAGGCGGTCTCCTGGAAATCACTGAAGAGATGGACCTCAAGCCCGCCGCGATCGACGCCGGGCGGCAGGCGTGCCAGAAGCCCGTTCAGCTCCGAGACGAGATCAACGCGGCGGAGGCCGGGCGAGGCTGCGCGGAGCCGCGCCCGCGCCTTCGCCAGTTCCGAGGTCGGCGGAAAGAGCGGCCGCGTTTCCGTCGCGCCGGGGACAAGCACGGCGGCCTTGTCCGTCTCCCCCAAGCCGTCGAGCACGCGCTCCGCGCGGGCTTGGGCGAGTTGGAAGGCGCTCCGGCCGCCGTGGCGGCAGCGCATGCTTGCACTGGCGTCGAGCACGAGCAGGACGGTGCGGTTGCCGGCGCTGATTCCGCGCGCCAGTGGCAGTTTTGGCCGCGCGAAGGCGAGCGCCAGCAGGAGCACGACCAGCACACGGCTGGCCAGGAGGAGGATGCGGGTGAGGCGGCGGGAACGCCGGGTGCGCACCTCCGCCGCCAGGAGGAAGCGGAGCGTGCTGAACGCCACCGGGGACGGTTTCCGCCTCCACAGCAGGTGCAGGGCCAGCGGAACCGCCACCGCGGCCGCCGCCATCAGGAACCAGGGTGCAAGGAAAATCGGCATGGCATACCATGGTCCGTGTCGCGCCCTTCGCAAGACGCGGTGCAATGGCAGGCAAATGCGCTTTCCGCAGGGTGCGCTGGGCTGCGGAGCCGTAGAAAAACCGCCGCCGAAACGGAAAAACGGAAAAACGGAAAAACGGAAGAACGGAAGAACGGAAAAGGGAACAAGGGAACAAGGGAACAAGGGAACAAGGGAACAAGGGAACAAGGGAACAAGGGAACAAGGGAACAAGGGAACAAGGGACCAAGGGAACAAGGGGGAAG
>CAIXRA010000079.1 GCA_903921725.1 uncultured Lentisphaerota bacterium
GCCTGTACGGCTCCCTCACGGATCGGCAGGCGCGGATCGTTTTCTGGAATCGGTATCCGTGCGGCGGCATCTGGATGGGCGCGGGCTGGAGATGCCGGGGTTGACGACCTTGCTGGAAAACGTGAATGCGGTGTCGAACCGGACGCGCGACCTTATTTGGGACACGCAGACTTCGGGGATTATGGCGGAGGGGCTTGACCCGCTTCATAAGATTTTTCAAGCCACCATTCACGCCGCCCCTTTACGCCGTCGATGAGTTCCTCACGAACCCGCCCCTTTTACCCGCCGTTTTTTACACGAAAAGTATAGCAAATGGCTAAAAGTGAGCGCAAAAACAACATTTATCCGACTCTTAATCACGTGGTCCCAGGTCCAGGTCCTGATGGGAGCACCATTTTTCTTTCCATCACCGGCCGTTCGGCCGCTGCAGACGCCGCCCCTCTTTTTGTCGTGTGCCGGCGCGCCTCTTGTCCAGCGGCCGGATTTTTATGCGCCGCGCTTGCAGATTCCCGCACAGGATGCATGTTGATGGCAATCGTTTTTTGTTTTTTAATGGGAGGCTGTTTCATGTTTTTCATGCGTTGTTTCCGGGCGTCGGCGCTGGCGGCGGTTTGCGGCGGCTGGATGACGGCTTCCGCACCACAGGCGCAGGCCGAACAGAGGATCGGGGATGTGACCAAGCAGGCGGGCGACGCGAACCCCAGCCTCTGCCTGGCGGATTTCAGCGGCCCGGCCGAGGTACGGCAGGTGCTGCTGAACACGCTCAAGCGCTGCGACTGGTTCACCGTGGTGGACGGGCAGAGCGCCGCCTACCGCGTGCGCGCCTCCTACGGCGCGGCAGGGCTTGAGATGCAGGTCGAGGGCGGCAAAAGCTTCGCCTTCCGCCAGCCGGCCGCCGAGGATGCGAAATGGACGGTGTACCGCGCCGTGGACTCCCTCATCGCCAAAGCGTTCGAAAAGCCGGGAATCGGCCTCTGCGCCACCACCGTCGCCATCGCCATCGGCAACAGCGGCCGCGGACGCAAGGAGCTGTTCACCTGCAACTTCGACGGCTCGAACATGCAGCAGCTCACGCACAACAACAGCATCTCGACCGAACCCTCCTGGGGCCCGACCTGGAACAGCCTCCTGTACACGGTCTACAACCACAACTGCACCGACGTCGCCCTAGTGGATCCCTCCCGCAAGCGCCAGCGCCCGTTGTCGCAGTTCCCCGGCCTCAATTCCAGCGCCTCCCTTGCGCCGAACGGCCAGATGGCGGCGCTGACCCTGAGCCGCGACCACCAGGTCGACCTCTACCTCCTCGGCGTGTCTGGCCGCGGCCTGACCCGGCTGACCAGCGACCAGGCAGTGGAGGCGTCCCCCTGCTGGTCGCCCGACGGCAGCCGCATCTGCTTTGTCTCCGACCGTGCGCGCAAGCCGCGGCTGTACGTGGTCTCCGCCCGCGGCGGCCAGCCGCAGGCGCTCCCGCGCGGGGCCGGAGCCGAGTCCGTATCCCCCAGTTGGTCCAAGGTTTCAAACAAGATCTGCTTCGCCACGGGCGGCGGCGACAACTACCAGCTCGCCGTCATCGACATGGTCAATCCCGGAGCCCCGGCGCAGCCCGTCGAGACGAAGGGCGGCAGCTACGAGTCACCCTCCTGGATGCCCGACGGTCGCCACGTCGTCTGCACCCGCAAGGTCGGCCGCAACAGCCGTGAGCTCTGCATGGTGGACACGGAGACGGGCCGGGCAATCAAGATTCTGGACGCCGCCGACGTCTCCCTCCCCGCCTGCTCGCCGCTGCACTGATGCTGGCGGAAGCCGCAGCGGCCAAGCATCACTATTCAAGGGACAATACCAAGCCGACACCCCCACCCAAACAGACGCAAAACCACGAAGTCACGGCCGACGCGCCGCATCCAAACCCCGGTTGCCCCGGCGCCATCAGGCGTTGAATTCCCCATCATGAGCACCAACACCAAATCCAACGTCTACGACGAGAGCAAGATCAAGACGCTCTCCTCCCTCGAGCATATCCGCACCCGCCCCGGCATGTACATCGGCCGGCTTGGCAACGGATCGCACCCCGACGACGGCATCTACGTCCTCCTCAAGGAGGTCATTGACAACTCCGTCGACGAATACATCATGGGGTACGGCAAGAAGATCGAAGTGGACGTGCGCTCCGACGGCACGGTGCGCGTCCGCGACTACGGCCGCGGCATCCCGCTGGGCAAGATTGTGGACTGCGTCTCCCAGATCAACACCGGCGCCAAGTACAACAGCGATGTGTTCCAGTTCTCCGTCGGCCTCAACGGCGTCGGCCTCAAGGCGGTCAACGCGCTCTCCGCCCACTTTACCGTCATCGCCCGGCGCGGCGGCGAGTTTGCGGAGGCCACCTTCAATGACGGCGTGCTGCGCATGGAGGAGACCGGAAAGACCGATGAGGTGGACGGCACCGAGATCATCTTCGGCCCCGCCCCCAGCTTCTTCCCGAGCTACCGTTTCGACGAGAAGATCATCCGCCGCCGCATGTGGAACTACGCCTGGCTCAACAGCGGCCTCACAATCATCTGGAACAACGAAAAATTCTACTCGCGCAACGGCCTGCTCGACCTGCTGGCGGAAAAGGTCACCGACGAAAAGCTCTACGAGCCGGTCTACTTCAAGAGTCCCACGCTCGAGTTCACCTTCACGCACACCGCCGATTTCGGAGAAAACTACTACTCCTTCGTCAACGGCCAGTACACGAACGACGGCGGCACCCACCAATCCGCCTTCCGCGAGGGCATCCTCAAGGCGTTCAACGAGTTCACCGGCAAGAATTTCGACGGCGGCGACGTGCGCAACGGCATCATCGGCGCCGTTGCCGTCAAGCTCAAGGATCCGGTCTTCGAGTCCCAGACCAAGAACAAGCTCGGGAACAACGAGATCCGCACCGAGATCGTCAACAAGGTCCGGGACGTCCTCCTCGCCTATCTCTACAAAAATCCCGAGACCGCCGAACGGATGCAGGAGAAGATCACGCAGAACGAGAAGGTCCGCCGCGAGATCCAGTCCGTGCAGAAGGAGGCCCGCGAAAAATCCAAGAAGGCGATGCTCAAGATTCCCGGCCTGCGCGACTGCAAGTACCACCTCTGCGACGGCAGCGAGGGCGGCTCCCGCTCCATGCTCTTCCTCACCGAAGGGCTCTCCGCCGGCGGCTCCATCCTCCCCTGCCGCGATGTCGGCACCCAGGCCATCTTCTGCCTGCGCGGCAAGCCGCTCAACTGCCACGGCCTCGACCGCGGCACCGTCTACAAGAACGAGGAGCTCTACTACATCATGCGCGCCCTCGACATCGAGGAGGGACTGGAGAGCCTGCGCTACGAGAAGGTCATCATCGCCACCGACGCCGACGTGGACGGCCTGCACATCCGCAACCTGCTCATCACCTACTTCCTCGCCTACTTCGAGCCGCTCGTCGTCGCCAACCACCTCTTCGTCCTGGAGACGCCGCTCTTCCGCGTGCGCAACAAGAAGGAGACGGTCTACTGCTTCGACGAGGGCGAGCGCAATCTGGCGCTGGCCAAGCTCGGCAAGAACGCCGAAGTCACCCGATTCAAGGGTCTCGGCGAAATCTCGCCCAACGAGTTCGGCCAGTTCATCGGCGACGAGATCCGCCTGCTGCCCGTCAACGTTGAAAGCCGCCGCAACGCCGACGGCTATATCGAGTTCTTCATGGGCAAGAACACCCCCGACCGCCGCAAATACATCATGGATCGGCTGGTGTGACCGCGCGCCGCAAGCTCGTCCTCTGCCTGATTCTTCTGCCGACCCTCGGCGGGGTGGCCTATTATGCAGTACGGCATGTCCCGTGGAGCCCCTTCCACCAGGATGGCGCAGAGTCCGTGGATTCCATGATTCCAGGTGGCCGCCGGATCGGCGACGCCGTGGACGAGTTCAACGGCGTGCGGGTGTTCTACAACGGCAGCGTGGGCCACTCGGGCGAACGGAACCTGGCCCCGGACGGCTACAACCTCGGCATCCGCTACCAGTGCGTCGAGTTCGTGAAACGCTACTACTACGAACGGTTCGGCCACCGGATGCCCGACTCCTACGGGCATGCCAGGGAGTTCTTCGACGCGGGCGTCCCCGACGGCGCACTGAGCCCCAAGCGCGCCCTCGTGCAGTTCGCCAACGGCGGCGCGCACACGCCCAAGCCGGAGGATCTTCTGGTTTTCGGGCCGTCCGCGTTCAACCCCTACGGCCATGTCGCCATCATCTCCCGCGTGGAGCCGGACCGGATTGAGATCGTCCAGCAAAACCCCGGGCCGCTGGGGGACAGCCGCGCCACGCTTCCGCTGACATCGGCTAACGGAACCTGGCGGATTGGAGGCGGCAGAATCCTCGGCTGGCTCCGGCTTCCCGGCCTCTCGGCCCTGGCGCCGTGCGACGAGTTCTTCCCCATGATGCCCGGCACACTCTGGGAATACGAGGGAAAGGTGGCCCGGTCCGACAGCAAAGGCCCGGTCCCGCCGGTGGCGGTTTCATGGAAAATGGAGGCCGTCTCCCGGCACAAGGTCGGCGCGTTCGAGGCCGCCGTCATGCGCGGGCATCCGTCGGACCTCGCCGGGCTGGAGCCGGGAGGCGCCAAGCGGAGCGACTGGCTCGCCGTGCGGACACCGCGGGGGCGCTATCACCGCATCGAGCCGTTCGACGCCAGGAAGGACGCGCCGCTCCTTTCCAGCCCGAAAAAGCTGGCGGACCGCTGCACGGAGGAAAACCGCTTCGCCTTCTCCGGAATGCGGAAAGACGCCGTTTGGGGTGCGGATGCGGAGGTCGCGCCGCGAACGGACGGGTTCTACCGCTGGAATGTCGCGGAGGAAACACGGGATTCCGCGGCGGGCGGCGCGCCCGTCACCGTGTACACGACGGCCTACCGCACCAATCCCGACCATACCGTTGCGGAGTTCGCGCCGGGCATCGGCCTGCTGCGCTGGCAGTACGCCCACCACGGCACCGTCGCGGAATGCGACCTGCGCCTGGTACGATTCACCGCCGGCACACCGGATGAAAGAACGCTCAACGGTCAACCGGCGGGACGGGAGCGTGGGCATCCTGCCCGCTTTGACCGGGCGTCCCGCCCGGAACTTCCGTGTGCGTCGGACAAGATGTCCGCCGAAAGCGGGCGGGACGCCCACGCTCCCGTCTTATGGGCCGCCCAAAGTACCGCGGCGCTTCAGCCCGGCGCAACCCAATCGGCAAAAGCTTCTACAACAAACACGCCCACCGCAAGCCAGCGCAACCCCACATCAGCAACAAGCACAAAGCCGGGATTATCCACACCGTCCACCGTGTCCACACCGTCCATACCGTCCACCCTGTCCACCGCTCCCGCCGCCACGCCGCGCGTCATCCATCTGTTCGTCGCGCTCTGCGACAACGCCTCGCAGGGGATCGTCCCAGTACCGGCAGCGATCGGTGACGGCGACCGGCCGGACGCCAACCTCTACTGGGGCTGCGGCGACGGCGTGAAGTCCGTGTTCGGCCGCAGTCCGGAGTGGAAACTCCTCCAGGCCGCGCCCGTCCCCGGCGGCGTGATCCTTGAGCGGCGCGTCTACCGGCACACAGCCAAGCCGGACGTCTGGCTGGTCGCCGACGCCTACCGCGGACGGGAGATCAAGCAGGCCGTGCGGGCGTTCCTGGAGGCGGCGGCGGGCCGGCCCGCGGACTCCGCAACGCTGGCGCTGAAGGACGGGACGGCGCTTCCCCTCGCCGCCGGCGCCGCATTGGCCGCGTACATCGGACACAACGGGCTGATGGATTTCGAACTGCCGCCGGAAGCCGCCGCCGCCCCGCCCTCCGCCAAGCCCGCCATCGTGCTCTGCTGCAAGAGCCGGGAGTTCTTCGCCGCACGGCTGAAGCGGAGCGGGGCCGCGCCGCTGCTTGGCACGACCCAGTTCATGTACCCCGGCGCGTTCATCCTGCGCGACGCGCTCAATGTCTGGCTGGCCGGAAAGACGCCGGAGGCGGTCCGCACTGCCGCGGCAAAGGCCTATGCGGCCAACCAGAGGATCAGCGTGAAGGCGGCGGAAGGGGTCTTCTGCGTTCCCTGAGAGCCGCGCAGGCGGATCACCAGGACTGGGCCTTGCCAGGGAACTTGCCGGACTTGACCTCGGCGGCGTAGCTGCCGACGGCCTTGCGGATCTCCTCCGCGAGATTAGCGTACGCCTTGGTGTGCTTGGGCACGAACTCGTCGAAGAGCCCGAGGATGTCGTGAATGACCTGCACCTGGCCGCTGCAGCCCGCGCCGGCGCCGATGCCGATGGTGGGGATGGCCAGCTTCGCGGTGATCGTTTCGGCCAGCGCCGCGGGGACGCCCTCGAGCACCACGGCGAAGGCGCCCGCCTTCTCCAGCGCCAGCGCGTCCGCCAATATCTGCTTCGCCTCCGCCGGGGTGCGCCCGTGGACGCGGTAGCCGCCGTCCACGCCGACGCGCTGCGGCAGGAGCCCGACGTGCCCGAGCACCGGCACGCCGGCGCGCACCAGCCGCTCCACGGTCGGGGCGACGGCGACGCCGCCCTCCAGCTTGACGGCGTCCGCCCCCGCCTCCTGCAGGTAGCGCGCCGCGTTGACCAGCGCCTGTTCGGGGGAAACCTGGTAGGTCATGAACGGCATGTCGCCGACGACCAGCGCCCGGCGCGTGCCGCGGACCACCGCGGCGGTGTGGTGCAGCGACTGTTCGAGGGTGACGGGGACGGTGTTCTTGTAGCCGAGCACGGTCATGCCGAGCGAGTCGCCGACGAGGAGCAACTGCACGCCCGCCTCCTCTGACAGCCGGGAGATGAGGGCGTCGAACGCCGTCACGCACACAATCCGGCCGCCCGCCTCCCGCATCCGCCGGAGGTCGCGCACCGTCAGTCTTGCCGTTTCCGTCTGTTTCGACATGGCGCGTTTCCCCTGACCTGATTGATTCACAGGATGCAATTTTCACCACGAAGGCACGAAGTTCTCGAAGGAATGAAAAAACGGCACAACCATTTCATTTTCAGGCTGCTTCGTGCCCTTCGTGCCTTCGTGGTGAATCATGCAGGCTAAAATGGTTCTCTCACCCGCCTGCCGTCTGCCGGATTCATTTCCCCGCGGCGCCGGACGGGAACGGTCGGTTCGGGTCATGCGCAAGATAGGTTGTGGTGGTCGGAAAGGCAAACTCGAGCCCCTCCGCGGCGAACCGGCGCATGATCTCCAGATTCACCTCCTCGTTCCACTTCACGAACTCCCAGTAGTCGGAAGAGTGGAACCAGACGACGGCCTGGAGGTTCAGCGCGGACTCCTTGAACTCGGTGAAATGCACGCGGGGCGGAAGGTGCGGCGCCATGCCGCGGTGGTCCTTCAGGATCTCCTTCAGGATCTCGACGGCCCGCTGCACCCGGGCCGGCGGCGTGCCGCAGACTAGGCCGAGGTTGAGCACGCGCCGCTGATGCGGCCGGCGGCCCAGGTTCTCGATGCGCGCCTCGACCAGCACCTTGTTCGGCACGGAAATCAGGCTGCCGTCCGCGGTGCGCAGGCGCGTGGAACGCAGCCCCATCCCCTCGACCACGCCCTCGGTGTCGCCGACCCGGACCGCCTCGCCGACGCGGAACGGCCGGTCCAGCAGCAGCACGTACGAGGCGAACATGTTCGCCAGCGTGTCCTGCGCCGCCAGCGCGACCGCCACGCCGACGATGCCGGCCGAGGCCAGCAGGGCGCTGATGTTCAGGCCGAATACGAGCTGCCCGCCGATCATTACGCCAAGCATCACGACGATGACGCGCACCGTCTTGCGGACCAACCCGACGGCGGCGGCGCTGCTCGTCCCACCGTCGCCGTGCCGCGCCATCGCCTCGCGCATCTTGATGTCCAGCAGCTCCACCAGGCGGTAGAGGAACCAGAAGACGGAGAAGAGCACCGCCGCCAGGCAGAGGCGGCTGGCGCCGGCCTGCGCCCAGCCGGGGAGTTTGACCAGCAGCGGAAACACGGCGGCCTCCAGGCCGACCGCACCCATCGCCAGCATGGCGGGGCGCACCGCGCTTTCAAGCACGATCCGCTGCGTCCCGCCCTGGAGCCGTTTGACCAGCCGGCGGCCGATGAAATGAACCAGCCACCGCACCAGGCACATCGCGAACAGCAGCAGCAGGATGACGGCCAGCGACGTCACGACACGCCACAGCTCGACGCCCAGGAATGTCTCGTTGGCCCAAGTGGCCCCGCTCCGGGTCAGCCAGTCGGTGATCGCGCCCGAGACCGCCGCGCTCAGTTCGGCGGCCGCATTCTTCGCCGGCTCCGCCGCGGCGGAGGACTCCGCCGTGCCCGCCACCACCGCACCTCCGCCCAGCACCGTCACGGCGACGCCGAAGCTCCGCATCTTTTTCAACCCTTCAGTTTTGCTCATAACGGCAGCTCCTCCTGCGCCTCGCCGGACACCGCCGGCACCGCGGCGCGCTGCGGGAATTTCCCCTCCAGCGCATCCTTCACGATTTTCTTCACATCCGCCGGGAAATCCTTGTTCAGCATCCAGCGCAGATAGTTCGACTCGTTCTGCGCGAGTTCGCGCAGCGTCATGCCGTTCTTCTGGCCGAAATTGACCACCACCTCGCCGCTGCACCAGCGCAGGCGCCCGCCGGAATCAATCACCTCGTCCTTCGGCGGCTGGCCGATGGCCGCCAGCGACTCCACGTCGTGGTGCAGGTCCGGATAGCGCGCGAACTGCCCTTCGAGCACGTCGATTGTCGCCAGCACGTCCGCCTCCGCGCCATGGGCGCCGACATGCTCCCGGCCGCAGTAGAACTTCAACGCGGCGGAGAGCGTGCGGGGTTCGCGCATGTGGTAGATGCGCTGCACGTCCAGCAGCTTCGCCTCGGGCGGGGGGTACGACAGGTTGACGCGGCGGAACTCCTCGGCCAGCATCGGCACGTCGAACCGGATGATGCCGAACCCGGCCAGGTCGGCGGAACCAAGGAAGCGCTGAAGGTCAAAGGCAATCTCGCCGAAGGTCGGCGCCGTCGCCACGTCCGCATCGGTGATGCCGTGGATGGCGGTGACCGCCGCGGGAATCGGCCGCTGCGGGTTGATCCGCTTCTTCCAGGTCTCGCGCCCGCCGTCCGGCCGTAGCTTCACGGCCGCAATCTCCACGATGCGGTCCTGGCGCGGGTTGACACCCGTGGTTTCAAGGTCCAAAAACACAATCGGATTTTTAAGCTTCAGATGCATGAACTCTCCTTGTCCGCCGCACGGCGCGGAGCCGATCCGGCGGAGGTGCATAATGTAACGCCGGATTTCCCGGCCAAAAGCGCGCGCCCGCCTGACGGCGTTTCGTGTTGCCTGTTGCGTGTTGCGCGTTGAACACGGAACGCGAAACTCGAAACTCGCAACGAACCATCACCGGGCAGGATGCCCGGCGCCTCATACGGGAGCGTGGGCGTCCCGCCCGCTTTCGGTGGACATCTTGTCCGACGCACACGAAAATTCCGGGCGGGACGCCCGGTCAAGGGGGGCGGGACGCC
>CAIXRA010000080.1 GCA_903921725.1 uncultured Lentisphaerota bacterium
AGGCGGTTGACGTCCCGCCGCCGGGACAGCGGTGCCGCCGCCTGCGCACTCCGCAACTCCGGGGGTTAAAGACAACCCCGTGGCTGTGCCACTCTCCAGAGGGGTTCGGGGAGAGGCGAGAACGGCATCTCCCCGATTTCGACAGAGCCGGCGGTAGAGCGGGAGGGCGAGGAAGCAGGGCCAGAAGCCGAGGTTGAGGATGTTGCAGCCGAGGGCGAGGATGCCGCCGTCCTGGAAGAAGAGGCACTGGATGGTCAGCACCGCGGCAATGGTGAGGAACGCCGCGTATGGCCCGAGCAGCGCCGCCAGGAGCAGTCCGCCGCCGATATGGCCGCTGGAGCCGGTGCCGGGCACGGCGAAGTTCAGCATCTGCCCGGCGAACACGAACGCCCCGAGCACGCCGGCCAGCGGGATCTTCGCGTCGTGCTCCGGTTCCGCGGCGAACTTCCGCGCGGAATGCGCCACCAGTCCGGCCGCGCAGGCGGCGCAGGCCAGGCCGACCGCCGGCGAGAGCAATGAATCCGACATGTGCATAAGGAAACGACGACCCTTTATTACAAATCCATGAAAGCGTAATACCATACCGCAAAACCGGCCTCCGTCCAGTCATCGCGGAGCGCGTGGCACCCGTGGTTGCGATTACTCTGCGGCCCGTCCTTGCGCCCCGGCGCTCTTCATGTTAAACTGTTCCCCGTTGAAATTTTCCGGAATCCATCTCCATGCCGTTGCCGCCCGACAATCCATCCGACGCGAAAGCCGCCGGCAAGCCGCCGAAGCTGTTTTCCGTCTCCGAGCTGAACCGGATCATCAAGGATCTGCTGGAGCAGACCTTCTACCCGTTCTGGATTCAGGGCGAGGTCAGCAACCTGACGCTGCACCGTTCGGGGCATGTCTATTTCACGCTCAAGGACAGCGCCAGCCAGATCAAGGCCGTCTTCTTCCGCGGCGTGGCGACGGCGCAGCAGCTCGGGTTGGCCGAAGGCATGGCCGTCGAGGTTCTGGGGCGCCTCACGGTCTACGAGCCGAGCGGCCAGTACCAGCTCGTCATCGACCGCATCCGGCCTAAGGGCGCCGGCCAGCTCCAGCAGCGTTTCGAGGAGCTCAAGCGCCGGCTCCAGGCGGAGGGGCTGTTCGACGCCGAGCGCAAGCGCCCGATCCCCGCGCTGCCGGCCTGCATCGGCGTCGTCACCTCGCCGGAGGGCGCCGCCATCCACGACTTCCTGCAGATCCTCGGCCGCCGCTTCGCCGACGCGCACGTCCGCATCGTCCCTGCCGCCGTCCAGGGCGAGCGCGCGGCGGATGAGATTGTCGCCGGCATCGAACTGCTCAACGCGCGCCGGGCGTGCGACGTCATCGTCGTCACCCGCGGCGGCGGCAGCCTGGAGGACCTCTGGCCGTTCAACGAGGAGAAGCTCGCCCGCGCCGTCGCCGCGTCCAAGATCCCGGTCATCAGCGCGGTCGGACATGAGGTGGACTTCACGATCTGCGACTTTGTGGCCGACTTCCGCGCGCCGACCCCCTCCGCCGCGGCAGAGCTGGTGGTCGGGCGCAAGGCGGACTTTCTGGAAAAGCTGGAGACGTGCCGCGGCCGGATGCGCGCCGTGCTGCTGCTGAGGCTGGGCGAGCTCCGCCGCCGCGTCGAGCGCGCCGCGCGCAGCCCGGTCTTCCGCGAACCCGCGCATCTCGTGCAGCGTTCGCAGCAGCGCGTGGACGAGCTGACGCTGCGGCTCGGGCGCGCGCTGCAGGCCCGGCATGCGCTCGCCCTGGCGCGGCTGGAGAAAGCCTCGGCCAAGCTCGCCGCGCTGAACCCATGCGCCGTGCTGAACCGCGGCTACGCAATCCTGCTGGACAAGACGACCGGCAAGCCGGTCACCGGCCCGCTGGACACCCGCCTCGGCGCGCGCCTGACCGGCATCCTGGCCCACGGCGAGGCCGACCTGCTGGTCAGCGGCCTGCGGAATGAGACGCGAAAGTGATCCATGGCCCACGAATTTCACGAATATTCACGAAATAAACCCATCAACCATGTTTTCAGCTCTTAATTCGTGCGTTTTTGTGTAAATTCGTGGGCAAACATCAAGGGAGATTTTACCATGACAGCAAAAGCCGCTGAGGAGAAGAAGGACGCGCTGCCGTTCGAGGAGGCGCTGGCGCGCCTGGAAACGCTGGTCGGCGAGCTGGAGGCCGGCCGCAGCAGCCTCGACGAGAGCATGAAGAAATTCTCCGAGGGGATGCAGCTCGCCAATCTCTGCTCGAAGAAGCTCGCCGAGACCGAGAAAAAGATCGAGATCCTCGTGAAGCAGGCCCCCGGCGCCGACCCCGCCTGGGAACCGTTCAAGACCGGCGAGGAGTGAAACGTCAGACCCCGCGCCCCCTGCCCCACTGGCAGTTGAAGGTTGGGCGCTGAACGTTTCACGCCGTGCCCTGGGCGGAATGCCTGTTGGGAGCGGGCGGAATGCCCGCGCTCCCGCGAACATCCGCCCTTCATGCCCGGCCGTGCTTTACGGCGCGTCTTCGATGCGGATCTTGTGCTCGTCGGAGTTCGCCTTCAGCTCCGGCGCGTACATCGCGGAACCCTTGGCGGGCAG
Organism: uncultured Lentisphaerota bacterium; assembly: GCA_903921725.1. Lineage (GTDB taxonomy): Bacteria > Verrucomicrobiota > Lentisphaeria > Oligosphaerales > CAITYL01 > CAIXRA01. The sequence goes on from CAIXRA010000080.1 coordinate 2,589, forward strand.
CGCGCTGAACGCTCCGGGGATCTCGGCACGGATGCGGTAGCTGGTGCTGTGTTTGCCGCGGGCCAGCTGCCGGACGAAGAACGCCACGCGCTCGTCGCGGAACTCGACGTAGGCGCCCATGTCGTTGCCGTTGTACCCGCTGCGGACCTCCACCGGCTCGCAGCCCGCCGGCTTCATGTCCTCGAACACCAGGTACTCGTAGTCGTTCTTGCTCTCCAGCTCCAGCTCGACCTCGATCAGGTCGCCGGACTTCACCAGGTCGCCGCTCGCCAGCGGAACCCGCGTGTATTTCTCCACCTTCTGGTCCAGCGCCTGGCCGCGCACGCCCTCGACCTTCACGCTCTTCTTCTCCGGCACGAGCTTGTAGAATTTGCGCTCGACCTTGATCTCCAGCCCCGCCTTGGTGATTGGGTCCTCCAGCGTGAAGTTCGTCAGGTAGGCGTTGCTGTACAGCGGACCCTTGCCGGTCTTGCGGAATTCCAGCGTGTGTTTGCCGTCCGTGACCGCCGCGCCTTCCAGCAGCAGCTTGTTGTCGAAGCTGAACAGGTTGTCGCGGTTGATCCTGACGTCCTTCACCACCTTGCCGTCGAGCAGGAGCTGAACGTTCATGTCCGGTGCGCTCTCGCCGCTGGCCTTGATGTAGTCGGCGAACGACTCGACGACCACCGCCGTGTCGCGGGTGCTGTTCCAGTAGGTCGCGTGCCGCCGGTTGTTGATCAGGTACTTGACCATCTCGGGGGCGATCTCGCTCTTCGGGTCGGTCAGCGCCAGGAGCTTGAGGTAGTAGGCGTGCGCCTCGTACTCGCTGCCGTACCAGCACCACCACCAGTTGTTCTCCGGCAGCTTGAGGTACGCCGTCTGGTTCTCCGCGTCGCGCACCAGGAACTGCTCGATGTTGCGGCGCAGCATGTCGCGCTTCTCCGCGTCGCCGACCTTGTGGCAGGCCATGGCGAACATCGCCTTGGCGTACACCGCCAGGTTGTTGCGGTCGCGGTAGAGGAACTCGCGCAGCTCCTTGCAGTCCGCCTTCGCGTCCACCAGCACCATGTACACCAGCGCATCGAGCTCGTCGGCGCTGTGCTTGTGGTACGGCGCCTTCTCCGGCAGCTTCAGCCGGCGCAACTCCTCGGCCTGGTAGCGCTTCAGCCATTCGACACCGCGCGAGATCATCTCCGGCGGTACCTTGGCGTCGCAGTCGCGGGCAATCTGCAAGCCATGCACAACCACCGCGGTGGTGTGCGGGTACGAGCACTCGCCGTAGCCGCTGAACCAGCCCCAGCCGCCGTCCGAGCACTGCATGCTCGCCAGACGCTCGACGCCGGTCTTGACCATGTCGCGCACCTTCTCGATCTCAAAGACCGGATTCTTCTCGTAGTCCGGATGCCGCGGCACGAGCCGCTTCCAGTCCGCCGCGCGCTTCACGTCGTCGCCGATCTCCTGCGCGTTCAGGTTCGTGCGCTTCTTCTGAATGTCCTTGAGGTCCAGCCCCATATCGAGCAGCACTTTCTGCGTGATGACCGTCGGCAGGAAGCGGTTCAGCGTCTGCTCCGTGCAGCCGTACGGGTAATCCACCAGGTACGGCAGCGCGTCCACCATCGCCCCGGCGAGCGTCGGCGAGTAGCGCACTTCCAGCCGCGTCTGCTCGGGGAAACGCTCGGACGGCACGCGCAGGTCGATCGCCGCGGACTCCGCGTCCGGGCGGATGATGCGGCTGAAGCTCTCGGTCTTCAGCATGCCGTGGACGTACACAGGGAACGACTGCTCCATCGCGTCCGACTCCTCGTCGGTGAGCGCCTTCATGCGCACCATCGCCGTACCGGGCTTCGTCACCTTCATGCGCCAGTCAACACGGGCCTCGCCGCCGGCGGGAATCGTGGCCGACTGTGTCAACTCACACCCCATCGGTGCCAGACATTCGCCACCAATCTCCAGCGTCACCTTGGCGTTCTTGGCGGTTTTTAGATAATTATGCACCACCGCCGAAAGCACGACCTCGTCCTTCTGCACGAAGAAGCGCGGGGCTTGCAGGCGGACGATGACGTTCTTGGTCGTGACCACTTCGGTCGCGCCCTCGCCGACGCGGCAGGCGTCGGAAATCGCCCAGCTCTTCGCCTTCCAGGTCGTCAGGTTTTCCGGCATCGTCAGCTCGACCGTGGCCTCGCCGTTGGCGTTCAGCTCCAGCGCGCCGCGCCAGAGTGCGGTGTCCGCAAAGTTGCTGCGCACCGTCGGCTGCACCAGCGCCGGCTGGCCGCCCGCATCGCCGGTAGGCGCGGCGCCGGCCATTTCCATCCGGGCCGACTTCTCCATCACCATGCCATCGGCCATCGCCATCGGCGCGCAGGCTGGCATCGCCACCGCGTCGCAGGCGACGGCTCCGCCCAGCGCCACCATGCCGTTCGCCACGCCCCGGCGGCCCATCGACTTGGTCTTATACACGCCGCCGCGGCCGCCCTTCATGCCGGGCGACGCCTCCTCCTGATCCGCGCCGCCGCCGAACACGCCGATCTCGGCCATGCCGCACTCGCCCGACTTCAGGATGTTGTAGCCGCCCTTGTCCAGGCTCGTCTGGTGCCCGGCATTGTGCGACCGCCGCCACTTCCAGAAGAAGTCGCGGATCTCCGGCACGTTCGAGCCGCCCGAGATATACTCCACGCTCTTGTCGTACAGCGTCAACGCCGCCTGCCCGGCCACCGGCTGTCCGGCCAGATCCGTCACCTTCACCGTCAGCGACCCCTTCTCGCCCGGCTTGTAGCCCGGCTTCGACGGCGTCACCGTCACGTTCAGCACCTTCTTCTCCGGCGGCACCACGATCTCGCGGACATCGCAGTAGACCTTGCCGTCCGCCACCGTCACCGCCTCCAAGAAGAAGTTCGGCATGTCCCGCTTCTCCACCGTGACCGCGCACTCGATGCTCTTGCCCTTGATCCGGATGATGCGCGGCTCGGGATAGACCCCCTGCGCCGGCTTCACGAACAGCAGCACCGTGCCGTCCGCGCGGGCCGTGTTGATGCGCACCCTCACCGGCTCGCCCGGCGCGTATTCCTTCTTGTCCGGCACAATCTCGATGTCGTTGAAGCGGTAGCCGTCCGACGGCGCCTTCTCGCCCATCACGCAGAACAGATAGCCGCCCTCGATCTCGTGCTTCGCGGCGTCCGTCACCGTGTAACTCAGCCGGTACTGCCCGGCCGCCGCCGCGGTGATCTGCACCGAGGCCTCGCCCTGCGCGTCCGACGGCAGCTTCCACTTCTCGACCTGCTTCTCGACCGGCTCGCCGTTCTTGTCGTAGCCCAGCTTGAACAGCTTCAGCACGCCCTTGCCCGCGACCGGCTTGTTGTCGAGCGTCTGCGCCTTGAACGACGCCCGCACCACGTCGCCCGTCCGGTAATGTCCGCGGTCCACCCAGGCATAGACCTTGAACGGCTTGCGGGCGACCAGCACCGTGCCCTGGCCGTTGATCACGCGGCGCGACTTGTCCGTCACCTCCGCCGAAATTTCATACTTGTGGTCCGTATCCGCGTGCAGCGCCTTGGCGACGGCCGAGTCAATCTCCAGCTTCAGCGTGCCGTCCGCGCCGACCTTCCCCTCGCCCTCCATCACGACCTCCGGCGGCGGCGCCGGGACGCGCCACCACGGGCACCAGTCCCACACCGGACGCTTGCAGCCCCAGTTGCCCCAGCCCGGGTACCAGGCATAGTCGTAGGCGAACCACCAGTAGCCGGGGCCGTAGTACCAGTCCCAGCAGCCCATCGGATACCACGTTGCGGAGTACGCAGTCCGCGTGACCTTGTACTTGACCTTGGCGTCCGTCACCGGCGCGCCGAAGTAATATTTCGCCTTCACTGTCGCCGTGATCGTCTCGCCGAGCATGACCGGCTCCACCGGCGCCTCCACCGTCACCTCGTACTCCGGCTTCTTGTACTCCTCGACGCGGAACGAGCCGCCGCCGCCCGGCCAGGCGACCTGGATGTTGTACACGCCCAGCGCCGCGTCCTTCGGCAGCTCCAGCTCCCCGCCGAACCCGGCGTACTGGTCGGCCAGGATCTTCTTCTCCAGGACCTTCTCCCCCTTCGGATTGTAAATGGTCACGTCGAACGTCTTGCCGGCGAACGGGCTCTTCCCCTCGCGGTCGTACTGCGCCTGGTCCGCCCACGCCTTGAACTGCACCTTCTGCGCCGGACGGTACACCGGCCGGTCGGTCATCACGAACACCCGCTTCTGGTCGAACGCCGCGTCCTGGTAGCTCCCGCACCAGACGCCGAAGAACCCCATGTACGCCAGCCGCCCGTTCGCGTCCGACGCCGTCGCCAGCCACTGGTGCTCCGTCTTCCCCTCCGGCGTCAGGTTGTAGCGCCCGCTGCCGTCCGTCACCGCCGCAAGTTCCTGCGTCTTGACCTCGTAGTGGCCGCGGCCGTTGTTCGGCTGATCCTGCACCCAGTTCTGGTGGTACCCGAAGAACTCGAGCGTGATGCCGTCCAGCGGCCGGCCCGTCGCCGCGTCGCACACGAAATAAAGCCGCTTCCCGTCGCCGTTCTTCTCCACGATGGCGGTGTCCGCCACCCAAAGGATGATCCGGCTGATGTTGCCGTCCGCCATCTTCGCCGTGACCAGGTACGCGCCGGCCTTTCTCAGCGGCGTCTGCACCGTCACCCGGCGGTCCCAGTGCGCCGCGCGCGGCGCCAGCGCCAGATCCCATTCCGCGGCCTTCGCCCCGAGGTACTGCGTCTGGTTCTTCTCCACCAGGCGATAGCCGAGGTTCTGCAGGTCCATCCGCTCCCATTCAAGCTGTTTCGGGTTCGACTTGATGTACGCCTTCAGGTCATCCAGCAGCTTCTTCACGTTGATCTCGACCGCCTCGAAATGCGCCAGCTGCCCGTTTCGGAAACGGAACTCCACCGAGGCGCCCCTGCCGCCCGCCGGCTGCGTCATCGCCGGCTCGAAGGTGCCCCAGTTCTTCAGGATCTGGTCGATGTGCTGCTGCGCGTCAACCCAACGGCCGGGGTTGCTGTTCTGCGGCATCAGCACCTGAATCCGCTTCCAAAACTCCACCGCGCGGTCGTACTGCCGCCGGTTCTCGAACTCCTGCGCCAGCGCCTGCGACGCCTCGTCCGCACAGGAACCGGAACCGCCCGCCAGCTCCTTGTACACCGTCAGATAGTTGTACTCCTCCGGCAGCGCCAGACGCTTGATCCCTGTCGCCAGCTTTGCGATCGTCTCCGACTCCTTCAGCGTGTGTACCGCATAGACGCCGCTCTCGTCCTTCTTCGTGTCGTCGTCCGCCTCGCCGCCGCGCCCGAAAATGCCGCCGTACTCCGCCAGCGTCTGCACGCCGAACTGGCTCTGCAGGAACTGCGCCCAGCGGAGCTGTGCGTAATCCGGGCTCTGCTTCGACAGCAGCCAGCGCCAGCGCTCGCCGTCGCTCTGCGCCGACTCCCAGGTTGCCGGCACCGCGTAAAGCACCGGCTTCCCCTCCGCGTCCACCGGCGCGCCGCGCGTGCCCTCGCCGCCGCGCCAGCCCCACCAGGAACCGTACGCCGTCTCCTCGTAGTCCGGCAGCTTCGACAGGTCCGTCAGCGCCTGCAGCTTCCACGCCCCGGCATAGCCCCGGTCGCCCATCAGCGCGTCGGCAAAGACGACATGCAGTTCATGGTTCTCCTTCACCAGCGGCAGCGCGCGCTCCATCAGCTGCAGCGCCCGCACCCGGTCGCGCTCCTGGCTGCTCACGTACTTCGCCGTGCCGCCGCGGTGCTGGCCGCGCTCGAACTTGCCCGCCACCATCGCGCCGTAATGCTCCGACTGCATGTAGAGCCGCGCCGCCTGCAGCAGCACCGCCACGTCCTGCGGATGCGCCGCCACAGCCCCCTCGATCAGCGTGTCCGTCGCCGCCTGGTTGCCCAGGTTCCGCTGGCACTGCCACGCCTGCGCCAGCGCGTTCGCCGCCGTGCCGGACTCCGTCTTCGGATCTGTCGCCAGCTTCTCGAAAATGGCGGCCGCCTCCTTGTGGTTCCCCTGCCGCTGCAGCTTCTGCGCCTTCTTCAGCAGCGCGCCGGCGTCCTCGGCAGGCTGGGTGGACACGGTGGACGGCGTGGACACAGTCGACGACATGCCGTTGGCATTGGCGAGGGTCGTTTTGTTTCTTCCATTCTTCCATTTTTCCGTTGTCCCGTCTGCCGCCGCCGGCACCACCGACGGGCGCGGCCCCGACGCCCACGCCGACTGCATCGGCGAACGCTTCGCCGCCTTGCCGTCCTGCGCCCCGACCAGCGGCGACAACGCCACCGCCAAGCCCGCCGCCAGCCCCAGCCCCGCCATCCAGTTCATGCGTTTCATGTTTGTCTCCCGGTTCGTTGTCTTATGAAAAATCAAAATGGAAATTTGCCACAGAGGGCACAGAGGCCACAGAGCTTTCAAGCATAATCAAGCTTAATGTTAAATGTTCGAAATTGACGGGTTCATACGGGGGCTCTATTGTTTGTCACAAACCGACAGTTCCCGTTAAAACTCTGTGTCCTCTGTGCCCTCTGTGGCAAAATCCGTTCGTTGCATGACTGTTACAGACAAGACGACCGGCGGCGCGGAATATTAGGTGTCACCCAAAATTTCCTTTGCGCCTTTGCGTCTTCTGTTCATTCTCCCCGCTTCGTTTTCCCCTCCGCCTTCCCGTCTTCCAGCCCCGGCGGCGGCCGCCGCGGCTTGACTACCGTCGCCTTCAGCGTGATTCCCAGGCTGCTGCCGTTGAACAGCTCGCCCTTCCCCAGCAGCCGCGTAAATACCTCCCGCTGCGACTGCGTCAGGCCGCCAATCGGCGTCGGCACGCCGTCCGCCACCCGCACATGCGTCGAAAGCTCCTTCACGTCCACGCTCAGCGGTGCCGGCCCGCGCGACGTGATCCGCGGGAAGACCTCCAGGTCGATCGTGCCGTCCGCCTGCGCCATCGGACGCACCCACAGGCTCGCCCCCAGCTCCTGCCAAACATAGTCCGGCTTCCACCAGCCGCGGCCGCACCCGTACTCGAAGGTCCACCTCGGCTCCGCCACCGTCTGGCCCACCCAGATGTTCGCCGCCTTCCCACTCATCGTCAAAATCGACTGCGACGTCAGCCCCGAACTGTCCACCCGGTTGTCCCGCGCGCCGATGACCGCGCCGCCGCTGACCTTCGTGTGCCCGTCCACCCGCCGCACCACCACGCCGCCGTTGCGCACGCCGATGTCGCGCACCCCCGACTGCCCCGCCTCGCGGAACGTCACCTCCACCCGCACGTTCACCGGCTCGGGGTCCGACTCCTTCAGCAGCGCCAGCACCGCCTCCACATTTTCCGGCGCGTCCATGATGAGGATCTTCCCCTGCGCGGGCATGGAAACCACCCGCCCCTGCGGCGAAAGCGCCATCTGCGCCACCATCCCCGCCTCCTCCGGCGACAGTGACTTCAAGGAATAGGCCGCCGCCTTCTGCCCCGCCGCCTGCTTTGCCGGAACCACCACAACCGGAGCCGCCGCAGGCTTAGCCTCCTTGGCAACACTCTCCCCGGCTACCGCCGCCCACGCCGCGCCCGTCCAAACCGCCGCCAGCACGGCCAACCCAAATACCTGGATTTTTTTCATCGGTCGGGACTCCATTTTGTGGTCAACGACTGTCCGCCGCCCGCTTCCGGGCCGGCCGCGGGCCGCCGGGGCATTCCGTCCTGCGCTTATGGCGGAACCCGCTTTTTGGAATATATTCGTCCACAGTCGTATTAACCAGCACAGAAAGCTGAACGGGTCATGAAACGATTCGAAGAACTGTTCGCGGAACTCGAGGCCAAGATCGCCGCCGGCGACCCCAATTCCGGCACGGTCAAGGAGTTCCAAAAGGGCAAGCATTTCATCGGCAAGAAGATCCTCGAAGAGGCCGGCGAAGTCTGGATCGCCGCCGAGTACGAGGGCCGGGAGAAGACCGCCGAGGAGATCTCGCAGCTCCTCTATCACGCCCAGGTCATGATGATCGCCAACGGCCTGAAACTCGAAGACGTGTACAAATATCTGTAAACCGCGGGAGTGAAGAAGGGCAAGGCGGGGGAGATAATGGGGAAGTAGCGCTTGCGTTGGGGACGAAAACAAAAACGTCCATGGCAACTTCCCCAACAAACTTCCCTCGACCGCAACTTCCCCCATAATCTTCCCCACGACCTTCCCCTCATTTCTCAAGGAATCTTCCCATGCTCGAAGTCGCCATCCCCAACAAGGGTTCCCTTTCCGAGGAGGCCGTCAACCTCATCAAGGCCGCCGGCTACAACTGCCGCCGCGATGAGAAGGACCTGATGGCCCGCGACCCGGAGAACGAGACGGAGTTCTTCTTCCTCCGCCCCCGCGACATCGCCACCTACGTCAGCACCGGCGTCCTCCAGACCGGCATCACCGGCCGCGACCTGGCGATTGACAGCGGCATGCCGTTCGTCGAACTGCTCCCGCTCGGCTTCGGCAAGTCCACCTTCCGCTACGCCGTGCCCAAGGAGTCGAAGCTCACCCCCGGCAAGTTCGGCGGCCTGCGCATCGCCACCTCCTACCCCGCCCTGGTCGAGCGCGACCTGAAGGCCCGCGGGCTCAAGGCCTCCATCGTCAAGCTCGACGGCGCGGTTGAAATCTCCGTGCGCCTCGGCGTCGCCGACGTCATCGCGGATGTGGTCCAGTCTGGGCGCACCCTCGACCAGGCCGGGCTGAAGATTGTCGGCGAACCGATTCTCGAGTCGGAGGCGGTCGTCATCGCCCGCGACGCGAAGACGGCCAAGGCCGCCGCCGTGAAACTGTTCCTCCAGCGCCTCAGCGGCATCGTCACCGCCCGCGACTACGTCGTCGTCGAATACGACATCCCGCGCGCCAAGCTCAAGAAAGCCTGCGCCGTCACCCCGGGGATCGAATCCCCGACCATCTCCCCGCTGAGCGAGAACGGCTGGGTCGCCGTCAAGTCGATGGCCAAGCGCAGGCAGGTCAACCGGATCATGGACCAGCTCGAGGCCCTCGGCGCCAAGGGCATCATCATCACCGACATCCGCACCTGCCGGCTTTGACCGCGGCCACCGGACGGGTGGCGCGGACGACGGACGGGTGGACGGTCTGAATCCCAAGGGTTCCGTGTCCGGAGAACGGCCTGCAAGCCGCAAGGAGTCCGCCCATGATCCGCCTCCGCGTCTGCACCTTCCTGCTCGCCCTCGCCATCCCGCTGTCCGCCGTGCACGCCCAGCAGCCGGAGGCGTACCTGGTGGTCGGCGCCCGCGCCGACCTCTACCAGAATGGGCGCCTCGCCGCGCGCCTGCCCCCCGGCAGCATCGTCCGTGCCGCCATTGATCCGGCACGCCCCGCCGTGCTCCGCGTGCTGCACAACGGCCGGACCTGTGATTCCGAACGCAGCCAGTACCAGACGCGCGGCGAGATGGAGCAGGCCGCCGCCGCCCGCAGCGCCGCCCTGGAAAACAGCCTCATCGGCCAGACCCAGCGCATCGACGCCAACACCGCGCGCACCAAGGAGACCTACGCCGCCCTGGTCGCCGTCAACATGGACGCCGTCCTGCGCCTCCGCTACACCGTCCTATCTCCCTACAGCGGCATGGTTCCCGGCGGCCAGCCGGTCACCTACCGCTATGAGACCAAGATCCTCTCCACCCGCGCCCGGCAGCTCACCAAGGATTGCCTGGAGGAACTGCGGAAACTGGAGATGGAGAACCGGAAGCTGCGCGCCGAGCGCGTCGCCGCTCTGCAGGGACGCATCGCCGTCGAACAGTCCATCGTCGCACGGCGACTGGCGTTCGACACCGCCGGAACCGCCGCCGCCAGCCGTAAGCTCTATCTCTGCACCACCCGGGAGACCCCGCTTTTCCTGAACCAGAACCGCATCACCACCCTGCCAGCCGGGGCGTTCCTCGCCGGCAGCGCGACCGCCACCACTGCCGGCTGGCTCCAGGTGTTCTGGCAGGGGCGGACCTGCGAAGCCGCCGCGAAAGACCTCCTCTCCCGCGACACGCTGGAGACGGAATTTGTCCAAAAGCAGACCTCGCTCCGCCAGCGCCTGGCCGACATCGAGGGACAGATTGCCATCGCCGGGGAACAGGAACGCATCCTCTCCACCGCCCAGCTCGCCATCGCCGTCAACACGGCCACGGCGACAACCTACATCCCGATCAACTATCCATTCGATCCCGGCAATTTCGCCGGACGCGCCGTCTATCCCCTGGCCCCCTGCCCGCGCGACGCCGTCATCGTCATGGAATACGGCCCCGCCATGCGCCTCACCAAGGAATGGACCAACGAACTCAAGGCCATGCGCCAGACCGCCGACCAGCAGCGGAAGGAAGCCGGCGCGGTCCGCCAGGAACTCGCCGTCCTCGAAGCCGGCATCAAACCGCTACTCGCCCGCTTCGAGGCCGCCTTCCCCGAGCTCCGCCCCAAGCCAGTTCCGGTGCCAGCCCCAGTTCCAGCACCAGCCCCAGTTCCGGCACCAGCCCCAGTTCCGGCTCCGACGCCGGCGCCAGCACAGGCTCAGGCCACAGCCCCGGCCAAACCGGCGCCTTAGCCGCAGGGTTCATGGATCTTCTAAATCTCAAGGCGGTTGCGCCGAAGCGTCCATTCCGCTCTTCCACTCTTCCGTTCTTCCGCTCTTTCCCTCTTTCCCTCTTCCATTCTTCAAGCCTTCCGTTGTTCCGTTTTTCCGTTTTTCCGTGATTTTGCGGTGGTCCTTCGCGCCCTTGCGCTTCCTGACCGGACCGGACCGGATACTTTTTTTGCGGAACCACTTGCGCGGGCACCCGACTCTTCGTTATATTGGCGCATAAGCGCGCAGGATTTCATGGTGCTGGTTCGGAGCATCACATCCGCGGGTCTGCGCCATTCGGATACATGGGCAAGGAGAGAAAAGGCCATGAGCAAGCTCATCTGCACGTCCGGAATGAACCACGGCGACGAATTCCCCCTCATGCTGGGCATCAACGTGATCGGGCGCAACGACAAGGGTTGCCAGGTCAACCTGTTCGACAAGAAAGTCTCCCACAAGCACTGCCAGATCCTGCGCGATGGCAAGAACTACGTACTGGAGGACGTCGGCAGCCGCAACGGCACCTTCCTCAACGGCAAGCCCATCGCCCGCAAAACCTCCATCAAGGCGGGCGACGTCATCATCGTCGGTGAAACCAAGCTCCTGGTCAGCGACAAGCCGATTGGCGACCTGATTCAGCAGACCGCCACCGACGTCGCGGCGGAACTCCAGGAAAAACGGTTCGGCAAACTCATGGAATCCGCCGCCGCCGGCGTCCAACAAAAGGGCAAAACGGCGCCGGCCCAGGACACCAGGACCACCTTCATCAAGAAAATCTCCGGCATGTTCGGCGGAAAAGGGTGACCCGCATCTCCCTGTAAACGCCGACGCTCAACCGCCCCTCGGCTTCAAGGCGGGCGTGGCACCGGGCGTCGGACGTCATATAATTACGGGCAATGAAACGGCATGAACGAAAACGGCGCCCGCCGATCCGGTGGGCGCCTTTCGTTGGCCGGCGTTCGGGTCATCCCCCCGGCCGCGTCGCGCGTTCCAAAGCGGCCAGCCGCGCGGCGGCGTCCGCCGCGCACTCCCCGCACATCTCCGGGTTCGGGCGCAGGGAGGAACAGACGGGCGGGCGGCGCGGATCCCCGAACAGGCGGCAGCGGTTTTCACCCGTCAGCTGGATGCAGCGGATTCCGGCCGGCTTGCCGCGGGGCATGCCGGGAATCGCCGAGGAAATGGACGGCTCGATGCAGCACGCGCCGCACCCCGCCCGGCACGCCGCCGCCGTTTCAGCCGGGCTCATGCCAGGCCGGAGTCGAAATAGTCGGCGATGTCGCGGTCACGGCCGAAGATGGTGGCCATGAGGGCGGCGCGGATCCACATGCCGTTGCGGACCTGGCGCCAGTAGACGGCGCGCGGGTCGCGGTCCACGGCGACCGCAATCTCCTGCCGGCGCGGCAGCGGGTGCAGGATGACGCCGGTGGGCTTGAGCAGGCCGAGGTGCTGTTCGGTGAACCAGAACCGGCTGGTGTCGATCTTTTTGCTCTCGCCGTCCTTGTCCCACTCGTCCTGGATGCGGGTCATGTAAATCGCGTCGGCCAGCGGAATCACCTTTTCGAAGTCGGACGTCACCTCGTACTCCACACCGGCGGCGTCGAGCTGGCGGAGGATGTCGGCGCCGATCTGGAGCGGTTCCGGCGCGACGAAGTACTGCTTGATGCGCGGATAGAGCGTGAGCAGCGTGGCCAGCGAACGGACGGTGCGGCCGCGGGCGAGGTCGCCGACAAAGACGATCTTCTTGTTTTCCAGGCCGCCGGAGCGCTCGAAGCTGCGCTGGAGCGTGTAAATGTCGAGCAGCGCCTGCGTCGGGTGCTGGTCCTTGCCGGAGCCCGCGTTGATGATTGGAACCGGGCGCTCCGTGCTGGAGAGCAGCCAGGCCATCTTCTCGGCGAACCCCTGCACCGGAGTGCGCATGATGAGCAGGTCCACATAGGAGCTGAAAGTGCGTACGGAATCTTCCGGCGTCTCCCCCTTCATCTCGCTCGAGGTGGCGGCGTCGCGGACCTCGGAAACGTTCATGCCCAGAATCTGGCAGGCGGCGTAGAAGGAGAGGAAGGTGCGTGAGCTCGGCTGGCTGAAATAGAGCATGGCGCGCTTGTGCGCCAGGAGCCCGGCCAGGAATTCCATGCCGGCGCGGGTCTTGGCGATGCGCCGGATGCTGGTGGCCAGTAAACAGAGGCGGTCGAGCATGCCGCGGTCGAACTGCTGCGCGACGACGGCGTGGTACGGCCGGTCCTCCCGGTTGAAGTACGGAACCTTCTCCGCGTAGTCCAGCGTCTCAAACTCGTGCCACGAAAGGTCGATGAAGCGCTTGCCCATGGGGCCGGTCCTCCGGATTGGGGTATGCGGATGGCGGATGAAAGACAAAGGCGGGCGGGGATCATTCCACGAGCGAGGCGACCATCATTGCCTTGATGGTGTGCATCCGGTTCTCGGCTTGGTCGAACACCTTGGAGAACGGCGCCTCGAACACGTCGTCGGTCACTTCCAGCGGCCCCAGCTTCCGCGTCACCTCCGTGTCGTGGTTGTGGAACGCCGGGAGGCAGTGCAGAAAGATGACCCTGTTCTTTTCAAGGTTGCCGGTGCGGCGGACCAAGTCCATGTTGACCTGGTAGGGGCGGAGCAGCTTCACCCGCTGGTCGAACTGGCTCTCCTCGCCCATCGAGACCCAGACATCGGTGTAGAGCACGTTGGCGCCGCGCACGCCGGACATGGGGTCGTTGTCAACCTTCACCCGGCAGCGGTTGCGCTTCGCGGCCTCCTCGGCCAGCTCCATGGCCATTGCGCCGGGTTCCAGCTCCGGCGGGCAGCAGACCGTCATGTCCACGCCGGCTTTGGCGCAGCCGTGCATGAGGGAGGTGGCGACATTGTTGCGGCCGTCGCCGACGTAGGCGACCTTGAGCCCCGACAGGGAGCCGAAATGCTGCTGCATCGTCTGCAGGTCCGCCAGAATCTGCGTCGGGTGCGCGTCGTCCGTCAGCCCGTTCCACACCGGCACGCCGGCGTAGGTGGCGAGCTGGACCACCGTGCCGTGCGAAAAGCCGCGGAAGAGGATGCCGTCGAACATGCGCCCCAAAACGCGCGCGGAGTCCGCAACCGATTCCTTCTTGCCGAAATGGATGTCGTTCTTGCCGAGGTATTCGGCGTGCGCCCCCTCCTCGCTGGCGGCGACGGTGGCGGCGCAGCGGGTGCGGGTGGATGCCTTCTCGAAGACCAGCACGATGTTCTTGCCGGCCAGAAGGGCCCTGGGGCGCGGCGACGGGCGGTCGCGCCTCGCCTTCATCCGGGCGGACATGGCGACAAGCTCCAGCATTTCGGCGTCGGTCACATCGTCCAGCGTCAGCAGACTCTTGCCGTAGAGGGAGGGAATCGGGTTCATCTCGGTGTCTCCCGTTGCGTGATTCCAAAACAGATAGCTTATCACCGGAGCGTGAAAAAACCAGCCCGCGCCCCGCAGTCCGAAGCCGGTTTTTCCGGCCGCCGGCGCGGCGCCGGAACGAGGCCCCGCGTCACTCCTCGGGCTCCAGCTCGCCGACATCAATCTCGGCGGTGACGGACTGGTTGAGGAGTTCGACGTTGACGGTGATGCGGGTTTTGTCGCGCCGCCGCACGACGATGCCGCGGACGCCGACGAAGGGGCCGGAGCGGATGACGACCGCCTGCCCCGGAACCAGTCCGGGGTTCACCACGACGGCGGAGGAGGCCGACGCCTGCTCGAAAACCAGCACCTCCCGCAGGTCGGCCAGCAGGCGCGCTTCGCGCTCGGGGTTCATCTCGAAGAAGCGCACGATGCGGTGGCACTGGGCCAGCGTCTCCCGGCCGTCCTCGCCAAGGCGCACAAAGAGATAGCCGGCGAACATGGGAAGCCGCGTCTCCACGTTCCGCCGCTGGTAGCGCTTCACTCGGCGCCGGATCGGCAGATAGTGCATGACGCCGAAGCGGGCCGCGAACTCCGCAACCTGCTTCTCGCAGCGCGACTTCACATGCACCGCCGTCCAAACAAAACCTGGACACTGCGTCAGTTCAAGTTCCATGGATCCTGATTTCCGAGTGAGAATTTCCGATTTCAAGCGCGGAACCCCGGCATTCCGGCTGAGGGTTCCATGCCGGCGGCCGGCGCGATCTGGGCAAAAGGCTGGGACGGCACTTCACTCCCCAAGCATTTCGGGCGCGACGCCGCGGACATAGGCCTCACAGAGGGCCTTCACCTCCGCGGCGGTGCTGCATGTGACGGACTTGGCCACCAGCGCCTCCGCCTCGTGCATCCGCATGCCGCGCAGCAGATGCTTGACCCGGCCGATGGAGGGCAGGCTCATGCTCAGCTCCTGGATGCCAAGCCCCAGCAGCAGCGGCGTGAGCAGCGGGTCGCCGGCGACCTCGCCGCAGACGCTGACCCAGATGCCGCGCTTGTTGGCGGCGATCATCACGTCACGCAGCAGCCGGATGATGGCCGGGTGCGTGGGCTGATACAGGTAGGCCGTCGCCGGGTTGGAGCGGTCGGCCGCCATCGCGTACTGGATCAGGTCGTTCGTGCCGATGCTGAAGAAATCCACATGCTCCGCCAGCCGGTCGGCCAGCATGGCGGCGGAGGGGACCTCGATCATGATGCCGACGTCCATATGCCGGTTGTAGGGGACGCCGCGCTCGTCGAGCTGCTTGCGCGCCTTCTTCAGCATCTCCATCGCCTGGCGGATCTCCTCCACCGTCGCGATCATCGGGAAGAGGATGCGCACCTTGCCGTGGGCGCTGGCCCGCAGGATGGCGCGAAGCTGCGTGAGGAACAGTTCCGGCTGCGTGAGGCAGAAGCGGATGGCGCGGATGCCGAGGAACGGGTTCAGCTCGCCTGGAAGGTTCAGGTGCGAGAGGAACTTGTCGCCGCCGATGTCCAGCGTGCGCACGATCACCGACTGCGGATAAATCTCCTCCGCGACGCGCCGGTAGGCCTCGTACTGCTTCTCCTCGTCCGGCAGCACCTGCTGGTTGATAAAAAGGTATTCCGAACGGAAGAGGCCGACGCCGACGCCGTGGCTGCGCCGGATCTCCGCCACCTCGTCCGGCAGCCCGATGTTCGCCGCGAGCTGGACGCGGAAGCCGTCGAGCGTCTCGGCCGCCAGTTCCGACTCGGCGACGACGCTGCGGATCCATTCCTCCTGCGCCCGCTGCCGCTCCCGGAACGCCCCGATCTGCTCCTCCGTCGGGCGGAGGATGATCTGGCCGCGGTAGCCATCGAGAATCGCCATGTCGCCATTCTTCGCGCCGTCGAGGTCCTCCGGGATGCCGACCAGCGCCGGGATGCCGAGGGAGCGCGCCATGATCGCGGTGTGCGAGGTGCGGCTGCCGATGACCGTGGCGAACCCGATCACGCTGCCCTTGTGCATGGAGGCGGTTTCGGAGGGTGGAAGGTCGTGCGCCAGCACGATGCGCGGTTCGGAGAGGCTGGCCAGGTCGGTCGCCGTCTCGCCCTGGATGTTGCGGATCACGCGGGAGGCGATGTCGCGGATGTCCGACTGCCGGTCGCGGAAATAGGGGTCCTCGACCTGCTGGAGCATCTTCAGGTAGCGCCCCAGCACCTGGTCGAACGCGAAGTCCGCGTTGCAGCGGCGGGAGCGGATGAGCTGCTCGGTCTCGGTGGCCACGGAAAGGTCGCCGATGATCATCAGATGCGCGTCGAAGACGCCCGCGTCCTTTTCGCCCAAGACTTCGGCCACGCGGCGGCGCAGCTCCTCGATCTGGCGGACGGAAAGATCCCGCGCCGCGCGGAAACGGGCGCACTCCGCATCCAGCGCATTTTCGTGGATGAACTGCTCCACCGGCTTCGGGTCCGCCCGGCCGATGATCAGAATCTGGCCGATGGCAATCCCCGCCGACACGCCGAGGCCGTTGATGGTCTCGCCGGCCACCGGCGCCCGGGAGGGCTTACTCTTCCCCAAATTTGCCGCCGATGAGTCGCTCAATCGCGTCCAAAGCCTCCACCGCATCAGGCCCCTTGGCGGAGACGGTCAACGCCGTCCCCTGCCCCGCGGCCAGCATCAACAGGCCGAGAATGCTCTTCCCGTCAATCACCTGCTTGTCCTTCTTGACCTGGATCTCCGAGCCGAACCGGCTCGCCGTCTGCACAAAAAGAGAGGCCGGGCGGGCGTGAATCCCCAGCTTGTTGACAATCGTGATGGTCCGTTCCACCTTTGTCTCCCGACCAAACATGTTCAGCCCACACCCGTTGTTCACATTCCCCGCCGCCGGACGCGCCGGACGGCGCAGGTCGTTATAATCTCCGGCAAACACGGACGCTCGCCGTACTATGGTCCGGCTTGCGCGGCTTTGCAACCGCCCCCATGCCGCCGGCGTCCGCTTTTTTTGCATCGATTCCGGCGGCGCCGCCACCCACGGGAAACTCCGTGCCCATCCGCTCAGCGAAAGGTCTGCTGGTTCAGCGGCTCGACGCGGAAATTGAAATCCACCTTGCGCCCGCCCAAGTCCAGCGTGATGATCGTGTTCAACCGCGTCAGCATCAGCCAGTACGGAATCTTCACCTCGCCCTGTGGCGTGGTCACCGCCACGTTCACATCCCCCAGCAGGTCCGCCGCCTCCTGCACCGTCAGCACCAGCTTCCGCAGGCGCTGGAGCTTGCCGAGGAACGACGCGTCCAGATGGTATTCGCGGTGGCACTGCGCGCAGATGACCGGATCGCCCGCGCCCTTTACCTCCATGAGGTTGAAGAACACCGCCGCCTTGCAGTCGTCGTCCAGGCACGCAAAATCCACCATCGCCCGCATCGGCGCCGCTTCTTGATCCGTCGTTCCGGCCATCGCATCCTCCCTGCTCACGTTCCACCGTCAACATAACCGCTGGAACAGCAGCCGCCAGCCGGCTCCGCCGCCGCGCCGCGAAGCCGGAAGCGCCGCGGCAGCCAGACCGGCAGCTGTGCCAGCGTCAGCCCCGCCGCCCCGACCACCGACAGCGGATAGCCCAGGTCCGCAATCTCCGCCAGACTGTGCGAGTCGGTCGCCAGCGTCACCGGCACCCCGGCCTCCATGCATTCCCGCAGGAGCAGCACGTCGCCGGGGATGCGCATGTGCGAGTTCAGCTCCAGTGCCACGCCGGCGGCCTTCGCCATTCGCACCAGGCGACGGATCATCTCCTCCGTCACCTCCACCCGCCCGTTGCGCGCCAGCCAGCGGAACGGATGCCCCAGCACGTCAATCCCCGAATCAAGAAGCCGTTCCGTGTGCGCCCACCAGGCCTCCTGGAGCCCGGCCGATCCGGGCTCGAACCCCGGCATGAAATGCACGCTGCCGATCAGCACGTCCAGCCGGCCGCGGAACGCCGGATCCAGCGTCAGCCGCCCGTCCGCCATCATCTCCACCTCGAAGCCGGTGTAGATTCCTTCGGCCAGCAGGGGTTCGACCTCCTGGAGGTGCTTTTCCAGCCGGCGGTTGCCGAAATCCAGGTGGCGGTCGAACATCCCCGGGTTCTGCATGAACTCCGCGGCCCAGGCCGTCTCCAGGGGGAAATAGGTGGCGAACCCGTGGTTCGTGATGGCCACGCCGGCCAGCTCCGGATGCTCCCGGAGCGCCTGCCGGTACGTCTCCGGCGTGATTTCCGGATCGCAGCAGTAACTCAGGCACGAAGTGTGCGCATGGCTGTCAAACAAAACGCCCATGATGAACGCCGGACCGCCCGGCCTCCCGCCCCGGTCCCGGCTTCCACCTCGTCAGCGGAGGCGCCGGTTCCCGGAAAAAACAAAGGAAGGCGCAACCAGATCTGTTGCACCTTCCGTCAAAACCGTGTCCGGATCCGCCACAGGCGGACGCCGGCGCGGAACGTCACTTCGCTGCGGCAAGAGCCTTCAGCTTGACCGTCAGGCGCGCCTTCTTGCGGTCCGCCTTGTTCGTGTGGATCGTGCCTTCCTTGGCCGCACGGTCCAGCGCCGAGAAGCAGTCGGCCAGCGCCGCCGTGGCGCCTTCGGCGTTGTTCGCCTCGACCAGCGCCATGAACTTCTTTTCAGCGGTGCGGTTGAGGGACTTGCGGACCTGGTTGCGCAGCTTGCGCTTGGCGCTGCTGCGGAGACGCTTGGCGGCGGATTTTGTCGTCGGCATAGGACTTCCTTGCTGGTTTGAAATTCAAAAAACTAAGTGGGGTAACATGAACCGGAAATCGGGAAAGTCAAACCGCTTTGACTCACGCCCCGCCGGCACCGCCTGGACAGCGCGAACAGGAGCGCGGAAGCCGGCCGTTCTTCAGGAAATAACGGAAATTTGCCCGCCACTTCCCCTGCCCCTCGCCGGGACACGCGTCCAGGAACCGCACAAAAGCCGCCAGCCGCTCCCGAAGCTCCGGCGTCAGCGCATGCTCGACCCGGCACGCCGCCGGATCCGCTTCCGCCTCCGAAAGTCCGAGGACGCCGAAGAAAAAATCGTGCAGGAGCCGGTGCCGCTCCACAACGTCCCGCGCCAGCGCCTCGCCCCCGGCGGTGAGCGTGATCTCACCGTACGGCTCGTAGCACACAAGCCCCTTCGCCGAAAGCTGCCGCAGCGCCCCCGTCACCGATGCGGCCCGCACGCCGAGGCGCCCGGCAATTTCCTTGCTGCGCACCGCCTGCTTCTCCTGGATGACGGCGTAGATCGCCTCCAGGTAATCCTCCATGCTGGATGAACTGGCCGCACGCGCCATCTGCCGCCGCTCCCCCGCGGATCCGCCGGACCCGCCGTTTCCTTCAACCCCGCCGTGACTGCAAGTCCCGATACCCTAACGGAAGATGCGCCAATGACAAATGCCGCGGGCGAAATCCGCAAAAGATCCGGCCGCGGAAACGGCGCGGGCTGTTTTCCCGCAGAGCCGCAGAGCGCCCGCCGGAAACGCCCCCTCAACACGCAACTCGCAACATGCAACACGCAACGTTTTCCGCCCCCCGGCTGGCATTTCCGGAAAGAAATGTTAGATTTGCCTAACATGAAGGAAAACGCGGAAAACAAGACGGAGGATGCGGCGGACGCCGACTTCACCCTCGCCACCTGCAAGTTGCGCACCGACTACCGGGTCGCCGCGCTGCCGCCGGACGGCGCGACGCGGCGGCGCCTGCACTGCCTCGGCCTTTCGGAAGGGCGGGTCGTCCGCAAAATTAGCGGGCAGTTCTTCAAGGGCCCCGTCGTCGTCCGCGTCAACGGCACCGACCTGGCCCTCGGCCACGCGATGGCCGGCCACATCCGCGTCGCCCCGGTCTGACCGCCATGAAAAAACTGGTCCTCATCGGCAACCCTAACGTCGGCAAGTCCGCGCTCTTCACCCGGATCACCGGCATCCACACGACAATTTCGAACTACGCCGGGACGACGGTGACGTTCAAGCACGGCCACGCGCTCCTCCCCGGCGGGGAGAAGGTCGGGATCGTGGACACGCCGGGCACCTACTCGCTCGAGCACGCCAACGAGGCCGAACGCGTCGCCGCGGAGCTGGTGGACGAGGGGGACCTCATCGTCAACGTCCTCGACGCCACCAACCTGGAGCGCAACCTGTTCCTGACCATGCAGCTGCTGGAGCGGGGCAAGCCGCTCGTCGTCGTCCTCAACATGTTCGACGACGCGGAGCACAAGGGGATTTCCATCGACGCGGAGGGGCTCGCCGCCCTGCTCCGCGTCCGCGTCATCCCGACCGTGGCAGTCAGCAGCGACGGCGTCGCCAAACTCATGCACACCCTTGCGGACTCCGCGAAACGGCTTGACGCCGGCGAGGGGTTCCCCCGCATCCGGCCGCACGCGCCGAAGGAGAAATGGGCCGACACCGGCGAGATCCTCGCCCGCGTCCAGACGCTGCGCCACCGGCGGCACACCTTCCTGGAACGGCTCCAGGACGTCTCCGTGCATCCGGTGTACGGGCTGGTCTTCGCCGTCGCGGTGATGGCCGCCGTGTTCGCCTTCATCCGCACCGTCGGCGAGGGGCTGATCAACGGTGTGCTCGACCCGGCGTTCACCCACCTGTACCTGCCGCTGATGGAGAAGCTTTCGTCCAAGCTCGAAGCCGCGCCGTTCCTCCAGCACCTGCTGGTCGGCGCGCCGATCGGCGGGAAGATCGACTTCGAGCAGAGCATGGGGATGCTGACCACCGGCTTCTACGTCGAGCTGGCGGTCGTGCTGCCGTACCTGCTGGCGTTCTACCTAGCGCTCTCGCTGCTGGAGGACATCGGCTACCTGCCGCGCCTCGGCGTCGTGCTCGACAGCTTCATGCACCGGCTGGGGCTGCACGGGTTCAGCGTGATCCCGATCCTGCTCGGTTTCGGCTGCAACGTGCCGGGGATCCTGGCCACGCGCTCGCTGGAGACGCGCCAGCAGCGCTTCGTCGCCAGCACCCTCATCACCATCGGCATCCCCTGCGTCTCGCTCCAGGCGATGATCTTCAAGCTCGCCGGCCAGCATGGGATCTGGCCGGTCGCCGCCGTGTACCTCTTCCTCGCCGCCGTCATCGTCATCCTCGGCCACTGCCTGAAATGGGGGATGCGCGGCTTCCTGCCGGAGCTGATCCTGGAAATCCCGCCGTACCGCCGGCCGCGGGCGCGCCTCGTCGCGCACAAGCTCTACCACAACGCGAAAGGGTTCCTGCTGGAGGCGACCCCGCTCATCCTCGGCGGCATCCTGCTGATGAACGTGCTCGACTATTTCCACGCCTTCGAGTCCGTTTCGCGCGTCCTGGCACCCGTCGTACACGGCCTCTGGGGGCTGCCCGAAAACGCCATCCTCCCGATCATCATGGGGTTCCTGCGCAAGGATGTCGCCGCCGGCATGCTCGCGCCGCTCGGGCTGAGCCTGCCGCAGCTCATGACCGCCTGCGTGCTGCTCTCCCTGACCTTCCCCTGCGTCGCCACCTTCATCGTGCTGTTCAACGAGCTCGGCTGGAAGGACACCCTCAAGAGTGTCGCCATCATGCTCCTCACCGCCACCGTCTTCGGCGCCGCCGCGCACCTGCTCTTCCAGCACATCGTGTGACCGCCGCGCTACCCCTGCGGCAGCGCGACGTTCACCTCGCGCACCGGCAGCAGCTCCTTCAGCACCGCCGGCGCGATCCCGACCAGGAAGCCGCGCTTGCCGCCGTTGATGTAGATCCGCTCCAGGCCGAAGATCGTCTTCTCCGCATAGACCGGCATCGCCTTGAGCGTGCCGAACGGACTGGTGCCGCCGACCTGGTAGCCGCTGTGCTTCTGCGCCACCGGCACCTCGCACGGCTGGATGCGTTTGACCCCCAGCTCCCGCGCCAGGTTCTTCACCGAAACCTCGCAGTCGCCGTGCATCAGCACGATCAGCGGCTTGCGGTTCTCGTCCTCCATCACCAGCGTCTTGACCACCTGGTGCTCCGGCACGCCCAGGCACTCCGCCGAATGCCGCGTCCCGCCGCGCTCCTCATAGCCGAACAGATGCGGCGTGTACGCCGCCTTCTTCTGCCGCAGCACCCGCACCGCCGCCGTCACCGGAAAATCCTGTTCTTTCATGGTCGCGTCAATTCTTCTTTTCTGGGAGTTTGTCTATTTTCACAATGCCCACGGGAATGGTTATGGATGATCCCTCAATATTTCCAGTCCATGCATGGAGGTTGAATTGGTGGCCATCCCTGCCGGGGTGAATCCAAGCCTGATACGTCAGCGCCTTGGTTTTCGTGGAGATATCAAAGCTGTGTGGCCCCAGGACGAGTCTTTGGTCTGGCCGCACAACCGCGAACTGATTGCGCATCGTCTTCATTCCAAACACACCGCAGATAAGACCGCCGCCGATTTCGGCCTCGTGAAATTCAAAAACCCCCTCCTCCGGCTCCGGCTTTGCTTGCGGCAAGTCCAGATTGGGATTCCAGTCGTAACCGAAGCTCTCATGCAGCTTACAAACAGTCACGTCGGCCTGGGATTGATTGACGATGACATGCGTAACGGTAACCGAAATGAATTCCCCGGCGGCTTTCATGCTGACGACATAGTCCAAGCGAAACGGACAGGCCGACGCATCCCTTGTCTTGGGCAAACTCATGCAACCCGCGACAAGCGCGACGCAGGCGGCAATGATGAATGTCTTGGCGTTTTTCATAAAGAGTAAGCTTGGCCTCGGCGGCGACCGCACCACCGCCGTGCGCATAGTCGCCCCTTGGAGAGAAAGATCCGTTGCCCGCCCCCGCCGGTGCGGGAGCCCGCCGCCTATTCGACAATATGGCTGTGCGGCGGCGCCTTCGCAACCCGTGTCCAAACGGAGCTTGCGCAGCCAGTTCATTCAAGGCGGATGTTTTGAAGCCGACGGAAAAGCCGTTTGATGGCAATATGTTATGAATGAAAGTTACAACAAAACAAACTTGGATTTAAGCACAAAATAAACGGCAACACGTGAGTATGTTATGCTCAGGCGTCCGGCGCTTCCGGAACGCGGAGGGATGTTCACATGCGGAAATGGATGCTTGCTGCGGCGGTCTGCCTTCTGGCACCGCTCCTGATGGGGCCGGTGGAACAGAAGGCCGGCGGCAATCTGGTGAAGAACGGCGATTTCGCAACGGGGCTGGAGGCGTGGACCGCCGTCTTCCCCGGGGCGAACGAGACGAAGTACGCCAAAAACCAGGCGGCGGTCTCCGTGGCGGACGTTCCCGGCGCGACGGCCGGCGCGAAGGCGCTGAAATTCTCCCTCTCCAGGGCCGTGGCCGAATCGCAGGGCGTGAAGGCGGTGACGCCGCTGATGGCGGTGGGCGCCGTGCCGGCCTGCGAGTTCGGCGCGGAGGTCATGGTCCGCGGCCCGTCGGTCATCCTCTTCGCTGAAGGCTACCGGGCCGATCCGTCCCAGAAGGAGTCCGGCAACGACCAGTACCCCGGCTATGTCCGCTGCTGGCGCGCGACCCTTTTCCCGAAGTGCGGCCCGGGTGTCTGGTCGCCGCAGGCGCGGACGGTGAACCTGGCCAAACTCCCGGAGAGAAACCGGCCGACGCACATCCTCCTCAAGCTCTACGCCTATGGCGCGGCTGGCGAAGCCATTTTCCGCAACGTCTTTCTGCGCGGCGCGGCGGTGCCGGCGGCGGCGAAACCGTGAGCGTCACGGCGTCACGGCGGCGGACTCCTGCTCGAGCTTGTCGAGCCAGTCGTTGAGCTCGGGCGCGAGCGCACGACGGCGCAGACGGCTTTCCCGTGCGATTTCCAGGGCGAGCTGATGGAGCTCGCTTCCCGCCACCACCAGGCCGGTCTCCTGCTCAAGCCCGTCGAGTAGCGCGGTGATCTCCTGCTGGCGGCGGACGGCGTCGGCAAACTCCGAGCGCGCCTTGGCGGAGAGACGCCGCATGCGGCTCCGGTTCCCGTCCCGGAGCGCGTCGACGGCGAGGACGTACTCTTGGAGCGGCGCGTGCAGCAGGATCGGCGCGGAACTGCGAAGCGCGACCAGGGTGTTGTAGAACCCGCAGATGGCGTCCATACCGGGGGCTGCCGGAACCGCGGCCTCCGCCGTCCGTCCGCTTTCCGGCGCGGCCGGAAGGAACGGTACGTCCTGGCGCCCGGGGCCGACAACCGCCGTCAACGGCGCACCGGCCGGGGCCGGGGCGGAAACCGGGGTTTCTGACGCCTGTAGTGCGGTGTCAAGGACGGCGATGCGCTCCTGGATCCCGCCGAGCGTGAGCTTGGCCGGCGGACGCCCCGCCTTGAACTGGTCGGCGCTGCGCCGGAACCACTCCTGCAGCTGCTCCTTTGCTGCGAAATGATCGAGCATCACAATCCGGATCGCTTCGGACGGCGCCCGTCCGGCCGCCTCCAGTTCGAAAATGCGGAGGATGCGGCTTTCGCCGGCCGTCTGTTGCGATTCCAGGACGGCGAGGAGCGCGTCGCAGCTCCGGGCGTAGAGCGGATAGAGCAGTGGATCGTCCGGCGGCACGGGGTTTTCGAGGAGCCCCTTCAGGTCCGGGACGCCCCCGCCCGGGAAGGTGGCGGGCACGGCGTGAGCCGCCCCCCCCTCCCACAGCCGGTGGGTGAGCGCCGCCGCGAGCCATTCCAGACTGCCCGCCTTGTCGGCTGCCGTCTGGATCTCCAGCGCCCGCCGTTCGAGCAGCCGCCCGAGCAGCCGGTGCGTGGCGGTCATCACCGGCGGATTGTCCGGGAACTCGAGATCCAGCGGCGAGGGCGCCAGCGCGGCGGCCGGCGGCGGGGCGGTCTTGTCCGCGGGGCGGAAGCGCACCGTGATCGTCGCCACGGGCGGCGTCAGCGGCTCCCGGAACGCCGTGCCGATGAGCTGCGCGCCCGCCGCGACGACCGCCTCGACGGACTTGCGCTGTTGTTCGTCGCCCGCCACCGCCACCTTCTGCGGCGACGGCGGCGCCGCGCGGAGCGGCAACGCCAGCAGGAACGTCATGAGGATGGCGGCCAACCGGTTCATCCGGGGTTCCGATTCTCGGGGGGCGCGTTTCGGGTTGGGGCGCGGCGCTTGCGGATTCCGCGCCGCGGCGTCAGCGGAACTGGTCGAGCGCCACGACGTCGGAGTCGGCCTTGGCGACCTTTTCGCGCTGGTCGGCGCGGAACTTGTCGAATTTCACCGCCAGCTCCGGGTCGGAAAGGGCCAGGATCTGCACCGCGAGAAGCCCCGCGTTCATCGCACCGCCGGAGCCGATGCCGACCGTCGCCACCGCGATGCCGCCCGGCATCTGCACCGTGGAGAGAAGAGCGTCCAGGCCGTTGAGCGCGCCGCCCTCGACCGGGATGCCGATCACCGGCAGCGTGGTGTGCGCCGCGACGACGCCCGCCAGGTGCGCCGCGCCGCCAGCCGCCGCGATCATCACCCGCAGGCCGGCCGCCCGCGCGTTCGTCGCGAACTCCGCAACCGTCGCCGGCGTGCGGTGGGCGGACATCACGCGCACCGTCAGCGGCACGCCGAACTGCGCGAGCGTGTCGATCGCCGGCTGGAGCTTCGGCAGGTCGTTCTTGCTGCCCATCAACAGGGCGACTTTGGCGTTCTTCATCGTCGGTTCTTCCTCCAAAAAAATGTCCATCGCGAAGGCACGGAGCTCACGGAGCCGTGCGCAGGGGAACCGTTGAAAAATGTATCACGCGGACGCCGTTCCGCGACCCGTGTCCCTTCTGGAACGCGGGTTTCCGTTGCGTCACCGGCCGTACGGCGAGATTTCGCGCAGGCGTTTAATGACCGGCGGCAGCTTCTCGATGATGGTGTCGATCTCCTGCCGCGTGTTGTAGCGGCAGAGGCTGAAGCGGATGCTGCCGTGGATGGCAATCTGCGGCACGCTCATCGCCCGCAGCACGTGCGAGGGCTCCAGCGAGCCGGAGGTGCAGGCGGAGCCGGAGGAGGCGCAGATGCCGAACTGGTTGATCAGCATCAGGATCGACTCGCCTTCGATGTACTTGAAGCTGATGTTCGCGGTGTTCGGCAGCCGGTGTTCCGGGTCGCCGTTGACCAGCGGATCCGGGCAGAGCGCCAGCAGACGCGCCTCCAGGTGGTCGCGCAGCGCCCGCACCTTCGTCTGCTCCTCGTAGAGGAACTGCTCCGCCAGCTCCGCGGCGCGGCCGAGCCCGACGATGCCGGGGACGTTCTCCGTGCCCGCCCGCAGCCCGTGCTCCTGGTGCCCGCCGATGACGAACTGGTTGAACTTCACGCCCTTGCGCCGGTAGAGCACGCCGACGCCCTTCGGCGCATGCAGCTTGTGCCCGCTCATCGAGAGGAAGTCGATCCGGCCGTCCTTCAGGTTGACCGGAATCTTGCCGACCGCCTGCACGGCGTCGGTGTGGAACAGCGCGCCCTTCGCATGCGCGATCTCCGCAATCTCCTGCACCGGGTAGAGGTTGCCGCTCTCGTTGTTGGCCCACATGACCGAGACGATGGCGGTCTCCTCCGAGACGATCTGCCGGAAATGCTCCAGGTTCAGCCGCCCCTTCGTGTCCACCGGGACGTAGTCGATGTGGTACCCGCGCTGCTGCAACACCTTGCACAGGCTGAGGATCGCCGGATGCTCGACGGCGGTGGTGACGATCTTGCGCCGCTTGACGTCGTTCTCCAGCGCGCTCAAAATCGCCGCGTTGTCCGATTCCGTGCCGCAGCCGGTGAAGATAATCTCCTCCGGCAGCGCGCCCAGCAGCGCCGCCACCTGCCCGCGCGCCTTCTCGACCGCCTTGCGCGAAACCTCGCCGAATGCGTGCGGGCTCGACGGGTTCCCGTACCACGTGTTCAGGTACGGCAGCATCGCCTCCACCACCTCCGGCGCGACCCGCGTCGTGGAGTTGTTGTCAACATAGATGACCGTGTCAGTGCTCATGGTGTGCCTTCCAATCGTTCCAAGTCGGTCAAGTCCAAAGGACGACCGGCAGCCTGTTTCATTTTCCGGAGCCAGCGGAGCGAGACATACCTCACGCCGTTGCTGAGTTCGCAGTCCGCGAACAGGGAATCCACCGGCTCGTCCGGAAAGCCGGGGATGTAATCGAACAAATCCAATAAACCCGCGTCCGTCATGAGCATCATCATGTTCATGTGCGCGACATAGGATGCCGTGACGGGCACCAGCCGGACGCCGCCGGGTTCCGCCTTGTCGGCCATGACCCAGCAGGCGCTCAGTTCCTGAAGCGCCGCCAGCAGCGCTTTCTCGCTTTCCGGCGTGCGCCGGAAGACGACATCGGAATCCTCCGTGGCCCGGATGTGGCCGTGGGCGTTCACCGCCAATGCACCGATGACGACAAACGGCACCCGGTGCCGGAGCAAGGCCCGGCAGGCGTCGTCCGGAACGACATCGCCGACCTCCCGGATTTCGCCGCACCGCTCCGGGATTTCAACTCCGGGCGGAGGCGTGATCGCCCGCTGGGCCAGGTTGCGGCGCAGGAACCGCGCGTAACCCGCGGGGTTGCCCTGAAGGATGTCCAGGCTCCTTTGCTGCAACCGCCGGAACTCCCGCATCCGCTCCGGAATCGTGAGCGCAAGGCTGCGCCCGCGCAGAAACTTGCGCTTGACGCGCATCATCTCGGCGAGCTCGGCCTGGGTTGGAGGGGCGGTGGGCATGGCGGGTGTTGGGGGGTGGGGGGGGAAGTGCAAGACCACGAGTTGAGGGAAGTGTTGATGGGAAGTTAGTGGGGAAGTTGCGCTTGCGCTGGGGAAAGGGGCTGGGGAAGCTTGTCGAAGTTATCGTCGATGGCGTCGATAGCGCCGATAGCACCGATGGCGTCGAAAGGGGCGCCGGCTTCCCCGGATTCCTTGGATTTCCCGGCTTCCTCCCCGTTCCTCACTTCCCTTCGACGACGTTGATTGACGGGCCGACTTTCTCGCGGAGCTTGGCCTCGATCCAGTTCTTCAGCGTGTGGTGCGCGGAGGCGCAGCCGGAGCAGCGGCCGACCAGCTTCACGGTGACCGTGTCGCCGTCGATGTCCAGCAGCTCCACATCTCCGCCGTCGGCCTGCAGCGCGCCGCGGATCTCCGTGTCGAACGTCTTCTGGATCAGCGTGATGCGCTGGAGGTTCGTCATCTTCGGGGACTGCGGCTGGTCGGCCGCAGCCTGCTTCTTCTTCGCCTCCCCGTGGACCGCCTTGATGATCTCGTCAATCTCCTCCCGGCAGCCGCCGCAGCCGCCGCCGGCCTTGGTGTAGTGCGTGACCTGCTCGACGGTCTGCAGGTTGTTCATCTCCACCACCTCGCGGATCTTGCGTTCCGTCACCTGGAAGCAGTGGCAGACGACGCGGTCCAGCTGCGGGTCCGGCGCGGCGTGCGGATTGTGGCTGTGGTCGCAGACGGCCGGCGCGGGAAGCCCGCGGCAGTTCGCCAGCGCGGCCTGCATCGCCTCCATCCCCATCACGGAGCAGTGCATCTTCTCCTCCGGCAGCTCGCCGAGGAAATGCGCGATGTCCTGGTTCGTCAGCTTCTCCGCCTCGGCGACCGTCTTGCCCTTGACCATCTCGGTGAGCGCGGAGGCGCTGGCGATGGCGCTGGCGCAGCCGAACGTCTGGAACTTGGCTTCGGCGATGCGCTCCTTCTTCGCGTCCAGCTTGATGTACAGCTTCATCGCGTCGCCGCAGACGATGCTGCCCACCTCGCCGATGCCGTCGGCGTTGGCAATCTCGCCCACATTGCGCGGGTTGAGGAAATGATCCATCACTTTTTCGGTATAATTCCACATGGCGTGGCTCCTTCGTTGTTCGGGCTTGCCACATGCAAGCCGCAATCCATAGTATATCAACTTTATAACGATTCAGCAATCCAGCGTCGGCAAATGCGGGTACGCGTTTCAGGCGGGGAAGGGTGCAGTGCGAAAAATAGACTTGAATGCCGAATCTGTCGCCGCCGCCGTGAAGGCCTGCGCGGAGGTGCTGCGCGCCGGGGGCGTCGCGGCGGTGCCGACCGAGACGGTCTACGGCCTGGTCGCGCTGTGGGACAATCCCGCGGGGCGGCAGCGGATCTATGAACTCAAGCGCCGACCGGCCGACAAGCGCCTGCAGATGCTGGCCGCGGACACCGCCATGGCGCACCGCGCCGGCGTGCGGGCCGACCCGCGCCTGGAAAAGCTGGCCGCCAAATTCTGGCCCGGCGCGCTGACCGTGGTCTGTGCAGGAAACACGCAACCCGCAACAGGCAACCCGCAACACGCAACGGCTCCCGACACCGTCGGCCTGCGCATCCCCGACCACCCCTTCATGCAGGCGCTGCTGCTGGAGCTGGGCGCACCGCTCGCCGCCACCAGCGCGAACCTCTCCGGCGAACCGCCCGGCACCGACGCGGAGTCCGCCGTCGCGCGGCTCGACGGATGCCCCGGCATCCTGGTGGACGGCGGCCCGATCGCGGACGCCGCCGCCTCGACCGTCGCGGAGATCACCGGCCCGGAGCTGAAGGTCCTGCGCCCCGGCCCGGTTACGGAGTGCGAACTCCGCGCCGCGCTGCGGGGATGAGCCGCGTCGGCGGAAATCCTGCGCCGGTTCACGGCGCGGGGGTGGGGACCCGTTTGGCGTTGCCGAATCCCTCGGAGGCGAACTCGAGGGTGTCCTTGTCGGGCATGGTGAAGGTGACGACCTTGCCGTCGGCCTGGCGTTCGGCGATGATCTTGAGGCCGTCGATGCGCCAGCGGAAGCCGTCGAACCAGTTGATCTTCACGCCGTCCTTGCGGTAGGCCTGGATGGTGCCGTCGGCGCGGAACTCGCGCAGGTGCGTGGAGCCTTCGGCGGCGTATTCCCAGCAGCCGACGACCCATTCCCGGGCCGGCTTGACGGGGGGCGCGCCGTAGAGCTCGTCGAAGAGCGACAGATATTTGGCGCGCAATGCCTTGGAGATGGCGATGGTGTCGCCGACTGGCTGGTCGGGGAGCTTGGACTGGCCGTTGATCCAGGACACCTCGAAGGCGGTGCGGGCCTTGTTGGCCGCGCCCTGGTTGAACGTCTGCTTCCCGGCAAGGTCGTCGGCGAGCGCGGTGACGAACAGTTCCCAGCGGCGGAAATAATACTCGCCGGTGAGCCCCTGCCATTCGCGGCTGGCGTAGTCGGTGAGGTTGGTGTTGGGGTCGGGCATCCAGGTGGTGAGCAGGAGACGGGCGCACTGTTCGAGGTATTTCTTGTCCTCCGCCGTGTCGCCGCCGGCGCGGGCGTTGCGGATCCAGCGGCCCATGAGCCAGTCGCGGCGGGTGGCGAGGAGCGGGTCGAGGTCGCGGATCAGTCCGAGCAGCCGTTTGGAGTGCAGGGCGAACGCCGCCGCGTCGCGCTTCTGGTAGGCGGCGGCCATCCGGTCGTAGATCGGGCGGGCGAGGTTGCAGAGGACCTGGCGGGTGACGTCGGCGAGGTCGTAGCGGAAGGTGTCGGCCCGGCCGAGCCCGGGCGCGGCGGCGAGCAGTTCGCCCCAGGCCTCGGCGAGCGTGCGGTTGTCGTAGGGCACGCGGCTGCCGGAGCAGAAGGCGCGGCCGCGGATGTTGGGGTCGAGGCGCGGCGCGGCGGTGATGACGCTGCTGAACGGCGCCTCCCTGGAGGTGAGGCTGTAGTTGGTCTGGAGCATCAGCTCCCAAGCTTTGCCGGCATGGGCGTCGGCCCTGCCGTAGCGGGCGAGGATGTAGTCGCCGACCCAGGCGCGGATGTCGGCCGGGGCGCCGCGCCAGCCCATCTCGGTCATCAGCTCATAGACGACCGGGTTCTGGTTGGAGCCTTCCGGGACCAGCGCGATGCCGGAGAGTTTGCCGCGGTTCGGGTCGACGAGCGCGCCGCCGAAATCCTTCGCCATGCGGGGCAGGTTCCCCTCCATGCCGATGTTGCCGCCGAAGTTGTGGAGCAGGCACCAGACCCACGGTGTGCCGTCGTAGCCGTTGCAGCGGGACCAGAACGGACTGTGGTCGCACCAGAGGTCGAGCGCGAGGGAGCGGGACTTGTCGCCGGCGTCGAACATCTCCTTGTTGGAGGTCTGCCAGCACTGCTTGACCGCGGTGGCCTTGGGGTCGAACGTGAAGATGGCGTCCTGGATGACCTTGTACACGGCGCCGCGGTTCATATCGCCGGGCTGGCCGCCTTCATGGAACGGGTCGGCTGCGAAATGATGGCACTCGCCAAAAAGTTTCCGCTGCTCCTCGAGGAAGGCGGTGGCGATGGGGACGAAGCGCGGGTCGGCGATGTGCAGCATGTCCGGCCGGTGGTTGTTGCCGGCCCAGCCGCCCTGGGCGACGATTTTCGCGTCGGGGAACTTCTCCTTGAACTTGAACGGGATCATGCCATAGAACCCCTGGAGCACGGGGCGGATGCCGAGCTCGCGGCAGCGACGGACGATCTTCTGGCCGAGCGCGACCCGCTTGTCGATGATCGCCTGGGACGGCGGCAGGACCCCCTCCATGTTCTGCATGTACTGCCACGGCTGATGCACGGGCGAGCAGATCCAGTTGCGGACCTCCTCCTTCGTGTAGCCGAAGCGGGCGAAGGTGTTCTGCCAGACCGCCTCCTGCCCCTCGATGATCAGCGCCATGTTGATGCCGTGCAGCGCCAGCCAGTCCAGCTCGCGCTCCCACTCCGACCAGCCCCAGAACGCCATCGTGTAGCCGTGCGTGCAGTAGTTGTAGGCGAACTTGACCTCGACCGGCGCCACGACGCGAATCTTCTGCGGCACCGCGGGAAGAACGGCGGGCAGGCTGAGTTGGTCGCCGTTCCAGGAGACGTGGCAGTGGCAGAACTCCTTCAGGTAGTGGTAGAAGGCGGAGGCGAGCGCCACGCCGGAATTGCCGCGCAGGACAATTTTGCCGCCGCACGACTCAATCTCGTACACGTCCTTGCCGTCCGCGGCCGGAATCACTTCGCAGCGGAACAGCGCCGCCTGCGGCGCGGGTACGGTGCGGGCGATGAGCGCGGTGGCGGATTCCGCAAACGGCTGCGCGGACCGGGCGGCCGGGACGGCGGGCACCGCAGTGTCCGCACCCCGCGCCGCGGGCGCGGCAAGGCAGAGAACCGCTGCGCAGGCCGGCAGGATAAGGAGTGCGGCCACGGTGCGGCGGATCTGGTGTGTCATGTGTCGGCTCCCGGTCCGGTGAAGGGACATACGATAGTGCTTCGACCCCTTTCTGGGGTTGTTTGTTCCTGGAGAAAACACCCCTTTCCCAGCAAGGCGAGTTCCCCGAAAACACAAAGCAGGCGTCGCACGCCCGGCGCGGACGAAAAAACGGCGGACGCCGTTGACGTCCGCCGCCTTCTTTGGGGGTGCTTGAAAAAAGTCCGCCGGACGCCATGAGACCGGCCCCGGCCTCACGCATTCAAAAGCGGAAACCGGAAAATCAGAAGTGGAGAATCCGATTACTTGGCTTTCTTGGCCGGCGTCTTCTTCGCCTTCGTCGGTGGGTACATCGGGAAGTCCGCGTTGGGCGTGAGGTGGCTCTGGAAGATCTCCGAGAGGCGCTTGACCTCGCCGGGATTCGCGGCGGCCAGGTCGGTCGTCTCATTCCGGTCCGCAACGATGTCGTACAGCTCCCACGGCGTCGGGTGGTCGGGACCGGCCTTGGTCAGCCCCTTGCGGATCAGCTTCCAGCGGCCGTCGACCACCGCCTGCTGGCCGCCGTACTCGGGGTAGTCGAACACGACCGGCGGATGGGCGGCGGGGAGCGGCCGGCCTTCGAAGAGCGGGCGCACGGAGACGCCGTCGCACTTGGGCGCGTCGACGCCGGTCAGGTCACAGAACGTCGGCAGCATGTCGGGGAAGGCGACGGTCTCGTCGCACTTCGTGTTTGCCGGCGTGTGGCCGGGCCAGCGGACGATGAACGGGACGCGCATGCCGCCCTCGTGCAGGCTGCCCTTGCGCCCGCGCAGACCGCCGACGCTGTCAAAAAAAACGGTGTCCACGCCGCCGACATCGTGCGTCGCGCCGTTGTCGCTGGTGAAGATGACGACGGTGTTGTCCGCCATCTTGTGCTCGTCCAGCCACTGCATGACCTGGCCGACATGCTCGTCCAGCGAGGTGATCATGGCGGCGTAGGCGGCATGGGGCCGCGGGTGGGGCGCGTAGCTCTTTTCACCCAGATACGGCGTGGTGTCCCACTCCTTGGGATAGCTTTCCACGATGCGCTGCGGCGGCTGCAGGGCGACGTGCGGCTCGATGAACGGCAGGTAGAGGAAGAACGGCTTGCGGTCCCCTGCGCGCTGGTCGAGCCAAGCCTTTGCCTCGACCATCATGCGGTCCGGCGCATAATCTTTGCCCTGGAACCTGGCGAAGTCGCTGCCCTTGCCGTGGCCGGGAACCCCCTTCGGCCCGTTGTCCAGCGTGACCTTTTTGTCATCGCTCCACAGGTAGGCGGGATAATAGCTGTGCGCCATCCGCTGGCACATGTAGCCATAGAAATGGAGGAAACCGTGGCGCAGCGGGCTGCCTTCGTTGTCGGGCATGCCCAGCCCCCACTTGCCGATGCCGCAACTGACATAGCCAGCGTTTTCCTTGACGATGCTGGCCCATGTCGCACAGGAGGCTGGCAGGGGGATCTGCCCCTCCTCGCCGTGCTCCAGGTTGCCGCGGATCGGCGCGCGCGACAGGTTCATGCCGGTCATCAGCACGCAGCGCGACGGCGCGCACACCGGGGCGCCGGAATAGGCGCGGGAGAAGCAAATTCCCTGCGCGGCGAGCCGGTCGATGTTGGGGGTGCGGATCTTCTTCTGGCCGTAGCAGCCGACCTCGCCCCAGCCCAGATCGTCGGCCATGATGAACACGATATTGGGCCGGCCCTTGGCGGCGTCATGCCGCGCTGCGGCCGCCGCATCCGGCGCGGGGGTTTGCGCGCAGGCCGTCAGCGGCGGCATCGCCGTACCCGCCGCGAACACCGAAAGCCCGAGCCCTAAAATCCCCGCCGATGTCGCTTTCATCTTCATCCTGCTCCTCTGTTTGTTTGTCCGGCGTCCCGCCGCAATGCCCGCGCTCAAGGAAATGAATCATAAGGGGTCACGCCAGAAGAATCAATGGCACCTTGGGAAAAAGATATGCGGGTGGATGAAATCTCATCGGGCGTCCGTGGCGGACTCGGCTTTTTTCCCAGCTCCAGGCCCGGCGCCTGGCGGGGTGTAGCGGCGGGCATCGTCCAGCATCGGGCCCCACTTGGCGAGGAGCTCGCCGGCAATCGCGGCGGGGTCGCCCTGCGGCCGGGTCGGGTAGGCGTCCTTCTCCCAGCCCCGCGCCGCCCATTCCGCCTCCATTGCGTAATAGTCGGGCCTGGCCGGCTTGGCGCCGTTGAGCTGGTTGCGGAGGTCGAGGATGAACGCCTCCCAGCGCGGACGATAGAAGCGCCTGAGCAGGCCGTTCCACTCGCGCCAGGCGTAGTCGGCGAGGCCGGAGCGCTCCTGCATCCAAGTGGTGATGAGGAGCCGGGCGTTCCGCTCGTTCTGCGCCGCCTGCTCCGGAGTCGGGCCGAGGCGCCAGGCATCATCGAGCCACCGGCCGAGGAGGAAGATGGCGTCGCAGCCGAGGAGGCGGTCCTGGTCGTCAAGCATGGTCAGGAACTCGGCGGCGGCTTTCTCGAAGGCGGGCTTGTCCTTGCGCTTGAAGGCGGCCGTCATCTCCCGGTAGGGAATCTGTGCCGCATTGGCCATGAACTGGCGCGTCAGATCCACCATGTCGAAGCGGTATGCCGGGTTGTTCCGGCATTGTGGCGCGGCGGCGAGCAGTAGCCGGACGGCGTCCCGGAACTCACGCTGGTCGTAATGCACCGTGATGGAGGCGGCGAAAGGCGACGCCTTTCTCACATCGAGCGTCGGCCGCGCGCAGAAGACCGACTCGGTCGGACGCCGGTGGTCGGGATAGACGCCGTAGGCGGTGCCCAAGATTTTCCGCCAGGCCTCGCGGACGGCGGGCGTGTCGGCGCCGTAGCGGCGGACGGCGTACTCCTCGACCCACGCCTCCAGCGGCGGCGGTGCCTGGCACCAGCGCATCTCCCACAGGAAATCGTTGACCACCGGATTGGACTCGATGCCCTCCCAGGTCATACCTAGGCCGCAGGGTGGCGTCAGGCTCTTCAGCGCGGCTCCGAGGTTGTCGGCGACGGCCTGGAGGCGGCCGTGCAGCGCCGTGTTCCCGCCGTAGATGGTGACGGTGCTGAAAACCCACGGGGTCCCGTGGAAACCGTCGGAACCCTTCCAGTTGCGGAAAAACTCGTTGCAGAGTTCGATGACGAGCGCGTGTTCCTTGTTCAGCCCCTTCAGCAGGTCGGTGCGCGGGTTGCCGCTCCAGCCCTGAATTGTCCAGACGGCCTGCGGGTTGTGCGCGAGCATCAGACGCTGCACCTTGCCGGCGATTGCCGCGACATCGATCCCGTGGGTCTTTCCGCCCTCGTGGAAAAGGTCGCCCGCGAAGGCGTCGGTCCGGCCGTACAGCTTCTCCAGTTCCTCGTACCAGGCACGCCCCATCTCGTCAAAAAGCGGGTCGTCCGGGTGTAGCACGGCCGGCCGCTGGTCGCCGCCCCAGTATCCCTGCTCGAGGAGGCGGACACTGGGGCGTTTGCGCGCAAGGTCGGTCGGGACGATTCCGACAAACCCCGGCAGCACCGGATGCATGCCAAGTTCGCGCATGCGCCCCACGATCCGGCGCTGCAGCGCCGTGCGGGACTGGATCCATTCATCGGTCACGGGACCGCCACGCCCCTCCAGGTTGCCCATCAGCCACCAGGCGGTGTAGCCGGGGCCGGAGACGAACCGTTTGGCCTCCTCCCCCGTGTAGCCGAAGCGCTGGAGGAAGTTCATCCAGAGTTCTTCGGCCCCGATGATGGCCAGCGGCATGTCCACACCGTTCGCCGCCATGAAATCAATCTCGCGCTCCCAGCGCGGCCAGTCCCACCAGGCCATCGTGTAGTTGAATGTGCAGTAGTTGAAGCAGAACCCGTGGCGGTACGGGCTCTCAAGACGGATTTTCGCCGTCGGTGCCGGCAGCGGGTCGGGCAAACCGAGCTGGTCGCCGCACCAGGACAGATGGCAGCGCGCGACATGTTTGAGGTAATGGTGGAAGGCGGACGCAATGGAAACCGCACGGTTGCCGCGCAGCACAATCTTTCCGTTCACCGCCTCAATCTCGAACAAATCCCGGTCGCCCGTCGACGGGATGACCTCGCAGACGAACCCGGACGTCCGCTGTGGCAGCAGCCGCCCAATCAGCCGCTGCGCCGCCTCCGCCGGTGCGGCTGGCGGTGTGACGGTGGTGGATGCCGCCGGGGCCGTACCCGTGTCCTCGGCATGGGCAACGGTGCCGGAAAGCGCGGTGACGGCGAGGGTCAATGCACAAAAAAGGCTGCGTAGTGAATACGGGTTCATGGTGCGGGCTCCTTGTGCTGGCAGGCGGTAAGACCCGCACCCAGTACCGTTTGTTTCCGCGGGGCTGCGGAGAAGTCGTCCCGCTACTGGTTTTGTTGCAGTCCGAAGGTCAGTTATTGGCCCTCATTTTCTTGCTCTTCTTCGCGTTCCTTCTTCTCCTCGTCCAACCCTACCGTATCGACACAATAGCCGACAGTCCAGACGTGATTTTCCGTAGTAGGGACGCTTGCGCAAGCAAGGGATTTTTTGAAGCATCCGCATTGCACTCCGTCTCTTCAACTCCCCAACCGCCTTCGACACGGGTTGAAACCATTATGGCTTCGTTTTCCTGGGGCGTTGCTCCAGGCTATGGTGTGATGCCCCGTTGGGGCGGCTTGCGTAAAACGCTGAAGATTGAGGGTTGAAAGCCGAGAGTTGAGCGTTCATGAGAGCTGCGGCTTATATTACCACCCCTCATCTCCCGCAGGCACGGGGCCGCAAGGGTGCATCCGAACATGAACCTCGTTTCTCCTCCAACCCAGGCATCCGCGCCGCGCCGCCGCTGGCTGTGGCCGATGCTGTGCGCCGCGGTGGCGGCGGTGCTGGGGCTCTGCCTGCTGGCGGGCTCTTCGGGGTTCGGGTTGCCCGACCTGCACACCGACACGGGCGGCGCGATTTTCGACCTCCGGCTCCAGCGCGTGCTCACCGGCTTCCTCGTCGGCGCCAGCCTCTCCTGCGCGGGAACCGTGTTTCAGGCGCTGCTGCGCAACCCGCTCGCCGAACCGTACGTGCTCGGGGTCAGCAGCGGCGGCGCGCTCGGCGCGGCGGCGGCAATCCTCGGCGGGTTCGGCGCGCTGGCGGGCGCGGCCGCGGTGCCGCTGTGCGCGTTCGTCGGCGCGGCGGCCACGCTGGCCGTCGTCTACGCGCTCGCCTCGCGCAACGGCGTGCCGTCCGTTTACAGCCTGATCCTCAGCGGCGTGATTGTCAGCTCGGTCGCCTCGAGCCTGCTGATGTTCGGCATCTCCGTCGCGCCGGCGCAGGGGATGCACACGGTCCTCTGGTGGATGCTGGGCAACCTGCAGGCGGAATCCCCCGCGCTGCTCACCGCCTGCGCGGTGCCGATGGCCGCCGCCATGCTCGGCGTCTGGCTGCTGGCGCCGGAACTGAACGCGCTGACGCTCGGCCGCGACATGGCGCACTTCCTCGGCGTCCGCACCAAAACCGCCATCGTGCTGGGGTTGGTGCTGGCGACGGTGATGACCGCCGCGGCGGTCGGGCTCGCCGGGCTGATCGGCTTCGTCGGCCTCGTCGTGCCGCACGCCATGCGCAGCCTCTTCGGCGCGGACCACCGGCGGCTGCTGCCGGCGGCGGCGCTCTGTGGCGGCGCGTTCCTGGCGCTCTGCGACGCGCTGGCGCGCTCCGCCCTGCCGGCCGTCGGCGAAATCCCCGTCGGCGTCGTCACCTCCCTCGTCGGCGGCCCGTTCTTCCTCCTCCTGCTCCGCCGCGGACGCAAAGGAGGCTGGCCTGCATGACGCACCTCCGGCACATTGCATGTCAGGGGATGCCGTCCTCGCATCCCCTGAACCCCCTGGAGGGTGCCACTGGCACGGTTTCATTTAACGCCAAGAGTTGCGGAGTGCGCAGGCGGATTACGTTTTGCCAGTCCGGACGCGCCATATCCGCCTGCGGACTCCGCAACTCTGAGATGAAAAGCAACCCGTGGCTATGCCACTCTCCAGAGGGGTTCGGGGAGATGAGAGAACGGCATCTCCCCGATTTCAATGCGTGGCTGGGCGGGAGGTGGCGATGAACGGACTAGCGATTCATTGCGAACGCATCACCGCCGGCTACCCGGGGCATGCGGTGCTGGACGGGTTCAGCCTGACGGTCGCGCCGGGGGAGATGGTCGGCGTGCTCGGGCCGAACGGCGCGGGCAAGACGACGCTCTTCCGGGTGCTGACCGGCCTGCTGCCGTGCCGCGCGGGCGGCGTGAAGCTGTTCGGCGCGGAACTCGCACGGCTGCGGGCGGCGGAGCGCGCGCGGCGGATCGGCGTGGTGCCGCAGGCGCTGGAAAGCCCGATGCCGTTCACCGTCGGCGAACTCGCGCTCATGGGGCGAACGAGCGTGCTGAACCGCTGGACCGCACCCTCGGCGCGCGACCGCGAAATCGCGGAGTCCGCACTGGCGCAGACCGACGCGCTCGCCTTCCGCGACCGCATCTTCGGCGAACTCAGCGGCGGCGAGAAACAGCGCGCGCTGATCGCCATGGCGCTGGCGCAGGAGCCGCAGATCCTGCTGCTCGACGAGGCGACGGCGCACCTCGACATCCGGCACAAGCTCGACATCCTCGAACTCGTCTCGCGCCTCAACCGCGAAACCGGCGTGACCGTGCTGATGACCAGCCACGACCTCGGGCTCACCGCGGACTTCAGCCGGCGCCTGATCCTCCTGAAGGACGGCCGCATCGCCGCCGACGGCAAGCCGGACGACGTGCTCAACGGCGGCTCCGCCCGCGAGGTCTTCGGTTGCGAACTGCGCATGCACCGCGACCCGGAAACCGGCTCCGCCGCCGTCTTCCCTGTGCGCCGCAAGTAAAAATCAAAATTTCGCGCAGAGGCGCAGGGGCGCGGAGGGGGACCGCAAGCTGAATGCCGAAACGTTCAGCCGGGCTGCGTTTCCCGAATTCCCCGCTATATTTTCAGCCTAACCCCTGCGCCTCAGCGTCTCTGCGCGGGAAACAAGGATTTTCTTCCATGATCGGCATTTTGGATCTGCAGGGCGGCGTGCTTGAGCATCTGGACCATCTCCAGCGGCTGGGGATCCCCGCGCGCCGGGTGAAGGTCGCCACGGAACTGAAGGGGCTCAAGGGGCTGATCCTGCCCGGCGGCGAGAGCACCTGCCTGCGCCGTCTGCTTGCCATGGAGAAAATGGACGACGCCATCCGCGCCGCCGCCAAACGCGGGCTG
This sequence comes from uncultured Lentisphaerota bacterium, assembly GCA_903921725.1. GTDB lineage: Bacteria > Verrucomicrobiota > Lentisphaeria > Oligosphaerales > CAITYL01 > CAIXRA01. The sequence continues at coordinate 41,796 of CAIXRA010000080.1, forward strand.
AAGCTCTGGGGCACCTGCGCCGGCGCCATCCTGCTCGCCGATGAGATCGTGGGCGAGACGGGCATCCTGAAGCTGATGGAGATCACGGTCGAACGCAACGCCTACGGCAGCCAGCTCGACAGCTTCAACTGCCTGGTCTCAATCGCCGAACTGGCGCCCGAGCCGCTGCCGCTGGTCTTCATCCGCGCGCCGGTCATCGTGCGGACCGGCAAGAGCGTGCGCACGCTGCTGGAGGTGAAGGGGAAGATCGCCGCCGCCGAATCGGATGCCGCCCTCGTCACCACCTTCCACCCGGAACTGAGCCCCACCCTCGCCTTCCACGCCTACTTCGCGCACAAGTGCGGAGTCCGCCCGACGACCAAGACCATGGCCCTCGCACCGGACTGGTCGATGACCAGTTGGACCCGCCTCGCCAAGGTGTGAGGCGACGGGGGAGTTGGGGGAGTTGCGGGAGAAAATGCCTCGCGCGGAGGCACCGCAGGGTGCGTTGCTTCGCGCCGACCCCAAGTACCGATGCCGGCACATCCTGCGGCTGAAGCTTACACCCAGCCGGCGAAGCGGAGGGCGTGGTAGAGGAGGTTCGCCACGATTCCTGCGACCAGGCCGGCGGCGAGGTGGCTCCAGATGGCGGCGGCGACCAGGCGGCGGTAGCCGAGCATGTCCAGGATCGCCACGTGCGTGCTGAGGAAGCCGCTCCAGAGGATGCCGAACGCCGCGAAGACCGCGACCTCGTTGCCGCTCAGAATCCCCGATTTCGTGTAGCTCTGCGCCAGCGAGACGGCCGCGCCGACCGACCCCAGGGCGGTCACCGGCAGTGCGATCGCCTCCTTCGAGGTGAAACCGAAGAGCGGTTCCAGCACCGGCCGGAGCTTGGCTCCGATGGCGGGGATGAAGGCGATCCCCTCGTACGCGCCGCCCGAGTAGCCACCGGCCGGCATCCCCTTGGTCAGCAGCATGACGGCCGTGCAGATGATGAGCACGCCGGGGACCATGTTCAGGCCGATCTCGACGCCGTACTTGCCGCCCTCCAGCGTCGCCACCAGGAAGCGTTCGCCGAACCCCTTCTCCTCCGCCGCATGGATCAGCTTGCTGTTCCGCGGTTTGCTGCCCGACTCCGTCGCCTCGTCCGTGTGCACCTCGGCGCGCTCCGGGGTCCAGTCCCCCTTCGCCTGGCGGGCGGCGAGCCAAGCCATGAGCCGGACGCTCACCACGCTGCCGAGCAGCGCGGCGGCGAGGCCGATGACCGCCTCCTTGCCCCAGCCGAGGGAGACGAGGACGGTGACGACGAACAGCCCCATGCCGTAGGAGGTGCCGAGGTTGCAGAGCAGCGGGGTCTGCCGCGGCGTAAAATGGCTCATGAACTCGCGGTCGCGCGAGAACGGGATGACCGCCATGTTGTCCGACAGGAAGGTGGCGGCCGCGCCGAAGGCGGAGATGCCGGGGAGCCCGTAGAGCGGTCCCATCAGCCGCGAGAAGATGCTGTTCAGCAGCCCCATGAGCCCGAACTCGCCGGTCAGGCGCCCGGCCGCGCCGGCGAGCACGGTGATGGCCATGGTGTAGAAGACCGTGTCCATCAGCAGGCTGTAGGCGGTGGTGGTGAGGGTGCGCGTCATGTTCGCCGCGCCCATCTTCCAGACGAGGCTGCCGAAAAACGCGCCCATGAGCAGCACGAACATCGTCGTGTGCCGCCACTGCTTGACCCGGCTGAGCATCCGGAGCGAACTCCGCGGAAGTTCCATGTCTGCACTCCCCGTATGGTGAAAGGCGTTTAATTTAGCGCCGCATCGGCGTCCTGCACCCGCCCGGCCCGGCGGCGGGGCCCGGCGGCCGAGTCCGGCGCGGTTTCCGCGCGGTTGATTTTTGCGCTCCGCGCATTAGGTTTTATGCGGGTTTATTTCGGCGAGGCGGTTCCGCGGAAGGCGCGGAGCATCACCTCGCCCTGTTTATCTAAACGGAAGGAACCCGGGGGCATACGGCGGCGCCGGAAGGCGTGGCGGCTTTCCGGACTCTTTCCGATGCAGGATGTTCCGGCAAAACGCGACCCCAGCAACAAGAAGGTCAGCCCATGAGCGCGAAACCGAAAGCCAAACCGGCCGCCCCCAAGAAGGCGTCATGCCGTGCGGATTGTGGCGGCTGCCGCCACTCCGGCTCCAAAGCCGCCGCACCGGCCGCGGCCCCGCAGTCCGCCACCGCCCCGATCAAGGGCGCGGAGCTGCTGATCCGCTGCCTCGAGCGCCAGGGCGTCGATTTGATGTTCGCCTATCCGGGCGGCATGTCCATCGAATTCCACCAGGCGCTGAGCCGCAGCCCGATCCGGGTCGTTCTCCCCCGCCACGAACAGGGCGGCGCGTTCGGCGCGAACGGTTACGCCCGCGCCAGCGGCCGGACCGGCGTCTGCATGGCCACCAGCGGCCCCGGGGCGACCAACCTGCTCACCGGCATCGCCGACGCGTACATGGATTCCATCCCGATGGTCATTGTCACCGGCCAGGTGCCGCAGCGGCTCATCGGCAAGAGCGCCTTCCAGGAAACCGACATCATCGGCATGACCCGCCCGATCGTCAAGCACAGCTTCCTGGTGCTCGACGTGAACGACATCCCCGACGTGATCGCCGAGGCGTTCTTCCTCGCCAACAGCGGCCGGCCCGGCCCCGTGCTCGTGGACGTGCCGAAGGACGTGCAGCAGAAGATGGTCGAGGCGCGCGAGGCGAAGGTCTCCCTCCGCGCCTACTCCGTCCGCTGTTCGGCCGACGAGGCGGAAGTGGAGAAGCTCCGCAAGATGATCCGCGCCAGCGAACGCCCCTGCCTCTACGTCGGCGGCGGCATCATCGCCGCGAACGCCTCGGATGAGCTGCGAAAGTTCGCCGAAAGCTACAACCTGCCCGTGACGACCACCCTCCTCGGGCTCGGCACCTTCCCCGAAGAGCACCCGCTGGCCCTGCGCTGGCTCGGCATGCACGGTTGCTTTGCCGCCAACTACGCGGCCAACGAATGCGACCTGCTGATCGCCATCGGCGCGCGCTTCGACGACCGCGTGACGGGCAACGTCGAGCACTTCGCCACGATGGCCAAGATCATCCATGTGGACATCGACCCGTCGGAGATCAACAAGAACAAGACCGCCGACCTCGGCATCGTCTGCGACGCGCTCGACATCCTGCGCAAGCTCAACCAGAAGCCGGTATTCAAGGCGTACAAGGCCTGGCACAAGCAGATCGCGGAATGGAAGAAGGCGCATCCGCTGCACTACAAGCCGGACAGCGAAATCCAGCCGCAGTACGTCGTCGAGACGCTCTACAAGCTGACCCGGGGCGAGGCCATCATCGTGCCCGGCGTCGGCCAGCACCAGATGTGGGCCGCGCAGTACTACAAGTTCAACCGCCCGCGCCAGTTCCTGACCTCCGGCGGCCTCGGCTCCATGGGCTTCGGTACCCCGGCGGCGATGGGCGCCAAGCTCGCCATCCCGGACGCGGTCGTGGTCAACATCGACGGCGACGGCAGCTTCCAGATGAACATACAGGAGCTCGGCACGCTCTACGCCGAAGGAATCGGCGTGAAGATGATCGTGCTCAACAACCAGCATCTCGGCATGGTGGCGCAGTGGGAGGACCGTTTTTACGGACGCAACCGCGGCAACACCGTGATGCGGGTGGACGGGGCTCCGTACCCGGACTTCGTCCAGATCGCCAAGGGCTACCGCATTCCGGGGCTCCACGTCTGGCACAAGAAGGATGTCGTGCCGGCCATCAAGACCATGCTGGCGACGCCCGGACCGTTCGTGCTCGACGTCCACGTGGAGTACATGGAGCACGTGCTGCCCATGATCCCCGCCGGCGGCACCCACAAGAGCATCATCCTGGAGTAAGGCGGAACCCCGCCGCCGCATCCGGAAAAACCGAAAGGCCAGCCGCAAAACGGCTGGCCTTTTTTGTCGCGCGCAAAAAAATCCAGGCCGGTGAATGCGAAGAGATGTTCTCCCGCAGAGGCGCGGAGGCGCAGAGGGTTTTAACCACAAAATTTCACAAAATGGGCGCAAAATAGGTTGGAACGGTTCGTTTGTAGTTCCGCCTTCAGGCGGCCGCAGGACGGGAGCGTGGGCGTCCCGCCCGCTTTCGACGGGCATCCTGCCCGGCGGCACCAAGCAACGCCGGTGAGGGCGCCGGCGCTCCCGGCATCCGCCCCGACGGGGCAATGGAGGATAGCCCAGGGCAAAGCGAAGCGACGCCCTGGGAAAAAAATGATATAACCATCACGCCCTGAAAGGGCAATGGAACGACAGAACGGCCGAATGCACACGCATCCATTGCCCTTACAGGGCGCAAAATATCATGGACGCCATACCCAGGGCGCCGCTTCGCTTTGCCCTGGGCTGTCATACGCTGCCCCGATGGGGCGAAGCACCCAACCAAACGTAAACCCGTTTCCCGTAGTTATACGACAGTGGTACAGCCTCCCTAAGCACGCTATTGTACCAGCAATACAGCCACCGCAGACCGGTTTCGGGTAAAACTCCCGAGTTTTGCGGCTGGCGGTCTAAATCATGTTGGCCGGAAACGCGCACGCCATGAAGAGAGCCGTCATCACCGTGCTGATCGTGAGCGCGCTTGGTCTGAGCGCACTCACCGTGTGGCTCTACCTCCCGTTCCAGAGAATCAGGACGCTGGATGCTCAGTACCGACAGGTTCAGCAGGGGATGCGCATGTCCGAGGTGGCTGGGATTATGAATCACGACGGCCGATGGCGAGAGTCGGAGTTCAAAGCATGGTGGGACGACAAGCCGCTGGGGGCTTTGGAAGATGCTCGCATTCGCAAAGCCGTGCGGTATTCTGTTCCCACGTTCTTCTTGCCGGTTACGTTTGAGTTCACTTTCGATGCGGACGGCAAGACGGTGGGACGACACAGGTATGACTGAACGGCCAACAAGGCAGTGGAGCGAATGGCTGGCCCGCCACGCCGTTTACCAATTTGGTCGCTATTGGAGGGCCAGCCATCGCTCACCTTGGCGTTCTTTGCAGCCACGGGCGGGGGTTGCTGTGTCCACCAATCACCCGTGCTGCCATTCGTCCAGCGCGGCGAGGGCGCGGGTGGCGTAGGCCTGGTAGCGGTCGCGCTTGGATTTCGGCGGTTTTTCCAGCGGCGGGAGGATGCCGAAGTTCGCCTTCATCGGCTGGAACTCCGCCGGCGCGGCGTTGGCCAGATAGTGGCAGAGCGCGCCGAGCATGGTCTCCCGCGGCAGCGTCTGCGACGGCAGTCCCTGCACGGCGCGCGCGGCGTTCATCCCGGCGAGAAGTCCCGTTCCAACGCTGCCGAGGTACCCCTCGATCCCGGCGATCTGCCCGGCCAGGAACAGCCCCGGCGCCTTTCGGCATTCGAGCGTGGCGTCCAGCACGGCGGGCGCCTTGACGAAAGTGTTCCGGTGCATCTGACCAAAGCGCACGAACGCGGCGTTCTCCAGGCCGGGGATCGTGCGGAAGATACGCTCCTGCTCCGGCCATTTCAGGTTGGTCTGGAAGCCGACGAGGTTGTAGAGCGTGTCGGCCAGGTTGTCCTGCCGGAGCTGCACGGCGGCGAACGGCCAGCGGCCGGTCTTCGGATCGTCGAGCCCGACGCCGCGCATCGGCCCGAAGCGCAGCGCCAGCGGGTCGCGCTTCGCCAGCACCTCGACCGCCAGGCACCCCTCGAAGAAGCGCTTGTCGTCACGTTCAAACCCGTGCAGGGGAAACGTTTCAGCCTTTGCCAGCGCCTCGACGAAGGCGAAGTACTGCTCCTTGTTGAGCGGGCAGTTGATGTAGTCGCCGTCCTCGCGCTCGCCGCGGTCGCGGCGGGAGGCGCGGTAGGCGATGTTCATGTCCACGGAGTCCAGCTGCACGATCGGCGCGATGGCGTCGAAGAACGCCAGGTTCTCCTCCCCCGTGAACGCCTGCAGCGCGGCGGCGAGCGCATCGCTGGCAAGCGGGCCGGCGGCGATGACGGCCGGGCGGTTCGCGGGGATCTCGCGGACTTCGCAACGGACGACCTCGATCAGCGGTTCCGCGGCGATGGCGCGGGTGACCTCGGCGGAGAAGGCGTCGCGGTCGACGGCGAGCGCGCCGCCGGCGGGGACGCTGGTCTTCTCCGCGGACGCCGCCAGCAGGGAACCGAGCCGTTTCAGTTCGGCCAACAGCAGGCCGGTGGCGCGGTCCGGTAGCTTGGAGCCCAGGGAGTTGCTGCACACCAGTTCGGCGAGGTTCGCCGTGGTATGCGCCGGGGTCGGGACGCCGGGGCGCATCTCGAAGAGGCGGACGCGGACGCCGCGCCGCGCGAGCTGCCACGCCGCCTCGCACCCCGCCAAACCGCCGCCGATGACGTCAACAACAATGGGTTCCATGGTTCAGCGGTTCACGGTTGGGAGGTTGGGGAACAGGCGGAGGATGGGGGCGATGGGACCAATGGGACGGATCCGACTGATCCGACCGATCCGACCGATCGGGCCAATGGCCCCCGGCTTCCCAAAACAAAAGGCTCCGGGGATTACAGCAGGTCGTGGTGCTCGGCCCATTCGGGCTCGCTGCGGAACATCCAGCGGTAGTAATCCTTGCCCTGAAGGTGTTCGGCGGCTTCCTCGTCCACGATGATGCGGCAGTGCGGGTGGAGCTGGAGCGCGGAGGCGGTGACCATGGAGGTGATCGGGCCCTCGACGGCCTGGGCCAGGATCTTCGCCTTGGTCTCGCCGGTGACGAGCATCAGGCAGCGTTTGGCGTCGAGGATGGTGCCGACGCCCATGGTGAGCGCGCGCTTGGGCATGTTCTGCTCGCCGCCGCAGAGGGCGGCGTTCTGCGTGATGGTCTCCGGCGTGAGCGCCTTCTGGCGGGTGCGCGAGCGGAGCGCGGAGAGCGGCTCGTTGAAGCCGATGTGGCCGTCGGAGCCGATGCCGAGGAGCTGGAGGTCGATGCCGCCGCATTCCACCATTTCGTCCTCATATTTGGTGCAGGCGGCGTCGAGATCGTAGGCCATGCCGTTGGGCAGGTGCGTATTGCGCGGGTCGATGTTGATGCGGCTGAAGAGGTGGTGGTTCATGTAGTAGCGGTAGGAGTACTGGCTTTCCGGTGGCATGCCGATGTACTCGTCAAGGTTGAAGGTGCGGCAGAGGGAGAAGTCGAGGCCGGCCTTCGCGTGCATGTCGCCGAGGAGGTGGTAGAGGCGCTCCATGGTGCGGCCGGTGGCCAGGCCGAGAACGAGGTGCGGCTTGCGGCGGAGATAATTGGCGATGATGCGCGCGGCGAGCAGGTCCGCCTTCTCGCGGGTCGGGAGGATGAGGACTTCCATATGGGTGCGGCTCCTATTTTCAGGGCACGTAACGGGTGGCGCTGGAAAAACTGGGAAACACCGTACCATACACGGCCGCGCACGCTCGCGCAACGGGGGAAAAACAGACGGAGCCGGAGGACAACAGCCCCCCCGGCTCCGTTTGAATGTTACGCTGAAGAAACCGATCAGACCAAGCCGAACTCCTTGGCGTTGGCAGGGAAGGAGACGATCACCGGCTTGGCGGAGAGCTTCTCCTGGAGCAGCTTCTGCTCGTCGCAGCCGGCGGTCAACGGCAGGGCGACCTGGCCGCCGAGCACGGCGGACTGCTGGAGGGCGAGCATGATCTCGGCGCCGGCGTAGGCGTTCTCGAAGCAGTTCTGGTGCTTCTTGCCGTCGTCGTCGAGCCACTCGGCCATTTCCTGGATGTAGGGCGGCATGTCGAGGTCGTAGTTCATCGCGCCCTCGCCGGACTGGTAGCCGCCGCTCTTGGTGCAGGCGCGCCAGCCGCCGTTGGTCAGCACTTCGGCGAAGCCTTCGGTGCCCTGGACGCTCATGCGGCACTTGCCCCACCACTTGGCGACTTCCGGCTGGTCCGGGGCGCCTGCGCCGCATTCGTAGATGCCGCGGATGCCGCCTTCGAACTGGACGACGCCGGCGATGTAGTCGGGGGACGGGTGGTTGTCGCCGAGCTTGGCGCGTCCGGCGGCCTGGCCCATGACCCATTCGGCCTTCGGGTTGCCGGCGTACCAGCGGGTGTAGTCGATCAGGTGGGAGAGCATGTGCGTCATCCAGCCGGTGGCGGAGCCGTAGACGGTCTGAATGCGGCCGAGGGCGCCGCTCTCGACGATTTCCTTGATCTTGCGGTAGTGGGCGCCGTAGCGGTGCTGGTGGCTGACGACGGCCTTGACGCCGGCCTTGGCGAGCATGTCGCGGATGGTGAGGACTTCGGCGCTGGTCAGGGCGACGGGCTTCTCGAAGGCGATCAGCTTGGCGCCGCCCTCGATGCCGGCCTGGATCATCGGGATGCGCAGGTTCGGCATGGTGCAGAAGCAGAAGACGTCGGGCTTCAGTTCCTTGGCGAGCGCCGCGGCGTCGGTGCCGGTCTTGATGCCGCCGAGCTTGGCGGAGGCCGCGTCGAGGCGGGCCTGGTCGATGTCGCAGAGGCCGACGACCTTGAAGCTGGGGTTGGCGTTGAAGGCGGTGGCGTGGTGCATGCCGCGCTTGCCGGCGCCGACGACCATGACGGTGTATTGCTTGCTCATGGGAGACTCCTTGGGTGTGAAATGCAGAATTCAGAACACAGGACGAAAAGGTCGGATGCAGAACAGCTGGCTGCGGCGTGCGGCCCGATAGCAAAACAGGGCTGGGCCGTGAGGCTCCAGCCCTGTCGTGCGGAGTTCGCGACGATTACTTCGCGAAGACCTTGTCCATCTCCTTAACCTTGGCGATGACGAAATCCACCTCTTCGGCGGTGAGTTCCGGGAACATCGGCAGGCTGATGCAGGAGGCGGCGTTGTAGTCCGCATTGGTCAGGTCGCCGACGATGCGCGCGCCCTTGCCCCACGGGAAGCCGGCCTGCTGATGGATGGCGATGGAGTAGTGGGTCTTGGCGTCCACGCCGTTGTCGTTCAGCCACTTGAGCATGGCGTCGCGCTTGGAGGCGTTCTTCACGTCAATGACGTAGAGGTGGAAGATGTGGCGGTAGCCGGGCTTGACGTAGGGCAGTTCGCAGGTCTGGATGCCCTGGAGGCCGGCGGTGTAGCGCTTGGCCCACTCAATGCGGCGGTTGTTGCCCTCGTGGATGTGCTTGAGCTTGACGGAGAGCACGCCGGCCTGGATGTCGTCCAGACGGCTGTTGAAGCCGAAGCTGTGGACGTTGCGGGCCGGGGAGCCGTGGGCGCGGAGCAGCTTGGTCACGCGGTTGATCTGCTCGTTGTTGGTGACGATGGCACCGCCGTCGCCGAAGCAGCCGAGGTTCTTCTGGATGATGAAGCTGGTGGCCACGGCGTCGGAGAGCTCGCCGATCTTGAAGGTGTCGCCGGCGGCGTCAATGGCCTGGGCGTTGTCTTCGATGACCCACAGCTTGTACTTGTCGGCGATCTTCTTGATGGCCGGCATGTCGCAGCACTGGCCGTAGAGGTGGACGGGCATGATGCAGCGCGTCTTGCGGGTGATGGCGGCCTCGATCTTGGCCGGGTCGATGCACTTGGTCTTCGGGTCGCAGTCCACGAGGACGGCGGTCGCGCCGGCGATCCAGATCGCTTCGGCCGTGGCGAAGAAGGTGTTGGCGTTGGTGATGACTTCGTCGCCTTCGCCGACGCCGAGGGCCATCAGGACGAGCCAGAGGGCGTCGGTGCCGTTGCCGCAGGGGATGGAGTACTTGGTGCCGGAGAACTCGGCGAACTCTTTTTCGAACTGCTTGTTCATCGGCCCGTGGACGTACTCGCCGCTTTCCAGAACCTTCTTGATGTTCGCGTCGATGTCCGCCTTCATCTCATTGTACTGACGGACGTGACCGTAGAACTTGACTTCCTTGACTGCCATGGCCTGACCCCCTCTTTCACTGGTTTGGATGCTGGTTTGGTGAAACGTCTTACATCTCACTCCGCGCGCCGCGGAGAGTTTCTCGACTCCGGGCAGAAATGACAAGGTTGGCAAATATAACTGGAAAAACTGCGGGGACAAGCGGATTCCGCAAAAAAATGCGGGAAAAGCGGAGCCTTGCTTCACTCCCCGCACAACGGTATATTCCAAACCTTATAATCATCTACTGGCTCCGTCCGCCGTCTTTCCAACTTCACCGGCCATTGTTCATGACAACCCCCGGGGTGGCCGCCGGGGCGTGGAGCATCGCGACACCATGAAAGAAACCAAGATTGGCATCATCGGGTTCGGCACGGTCGGCGCTGGCGTGGCGGAATGCCTGCTCAAAAACGGCGACGCCATCGCGGCACGCACCGGCGTGCGCCCCGTCCTCCGCCGCGTGGCGGACCTGGACACGGTGCGCGACCGCGGCGTGAAGCTGCCGCCCGGCGTGCTGGTCAACGACGCCGCCCTGATCCTGGACGACCCGGAGATCGACCTGGTGGTCGAGCTGGTCGGCGGCACGGGCGCCGCCCGCGAGTTCATCAAGAAGGCGCTGGCCGCCGGCAAGTCCGTCGTCACCGCCAACAAGGCCCTGCTCTCCAAGCATGGCGCCGAACTGGCGGAATTGGCGGACAAAAGCGGCGCGGACCTCTATTTCGAGGCCGCCGTCGGCGGCGGCATCCCGATCATCAAGGCGCTCCGCGAAGGGCTGGCGGGCGACCGCATCGTCGAGGTTGCCGGCATCCTCAACGGCACCTGCAACTACATCCTGACCCGCATGGAGAAGGAGTCGGCGGCGTTCGACGGCGTGCTCAAGGCCGCGCAGGCGGCGGGGTTCGCCGAGGCCGATCCGGGGCTGGACATCGACGGCATCGACACCGCGCACAAGGCGGCGATTCTCGCCTCGCTGGCGTTCGGCGACTGGTTCGGCGCGGAGCAGGTCTCCGTGGAGGGGATCCGACACGTCGCGCTGAAGGACATCGAGTACGCCGCCTGGCTCGGCTACCGCATCAAGCTGCTGGCCATCCTCAAGCGGGCCGGGGACGAGGTCCAGCTCCGCGTGCATCCGGCGCTCATCCCGTGCCGCTCCCTGCTCGGGCATGTGGACGGCGTCTTCAACGCGGTGTGGGTCCAGGGCGAGCCGATCGGCGGCACGCTCTACTCCGGCCGCGGCGCCGGGCGCGATGCCACCGCCAGCGCGGTGGTGGCCGACATCATCGACTGCGGCCTGAACCTCGCCTGCGGCTGCCGCGGGCGCGTCCCGCCGCTGCGCCGGAGCCCGACCTTCACGCGCATCCAGCCGATGAGCGAGCTGCGCAGCCGCTATTACATCCGGCTCCAGGTGGTGGACCGCCCCGGCGTGCTCGCGCAGTACGCCGGCGTCTTCCGCGACCACAACGTCAGCATCGCCAGCGTCACCCAGAAGGAGGAGGCGAACCCGGATCATCCGGTGCCGCTGGTCATCGTGACGCACGAGGCGAACGAGGCCGACACCCAGGCGGCGGTCCGCGAAATTGCGGATCTCGACATCGTCAGCGAATACCCGGTGCTTCTGCGCATCGAGGATCTGGCGTGACGGCGCGCGCAACTTCCGCCGCCCGGACGTGTCCATCCTAAAACCGTTCCGCCATGGAACCCTGGAGACGCCCATGATGATCCGCGCCGCCCTCCTCCCCGCCGCCGCCCTGCTTGCGGCGTCCGTCTGCACGACGCCCCTCCAGGCCGCCACCGCCGCCGTGCCCGGCCCGGCAAAGGTTTCCGCCGGCGGCGGGACGCTCGCACTGGAAAACGGCGCCGTCCGGGCCGCCTGGAACCTCAAGGGCGACAGCCTCACGCTCGGCCAGGTCCGCTTTTCCGCCGGCGGCGCCACGCCGGCCACCCAAAGCCCGGCGTTCGTCCTGGAACTCGGTGACGGCGCCGTGCTCTCCTCCGCCGCCCTGCGCGCCTCCGGCGCCCCGGCCGTTGTGAACCTCCCCGCCAACCCCGCCGCCTGCGTCTTTTCCGAACGGCTCCCCGGAAAGGCCGTCGAACTCCGCTACAGCCTCCCGGAAAAGAAGCTGGAGCTGCTGTGGCGCGCCATCCTCCGCGACGGCTCGCCGTATGTCCGCCAGGAACTCGTCCTCACGCCCAAGGCCGAAGGCGTCGTCGTCCGCAAGCTCGCCATGCTCCAGATGGAACTCCCCGGCACACGGGTTGCCGGAACCGTCCGCGGATCGCCGGTGGTGACGGAGAATCTGTTCCTCGCCATCGAGCACCCGGCGGCCGAGTCGCGCGTCACGGACAGCTCCAAGGTCGAATGCAGCTACTCCCGCGGCGTTCCGCTTCCCGCCGGAAAGCCGTTCGTCATCTCGGCCGTCATCGGCGGCGCGGAGAACGGCCAGCTCCGCCGCGCGTTCAACCAGTACACGGAACGGGAGCGCGCCCACGCCTACCGCCAGTTCCCGCACTACAACTCCTGGTTCCACCTCAACATCGACCGCCCGAAGAACCGCATGACCGAGGCCGAGGCGGTCCAGGCCGTCAACGACATCGGCGCGGAGCTGACTGTCAAGCGCGGATTCGCGCTCAAGGCCTACGTCATGGACGACGGCTGGGACTCGCACGAAAAGGTCTGGGAGTTCAACGAGAATTTCCCGCGGGGATTCACCAACGTCGCCGCCGCCGCCGCGAAGTACAAGGCTGGCATCGGCCTCTGGATGTCGCCGTTCGGCGGCTACGGCGAGCCGCACAACACCCGCGTCCGCTTCGGATCGAAGGCCGGCTTTGAAACCAATGCCAGCGGCCTTTCCATGGCCGGCAAAAACTACCAGGCGCATTTCCTCAAAACCACCCTGGGCATGATCCGTAACTACCGCGCCTGCTTCTTCAAGTTCGACGGCATGGGCGGCGGCAATTTCGCCGACGGCGGCGACAGCGCCTACGCCAACGATATGGACGCCATGTTCAACGTCATCCTCCGCGGCATCCGCCAGGCCAATCCCAACACCTATATCAGCGCCACCGTCGGCACCTGGCCCTCCCCCTTCTGGCTGCGCTACGCCGACTCCATCTGGCGCCAGGGTTCGGACACGGACTTCACCGGTGCCGGCAACGGCCGCGAGAAATGGATCACCTACCGCGACGCCGCCGCCTACGACCGCATCGTCCGCCGAGGCCCGCTCTACCCGATCAGCGCCCTCATGCTCCACGGCATCGTCATCAGCGACCGGGGCAACGCGGGCCGTATGACCCGCGACGAGGAGTCGGTCCGCCACGAGGCCCGCAGCTTCTTCGGCACCGGCACCAGCCTGCAGGAACTCTATCTCTCGCCAAACCTCCTCACGCCGGCGATGTGGGACGCCATCGCGGCGTCCGGCAAGTGGGCGCAGCGGAACCAGGACTGCCTGATGGACTCGCACTGGATCGGCGGCGACCCCGGCAAGCTGGAGGTCTACGGCTTCGCTTCCTGGATCCCCGGCAAAGGCACCTTGACCCTGCGCAACCCGTCCGACAAGCCGCAGGCGTTCCGACTCGACATCGCCACCGCCTTCGAGCTTCCGGAAAGCGCGCCGAAAAGCTACAAGCTCGTCTCGCCGTACAAGGACCAGTCCGTCCAGACGCTCGCCGCCGAGGCCGGAAAACCGCAGGAGATCACCCTTCAGCCGTTCGAGGTCCTCGTCTTCGACGCCACGCCCGCCGGCCGCTGAACGAACCCGGAACACGTTTCCCGCAGAGGCGCGGAGGCGCAGAGAGTTTTGACCACAAAATTCCACAAAATGGGCGCAAAACAAGTTGGAGTTCAAGCTTCGGATTCTTTAGGCAGTTTAATCTTATCGTGTGGCTCTGTGTGGCCTTTCCGCCTTATTTGACTATAGTATAGGCGACATAAGAACGTTTGAAAGTAATACGGAGGAATAGAAGCAATGACTGATAAGCCTGATTTTTTAAAGGTAATAAAGGGTAGGCTGTATAAGCGCCTGCCCGGCGGGAAGGAAATTCCGGCGGAATCCAAGGCCGCAGGGATTTACTGGGTGCAATACTCGACCAATGGGAAACGGGTGCGTCACCGGCTCGTGGATCCAATGACCGGCGCGCCGCCGAAAAACTTGCGGGACGCGGAACGTCTTCTCCAGGTTGTGGTGCAGCCGCTGGCGGCGCGAGATGAGCTGGCGCGGCTGGAGGGTATCCGGGGCGCAATGAAGACGGCCGAGGAACGGCTGGCGGATGCGGTGGAGGCTGTCCGTCCACGGCTCCTTATTGCGGATGCTTGGGCGAAGTACCCTTGTGAGTACACGTTGCGCGGAAAATTCCGCCGGAAACTGCCGCCGGAAAGCATTGCCGAACTCAAGACTTCATGGATGAAGTTTGTCAATTGGTGCGCAGAGAAACATTCTGATGTCCGCTGCATGGAAGAAGTCACGCACGCAATATGCCAGGAATATTCGGATTGGCTCATCCAGGAGATGCACCTGACTGCCAATCGGCACAACCGGTTGCTTGCTGTCGCCAGCATTATGTTCCGCGCCGCCAAAATCACAGACCCATTCACGGACGTTCCGCGTCATGTGGTTCAAAAGGAGAGCCATGCCAATTTGTCGTCAGATGAACTTGGACGTGTCTGCTCCACTGCAACGGGCGAACTGCGCACATTGCTGGCCATCGGCCTATATGCCGGGTTGCGCAAAAAGGATGCCGTACTTTTGAAGTGGGAGAACATCGAGAATGGCCAGCGGATCGTCAAGGAGATGGCCAAGACCAAAAAGACCGTAGCGTTTCCCATTCATCCGGTTCTTGCCACCATTCTGATGGAAACGCCAGCGGGGAATCGGAAAGGCTACATCGTGCCCGGCATGGCGGAACAATACCAACAGAACGCCCCCACCATCAGCACCCAGGTGCGCAAGCATTTTGAAGATAATGACATTGTCACGATAGAAAAAAACGAGGGGCGCCACCGCGCCATCAGCCGCAAAGGGTTTCATTCCCTGCGGCACACGTTTATCACGTTGTGTGCCCAGGCTGGCGTACCGCTGGAAATTGTGCGGGACTGGGTGGGGCATTCATCCACCGAAGTCACCCGCATCTACCGGCACTACGCGCCCAACGAGGGGCACGACAAGATTCTGAAGGCACTGGACATGGCACTCCCTGCCGGCGCGGCGATCTTCGGCCATTCCCCCGCTGCCCTGCCGCCGGCGTCCGCTAACGCCGAGGGCTCGCGCCCGCCGTTACCCCCATGGGCGCAGAAACTCATCACCGGCATGAACGCCAACAACTGGCAAACAGTTAGGGCAACGCTGCTGGGCGAAAATGGTTCTCGGTGAACGAGGCAACGATGAGCAGTGGGGGGAGCGTCGGCCTTAGCATGAAAAGACCGACAGATGTGCCGTACAGAGCCTTGACCGTGTGACGGTCAATCCAAAAGGATGGCAAAGTCACATCTTCCATTCCGGGAACCATCATCGCCTCACGGATCGCTAATCCCGGATTCCGAAGTTGAACCTGTTTTTTGCGGCACGTTTCCGCCTCCGCGCCGCCCGGTTGCGGGCATGGGAGTTGGCTGGGGGCCTGCGGTGGCGCGATCAGGGGGGCGTGTCGTGATTTTACATGCTGTTTTTACTCGTGTCATGCCGTGGTTGGGGCCAACTTCGGCGAAGTTGGCTCCATATAACGTATGATGTTTTCCAGCAAGCACATGCGTTTTCTTATTCCACCCCAGGCAAGGGACATGTGCAGGACGGCGGCGTGCCCGGCTCGGCCGAGGATGGCGCCGCA
>CAIXRA010000081.1 GCA_903921725.1 uncultured Lentisphaerota bacterium
GTACTACATCACCCGCACTTGGACGGCGACGGATGCGGCGGGGAACACGGCCTCCGCCGACCAGCGGATCATCGTCATCAAGACGACGAACGCGCTTGCGGAGGTTGAGACAACCGCGTCCGGCACGAAGACCGGCACCTATGCCGCGACGCAGGCCGATGACGGGGTTTGCGAGACGCTGGCGGAGTATGTGCCCGCGTCCGGTTCGACGAAGTGGTCGGTGCTGGATCACCGCTGGATTTTTACGGTGGCGGCCGGTGACTTTGTGACCTTCTACGGCAAGGCGTACCGTCCGGCGAACAGCGACGGCGACGACTTCAAGCTCTGCTACTCGACGGACGGCAAGACCTACTACGCCATGGTGACGGTGAATTCCGCGACGGCCGCCACGCAGTCGTTCGAGCTGCCGCCGACGGTGAGCGGTACGGTTTACGTTGCGGCATTCGACACGAATTCGGCGGCGAACAAGGCCGTGGCCGATCGGCTGTGCGTGGATTACCTGATGATCCAGACGGAAGGCTGGCCGGCGGGCCTGGTGCCGCCGGGCGACTGCCATTCGCCGCAGCCGGTTAACGGCAGGACGCTGGTCGGAATCAACCAGGCGCTGGGCTGGACGCTGGCGCCGAGTTCCCAAAGCGCGGACCTGTATTTCGGCACGAGCGCGGAGCTGGCAGAATCCGACTTCAAGGGCAATCAGGTCACGACGGCTTATGCGCCGGGTGGTCTGGCGTATGACACCGCGTACTACTGGCGCCTCGATGCCCGGAACGCCAACGGCGTGATTACCGGGCCCGTTTGGTCGTTAAAGACGCAGCGCAATCCGGCGCTCGGCGCACTCTCGCTGCATGTGCAGTCGATCCGCTTGGACTATGTCGTGTCCGGCGGCAAGTACCGCGGCCGCGCCACGGTGAAGGTGGTCAACGATCTGGGTAAGCCGGTGTCCGGCGCGACCTTGAACGGCATCTTCACCGGCCAGTACCAGGAATACCGCTCGGTCGCGGCCGACTCCACCGGCACGGCGGTGATCATTACGTCGAGTTCGAGGAGCAGCGCGCCGACATCATTCGGATTCCGGATCAGCAGCTCCACGGGGCCGCTGCCCTATGCGCCTGCCGACAATGTGCTGGACTCGACTGTATTCTGAAGCTTGATTTTTTCCGCCGCCGTACCAGAAAACCGACAGGGTGACCGCTCCATGCCATACCGCCCCATTGCCAGCACGCTCGGGTTTGTCCTTTCCCCCGACCGGGAAAAAGTTCTGATGGTACACCGGATTCACCGGGACACGGACGAGCAGCTCGGAAAATACAACGGTCTCGGCGGGCGCATGGAACGCGACGAGGACATCGCCTCGTGCATGATCCGCGAAATCCGCGAGGAGGCCGGCATCGAGTGTACGGGGATGGCACTGCGCGGGACGGTGAACTGGACCGGCTTCGGCCCGTCCGGCGAGGACTGGCTGGGCTTCATTTTTCTGATTGATGCATTTACCGGCACCCCGAAATCCGGGAACGAGGAGGGGCCGCTGGAGTGGATTCCCCTGGCGCGCCTTCCGGAACTGCCGATGTGGGAGGGCGATCGCTATTTCCTGCCCCTGGTGTTTGACGGCGACCCGCGTCCCTTTCACGGGTTCATGCCCTATGCCGGCGGCAGGCCGGTGGGCTGGTCCTTTGTCCGCCTCTGAAGCGGAGCCGCGCCTCCCGCGTACAGTGCGTGTGGATGGGTGATTTTATTCCGGCACCGGCAGCTTGTAGCAGACGCCGCGGCGCTCGCCTTCGCGGACGATGGCGCCGGACTGGACGAGCTTGTCCAGAAGATAGGTCGCCTGGCGCGGGCTGACGGTGCAGAGCTCGGCGACTTCCTCGCGCTTGATCCGGCCGTTCTGGCGGACGTATTCGATGATGAGGCGCGACTTGTCCTCCGCGCCCGGCTCATCCGCGGCGAGAATCGGCGGCGCCATGTGCATGCGTCCGGCGGCGGCGGGTGTGAGGTGGTAGAGCGTCTTCATGCCGTCGCCCCTGCCGGCGACAAGGCCGAACGTTTCCAGCCGCGCCAGCGTCGTTGCGGTGTCCGCAGGCGGGAGCTGGGTCAGTTCCGCCGCCGCCTCGGCACCGAGGCGCGTCTGGCTGCGGAGGCGGTCAAGAATCATCAGTTCCGGCAGGCCGAGCGGGTGCCCGGCGCGGTTTTCGAGCACGATGAAGCGTGCAAAGTCGAGGTCGGCCCGGCCTTCGGGAATGTCGAGCACGACATCCACCGCGGTCGTGCAGGCGTAGCTCGGCGCGGGGCGGCCGGCGCGCAGAACCTGTTCGAAGATTGTGTCGATGCCGCGCGAGGTGCGCTCGACCAGGCCGGCGCGCTTGAACGCCTCGGCGAGCAGCGGGTTGCGCGGCTTCGGCGCGGTGACCAGCAGGTTGCCGAGCTGGACGCCTTCGGGAAAGCCGCCGGGGCTGGAGATGCGCATCCTGTCGCCGTGCCACTGGACATGGATTGCGCCGAGCCTGGCGTAGTCGCGGTGGACCAGCGCGTTGGCCATCCCCTCGCGGAACGCCTTTTCCGAAAGGTTCGGCACGCCGACGCGCTGGGCGCCGACCAACAGTTCGTCCTCGCTGTACTGCGCGCGGAAACGCTGCATCCCCTCGTCCATGATGCGCAGCAGCGGACGGCGGTAGAAATCGTTGGCGCGGACCTCGGTGCCGGCGAGCAGCTGGAAGGCGACCTCGTGCGTGGGCAGCAGGCGGCGGATCGCCTCTTCCGTGCCGAAAAGAAGAATCGCCAGCACGCGCAGCGTTGCGCCGCCGTCCGCGGCGGGTTCGACGGCGCCGATGGCGCGGGCCAGGTCGCGGTCTGACAGCGTCAGCAGCGCCTCCTCGCCACGCCCCAGGTTTTCGCGGATGCAGCGGCGGAAACGCTCGAACTCCAGCGGATCCAGATCGTCCCATGCTGCCTCCGGCAGCGTCAGCGCGGAATAGTCGAGGATGGCGCGGTTGACCTGCTGCGCCTGCATTTCATGGAAAAGGTACGGCTGGTCGGCGGGTTTGCCCTTGGCGGTGAGCGCGCGGCGGAGGTAGCGGCCGTCGGCGGTGCCGATGGGCGGGCGGGCCGCCGGAATCTCGATGCAGAGCACGGGCAGGCCGCTGCCGGCATGGATGACGGTTTCGGCCTGGCAGCGGTGGGACGGGCGCGTGCGGTTGGCCAGGTACGCCACCAGCCGCGCGCAGTCGGTCGTGCTGCCGTGGCGCGGGCGCGCACCGGTCACGCGGCCGTCGTCCTCAACGCCGATGAGCAGGCGTCCGGGGGCGTCCCCCGGGCGGTTTGCCAGGGCGACGACGGCCTCCAGCAGCTCCTGGTCGGAGCAGCCCGCCTGCGACTCGCCGCGGAACTCGACGTCGAGCGTCTCGCCGGCTTGGATCAGTTGTTGCAATTCATCTGGAAGCATGAGGGGAATAACCATAACCGCCCGAACGCCGGAGTAAAGCCGCCGGCGGGCGACGGAAGGCGGCCGGCCGCGGCGGGACTGGGGTGGACAGGGTGGACAGGGTGGACAGGGTGGACAGGGTGGACAGGGTGGACAGGGTGGACAGGGTGGACAGGGTGGACAGGGTGGACAGGGTGGACAGGGTGGACAGGGTGGACAGGGTGGAC
>CAIXRA010000082.1 GCA_903921725.1 uncultured Lentisphaerota bacterium
GTGCTCAAAAAATGGTGGTGGTTTTCGAAAACCGCCCGGCTGGCTGGAAAATCACCCGCACGCCGCTACTTTTTCAGCCAAGGGACTCACCCCCAAAATACCTTTTCGAATGGGGTCTATTTGGATGTCGCGGGACCCGCACTTCGCAAAATGCCTGCGGCTGGTCGGCGGCGTGTGGGAGGCGGACCCGTCAGACATCGACGCCTGGCAGAAACAGCATGCCGCCAATGTGCTGGCCGAGCGCCAGCGCGAAGACGCCGCATTGAAGGAACGCCTGGGCAAATCCCGCAGGATGTGGTGAGCCACAGAGAGCACAGAGGACTCAGAGGGGGCACCGCCCACAGGAAAACCACGCCCCGGTTTTCCACTTCGCCACAAAATAATATCGAAAAACTACGGATTCACAAGCGCTTGCCGTTCAACGGACACTATGCACCTGTCCCCAATCCCCCCGTTTTGCTATACCACTTGCATCATTTCTACGGCAGTTTAGATTGCATGGTTGTTTACTTCGAGTGCGGCCATGTTTCATTGTTTTGCCATTGCCCACAAGTAAGCATGCCGTCAAGTTCCACTGCACGGTGAAAAAGCAAAGAGAGGGGACAGGGTTGAAAAAATCTAACCCTGTGCTACGGTATTGATGAAGCCGAAACCGAAACCGATTAACTTACTTCCATATTACCCGCTTGAGCTGGTCAAAGATTGCCTCAGAAAAGGGAGGTATCAAATAAGGCCAAATGCTGCTGCTGGCGCGTTAAAGTATTTCCGATGGAGGGAAAAGGATATAATCGAAGCACTTTTAAAATTGGACGCGTTAATGTGTTATAAAGCTGAGCCTCACGATACATTGCCAGGGGTTATGGTTGATCTTTACCGATGTGAAAAATTGCATGACGATGAAAATGTATATACCCATTTTTACATCATCTATGGCAATGAAACCAGTACCTATGATACGCTTATAATCAATAGCTTTCATAATCTTTTCTAAACAGGATAATTCTAATGACGATGAAATGTCCATTTTGCAAAGGGCACTACATTGAACAGTGCGAGGATTTCCGCTTTGACGATGATGTCTGCGGAACACTTGTGCTGAAAGATGCTGCCATTTCCAAGTGTGATTCATGCGGTGACGTTCTACTTCTTCCAGGTACGACTGATCGGATGCTTGACCTAGTTGAAAAAGAGACCAACCGTCTTCTTCTTGACACACAGACAGTCGGAAATTTCATTACAGCCAAGCAGGCTGCTGAACTTCTTGGTGTTTCAATTACAGCTTTTGCCAAAAACCGCCGTATCCTGCGGGGGTTTATACATCAGATTGAAATGGATGGCCACAAGAAGTACCACAGGAAGTCGGTCATGGAGTTCGGCTCTACCGGCGATGGACGTTTCCCTCTTGCCCCAAAAGCCCCGCAAAAAGTAGCCATCAATAACGCGGCCTCATCGGATGTTGGTTGCCTGAAAACAGAACGTCAGGCAAAGCCATGTGAGATCTTCGCCGAACATCCCTTTGCCATCTTTTCGGCTGACACGCCACCGCATTTATTTAAATGGGACAACATATCTAAGAACGTCACAGAAAAGGCAGTTACTGATTGGCTATTAATGGCCATCAAGGCCAGTCGGCATGAAGATGAAGCTAAACCAATTGAAGCTCCAATTTTTGACCGCCTTTGGAGTAGCCTATGCCTCCATCCCTCTAAAGCACACGCTCTTACGGTGGCCAAGATTAATGATCTGAACTTTAGTACTGGCGATTTTGAAATTGGTACGGATATTGTCGAATATAACACAGAGGAGAGCCAATATGCCTAATAAGAAAGAAGGGGCGGCCCCATCAATCGCCGCCGTCCAGCACAAACCAGCAGCCACTGCTAATCCCCAAAAGGCAATAGCACAGACATATCTTAGCCGCCCGGAAGTCCCAACGCTTTTCATTAGTCGCATACTGTCGGCAAAAGCGAACGACGGCCATACGATGCTGGGATTTTTTTGTCCCGCCTCTGGTGGAGAAATCGAGCAGGCCCGCATTGTTTTGACAGACGATCATGTGAAACGTACTATTGATCTTCTTTGCCGACAGAGTGGTTACTACCCGACGCCGGGAAATGTTAACGATGGTGGGAAAAAAGAAGAAAAACCTGCATAAACGCTAAATCTAAATGTCTATGTTCATCAAGTTAGCCCGCCTTCATCGGCGGGCTTTTTTGTTTCTCCCCATGTTCAAGACTATCGGAAATTTGGCCGCGCCGTTTTTCTGCAGTGTTGCCCGCCTCTGATTTATTTCTTCCGCTTCGGCTTTGCCACCATGCCAGCTTCCAGCGGGCCGGCGGTGAGGGATTCGTAGAGTTTGAAGAGGTGTTCAGTGCGGTCGCGGTCGCTGGCGAAGTTTTTCTCGGGGTTATAACATTTTTCGACGGCGCGGTCGAGGGCTTGGTGGGCTTTGACGAGTTCGGGGGGCATGGTCAGGGGGTCGTAGAGGTCGGCGAGGGTGCTGCCGGCGGCGAGGTGCGGAGTCCGCGTGTCGAGAACGGCTTGCGCGCAGCTTTCAACGGCGGTTTTCTGCTTGTCCGTCGCAGCCTGCGGCCAGGGGAAATTGTTGTATACGAGTTTGTTGGAGTAGCGATAATCAGATTTCAACCGCCCACAAACTTGCTTGACCCAGGCCATGTGCATGGCGGAGGTCAGGACGCCAAAGTGCCAGAGTGTGGCATCCGGAATGATAAAACAAAGGTCGCTGACCATAGTTTCCGGTGTCATGAAGCCGATGGGGATGTAGGGTCGGCGTTCCGATGAAACTTTGGGAACGACAAGAAAGTTGGAGTCCGGCATGTTTTCGACATGGAAACGGGTGGGCGTGGCGGCGAGCTTTTGCGTTGGGGCGCTCTTGCTGGCGAGGCGGCAATTGCGCACGGCTTCAACGCGCTTCATGGCTTCCGGCATTTTGCGGAGTTCGCCGGGCGGGCAGTCGCCGAGCCAGAGGCACCAGCGCTGCCAGCCGTTGATGAATTCGTCCGAGCCAATCCACGGGCGGAAGTACGGTGCAGCTTCGGGCTGGAGTTTAAGGAAGGCGTCTTTTTCGGTGGCGGTGAAGAGGTAGTTGCCGCCGTCAATTGGCTTGTTGCCGATGCCGATTTCGGGCACGGGGCAGAGCGGTTTTTGGCGGTTGGTTATGGCAAAGTCAGCCCCTTCAACGAGGTAGGGGCTGATGTTGTAAACTTCGCTGACGGTCGGGGTTGCGCCGTCGTAATCGTAAATGCGCTTGGTTGCGGGGTTCGCGCAACCAAAGCCGATGATGACGACGTGGACGTGCGCCTTGCCGCGTGCTTCGCTCTCCCAAGGGAAGGTGCGATGCGCGAAGTGGATCTTCACTCCTTTGGCGAAGAGTGCGTTCCATAGGATGCCGGGCTGCTCGCCCTGGCTGATGGAGTTGGTGGAGACGAAGCCGACAGTGATGTTTTTTCGGTCCTTGATGTAATCGGCGGCCTTGAAGTACCAGCCGGTGACGTAATCGAGGAGGCCGGAACTGTCCGCGCCGCCCACAAGTTCCATGTCGGCTTTTTGTTCCGCAGTCTGAAGTTTGGCACCCACAAACGGTGGATTGCCGAGGATGTAGGAGCAGGCTTCGGGTGGGAGAACGGTTTTCCAGTCGGTGCGCAGGGCGTTGCCGACGCGGATGGTGGCGGATTTCTTGAGGGGAAGGCGCTGGAAGTACTGGCCCATGCGCTCGGAGAGGCGGACGTTCATCTGGTGATCCATGAGCCAGAGCGCGGTTTCCGCAATGAGCGCGGGGAACTCCTCGATTTCGATGCCGAAGAACTGGTCCACGTCCACCTGGCAGAAAAGGCGGATGTCGGTGACGCCTTGGCCGGTGTTGTGGAGGAGTTCGAGCACGTCCATTTCGAGCAGGCGCAGTTCGCGGTAGGTGACGACCAGGAAGTTGCCGCAGCCGCAGGCGGGGTCGAAAAAGCGGAGGGTGGCGAGCTTTTTGTGGAAAAGTTCGAGCTTGGGCTTGCTGGTCTTGATCTTGTCGAACTCGGCGCGGAGGTCGTCGAGGAAGAGGGAGCGGACGACTTTGAGGATGTCGCGCTCCGAGGTGTAGTGCGCGCCGATCTGGCGGCGGGCCTTGTCTTCCATGACGGACTGGAAGAGGGAGCCGAAGACGGCGGGGGAGATGCGCGCCCAGTCGAAGCGGCCGCAGGCGACGAGGGCGTTGCGCATGTCGCGGTTGAGGGCGACGGAGGGGAGGCGTTCGGCGAAGAGGCCGCCGTTGACGTAGGGGAAGGCGGCGAGTTCGGCGGGGATGTTTTTCTGGCGGCGTTCTTCCGCGGTGTTGAGGATGTCGAAGATTTGGGCGAGCTGGGGGCCGAGGTCGGAGCCGTCTTCGCGGGTGTGGTTTTCGATGTATTGGGAAAAGGCGTTGGGGTCGAAGATGCCGGTGTCTTCGGCGAAGAGGCAGAAGAGGATGCGGACGAGGAAGCGTTCGAGGTCGTGGCCGGAATAGCCGCCGGCCTTGATGGCGTCGTGGAGTTCGCCCATGATTTCGGCGGCGCGGATGTTGGCGGGGTCTTCGGGATCGACGCGGTGTTGCTTGTAGCCGGCGATGAAAGCGAAGGCGTGGATGTGGCGGTGGAGTTCGGACAGCGGGAACTCCGAGACGTGGAACGGCTGGCCGTCGAAGAGCGGGAGGTTGAGCTGTTCGTCCGGCTCCAGGTCGTAGAGCGCGACGCGGGCGAAGTCGGAGACGATGACGTAGCGGGGGATTTCGTCCTGGCGTCCGGAGCTGGCGAGGTTTTGGATGTACTGGAACGCTTGGCAGCCGGCGCGGCCGAGGTCTTTGCCAAAGGATTTGTGCTCGACGAGGAGCTTGCCGCGCCAGAAGAGGTCGATGTAGCCGAACTGGCCCTTGATGTTCTTGACCGGTTCTTCGAAGCTGGCGACGGTGCGGCGGCGGACGCCGAAGACGTTGAAGAACTCGTCCCAGAAGGACTTGGCCTCGGCGTCTTCGCGGCTTTCGCCCTTCCATTCCTTGGAGAACTGGACGGCGCGCTGCTTGATTTCGTTCCAGCTTAGGGGCATGACGGGAGCCCTTGGGATTGACCGGAAATGTATTCCGACCAATGTAAGCAGCCTGATTCAAGTTTGCCAACCATTTTGAAAAATGAAGGAAAAACGTCCGGCGGGAGGTTTGCGGGCATGCCTGATTTGCATAGAAAAACTACGCAAAACCGGGGGTGGTTCAAACCGGATCAAGCCGGGGACAGGCGTTTTTTCAGCAGTGGCGGCGTATTGGCTTGGGGATTGGTTGCCGATAACCGACCCAACCATTGCCGATAAATTGCCGATAACGCATATTGGGAGCTGTTCGCGGTCATGCACCGGCGGCAATGGTCGGGACAGCTCCATGTTGGCGCTTGATCCCTTTTTATTTCTGGCCTTGCAATCACAAAAAAACGAGGTATTGTTTTCTTGTAATCTGGTGTTTTCCTGTTTGGGAAATGTTGCTTTTTTATGAAAACAAGCACAAGAAAAATACTGACACGTTGGCGCAATGGCGACCCTTTCCTGCCGCCGTTGCGGGTTCGTTCCTTGGCGTTGGAGCCGGCAACCAGCCCGCGACGATGCGATGCGTGCCTGGAACTGGAATTGCCTGGCGAGGCGGGGACGTTCCGCTTTTTGGTCGAGGCGAAAGCAAATGGAACGCCCTTGCAGGTGCAGGCGGCGATTTATTCCATCACGGAATGCGTAGCGGCGGCCAATGCGTCAGCGTCGGGGGAATGGTTGCCGTTGATTGTGGTTCCCTACTTGAACCCCGAACGGCTGGCGGAGCTTGAACAAAAGAAGGTCAGCGGGGTTGATCTGTGCGGGAACGGTGTGGTTGTCGTCCCTGGCCGTGTCTCGATCGTTCGCAGTGGGCAGCCGAACTTGTACCCCGACAGCCGGCCCTTGGCAAAACCATTTGCCGGGAAGTCGGCGCTGGTGGGGCGCATGCTGCTGGCCAAGCCGGGCTGGGAGAATTTGACGGCGCTGGTGGCCGGCATCAATCAGGCCGGGGGCGAGATCTCCTTGCCGCAGGCGTCCAAGACCGTTCAGGCGCTGGTGGAGGATATGCTGGTTGTCCGGACGGGGACAGGGCTGAAGTTGCAGGAGCCGTTGCGGTTGCTGGATCAGCTTGGGAAAGCTTTTGTGCGTCCTACCTACCGCAACCGGCGGTTGTTGCGGTTGTCGCCTGGCACCGATTGGGTCAAGGCGTTGTCGGCGGTTCCGGCGTTGCGCTGGGAAGTGACGGGTGAATCGTCTGTACGGAAATATGCCGTGCTTGGCGAGAGCGGCCCTTGGCGCGTGGCCGTGGACGACTTGGACAAGGCGGCCGAGGCCATTGGTGGAACCGTGGAGCCGGTGCCGGCGTTTGCGGACATTGAACTGGTCGAGACGGACGATGCCGCTGTTTTCTTCCAGTCGGCGGCGGATGAAAAAGGGCTGCGCTGGGCCAGCCGCGTGCAATGCTGGCTTGAACTGCAATCCGGCGACGCGCGGCAACAGCAGGCGGCCAATGATGTGCGCGACCAAATCTTGAAGGATGCCGGACGATGAAACAGATAGACGATCCGCTATGGCCTCTTTTCGCTCCGATCTGGAAAGCGGCGCTGGCCGTGGACGGGCATATCCTGCTGGCCGGCGGCTATGCGCTTTTTCTCAAACAGCGCTGGCTGCTTGAACAGGCGGGAAATGCCGCCGTCCGCCAAGTCATTCCGTTTGACCGGTGGCGTGATTACGCGCCCCGCGTCACGCAGGACATGGACTTGCTTGCCCCCATGGAAATGATTGCATCGCCCAAAGCACAGGGACAGATGGACGGTGTGTTGAAGGCGCAGGCGTGGATGCCGCACCCGGATCATGCCCGCTGGCAGTTCATCCGCGAGGATATGGGCAGCGGGTTCAAATGGAAACTGGAATTCCACGCCCAGCACCAGGAACCGATGCCGGACGGCTTGACGCATGTGCCGCCCAGGATCAAGCCGAAGCCGTCGCAAGGCTTGGGCATTCATGGCCATGAAAACCAGGAAGCGGTCGCCTGTGAGGTGAATCCGTTCCGGTTTGAGCTGGACGGCTTGACGGTTGCCATTCCGAATCCCGTCACCATGGCAATCATGAAGCTGGCCGCCATGCGCGACCAGCGCGAGAAGGCGCGCGACACCGCCATTGCACCGGGAAACCGCGACTTCCACGAACGCCAGGCGAGGAAGCATGCGCAGGATGTTTGCCGGATTCTGGCCATGACCACCCGCGAAGAAGCGGACGCCATCGGCAGCGTGCTTGCCGCCGTACGGACGACCGAGGCTTGGCAGGACGCCGCCGGCATCGCGCGGGAATATTTCATGCCGGCGACCGGCTACGGCGTTTCCGTTGTCGGCACATTCTGGATGCCGGAAGACTTGGCAACGATGACCGCAAGCCTGCAATCTTGGTTCAATCCAACTCTTACGGGATGACGCCGGCGCTCGGGTTCCTGTGTTTGCCGCGATGAATACGGCTGGCCTCAAACCGCTGCAAGGGCGGGAAGTAGGAACGCATCCGTCCAGCGATGTAACGCATGGCAATCCGTTCCTGGGAATCGCGGTGCCCGGCGTCCGCCAGGGCGAACAGGCCGTTGGCCAGCAGCCGTTCCCGGAATCGGCCCTTGAAATCTTTGTCCACGACAATGCACCGAGCGGGAACATTTTATCAAAAGCATCGGGAAAACCGCAAAAAGTTCCCGAACGGTAAAAAATCGGTTACATCCGGCGAAACGGCATGCAATATTACCGAACGGGAACAACCATCATGAACATCGCAAACACAGAAGATCTTGGACAGGCTGTCCGCTCGCAGCGCAAGAAGCTGGGGATCACCCAGCGTGACTTGGCAATGACGTGCGGAACCGGGCTGCGCTTCATCGTTGACTTGGAAAAGGGCAAGCCCACCTGCCAGGTCGGCAAGACGCTCCACGTCCTGCAAACCCTTGGGCTTGTCGTTGAAACGACCCGCCGCGAGGGCGAGGAAGGCAGGGGCGGGGCATGAAGCGGCTGATGGTCTATAGCTTTCCAAGACCCCGGCCATGAAGATCGGCCCATGCGAATCGATCGAAAAAATCAGATCCGCGCATTGGCAAAAAATGGCGGAGGAGACGGGAGTGGGCTGGCCCATGTTGCGCGAACGCATCGCCAGCCTCAGCCGCAGGACCGCCGACGCCTTGCGGGATACCGCCGTGCGCCACAGGGCGGGGGATGATGCCGCAATGGTCGAACGCATTGCCGGCATCATCGAAAAACGTGCAGCCTCCCTGCTGCTGCAGCGTTGATGGTTCCGCTTTGCCGGGCCCTGTTCCGGCGGTTTCATTTTCCGGCGATGGGGTCGTTCACCGGGGCCAGCCGGATTTTTAGTGTCGCAGCGCCTTTGGATGCGGCGAGTTTCAGAATCAGGCGGCGGATGCCCAGGTTCTCCTTCTCCGGCGGCTTCTGCGCGGCGGATTCGACCGTGAAGGCGGCGGCGGCGGGGGCCTGGATGGTGGCGCGGAGCGTTTTTCCGAAGCGGATGAGCGTGGCGGAACCGTCGGGGTTGAGGGTGATTTCGGCGTCGGTGGTCATGCCCCATAGGATTTCGGCGGGCTGCGTCAGTTCAAAGCGGTCGGTCACCGTCACGGCCGTGCGTCCGTCCGTCATGGCGACGGTGCGCGTCACCTTGTTGGCACGATCGCGGTAGGCGGAGGTGAGGTCCAGGGTGATGGACGGATTCTCCTGGTTGGCGCGCACTTCCAGCACCTTGGCGACACCGTCGGCCAGCTGGCCTTTGCCGCCAACCAAGGGGACATTGTGGCTTTCGGATTTCAGCCGGTAGTATGTGAAGCGGCTGCTTCCAAAATAGCCGGGCAGGTTGTAGTTGTCCGAGCCGAGGTCGAGCGCGAAGCGGACGCCGCCAGATTCCAGCTCGAAATTGCCCAGATCCAAATGCCCGTGCGGAACGCGGTTGAAGCCGGCCTTGACCCCGCACCACAACGTGCCCGGATCGTTCCACGAGCCGCGCATGTACAGGATCGGCACCGGCCCGCCGAAGAAACGGTCGAGGTCGCGTTTGGGTGTGGCCGAGGTGGGTGGTTGATACCATACGGCGTGCAGCGCTTTGGCCTGCCGTTCGGCCAGGACCGCATGCAGGGCGTCGGCGAAGTCGGAGTTGTGGTATTTGCGCGCCAGCCAAAACAGGCACGGTGTGTTATAACGGGCGGCGGGTGCCCGGGCTTTCGGCTTGTTTTGCTTTTGCATGGTGGCGTCGGCGAAGCAGAGGAGGTTTCCGCTTGGGCCGGCCGAGTAGATGGGGAAGTAGCCGGAGCGGTCAACCCCCGGTGTCGCATCCAGCCCGAAATTGCGTCCCATGCTGGAATCCAGGGCGGCAACCGCGTATGCAAAATAGTCCGTTGCGTACCCCCAGTAGCCCGGCCCCTCCATCCAGGCGCCGTCCGGGGCGTAATTTTGGGTGGCGATCGGCAGGTTTTTAACGGCCCGGGGGATGATGAGGCGCGCATGTTGCGGATCCGTCTCGGCGACGGCCAAGGCCCCGACGATCAGGCCACCGTTGCAGACGATGTTCCAGTTGTTTTTCCGTCCGGTTGGGCCGTCGGCGTCAGGCGTCAGGCCGTTCTGAATAAGGCCGCGGCGGACGGTGTCGCGCTCGGATCCGTCCATCGCCGGAAAGAACCAGTCGTAGCCGATGCCGACCGCGCATGACATTTCGGCGGTGTCAAGGAAATGGCGTTTGGCGTTCCAATCCGCAAAAGCGCAGACCGTGAGCAGGTTTTGAATGCCCGCTCTGGCGTACTTTTGTTCACCGGTCCAGCGGTAGGCGAACCCCAGCGCCAGCGTACGGTCGAGACAGTCGCGGCTGACCGGAAGCATGCGCAGGCCGTCGAGGATTTCGTGCTTGAGCGGCGGCTTTCCGATCAGCCGGTCGGCATCGGCCAGCGCATCACGCACAATCCGCTGCAGCACGGGATCCGTCGAATGCCGCTTTTTCAGGGCCGCCAGGTCATCCGCCTTCATCAGCAGCCGCGGGTGTCCGGGAATCAGATGTGACAGGACATCCTCCGCGTCGGCGGGAGGCGCGGAGCGTGGCGCATCACCCCCGGTTTTTGGCGTGCTTCCGGTCGCGTATCCGGCAACCAGGAGAACTCCAAAGGCAATGGCATGGATGGTTTTCATGGAAGAGGTTCACCCGTGTGTTTTTTGTCGCAGATTTCATGACCATGCACGAACCAACCGCCAACACGCATCTCCCAGCTTCCCAGCCATGAATGGCGGCGGTGGACCCAGGCAGTCAGACTACGCTTTCGGCCGAATGTTCCAGGTGAAGGCGAGGCAGGCGATCGCGCAGCAGACGCAGGCGAGGATTGAGATGAAGGCATAGTCCCATCCGTAGTGCTGCGACAGGTAGCCGATTCCCTGCGCCTGGGCCATGTTTCCAAGATAGCCAAACAGGCCGACGAAGCCTGCGGCCGTGCCCACGGCTTTTTTGGAGCTCTGGTCCAGGGCGGCGACTCCCAGGAGCATGACTGGGGGATAGACGAAGAACCCGATCACGGCCATGCAGGCCATGTCGATGTTTATGTGGCCGACGGGGGTTTTCCACATGATGCCAAAGGCCGCGATGATGGGAATCATGCAGAGCAGGCTGACCATGCCCCGGCGTCCGGAAACCCTGTCCGAGAGCCAGCCGACGAGCAGGGTGCTGGGAACGCCGGCCAGCTCGATGACGGCAGTCGACCACCCACCTGCTTCCAAGGACGCCCCCTTGACCTCCTTGAGGTAGGTGGGCCCCCAGGAGAGCATGGCGTATCTGGCGATGTAGACGAAGAAATTGGCCAGGGCGAAAAGCCACAGGCACTTGTTCCTGATGATGTGGTTTATGTACAGATCCCGCACGGAAAGTTCGGCCTCATGCAATTCGCGGTTTTCGGGATAGTCGTTTTTGTGCTCTTCAATCGGGGGGAGCCCTTCGGACTGCGGCGTGTCAATCAGCCCCAAGTACAGGATCACGGCACTGATGACGGCCAGGATGCCGGGGATGTAAAAAGCCGACTGCCAGCCGAGCCTGGCGGCGACGTAGGCCGCCAAAACGCCGGCGATGGCGCCGCCGACGTTATGCGAGATGTTCCAAAACGCGAAGACCAGCCCCCGCTCCCTGATGCTGAACCAATGCCCCATTGAGCGGCCGCAGGGCGCCCAGCCGCCGCCCTGGACAAATCCATTGATGCTCCACAGCAGCAGATGCCCGTAGTAGTTTTCAATGCCGCTGAAAATAAAATTGCAGGCCGCGGTCAGCAACAGGGCGAAGCTCATGAACTTTTTCGGGTTCGACCGGTCGGAAAACGATCCCATGACCAGCTTGCCGACGCCATAGGCCAGGGCGGTGCTGGCCAAGATCGTCCCGATCATCGTCTTGTCATAATGAAGGGCAGCGCCCATCTCTTTTGAGACCGGCGCCAGGTTGTTGCGGACGATATAAAAAACAGCATAGCCGAAAAACGTGGCGGCAAGAATCCGCCACCGCATCAGGGAGTAAAGCTGTTTGATCTCCTGCGCGGGGACTCGCCGGATGGCCGGCGCCGGCGCGAACCAGGCGGAAATAGTGGTGAAAACGTTCGCCATGCGGTTTTCCTTGTCACCGTGTTAGTGCTTATCCGTGAATTAAAAATACCGCCTGTCGCGGTGGAAACGGGCCAGTTGCATGGCACGAGGTTTGAGAATATCGGGATTTTTGATTGACGAGTAACGCTGAAAATGGCCCGTTTCCGCCGCGACCCGGAGGGCTGCCATCCTTTTGGGCCGCTTTTTCCAATGTTCAGTCGTTACATGTCCCGACATGCGCCGCCTTCACATCGAAAAAATCGACTCAAAATGATGGGCGGCAGACGGTATTTTTAATTCACGGATAAGCACTTAGTCGTTCAACGTCCGCGAGATGATGACATCGACGCCGGTCTGCTGGAAATCTACCAGGACAATGTCGCCCCGTTTGGCCGGAAGCCGGATTTGGATGGCGCCCAGCCGCTGCAGAAGGCTGTCGATGAGCCGGATTTGAATGGGCTTGGTGGTTTTGACCGGAATCCGGGGGGTGGTGCTGGAGTCGGTGGCAACGGTGGCCGTGACCACACGCTTCGGATCGCTGTGCTCCTCGATGGCGTACTGCTTGCCTTTCGGGCATTTATTGCCGGAAACGACGACGGCGTCCGGATGGCCGTCATCGAGAACCAGCTTGCAGCCGAACGGGCAGGCGATGCAGATGTAATCGGTCTTCATGGCGTGGGCTCCTCCCCCCGTTTCATGCCAGGGAGAATTGCAGGGTTGGTTCCGATGCCCCGCCCCATCGGGCGAGATCTTCCGGGGCGAGTGTGACGCAAATCATTTCCGATGGCTGGATGTGGGTCTTCCGCAGGGTGCGGACGGTCGTGTTGTTGATCTTGATCTCCAGCGTCGCCTCGTTTTTGACAATCATCGGGCGCATGTAGAAGCGGTTTTCGGTGGCCGGATCGGCTTTGGCCGGGACGACGTAGCGGATGTTCTGGCCGGCCTCGACGGCGAATTGCCTCCGCGGGGCGCAACCGTCAAGATGCCGGGCGACGAAACGGCCCGTCCGCCCACCTTCCTCGGAGACGAAATCGACCAGGTCATGGACATGCAGCACGTTGCCGCAGGCGAAAATGCCGCTGCGATTCGTCATCATGCACGCATCGACTTCCGGCCCGTTGTGCTGGGGTGTGATCCGGACGCCGGCCTTGCGCGAAAGCTCGTTTTCGGGGATGAGGCCGACCGACAGGAGCAGGCAGTCGCAATCCAGGCGGAAGGTCTTGGAGAAATCATGCACCCCCTCGATGATGGGTGTCACATCGACCGCCTCGATGCGGTCCCGCCCATGGATGTTGGTGACGGCATGGGAGAGGTGGAGCGGAATCTTGAAGTCGTGGAGGCATTGGACGATGTTGCGGACCAGTCCGGCAGGGTAGGGCTGGATTTCGACAACCGCCTGGACCTGGCAGCCAATCCAGGAGAGGCGCCTGGCCATGATCAGCCCGATGTCGCCCGAACCGACAATGACATAGCGCTTGCCGGGCACCAGGCCGTCGATGTTGATCAGCCGCTGGGCGAGTCCGGCCGTGAAAATGCCGGCCGGGCGTGCGCCCGGAATGCCGATGTTGCCGCGGTTGCGCTCCCGGCATCCCATGGCGAGGACGACGGTATGGCTCCTGATGATGAAGACGCCCGCTTTTGAACAGCAATGGATTTCCTTGACATCGCCATCCTTGACCGCCGTCACGGTCGTTTCCAGAAACGCCGGAATCCCCAGCTGTCTGACCTCATCGGAAACGCGCTCGGCGTATTCCGGACCAGTCAGCTCCTCCTTGAATTGATGGAGCCCGAAGCCGTTGTGGATACACTGCAGGAGGATGCCGCCAAGATGCTCCTCCCGTTCGACGATGACGGCCGAGAATCCCCGCTTTGTGATTTCGATGGCCGCCGCCATGCCGGCTGCGCCGCCGCCAATGATCACGCTGTCGAAACGGTACTCTTTCATGTCAGGCCTCCGTCGCGGGAGTTGAGGGGCCGAGCCTGTCCGCCAGGAGATAGCTCCCCCCGCCGCGCTTGGTCACCTCGTGATAGCCCATGCCGGTTTCCCGCATGATGATTTTGATGATCCGGTAGGAGCAGAATCCGCCCTGGCAGCGCCCCATCCCGGCCCGTGTGAAAAACTTGATGCCGTCCAGCGTATGGTGCCCGCGCCGGATTGCCTCGACAATCTCCGCCTCGGAAATGTTTTCGCAGCGGCAAATGACGTTGCCGTAAAGCGGGTTTTCCGCCTGTGCCTCCGCCGCTTCATGGATGGAGAGATGTCGGAGGCCGGACACTTTCGGCAGGTACGGATCATAGTTTTTTTTCTCCACCAGCCGGCAGTCGCACTGCTTCAGGAGATCCTTGACGTAGTCGGCGATGGCCGGGGCGGCCGTCAGTCCCGGCGATTGAATCCCCGCCACCTGGATGAGGTTGGGGGCCATGCGCGAGATGTCGATGTGGAAATCGTTGTCCGGCAGCATGGCCGGGCGGAGGCCGGCGAACGAGGTGATGATGTCCCGTTCGGAAATGCTCGGAATCAGTTTCCGCGCGAAGTTGAACACGTCCTCCAGGTTGCGGGCGGTGGTCGCCAGGTCGCCCTTGTCCTCAGTTTCCACCGCCGTCGGCCCGACCATGAGCGTGCCGTCAACCGTTGGTATGACCAGGATTCCTTTGGAGTTTGCTGACGGAACCGGGAAGATGACCTTGCCCGGATAGGCCTTGGATTCGCGGTCGAGCAAAAATTCCTCCCCCTTCCGTGCGGTGATGTGGAAGGATTCGGCGTTGAACACCGCGGAGATGTCATCGGCGTGGATGCCGGCGGCGTTGATGATGAAACGGGCCTTGACGGCCCGGCCGTCCCCGGCGACGATCGTGTGCAGCCCATCGGCATGGCTGGCCGACTGGACCTTGAAATTGAGCAGGAGTTCGACCCCGTTCTTCCTGGCGGATTCCACCAGGGCGAAGACGAAGCGGTAGGGCTCGATGATGCCGCCGTTGGCCGCATGCAGCCCGCCGATGACGTCGGGATGAAGCTTCGGCTCCAGGTGCAGCAGCCGTTCCCGGCCGCAAAGCTCCAGGCCAAAGGCGCCATTGTCAATCCCTTGCCGGTAGAGGGTCTCAATGGCCTGAAGCTCCTCCTCACGGAAGGCCACCACGAGGATGCCGCAGCGCCTGAAGGGGAAATCCAGCTCCTTCTGCAATTGGTCGAACATCAGGTTGCCCCGGACCTCCAGCTTGGTCTTCAAATATTTTGCCGGGGAATGGAAGCCGCCATGGACAATGCCGGAGTTGGCCTTTGAGGTTCCGAAGGAGACATCAGCCTCCTTGTCCACCAGGACAACGTCAAGCTCATAGCTCGAAAGCTTTCTCGCAATCGCAGCCCCGATTACACCGGCCCCGATGATGGCAACGTCGTAATGAGTCTTCATGTCCCGGCCCTTTGAGCTTTCCGCTCGTTGTTCATGCACGGAGCCCGCACGGAGGAGCGGCCGGATTGATTTCCGGCAGGAGCGGGTCAACCGCTTGACGGAAAGGAAAGGGGGCATGGCCCGCCCATCCCCAATCCATCCAAGGCACCGGTGCACGCTCTGCATCAGTTGCCTGTGTTAACCCACTGCCGCAACGCTTCAAGAAGCCTCTTTTCGCTGCTCAGGCCTACCGCCTTTTTTTGCTGTCCGGTCCGTTCTTTTTCCTGTGCCGCGACCAGGGAGGCATCCGCCTGATTCGGCTGGGGCTTGAGTTTCCCGGCGGCGTCCGCAAGCTTTTTGATTTCTTCCTCCGCCTTTGTCTTTTCCTTGCCGACGGCTCCGATTTTCCTGTCGCAGTCCCGGTTCCATTTTTCGACTCCGTCGACAACGCTCGTCTTCCATCCTGCGATGGCGCGGACCTTGGGGCAGGTTGCGCAGACTTCATTCGTGCCGGGCATGGTGCGTGGCACATAGCCATATACGGCGGAGAAGTTGACTTGGGCCGTGCGGACTTTTCGGGCGCTGGACAGGAGCGACGCGTGGCTCTTCTTGAGGCCGTCGAACGTTGCCCAGCGCTCCTTTTCCGCCTTGGCCTCGGCTTCGGCTTGGGCGTGCATTTCCTTGCGCTGGCCGGCGACAGCGGCGGCGGTACTGGCCGGTCGGGCAAGAATAAAAACCGCCATGCCCAGCAGCAGGAATCGGACGGAAGGGGTCATGCAAACCATTGGCGATGCTCCTTTTCAGGACTTGCGGCCTGTGGATGAAAAAAACGGACGGCTACGCATCGTACGAGCTAAAATCTATGCGTGACTTGTAGTATATCCGGCAGGCCGGGGGTGTAAATAGCCAAAACGATCAAAAAGATAGCCGAATCGATCATTGTGTAATGGCATACCACCGGCATCTGGAGTGCTGAGGGGTTGGTGCCAAGCCGGAAGACGTCAATCATGACTGCCGTTGGAGCGCATCATATCTTCAGTGCTGGAATCGAATGGCGCGGCGAACATTCTCTCGCCGGGCGTCCTATGGTTTTTTGGCTGTTGCGGCGGCCTGTTTTTCCAGCGCGTCGAAGCCATCCGGATACAGGATACGGGATTCGACTTTGTTGTCGCCGGTGCGGATCCAGGTTTCAAAAGCTGGCTTGCCCTCCTGCAATTCGATCACCCGCGCGCCGCTGGGCAGGAATTTCCCATATGCGGCGAAGTCGACTCCGGTCTTCCGCCCATACCCCAGGCAGATGCCAAATGCCCGGCCGGCAAAATCATTGATATGGTCGTGTCCGACAAAAATCCCGATGACATCCCGTGATTCCACCATGGCCGTAAACATCCCCGGATTCAGCGACGCACCGTGGCTTTCTTCCCGCTGGTTGCCAAGCGAAACTACGGATGCCTGTTTGAACTCGGGAAGTGGAATGTGAAAAAAGGCCAGTGCCGGCAGCGTGGCGTTGCCATTGGCGGCCGTCAGGCTTTTGCTTTGCTGGCGGAACCAGCCGGCCTGTGCAAAGCTGAACCAGCCATAGGTGCCGTAGAGTTTACGGTCGGTTGAATAGGCGTGTGAATCAAGGCAATAGATGGCGGCCGCCGGCTTGTCGGCATGCGCCGCCTTGATCTTCAGGACATAATTTCCTCCGGCCCCCAATTCGTCCGGACCGCACTGGGAGACCGACTCCGGCAACTTCTCCAGGTAAGCCATGATGTCTTTGCGGGAAAACGTGCGATTCCATTCATCATCATGATTGCCGAAGACCGCCGCCCAGGGGATGTGGCGCGTTGCCATGGGGGCCGTGACCTTCGTCCATTGGGGTAGCGGGGATTCGCCGGATGTCGGAGTCACGATATCTCCGGTGAGCACCACCAGGTCGGGATGCTCCGCCTCAAGGACGGCATCCATGTCCGCCAGGATTTTCTGGCGGATCTTTTGGTCTTTATCGGCATTCTGCAGCCAGTGGATGTCGGTAAACTGGACAATCTTGAATTTTCCATCGCCCCGGAACCGGAGCGACGCATCCCGCGAACCCTCGGAACCTGCATTCACAACTTGGGCCAGCAGCCCTGCCGCCGCCGCCATTGCCATCAAAGAATTCATCATTGACGTTGCCTCCATGCTGATAGGGTAAGAGTTCTGGATGACCGACTTGGATGGATTACGGGGTGCCTGTATGAAAACACGAGACGGTTGCCCCGTCAAGAGACAAAACAGTACCAATCCCCGCAGCGGGCAGGGGCGCGTTCGCAGCAGATCCCGCTTGGCTTCGGGGGGAATACGGCGGTCCATCCCTGGATGCAAACATCGGACCGGCCAGCGCCAGAACCGCCACTGGACGATTTTGTTTCAGGCTGTTCATTTCGGTTGCCGGCAGCGTGGGTATTTCCGCAAAAGGGTTGGACAATGCGAACCCGCGAAGACGCGGAGCCTTTATTTCCCCACCGTCACCTTCAGCGGGTGGCGCAGCCGTAGCATGGCGTTTTCGACGTACGCCTGCCAGGCGGCGGCATCCGCAAAGTCGCCGCTCCGGCTCCAGCCGGCGCCGGCGTGCCAGACGAACGGCTTTCCCGACCGTGCGGGTGCGGTCAGAAAGACATGGGAGGCGTCCTTGGCCTCGCCGGTTTTTGCTGCGGAGAGCAGGATGGCGGTGCCGATGATGCCGTTGGGTTTTTGCTCGGCCTCCCAGTTGGCGTAGAACCCCTGGGCGGCGCCACCGGCGAGGATGCCGGCATGCTTGTGTTCCTTGCTGACGTCGAGGCCGACAGCGATGGTTGCGGAATCCGCACCAGTGATG
Organism: uncultured Lentisphaerota bacterium; assembly: GCA_903921725.1. Lineage (GTDB taxonomy): Bacteria > Verrucomicrobiota > Lentisphaeria > Oligosphaerales > CAITYL01 > CAIXRA01. The sequence continues at coordinate 17,895 of CAIXRA010000082.1, forward strand.
GTGAAGCGGCTTTCGAACCGGCTGAGGTTCGATCCGGCGTCGAGGCTGATGCGGCGGGTTTCGGCGATCCTGACGCCGTTGCCGCACTCCCAAGGCGCGTAGGTGAATTCGGCGACGGTGCGGACGGGGCCGTAACAAAGCATTTTCTGGGTCACCCAGTTTTTGGAGACGAAGAGCGTGCCGTCGTTCCAGACGCCGATGCCGCCGCAGCCGCGCCCGGCACCGCACTTGTAGTTGTCGAGCCCTTCGCCGTGGTCCTGATGGTAGGCCTTCGACTTGTACCACTTGTCGATCACGAGGCTACGGGTGCGTTTGACCCAGATGTCAACGGAGCTGGAGACGAGCCCCTCGCCCTTGGGCGCCGGCTCCATGAGCGCGGGGCCGTAGATGCGGAAGGCGATGCGGTCGTTCTCCCAGGCGTAGTCGTCCATGCGCTCGGGGACGTAGCGGCCGTAGGCCTTGGGCGGGAAGAGCACTCCGCCTTTGGTGTCCGCACTGACGTAGAACGTCTTTTTCTCTCCGGGGGCGAAGTCGGACTGGAACAGGAGCTTGCCTTCAACAATCTGACAGGGGAACGCCCCGCCGTTGGAATCCCCAACACAGGGGGTATTGTCGGATCTCCACGGAATTTCAATGGTCTCCTGCGCTCGTGCGGCCGGCAGTGTGTTCTCGACGGCGACCGTGGTGGTTGCGGACTTCGCAACGGGCGTCTGCACGTTCGCACAGGCAAGCCCGGCGGTTGCAAGGGTTGCCGCCAACAGGCCGAAACCGATGGTGTTTGGGATGGCGCTCATGCTGTCTCCTCCATCTGCATGGACTACGGATTGACCGAGATCAAAAGTTGCCGGCGGGAGATGACCGTGCCCGCCCGCCATTGCGTCTTGTCGGGGATGGAATTTAGGACGAGGAGGTCCGTCCACCGCGACCGTTCGATTTTCGAGGCGCCCTGGTACTCCATGCGTCCCGGGGCGTCAAGCGTGAAGGAGAGTGAGTCGACGGTCGCCGTCCCGGCGGTTCCGGAGCGGGAGTCGCCGGCGCCGGATTTGATTATGAACGGGTCGTCTCCGATGGAGATGGCTCGCCTGCCGGATTCATGGACCCAGTTGGGGTTGTTGAGAATGCCGAACGAGAGCGTCGCGATGCGGTCGGTCGTGCAATCCTTGACGGCCGTGAGGGTCTCGCGGATGCTGAGGGTGCCGTCTGCGCGGGATTCGCAGTCGATTTCCGCACGGATGCACTCCCCGTGCAGGAGAATCAACTTTGCCGTGAAGCCGCCGGACAGCGGATGGACGTCTGCGGACTGAAGGCGGACGGGAAGGAGTTTGCCCGCGACCGTGATCCTCCCGATGCCGTTCCGCGTGTCGGGGGAGAGGATGCGGTCGGCTTGAAGCGGCATGGCCTGGATCATCACGGATGCGCCCCAGGAGAGGGTGTGAATGAAGTTTCCGCCCCGGTTGAGGATGATTTTCCCCTCATCATAACCGTTGACTCCGGCGGCCGCCGGAGCCGGCCGCAGTTCATGCTCCGCGTAATGGAGGACCAGCCAGGCCTGGATCATCCAGTACGCGAGATGCGGCTGGGAGGAGGGGAAGTCGTTTTCCACGGGGGCATAAATGGCACCGTCGGGGTGGCGCGCCTGCATCTTCTCCGCCGTTGAAATGGCGTTGCGGAGGTGCGAGAGCGCCTCGGCATCATTGAAGCGGGCAAACGCCGTGGCATGGCAGGGCATCCAGTCCGCATTGCGGAAAACCGCCCAATCCTGACCGCCGGGGTAACAGTAGCCGCCGTCGGGCAGCAGAAACCGTTTCTGGACGGCATAGATTTCCGGGAGATTGTAGAGGAAGCCCGCGCAGGGTTGGCGGTGGGTTAGCCGATAATCCAGGTCATTGCCGGCATTCATGATCCAGGCACCCATGTAGTCGGGATGGACGATGTCGTGGTTTTCGAGGGTGAAGTCGTCGAAGATATTGGCGCCGGTGAACTGCTGCCCGACCGGAGCACCGTCAACAATTTGAGCGGAATGCTCGTCGGCCGGCCGGAGATAGGAGGAAAACGCCCATTTTCGCAGCGCGGATTCCCAGCCCAGCCGGCGGGGGTCTCCGGGCATCAGCAGGACGGCGGCGGAGAGGATCTGGCTATTCCAGGCGTTCTCCTCTGATTTGCTGTCAAGCTTCAACTGGTGTGGCGGAACGGTTTTTACGATGCGGTCCGCCTCGTGTCCGGCGACCTTCCGGACGGCGTCGCGCAGGTCGTCGGGAAGCCCGTCCCAGCTCCACCAGGCGGCGGTGGCCAGCGCGGCGGCCCAGTGCGCGGACTGCCAGGCGTCACCCCAGGACTTCCTGTCGCCCGTCTTGAGGTCGCCGGTCTTGTGCGTGCGGACCAAGTAGCGGATGACGGGGATCAACTCATACCTGAGCAGGCTTTCGCGGGAAGTGCCGACGACCGCCCCGTCATACTTCCCGAAGCGCCAGAGGAACGCCAGGTCGGCGGCGAACATCGCGTTCGGGCGGATGTGGTGCTCACCGCTCCGGCTCTCGGTGATCAGCTTCATCGACGGATCGCCGTTCCACGGTTTCAGGAGTCCGCGGAGATGCCGGACCTGTCCTTCAATCAGGCGGTAGATGCGCGTTTTTTCCGCCTGGCATACCTTGTTTTCGCGCAGGTCGCAGGCAAGAACGCCGTCGGCTATCCGCTCCTTGGGCACGGAGCCGCATCCAAGCAGCAGAAGCGAAACGAAAACGGGGATGATTTTCATCGGACGGCGTCCTTCTGGCTGGGTCATTTAACCGGCTGGCAGAGCTTGTAGATCTCGCTTCCGGCGAGCAGGAACGCACCGACGCCGTACACCTCGGTGGCCTCGGGGTCGAACTGCTTGGGGTCGGCACCGATCGGCTGGACGTGGGTCAGCTTGCCGTCGGGCTGGACGCAGCCGGCGAGCGCGGTCCATGCCTTTTCAACGGCGGGGCGATAGGTCGCGCGGTCGAGGTAACCGTTGTTGACGCCCCAGGCGAGCGCGAAACAGAAGAAGCCGGAGCCGCTGGTTTCCTTGAGCGGATAGCTGGCGGGGTCGAGCAGGCTGGCGCGCCAGAGGCCGTCGGGCTGCTGGAGCGCGGCGATCTTGGCGGCCATTTCCTTGAACAGGGTTTCGTAGCGCGGCCGGTCGGGGTGGTCTTTGGGCAAATATTGGAGGACGCGGGCGAGTCCGGCGACGGCCCAGCCGTTGCCGCGGCCCCAGAACACCTTTTTGCCGTTGGCTTCGCGCTTGCTGAAGTAGGTGCTGTCGCGGAAGTAGAGATGCTCCTCCTTGTCGTAGAGATAATCGGTCGTGGCCCACCATTCCTTGTTCATGAAGTCGAGATATTTCTTGTCGCCGGTGGCGACGTGAAGGCGGAGCCAGGCCGGCGGTGCCATGAAGAGGGCGTCGCACCAGGACCAGCGGTTGGTCTTGCTCCAGCTTTTGACCGTGAAATCGAGGCTGGTGTTGGCGGGCTTGGCGAGGATGTCGTCGAACCGCGCCTGGAGCGGCTTGACCATGCCGGAATCCTTGTGCTTGAAGAACAGCTCGCAGTAGGTCATGCCGACGGTGTGGTCGTCGGCGTGGTACTGCCTGGGGCCGGGGTTCCATTGGTTTTTGCGCCCCATCTCCAGCATGGCGTCCTCATATTTCTGGCCGCCGGGGAGCCGGGAGACGGCCAACATGCCCGCATACCCGGCACCCTGCGTCCAGTCGGTGGCCGGGTGTTTGGACGGATGGGCGAGCTGCCAGTCGGCGACGGCTTGGGCGGTCGCGAGGACGGTGCTGGTGTTGATCTCCGCCGAGATGGCAGGCGGTTTGGCTTGGGAGTCAGGCGCGGGGCGGTCCATGCGGATGCAGACGTCATAATCAATGTAGTGGCGGTAGCGGCGGTTGTTCATCCACATGACGGCCGGCGAGCTGGCGTTGGGGTTGCGGACGGTGATGGGGCGGACGTTGTCGTTGGCTGAGTTCTGTGTGACGGCGGTGTGGTTCCAGGTCGCGCCGTGGTCGGTGGTGGTGGCGCGGAAGATTTCGAGGCGGCCCTCGACGCGGGCGGAGTAGTAGAGGAGTTCCGGGTTGGTCTTGTCGAGGCTGATTCCGGGCGAATAGTGGGGTTCCGGTTCCGTTTTGCCATCCGGCGTCTGCGGGAACCACCGACCGGACTTTGCGACTTCGCTGTCACGCCACGCCTCGCCGTCCCAGCGGGCGTAGTGGTAGCGGTGGTCGCGGCCGATGGTTTCCTTGCTGTCGCCGGGGAGCCGGGTGTAGACGACGACCGGGTTGCCCGCTTCATCCTCGCCGACGTCCCAGACCCAGCCACGGCCCGCGGAGGCATCGTAGACCACATCCGTTTTGGCGATGTCGATGGGCAGTGTGTCGAGCGTGCCGATCTTCGTGCCGTCGGCTTTCCAGAAGGCGCCTTTCTCGTAGCGCATGAAGTGGACGCGGTTTTTGACTTCGTCCCGAGGGTGGCCGTCGGTGAACAGGAAGTCGATGCGCCCCTTGCCGTCATCCCAGTAGCGGACATACGGCCGACAGCCGCCGCCCATGCGCTTGGCGTCGCCTACATGCTGGAGCAGGGTCTGCGGCTTGCTCCAGCTCTGGCACAGGTCGGTGGAAAGGGTGAGGCTTGGTTTCCAGTCCGCGACGGTGGCACCGCGGAAGAACAGGAATACGCGGTCTTTTTCGCCGGCGAGGCGGACCGGGTTGACATAGGTCAGGGACTTGCCGATTCCAAGCTTGCGGATCGGTGTCCAGTGGTCGAAGTCGCCGGGTTTTTCGGTGATGCGCAGGAAGAGGTCGGCGTTGCCGTGCGTGCAGTAGAACGCGGCGAGGCGGCCGTCGGGCAGGGCGAGGAACGCCGGATTGTCGTGGTCGTCGCGCTGGAGCTTTTCGTGGAGCGTGAAGGTCTTGGCGGGCCGGGCGGAACCGTCGAGTTCGCCAGCCTGGATCGAGCCGTCCGTGGTCACCCAGCCGGTGTAGGTTTTGCCGTTGAGGCCGAGGGCGCGCGGTTCGGAGAACCAGCACCAGGCACCGTCGGGTGCGACTTCGGCGTACGATTCCGCCGGAATGGACGCCGGGGGCTTGGCGGCATCAGTAGCAGCAGATGCAAAAACGGCGCATCCGCACAGAACGGCGGTAATCGACAGCAGGCAGGCTTTCATGCGTTCATTCTCCAATCTCGTCGCGGGACGTCACCACGGGAACCTTCTGCAAATCCGCCGGCGTTTCGGGCGCGGGATTCTTCGCGGCGGCTTCGGGGTCGGGCACCGCAACCCGGGCGCCGGGGCGGGCGTAGAAAAACGTCGCGGCCGTGTAGTTGATCCGCGCGGGCTGGGAGTGCAGCAGCTCCATCGTCATCCGGCACGACTTCGTGAACGGGATGTCGTCAAGCAGCCGCACCCGGCAGTTTACCGTGTAGCCGCTCTTCTTGTTGCCCCCGCCGGTCGGCTGGCCGCCGAACGGCGTGCGGAACGGCTGCGGCAGGCACCAGGCGTAACCGTAATAGTCCTCGGTCCCGGTGCCGAAGAACGACGGGAACGCTTCGCCGTCCACGCTGATTTTTTCATCGCCTTCGCCCCACCAGTCCGTGCCGCCGTTCATCAGCGCGATGTTGTCGCCGACCAGCCGCCCGGCGCCGGACACCTCGACGAACGGCAGGTCCACGCAGCCGTAGCACGTCCGGTCCCACAGCACGTTCTCCTTGCCGATCTTCTGCGCGTCAAGCGTGCCGAACGATCGCCAGACCGCATGGAAATGGAGCGAGCGTTCATCCCACTTCCAGGGGCCGTGCATGAGGCTGCCGTCGATGCGGACCGGCTGTGCGCCGAGGTTGCGCAGGCGCATGGTTGCGGACTTCGCAAACGGCATGGTCCACGACGCCGTCATCGTGCCGTCGGCCTGCACCTCCCGGTAACGGTCGCCGCCTTCATGCACGCCGGCGCCGGTGCCCATGAAATAACCGGCCGGACAGCAGACCGTGCGTTCGCCGTCGAACTCGATTTCGAGAAGGGTGGAGTGCAGCGCCTGTTTCATGTTGCCCGCCGCGAGCCGGAGCGAGAGCCGGCGGATCGCCGCCGGGCCGGACAGTTTCCATTCGCGCACCGCGCCGGGGGGCAGTTCCGCCGCCAACGGAAGCGTTGTGCCGCCGCCGTCCGGTCCCGGCTTGGCGGCCAGCTCCGCTCCTGCTTGTCTGATCGTCGCTTCTGCGCGCTTCAGTCCGGCATCCGAAAACGTCTCGACCGGCGTCCCCGTCCGGTAGAGGCGGAGCTGGGCGTGGTAGTAGAACAGCCCGGCTGTCTTGAGCGTTCCCTCACGGGTGATCCGGATGCTTTTCGCGAAGGGGATCGGCAGGTAAAGGTTCCGCGCCTTCCATTGCGGTTCGGCGGTCGGCGGCACGACCGTGGCAAAGGGAAAACCGGCCAGCATCGCGCCGTCGGTGAGCTGGCGCATGGAGGCGCGGATCGCCGGCTGCGGATTGCCGTCGAGGTAGATGCGCAGCATGTCGTCCGGCGCGTTTGTTGAACCGACGACCCAGAGTTTGACGAGCGCGCCCGGCCCCTGCGCCTCCGCCATCACGCACTCGCTCATGCCGCCGTTTTTTTCAACGCGCCGAAAGTTGTTGAAGTCCTGGTTGCCGAACCAGGTCTTGCGGTCCTGCGGCGTCGTTGAACGGCGGTCGTAGGAACTGAACTGCACCGCCGTGTACGGCGCGTCCGGTAGCCGCGCCGGGGCGTCCCGATCGAGCATCTCCGACAGCAGGCCGCCGAGCGTCACCGGGTCACCGCCGCCGGTTCCGGAGGAGGGCGAAACGCAGGCCGTCAGCCACAGGGCCGCGCAGACCGCCGGCGCCCACATTTTCACTTGTGCGTTCATGGTTTTTCTCCCGTTTGCGCCGTGCTTTCCGGCTATTCGTGTTCTACGCAGAGGACGGTGGCATGCGCACCGGGCGCGGCCTCCGGCAGTTTCACGGTCAGTTTTTCGCCGTCCTGGGCGAGCGCGACTTTCGTTTTCCCGACCGCCGTCAGCAGGTATGCCTTCGTCGCTTTGGACTTCATGCCGGTGACGGTGAAGGAGGTTCCCGGCCACTTCAGCAGATGGAAGTAGAGCTTGCCGGGCTGGGTCGTGCAGCGCCAGTCCAGCGCGCCTTCAACCTTCGGGTGTTTCCTTGCGTCTTTCCCGACCACCTTGCCGAACTCCTGCCCGAACGGGGTCGGTCCGGCACCGTAGACGGCCTCACCGTTGATCTTGAGCCAGTCGCCGATCTCCCGAAGCCGCTCCACGCTCGGTGCCGGAATCTCGCCCTCGGCCGTCGGGCCGACGTTGAGCAGATAGTTGCCGCCCTTGCTGACGATGTCGGCGATGTTGGCAATCAGCGAGTCGGCGGATTTCCAGTTCTGGTCGTGCTTGTTGTAGCCCCAGTGCCCGTTCAGCGTCATGCAGACCTCGAACGGCTTCGACGCCTTTTCCCCGGGGATGTACTGCTCCGGCGTCCCGTAGTCGCCGAGGCCGAGCCGGTCGTTGACGATGCAGGCGGGCTGGAGCTGGTGGATCAGATCGACGACCTCCTGCGAATGCAGGACGTTTAGGCGGTTCTCCTTGAACGCGCCGCCGCCGTCGAACCACAGCAGTCCGACCGGCCCGTACTGGGTCAGGATCTCGCGGACCTGCCCCTTCAGGTACTCGATATACTTGTCGGAGTCCGCATCCGCCTTCGGCTGGCCGTGGAACCGCGACTGCGAATATTTCGCGGGCGACTCCGGATGGTGCCAGTCCGCGAGCGAGTAGTACACGCAGAACACCAGCCCCGCCTCCCGGCAGGCTTCGGCGAGCGCCTTCAGCGGGTCGCGGCCGTAGGGCGATGCCTTGATGATGTTGAACTCCGTGAGCTTGGTGTCGTACATGCAGAAGCCGTCGTGGTGCTTGCTGGTGACCACGATGTACTTCATCCCGGCGTCCTTCGCCACCTTCACGAAGGCGCGCGCGTCGAACTTCACCGGATTGAACCGGCTGGCGAACTGGTCGTACTCCGCGCAGGGCATCTTCGTCTGGAGCTGGAACCATTCGCCGTAGTTTGTTTTGCCTTTCCACTCGCCGGCCGGCACCGAGTAGATCCCCCAGTGCACGAACATCCCGAACTTCGCATCCTTGAACCACTTCATCCGTGCGGCGAACTGTTCGGGGGTTTCCGCCGCGGTTGTCGTGTCGGGTGCCGCCTGGACCGGAACCGCCGTCGGTTTTGCCGGTTCCGCCGCCGCCGTGAGGAATGCGCCGCCCAGCACCAGGGTCGCCGCCAGGGTGCCAATTGTCCTTCTGTTCATAATCCGTTCCCGTCTTCTTGGGTAATCCGTGTCAGGAAACGCCGCCGCCGCGCACCCGCGCCACGATGGTTGAAACTTCGCGCGCATTGCCGGTGATGGCGGACCAGTCGCGTTTCTGGATGGTTTCGCGCGGCGCGATCCAGGAGCCGCCGAGCGCGTGGATGAGTGGGTCGCGCAGGTAGGCGTCCGCATTGCCCGCTCCGACGCCGCCGAGCGGCATGTAGCGCACGCCGAGGTGCGCGTAGGGCGCGGCAACCGCCCGCAGATAGGCCAGGCCGCCGCACGGCTCGGACGGGAAAAACTTCAGCAGCCGGCAGCCCAGCTCCAGCGCGTGCTCGATGTCGGATGGCGTGCAGACGCCGGGGACGAACGGCAGCCCCGCTTCACGCGCCGCCTCCACCACGCGCGGGTTCATGCCGGGCGCAACGCCGAACGCGGCCCCGCCAGCCCTGGCGTCCCGCGCCTGCTGCGGCGTCAGGATCGTGCCGACGCCGGCCAGCATGGACGGCACGGCGGCGCGGATGCGGCGGAGCGCCTCCAACGCCGCGCCGGTGCGCAGCGTCAGCTCGATGCAGTCCACGCCGCCCGCCAAAAGTGCCTCCGCCAGCGGCACGGCCACTTCCGGATCATCGATCGTCAGCACCGCCACCACGCCGGCGCGGTGCGTGCGGTCAAGCATTTCCTGCGGAAAAAATCCGGCCATGGGGAGGATTCCTTTCAATCATCGACCGACGTTGGCGTTTTCGTTCGTTCCTGATGCCCGCCCGTCACCGGGCCAGCCAGCCGCCGTCGACGGCGAGCGTGAAGCCGTTGACGTAGGCGGAGGCGGGGGAGGCGAGGAAGATCACTGCGCCCTGCAGGTCCTCCGGCGTGCCCCAGCGCCCGAGCGGAATGCGCTCCAGGATCGCCTGGTTGCGCGCGGCGTCGGCGCGCAGGGCCGTCGTGTTGTCCGTGGCCATGTATCCCGGCGCGATGGCGTTGCAGTTGATGCCCTTGGGGCCGAGCTCGCAGGCCATCAGCCGCGTCAGCCCCGCCACCGCGCTCTTGGAGGAGGTGTACGACGGCACCCGGATGCCGCCCTGGAACGAGAGCATGGATGCGGTGCTGATGATCCGTCCACCCGTCCCCTGGGCCACCATCCGGCGGGCCACGGCCTGGCTGAGCAGGAACACGGCCTTGATGTTTAGGTTCATCACATCATCCCAATCCTTCTCGGAAAACTCCAGAAAGTCCGCGCGGCGGATGATGCCGGCGTTGTTGACGAGGATGTCCACCCGGCCCAGGGCGGCGGTTGCGGCCGCGGCGACCTTCTCCGGCGCGGCGGCGGCGGTCAGGTCGACCGTCATGGATTCACAACGCCGCCCCATGGCGCACACTTTGGCGCAGGTTTCCGTGCTTTCCAGCACGTCCACGGCGAAGACGTCGGCCCCGGCTCCGGCCAGCGCCAGCGCGATTCCCTGGCCGAGTCCGCGGGACGCACCCGTGACGACCGCCACCTTGCCATCCAGCTTGAACATATCCAGCATCGTGCTCATTTGAACATCTCCATGTTGACGGCGTCCATGTCCTCGAAAACCTGATTCTCTCCTCCCATCGCCCAGACAAAACGGTACGCGCCGGAACCGACGCCGGAATGGATGGACCACGGCGGCGAAAGCACCACCTCGCGCTCACGCATCACCAGGTGCCGGGTCTCCTCCGGCGTGCCGAACAGGTGCAGGACGTTGCCGCCCTGAGGCAGGTCGAAGTAGCAGTACACCTCCGTGCGCCGGTCGTGCGTGTGCGGTGGGAAGGTGTTCCACACGCTTCCCTCATGCAGCTCGGTGAACCCCATCACCAGCTGGCAGCTGGCGATGCGGCCGGGACGGATGAACTGGTAGATCGTCCGGCGGTTGGCCTGCGCCGCCGAACCGAGTTCGACGCGGTTGGCCATCTCCAGCGTCGCATGCGTGGTGGGGAAGGGGGCGTGGGCCGGATAGGAAACCAAGTAGAACGCCGCCGGGCAGTCGGGCGAACCGCTGGAGAACAGCACATCGCGGCTGCCCCGGCCGATGTACAGGCATTCCCGGGGCTGCATGGGAAAGACGGCGCCGTCCACCGAGACGGAGCCCGCGCCGCCGAGGTTGAGCACGCCGGCCTCGCGCCGTTCCAGGAAGAAGGCGCTCGCCAGTTCGCGCCCCGCTTCCAGCGCCAGCGGTGCTTTCAGCGGCACGATGCCGCCCACCACGGCCCGGTCCACGTCGGTGTAGGCCAGCTCCGCCGCGCCCGGCCGGAACAACCCCGGCACCAGGAAGTCCGCCCGCAGCTCCTCCGTCGTCATCCACCGGTACGCCCGCGCATCCGCCGTCCGAATCACCTTCATGTGTGCCTCGTCAAAAAAGTTCATTGGTGAACATTGACACCATATGTGAACACCATTATGATACCACAAGTCGGAAAAAGTTCCATCACCGGACGAAAAGTTTTGGAAACACCCATGGCCAAGTACGAAATCCCGAACCTGACGAACGCCTGCCGCGTCCTGAAATCGCTGGCGGGCGAACCGGAGGGGTTGCTCCTCCGGGAACTGGTCCAGTGCCTGGATCTTCCGCACACCTCCGCGCTGCGCATCGTCAATACACTGTGCGCCGCCGGCTTCCTGCAGCGGACGGGCAACCGCTACGGGCTCGGCGTGGGGCTGATTCCGCTGGGTCAGCAGGCGCTTGCCCGCCTGGACATCCGCGCCGTCGCCCGCCCTGTCCTGAAAGCGCTTTCCGAACAGACCGTGGAGACGGCGCACTTGGCCATACTTTCGGGGAGCCGCTCGCTGCTGGTCGAGGTCGCGCAGAGCCCGTCCCCGATCCGGGTCGGCGCCCCCGCCGGAACGCAGGTCGAGCTTCACTGCTCGGCCACCGGCAAGATTTTCCTCGCCGGCCTTCCCGACGGGCGGCTCGGGCCGCTGCTCGGCCCGGGGCCGTTCAAAAGCCACACCCCGAACACGCTGAACATGCTCCAAAAACTCCGGGCCGGCCTCCGCCGCATCCGTTCGCAGGGGTATGCAGTCGACGACGAGGAGCTTTTCTTGGGCATCCGCTGCCTGGCGGCGGCGGTCCGCAATGCGGAGGGCGAGGTGGTGGCGGCCGTCGGCATCACCGGCGCGACCACGCGCTTCACCGCCGCCCGGATTCCCTCCGTCTCCCGCCAGGTCATGGCCGCGGCCGCCGCCGTTTCACGGGGATTGGGATACGCCGCTGGCGGCTGATGGATCCCCGTTGTCCGCGCCCGCCGCGCGTCCCGGCCGTGCCGCAGTTGGTGCGGTCGGGCTATAGTACGCGCTTTTTCTGCAACGAAGGGCTGTTCATGAAATATGTGGGGGAGCTCTGCGCGCTCGGCACGGCGCTGACCTGGAGCTTGAGCGCGGTTGCCTGGAGCCACGCGGGGCGGAAGGTGGGCGCGCAGGCGACCAGCGCGGTGCGGCTGGTGTTTGCCGTCATCCTCCTCGGCGGCATCCATTGGGCGCTCTACGGTTCGCCGCTGCCGCAGGGCGGAAGCCGGCACGGGCTGCTGCTGCTGGCCCTGAGCGGGATACTTGGCGCCTGTCTCGGCGACCTTTGCTTCTTCCAGGCGCTCAAACTGCTCGGGCCGCGGATCGGCATGCTGCTGGTGACGGTGTCCCCGACCATCACCTCGCTGCTCGCCTATTTCCTGCCGCCGCATGAATCGCTTTCGGGCACCGCCATCGCCGGCATGGCGCTGACGGCGGCCGGCATCGGCTGGGTCATCCTGGAGGAACCGGGGCCGGCGGCCTGGCAGGCGACCCCGCGTCAGTTCCGGATTGGAATTGCGGTGGGCATTCTGGGGACGCTGCTCTTCAGCCTGGGCTATCTGTTTTCACGGCAGGTGCTTGCGTCGCAGGACGGCTCCGGCTGGGCACCGTTCCCCGCCACGCTGGTCCGCCTGGCGCCGGCCATGTTCATGACAATGGCAATCCTGCCGTTCACCGGCAAGCTGGGGAACTTCAAAAATGCCTGCACCGAATGGAGCACGGTGAAGATCCTTCTTGCCGGCACCGTGACCGGCCCGGTCATCGGCATCTGGCTTTCCATGATCGCGCTGCAGAAGTCGGAGGCCGGCGTCGCCACCGCCCTGATCAGCACCGGCCCACTTTTCATGATCCCCATTTCCCGGTTCAGCCACGGCGAAAAGCCGACCTGGCGCGGCATCCTCGGCACGGCGGTCGCCCTCGCCGGCGTCGCACTCCTCGTCCTTCGTGGCCAGCCCGGCTGACCGGGCGGGCCTCAGCACCGTAATCAGGGACGGCGTTGCGGCAGCGACACCCGCTGGCAATCATCGGTCAAACCGTCGGCCGGCACGGTGAAGCCACCATCCGCGGCTCCGTCCCGTTTCATGGCGACCGGGCCAATGCGGATTTGTGGAGACATGATACAGGCGCATGCTTTTAGCATATTGTTCTATCCGGCAGACAAAACGGCGCCTCGACGCCGCTTAAGCAACCGGTGTCCCGCCAGTCAACTTGTTGAGAAAGGTCCACATATGCGCCGGTTTTTGGTCGCCGCCGTCCTACCCGCATTCCCCATCCTCTCCCTTGCCGTTTCCACACCCCCCGACGGTGGAATTCCGGGCGGCAGCCTGGAGCAACCGTTCGACGACGCCCGTTATTCCCGCATCGGCAGGATGGCACGCAGCGAGGCGTTTGCCGCCGGCCACACATTCACCCGTAGGGACATCGAGTCGGTGTTGAACCGGAAGGAGCCTCTGGGGCTTGCGCCGGCCGCGCCCCTCAGCCGTCCACTCTCCGACGAAGAGTTCCATCGCCGCGCCTCTCTGGCGACCCTGGCGCTCTTCACCATTTCCGAGAAGAGCCAAAAGGCCGGCACTGGCGCAAGCCTCGGCACGGCGTTCCTGGTCGGCAAGGGCGTCGCCGTCACCTGCTTCCATGCGCTGAAGGGTCTTGGCGAGCCGTTTGCGGTCGTCGCCCTCACGGTGAACGGAGAGCCGGTGCGTGTGACGAAGATCCTCGCGGCGTACCCGAAGGAGGACATGGCCTTCCTCGCGGTCGAGGGTGCCGGAGACAACGCGCTGCCGCTGCGTTCGGACACCCCTGTTGGCACGCGCGTCCGGGCGATGGGGCATCCGCTGTCAAAGTTCTATTACACCATCGAGGGCAGTGTCTGCCGCTACGGGCTGAAGAGCGGAACGAGGTCGGAGGATCACGCCGTGCGGCTCAACCTTGTGATCGATTCAATCGGCGGATTCAGCGGCGGGGCGGTGATGGACGCTGCCGGCAATGCCGTCGGGATGCTCGACAGCTTCGACACACTCCAGACGGGGCGCACGGAGTACAAGGTGCAGTCGGCCATCCCCGCCGGCATGATCCTGGCGCACTTCACCCGGCCGTACACGGGCGTGATGAGCGCGGACGAAATCAAGCGCGTGCTGAAGGAGTCCGGAGCCTCCGGTGAGGAGCAGGTCTATGACATCAAGTCCAGCTGCGGGGATGGCTTTGCCACTGCGGAAATGAGCAGCGGCGATCCGGCCGGCTTCGAGATGATTGTCGAGGACAAGGACGGCCGGGAAATCGCCCGCGGCAAGCCATCGGCCGCCCTGCGCGCCGGCCTTCCCCCTTGGGCGCAGACCGTGTACGACGCCTCGCTCGCCGCCGCCCAGGCCAAGCTTAAGAGCCTCCTTGGCCCATCCGCCCCGGCGAAGTGCCTATAGTGGCACCCGGACGGGAAAGCTGGCAAGCTCAAAAGTAACGCACTATGGCACCCGCGCGCCATAATTGTAGCCATTTGACCCCACAGCGCCACCGCCAGGTATTTCATCCTTGAGCATGACTTGAGCTTGCCGGTACTGTAGCCACAATTCGGGGAGCCGACAGCAAAAATGGCAACCCATTGGACATGCCGTTTAAGGGCATGCCGAAGCCGTAACCGGCTACAGCTTAGGGAATAAAGTGGAAATGGCGGAGAGGGGGGGATTCGAACCCCCGGTACAGGTTTACCCTGTACGACGGTTTAGCAAACCGCTGCTTTCGACCACTCAGCCACCTCTCCGCAGAGGAACCAGCGCTTCAAAAAACGCGCCGGCTGTCAAAGCATGCTTAACATAACCCGCATGATGCCTGCGTCAATGCAGACCGCAGGGTAAATCATGGCCGGCCTTTTCATGCGTGCCGGAGATCGGGGGTGGCAATCTTCCGCTTGCTTTCGGCCAGCCGGAGCTAAACGCTGGAGCGCGGCCGTCGCGGGCCGCCTGGTGGATGCTTGGAGGGGAGTTGTGCGTAACGCCTGTTCCATCACATCCGCCGGCAGCGCCGGTGCTGAATCAGCCCGCCGCCGGCCCATTCGGGATGCCGGAGCGGCGGGCGTTTTCAAGACAGGTGTATCAGGCTGCGGAGTTTTTCGCGCGCCCCTTGCTGTCGAAGTGGTCTTCAATCTCCTCAAGCGTCTTGCCCTTGGTTTCGGGCATGAAGAACGCGGCGGTGATGAAGTAAATGACGGTGCATCCGGCCCAGACGAAGAACATGACGTGGAAACCGTAGTTGCCGACCACGATCGGGAAAACAAACGCACTGACGAACTGCACCCCGGTGTTGAGCACCATGGCGATGCTCATGCCGTTGGCGCGGATGCGGGTCGGCATCAGTTCAGTGAGGGCAAGCCAGACACAGATACCCGGCCCCAAGGCAAAGGAGGCGATGAAGCAGCACAGGGCCACGGTGATCCAAAAGCCGGTGTTTCCCGATGGGATCGGGCCGTATATGGCACGCCGGACGGTGATTTTTCCGTGTTCGATTTCCGTGCGTTCAATCTCCTTCTTCCCGTTCACCGTCACCCATCGCTCGGTGGATTTCGGTTTGATGGAAAGGATGCGAGCCTCCTCCGCCTTTGCATTGGAGAAGACTGACACCTGCGCGGGCTTGCCATCCTCGTAGGCATAGACCACGCTGAGCTGGCCGGGGGCATCGCCCTCTAGCTTTCCGAAGGTCGACTCATCCACCTTGAGCGTCAGCGTGCGTCCATCGGCTGACAGGGCGGATGCGACTTTGGTCTCCACGCTCACGCATTTTGATTCGAAGCGGTTATAGAGGAATCCCGCAGCGCACAGCGATACAATGACGCCAGCGGTGCCGAGCGAGAGCAACAGCTTGCGCCCCGCCTTGTCCACCAGAAACGCGCCCACCAGCGTTACCGCGCAGTTGATGATCGTGATGATTTTGAGGCTGGTGACGGCCTGTGCTTCAGTCAGCCCGGAACCTTGCAGAATCTTTGCAGCGTAGGACAGGATGGTGTTGATGCCTGTTGCTTGCGTGCAAGCCAGCACGATGCAGGCGATGATGAAAGGGACGATGTATTTCTTCTGCAGGAGTGAACCGGATGTGCTGGCCGATCCGCCGGCGTTTTTAGCACAGTGTTCACCCATTTCCTTGATTTCCAATGCGGCTTGTTCGCCGGAGCGTGACAGCAACAAAACCTTTAGTGCCTGTTCGTGACGGTTGCGGCGAAACAGCCAGCGGGGGGACTCGCGCAACGCGAGGGATCCGATCGTGAAGAGAAGTCCGGGGATGGCAGCCACGAGGAACATGTTGCGCCAGGTGTCATTGTCGGCCTTGAAGATGAGGTCGGCATTTCCAAGAGCTGCTTTCACGGCTGCATCGTGTGCGCCGGTGAAAATTCCGGCGATCCAGGCCGCCAACACGAATCCAGCGGTCATCATGAACTGGAAAGCCGAGGTGCCCCGGCCACGGGATTGGGAGGGCAGGCATTCCGCCATGAACAGTGGAACAACCACGCAGATCAGGCCGCCGGAAAGCCCCATAAGGATGCGTCCCAGCAGCAGCATGGCAAATCCAGATGAGAAATAGATGGCAAGGATACTGGCCACGAAAAGGGCACCGCTGACAACCATCATCTTTTTGCGGCCAATCCAGTCGGTTAGGGCGCCGGCGAAGAGTGAGGCGATGACTCCTCCGCCAATGTAGATGGATACCATGGCCCCCAGCTGAACGTCTGTCATGGGGATGGTCTTGTCCACATAAAGGAGCGCCCCGGCGATGATGCCGTAGTCCACTCCCGCAACTAAGCCGCCGAGGCCGGAAATCAGCAGCAGAAACGGGAGGTAGGCCTTGCTGCTGCCGCCGCTCCAGTCGGCCTTACCTGCTGTCGAACCTGAATCATTGGGCATGATTGCACCGGCCATATTCGATTCTCCTTTGTTGATTTTTGGCAGTGGAAATTGTTCTGCTGGTTTGACGGGGAGTTATGGACTAACACGGACGGGCACGGACTGATACGGACGGATGAAGGGCGGTTGGCCGTTCTTGCCGGCATTCCTCCGCCTACTTCACCTCATCCACGGCGAAGTTGTCGATCACCAGGACGGCGCGGAGGTCCCGTTTGGCGGCCTTTTTCTTGCCGGGGTTCTGCATGGCGTTCACGTCGGTCACGGTAGCATCCTTCTCCGCGGTGGCGGCGAAGCTCTTGATGAAGCCGAAGTAGCAGTCGCCGAACGGGCCGGTCCTGAACTCCGCCGTGAAGCGCTGGCGCTTCAAATCCTGACCTGGCAGTTCCCGGGCGAGGAACTCGGCCTTTTCGCCGCCGTCGTCGGAGCGCACGACCAGCTTGTACTGTTTGTCGTTGCGGGTGAGGTAGTCGAAGGAGACGCGGTACCTGGTTTTCGGCTTGAGCGGGAGCAGGGCGGGGAGGGTGCGGAAGTTGAGGCCATCGGCCTCGTCGAAGGTCTTGAGCGAGTATTTGCCGTCGATCGTGTCGTTGGTGTACGGCTTGTGCGCTTCGGAGAGATGGGTGCGCATGTTGCCCTTGTAGCCGTAGACGAACGGGCCCCAGCCTTCGTCCACGTTCTCGAAGTCCTCGAAGAATGCGTGCCCCTTCAGGTCGGGCTTCTGGATTTCCACAAGGCGGACGTCATCGAAGCAGACGGCGGAGTCGGCCGCGCCGGCGGAGGCGATGAGGGCGATGGCGGCGAGACCGCTGTCCAGCGCCTGGAACACGGTTCTGATGCGCTGGTAGCGCGTCATGTACTTGTCCGAGTTGTCGGAGAAGTTGGTGAAGTCGGTCTTGTCCACGGAAACCGAGACAAGCTCGCCGCCAGCTTGGTCAAGCACGGCGGCGAGGGTGGCGGTGCGCTTGCCGGTAATCTCGACCCAGACGGAGGCGGAATACCATTTCCCGGACTGGAGCGCGAACGGCTGCCGGACTCCGCCCGCGGCGCCGTCGGCGCCCGCGATGCGCAGATGGGTCTGCCCCTTCTCGTCGTTCACGATCTGCACCGCATCGTCGTCGCCGGCCTTCAGCCAGTACTTGAAGGAATGGCTGTCGAAGCCGGGATCCTTGATCAGAGAGCGTTCGCCCCATTCAATCTCGGGCAGTGCGGCCGGCGCGGTCCTGTACAGCACGTACGGCGTGGCGGGCTTGAGGTCGAGGGCGACCTTGCCGCCCTCGACCGGAAGGTCAGCGACGGACACGCGGCCGAGGTCGGTCAGTTCATAGAGTTTCACGGACTTGGCGTCCGTCCATTCCGCAGGTAGATCCCATTTCTGGATGCCGCACTCGTCGTGCCAGCAGTAGACCTTCTCCGGGTTCAGCGCGGGCCAGGGAATGAAGACCCGGTTCTCCTGCGGCGCTTCGTGATCCTTCTTGTACACGGCGCGGTTCAGAAGTTTGCCGTTGCGGTAAATCTTGGAGACGCCGTCCTCGATGGCGGCGCGGACGCCACCGGTGAAGTCGGCGCTGCCGTCCACCATTCGGGTAATCTGGAACTGCTGCAGGTACTTGCTCGGCAGGTTGCAGGTGAAGACCGAGCGGATCATCTGCCTGAGGTCGTTCTGGCTGTGCCAGCCGAGGAAGCCATCGTTCTGGCTGCCGCGCAGGAGCGGGCTGTGGGTCCAGACATCCTTCTGGTGGTTCTGGATGAAGCGTGCGATTTTGGAGTTCAGGCCGTCGCCCCACACGCGCTGGGTCCAGTCCTGCGAGCGGTGGTTCCAGGTGACGTAGCGGTCAACGAGGCCTTCGAACTCGGTGTACATCGGCAGCCCGAGGCCGTTAATCTTGGTCGCGAGCTTGTGGGCGTCCCAGCCCTCGCCGAAATAGACGTCCACATAGACCCAGTCGAGGGCGGGCATGGTTTTTCGCATGTCGTCGAGGCGGGCATAGAGCTTGCCGGAGGTGATGTCGTAGCGCTTGTCCGTC
Source organism: uncultured Lentisphaerota bacterium (assembly GCA_903921725.1). Classification (GTDB taxonomy): domain Bacteria; phylum Verrucomicrobiota; class Lentisphaeria; order Oligosphaerales; family CAITYL01; genus CAIXRA01. The sequence goes on from CAIXRA010000082.1 coordinate 36,443, forward strand.
AGGTACGACTGGTCAAGCCAGGCCCAGCCGTGCTTCTCCGTGTCCACCAGGTCGGGGGAGTAGCATTTGGCTTCGGGGTAATATTCGGTGGCGTTGATGTGGATGCCGTTGCGGACGTTGAAATCCCGGCCGCGCTTCATCACGAAGTTCAGCCCGTCGCGGCCGCCGGCGCGGACGTTGACGTTGCTGCCGTAGTCCGGGTGCGAGGAGTCGTGCCCCTCGGCCGCGAACCCCTTGAACTGGACGTCCTGCGGGAGGCCGTCGGTGTAGAGGTACACCTTCTTCATGCTGTCCAGCACGCGAAGGAACGGATGTTGCGCCCAGCTGGCAAAATTCATGGCGATGTAGGAGACCGCGCGGGTGGGGACCCGCTCCGCGCCGAACGGTGCCGGGGCGACCTCGCGGTAGGCGAGCGCGGCGTCCTGCCAGTCCACCTTGCCGTCGCCGTTCACATCGGGCGTGACCAGGACGATGGCGGCCGGCACGTCGAAGCGCTCGTACGGCGCCTCGCGCCACGCCCACTTCGGGCACCAGAGCCCGCAGCTCTTGACGCCGTCCTTTTCCGTGACCCGGGTGACGAGGCGCTGCTTGTCCAGCAGCACGTTGCCGTACACCGTCGCGGCCAGTTTGTCGGTGTTGAGGATGGCGTAGCTCCAATTGGCGGGCTTCTCCTCGGCCGCCTTGTCCGCCAGCGCCTCGAAGATTTCCTTCTGGTTCTTCTCGCCGACGCTGAGGAGCGCCGCCGAGACCCTGGCGCCGGGTTGCAAACTCCGCACGGAGACCAGGCTGTGGTCGGGGAAGGCAATGGCGCGGATTTTTCGTTCACCGCCGCCACGGATTTCGGGGATGCCGAAGACCAGGGCGTTGTTCGTCACCTTGACCGCTACCTTGACCGTGATGTCGAGTTCGGGGACGGCCAGTTCGTAGGCCGCCGCGGCCGCGCTCACCTTGCGGAACGTCACCTTTGGCGTGTATTCCTTCGTGGTGTCGGTTTCGGAGGGGACGGCCGCCTTGATGGCTTCCTTGCTGCCGTGGAAGGTCGGGGCGCCGGAAAGGCCGTCCTGCGCGTTCCGGAAAAGGGTGATCCTGACCTTGGAGAGCGTCTCCGCCTGTCCGTAGAGGATGGAGCCGTCCGCCTTCCAGGTGTACTGGATGATGCGCGGGAAGGCGTCGTCCAGCTGCACGCGCATCCGGTCGGACTCGAGGGTCGCGGTGCCCGCCGCGGCGGTGTGCGCAAGGGCCAGGCAGGCAAGCATGGCGACGGCGCCGAGGCGGGTGCGGGACAGTTTCATGGAAGCCTTCCTTCCTTGCATGGACGGAGCAGTCACAAAAGATGTATTATAGGATTCCCCCGCGCAATGTCCAATGCTCGGAAGATCTTCCTGCGGCCGCCGATGGCCGGCCTAGGCCGGGCATTACCGTTCCGCGTCCGAAATCGGGAACCGGCATCCTAGAATAGGGAATCAGTCTCAGCCGCCGTCGCCGAACAGGAAGGCGACGTCCTCGCCGGTCAGTTCGCCGGCACGCCCCGGCGCACCCGCCATCATCTGGTTGAACAGCAGGCGTTTGCGCTGCTGGAGTGCGTGGATCTTCTCCTCAACGGTGTTGCGGACGAGGAGCTTGAGCGCGGTCACCTGCCGCTGCTGGCCGATGCGGTGGGTGCGGTCCGTCGCCTGGTCCTCGACCATCGGGTTCCACCACTGGTCGTAGTGGATGACGGTGTCGGCGCCGGTGAGGTTCAGGCCGGTTCCGCCCGCCTTGAGGCTGAGCAGGAAGATGGGGATGGACGGGTCGCGGTTGAAGCGGTCCACGCGCGCCTGCCGGTCCGTCGTCGAGCCATCCAGATATTCGTACGGGATGCCCTCCGCGTCGAGCCAGGGGCGGAAAATCTGGAGGAAGGAGGTGAACTGGCTGAAGACGGCGACGCGGTGGCCGCTGTCGAGCGTCTCCAGCAGGACTTCCTTGAGCAGTTCGGTCTTGGCCGACTGGTGCGCGCCGGCGCCGAGGCCGCGGCGCAGGTCGGCGGGCAGCAGTTCCGGATGGCAGCAGATCTGGCGCAGGCGCGTGAGCACCGCCAGGACCTGGAAGCGGTTCTGCTTCCAGCCGTCCTGGGAACCGCGCAGCATTTCGCGCCCCGCCATGAGGAACGTCGTGTAGAGCTTCCATTGCGCCGGTTCCATCTCGCAGTACAGGAGCTGCTCGATTTTCGGCGGGAGTTCCTGGCAGACGTCGGCCTTGAGGCGGCGTAGCAGGAAGGGGCGGATGCGCAGGGCCAGCTCGCGGCGCGCCTCCGTCCCGTCGGAGGAGCCGGCCACGCCATCCTCGTAGCGGTGGCGGAATGCCTGCCGCGAACCGAGGTAGCCGGGCAGCAGGAAGTCGAAGAGCGACCAAAGCTCGCGCACGGAGTTTTCCAGCGGCGTGCCGGTCAGGATCAGCCGGCGCCCGGAGCGGAGTTGCTTGCAGGCCTGGGCATTGGCGGTGTGCGGGTTCTTGATGTGCTGCGCCTCGTCGAGGATCACGGCGTCGAACTCCATGCCGCGGTAGGCCTTTGCGTCGCGTCGGAGCAGGGCGTAGGAGGTGATAATCAGGTCGTGCTGCGGGATGGAGTCATGCAGCACCGCGCGGTCGAGGCCTCGGACGATGAGCGGGCGGAACTCCGGCACGAAGCGCGCCGTCTCGTTGCGCCAGTTTTCCAGCAGGCTCGACGGGCAGACGACCAGTGCGGGATGCTTGGCGCGGCCGTCGCGGCGGCGCCAGGCCAGCCAAGCCAGCGCCTGCACGGTCTTTCCCAACCCCATCTCATCGGCCAGGATGCCATGGAAGCCGCACTCGTCCATCAGCCGCAGCCAGGCCACGCCGTCCTTCTGGTAGCCGCGCAGGATGCGGGCAAGTTCGGGGGAGAAGAGGTCCGGATCCGGCTGCGGCGTCTGCGACAGGCGCTTTGCGAGGGCCATCCAGCGCAGCTTTGCCGCCCCGAGCCTGCCCGAGAATGCCTGGAACAGCGCCGGCGCTTGGTACGTGGGGAAGCGGAGGCGGCCGCCCGCCTGCGGGTGCCCATCAGCGCCGCGCTCGAGCAGCGCGACCAGCATCCGGACCTGTTCAGGGATGTGCACGAGCGTGTTCCCCTCGACGAGCACGGTGTCCATGCCCGCCTTCACCGCCGCGGCGATCTTTTTCCAGGGCAGCGGCTTGCCGGTGTCGGAGAGCAGGCGGCAGTCGAGGTCGAACCAGGAGGACGACTCGTCGGCCGCCTGCACGTCGAGGTTCAGCAGGGTCGAGGAGGCGCGGGCGCGGATGTAGGAGGTCGAAAGAAAGGTCTGCCATTCCGCCGGAAGCGTCTCCTGTCCCTGGCGCCAGAAATCCCACACGCGCGCCGGGTCCTCCAGCCGCAGGCGGCCGTCCGTGACGGGGCCGCGGCGTTTCCCCGCCGCCATCGCGGTGGCATCGGGCGGTTCCGGCGTGAAGCCGTGTGCGAGCATCGCCTCCAGTGCGCGGCACTCCAGGCCGCCGCGCCGCGGGATGGAGCGCTGCGGAGTCCGCACCAGTCCGGCGGCGGCGTCCGGCGGCACGCGCACGCCGTCATAGTCGAATTCCAGGCGTGCCGCAATCCGGCCGCACTCCCAGTCGAGGCAGAGGACCGGCTGGAAGCTGGGATCCACGGATGCGAAATCCGCCGGGGCTGCCTCCTCCTCGCGGACAAGGACGGGCGCCAGGAGTCCGCGCCGCAGGATGCCGCCGAACGTTTCGGCCGGAATCGTCTCCGCCACGCCGTTCAGGAAGAAGCGGAACCAGCCCGGCTCAAGCAGTGTGGGGAACCAGTGGAACCCGCTTTCGCAGAGGAGCCAGTGCCCGTTGCGTCCCGGAATCGCCGTGATCTCCGCGGCGGGCAGGGGGATGCCCTCCGCCGACTCGAAGCCGGGGGCGACCCGTTTCGCGTTTTGCGTTTCGTGTTGCGCGTCGGCCGGCCCGTCGGCGGCGACGTGGAGCACGGCGCGCGCGTCGGTGTCGCGGACGGGAAGCGGCCCCTGCGGGCCAGCCAGCTCCGCCTGGCCGCGCAGCAGGTGCAGCAGGTCGGAAAAATCGGTGGCGGAGAGGATGAACCCGTTCTTGTCCGGCTGTCCGTGGGCCGCGAGCAGCAACAGCGCCTGCCGCGCCGGCATGGTGAAATCCTCCCACTGCATGCTGCCGGCGGCCTCCCCCTCCTCGGCGAGCCGGCGGATGTTGGCGGGGCCGTAGTCGCGGCCGTTCAGCAGGACGGTGGCTCCGAGAGTGAAGGCGGCGTCCGCCCGTGCGGCTCCGGGGGCGGGCGGGTTTTCGAGGGACAGGCGCAGCACGGGCCGCGGCCGGGTTGCGGAGACCGCAAGCTCCGCCAGGGAACGGGGCGCGGCGTCCGTCCGCGGATGCCAGGCGGGGGAGGGCAGCGCCGGCGTGCGCCGCATGGCCGGCGGCGCGGCGGCGGCACGGCGGTCGAGTTCCAGCAGGACGGCGGCGGCGTGCGCGCAGAAGCTTTTTGTCTGGCCGCAGGAGCACGACGGCAGCATCCCGCCCTGGGAAAACATGACGCGCACGCTCTCCATGCGCCCGCGCTGGTTGACGACTTTGGCCTCGACGACGCGCCGCGTCGGCCGCTCGAGCTGCAGGACCGAGCCGCCGTCGAACAGGCTCCGCGCAAGCGCGGACGCCTCCGGCGGAAGCGTTTCCTCAATCTGGGGAAAGAACGAGTCTGGCGGGGTGTTGGGCATGGTGCGTCCGGCATGTGAAAGCGGAAAAAGTGCAAAGGGCTACTATAGCCGCCCAAACAGCCTGGGCGAGCCGGAGTCGGAGCATGGCCGGATGGGTCCGGAACCTCCGCGGAAGCGCAAGGAGGGCGGGGGGTGAAAAAGCTGGCCGGGCCGACGCCAATGCGCCGTCTCAGCCGGCGTTTTCGAAAGGCGTTTCCACCTGCGCCAACATCGGGATTCGGCTTCAATCCGGCAGCCGAAAATCGAAAGCCGCATCACACGTACAGCGGGCCGAGTTCCTTGCAGGCGCGGAAGTCGTCGCCGCCGAAGCGGTCCCACATCGTCGGGCGGAAGATGTTTTCCGGCGCGACGTTGTGCATGTCCACCGGGATGCGGAGCATGGCGTTGAGCGTGATCATGTCGGCGCCGATGAGGCCGAACGAGTTGGAGTCGTGGTTCGGCCCGATCTTGGACATGTACTCGAAGGAGGTCATGCCGCGCGGGCTCCAGTAGGTTTCCGGCCAGGTGGAGTTGGTGACTTTGGAGATGTGGTCGGCCACCTTGGCGGGCAGCTCGACGGTCTCGCCCTCCACCACGGAGCAGGTCAGCATGTCGCCGACGGCATTGTAGCGGTAGGAAGTCATCGGGATGCCGCCCGGGGTGCGGTAGTGGCTGGAGAGGCCGTCGCCCATGAAGTACTCGAGGATGGCGGCCATGTAGTGCGTGTTGGCGATGGCGCCGTCCATCAGCTTCTGCTGGAGCTTCGGGTCGGCCTGGATCGCCTGCCGCACGGCCTGGATCGTCATTTTTACGCCGCCCTTGACCAGCGTGCGCGGATCGATGGCGTAGTCCAGCGCGCCGGCGCCGGAGTTGCGCTTGTCGATGATGCCGCGCGGGCAGATTTTGGAGACATCCACGCCGGTGGCCTTCTTGATGGAGGCCGGCGTCCAGTTGGTTCGGATGTCGGCGAAGAGCTGCGGCATGCCGGTGATAAGCTGGGCGACGAGCATGCCGATGGCGTTCTTGGAATCGTTCTCGGTGGCGACGACCATCGGGGCGCGGAATCCGTTCCAGTCAAACGAGCTGCAGAGGAGCGACTCGGTGAGGTCGAAGTTCGGGTGGAGGTCGGTCCAGGCGCGCTGGCCCTGGGTCCCGGCGGCGATGGCGTTGTTGCCCTGGGCGTACTCGACGTCGGCGCGGAAACCGTGCTTCTTGCCGTAGGCCGGGTCGGCGAGCTTCGCGTTGCCGACCATCAGGTCGCGCACGATCATCGTCATCTTGCAGCACTCGCGGACGAGCGCATCGTCGGCCAGCGGCTTCTTGCCGGTGTTGAAGGTCTTCTTGAATTTCTTCATGAACTTGACGGCCTTCTCCAGCTCCTCGTGGTCATAGAGGCCGTTGTCCATGCGTCCCTTGACGGCGCACATGTCGACGGAGACCGTGCCCATGCCGAGGTACTGCTGCATCATGTTGCGGCGCACGTCGGAGCCGATGATGCCCATGGAAACACCGCCGACGGAGAGGTAATTCTTGCCGCGCATCTCGGCGGCGGCCGCGGCGCAGCGGGCGAAGGAGAGCAGCCGCCCGGCGACGTACGGGGTCAGCGCGTCGTTCTCGTTCTCAAGGTCGGGGGAATAGACGCAAAAAATGGGGCGCTTCTTCTCGTCCATCGCGGCGGTGAACGCCTTCAGCCAGACGGCGCCGGGGCGGTCCGTGCCATTCAGGCCGTACGCGCACTGCTGCCACTCGGAGCTGCCGATGCCCATGCAGGCGCCCGTCAGCTCGTCGGAGTACGCCCAGGAACGGCTGACCCAGATGTTGGCGCTGACGCCCTGCTCGGTGTAGTACTTTTGGGCCAGCGCCGCGGTGCGCGCGCCGTACACAATCTCGGGGGCGACGACGACGCGGACCGGCGTGCCGTCCGGCAGCTTCACGTTTTCCGTGATCAGCCTGTACACGCTCGCGGCCATCTTCCAGGTGCCCTCGACGTTGCCCTCGTAGGCGCCGGTGCGCCCGTCGGCCACCGGTGTGATGGCGATGGTGGGAATCTGGCCGACCAGTGTGCGGCTGTTCACGGCAAAGGCGCGCTTGGCGCCAGCAAGAGCCTTGAAGTTTGGTGCGGCGGTTTTCATGCGGCAGTTTTCCTTCTCTCATGACGGATGGTGTTGCGAAAAAAACGGCGGCATGCGCCCGCGTTTCCCGTGCATGCACAAAGATGTGTACACTATCCCGGCGGTTGCATTTTGCAAACATGATTTGCTCATGAAGGTTTCACCGGTCGCATGCCATGGACCGATGCGACAGGAAATGGCGGAATGCGGCGTTATCTTGAGCATGTGGCTTGCGGGCGCCCCGCGGCCAGCATCCCGCAAAACCAACCGGCCGGCCCCATGGGAGTTCTTGATGATCCGCCTCGGACTATGCTGCCTGTTCCATGAACAGCCGATCCGTTTTTGCACGACGACCGCGACGGCCATGGCTCGGCTGGAGCGACCGCGCCAACTGGAACGGCTCGCCGGACTTTGTCTGGCCAACGCGGAGGCGCTGGCGCAGGCCGTCGCCTGGTGCGCGGCGAACGGCATCGGCGCATTCCGCATCAACAGCCAGATTCTGCCGCTCAAGACGCATCCCGTGGCGGGCTACCGCATGGAGGAGCTGCCGGATGCGCCGGAAATCATCGGGAGATTCCGTGCCGCCGGGCTTGCCGCCTTGCGCGCCGGCGTCCGCCTCAGCATGCACCCCGACCAGTTCGTCGTGCTGAACTCGCCGCGGCCTGAGGTCGTGCGGAGTTCCGTGGCGGAGCTGGTTTATCAGGCGGAGTTTGCGGAATGGACGGGCGTGGACGTCATCAACCTCCATGGCGGCGGCGTATACGGCGACCGCCCCGCCGCCCTCGACCGTCTGGAGCGCGCCATCGCCAGCCTTCCGGAGGCGGTCCGGACGCGCCTGACGCTGGAGAACGACGACCGCAGCTTTACGCCGTCCGGCCTTCTGCCGGTGTGCCTGCGAACCGGCGTGCCGCTGGTCTATGACGTTCACCACCACCGCTGCCTGCCGGACAGCCTGACGGTTGAGGGGGCGACCTCTGCCGCCGCCAAAACATGGAACCGCGAGCCACTGTTCCATATCTCCAGCCCGAAGGCCGGTTGGGGTGGCGGTGATCCCAGGCCGCACCACGACTTCATCGCCCCGTCTGATTTTCCCGCCTGCTGGCACAACCTCGACCTCACCATCGAGGTCGAGGCGAAGGCCAAGGAACTGGCCGTCGGACGCCTCGCCGCCAGCCTGCGCGCAGCAGGGATTGCAATCGGCGGCCCCAAGCCGGCCGAGCGTTGACCGCGGCGAATCCGATCAACAGCCGCAAGGCGTGCCGTGCGTGATCTCTCGGCAACCGGCGACGGTCAGCCGGTGCGTCGGCGAAGCGGGCGGCGGGGGCAGGCAAAAAAGACGGCCGCAATCAGGAGCAGTCCGGAACCGGGTTCGGGAACGTCCGTCAAGCTCCATGAAAGCCCGTAGTTTTCCGTGACGGGCGTGCCGAAAATCTGATCCGTGTAGCTTACCCGTAAGCCGTACGTTCCGTCAGTGGGCAGGACATAGCGAAGCTGCTCCGTGTCGTTGTAGCTGCTCATTGAAATGGCGTACATCTGGGTGAAGGCGGAGTTCCAGAGTTCCAGATCCAGATTGGCAAAGCCGAGGTCCGCCGTGGTCAGTTGCAGGGCGGGGTTGCTGTTGTCGGTAAGATCCGGGGCGCCCAGGTTGCGGAACCAGGCAAGGGTGACGTTCAGGGTCGAACCGGCAGTCAGGCCGGTGTCGATGGCGTAGTCGTTGTGCGCCTTTTCATCGATTGCGCCGAAATCCCAGCCGGTGGGTTTGACGGTTCCGCCGCCGGTTCCGGACACGTCCGCGGTGCCCCCGACATATTGGTCGAGCGCCTTTTTGAGGTTGAGCATGCCGGCTCCCTGCGCCCAGTCGAGCGACTGTGTGGTAACCGTCACGTTCCCCACGACATGTTGTCCGTTGTTCCATCCGGCCAGCGGTGTGGCGGAGTTAAGGATGACGGACTTGATGACCCGGGTGTCGCGCGACGCGTCGGGCATGCCGGTGAGGTAACTGGTGCTTTTCAGAAGGGAAATGCCGCCGGAGACGATGGGCGCGGCGAAACTGGTGCCGGCCAACCCGTAGCTGTACAGGTTGTTGGCGCCGTCCTGCACGTCGTAATAGGCCGCAAGCAGGGAAGTTCCCGGCGCCACCAGACTTACCGGCGCCCGGACACCCTTTACCAGACCGTTGACCGGATCATAATAGTCCTGCGGGCCGCGGCTGCTGAAGTCCACCACGGCGGTGAAGTTGTTGACACTGTAATCCCCAACCGCGCCGACGGCGATGGTGTTGTATCCCGAGGCGGGACCACCGACGGAGTTTGCCGCGTCGCCCGAATTACCGGCGGAAACCACGAGGGCCGTCTGGGGGTGGGCGCGGGCCAGGCCATCCGCCGCCATCGTGAAGGCGTCGGTGCCGGCAGGGTCTGTGTATCCCCAGCTGCTATTGATCACATCGGCGGGGGCGCTGAACGCCATGGTGCCAAACCCGAGGTCGACCGAACGGGACACGCTGTCGCTGAAAAAATGGTTGTAGGTGTTATAAAAGCTTGCCGGGGAGACTTCGAAGTTGGTGACCATGGATGTGACCGGATCACGGGTCCACGACGTGGCGATGGCACCGGAATGCAACTGGGTCAGCGGCGCGATGCCCAGCTTGTAGTAGGGGTAGGAGCCGGTTGTCAACGGATCATAGCCGGCAATGATGGAGCCGACCCAGGTGGCGTGGATGTCGGTCAGTCCCAAAGCGTCGGTTGACTTATAGAAATTCTGTACTTGGGTGGTGATTTCGTGACCGTTCCACACATATCCCGCCTCGACGTTGGCCACCACGGTTCCCTGTCCGAATACATTCTGTCCGAAGATATTGATGTCGTAAAAGCTGTCCGCCCCGACCAGTGTGTTGACGGCAATCCCCGTGCTGCCGTCCCAGGTGATTACCTGGCCGACACCTTCCTGCGTGATGGAAATGGCGGGTGCGGGTGCGGCTGTTCCGTCGGCCAGCGGCTTGTCCGTCAACACAAGCTCCGCCCTCGCGTCGGAGAGGACGCCCAGCGGCAGGAGCAGCGCCAAAATGACACCGCCAGTTTTCAAAAGACGGCTCGCAGAAGCTCGATTCCAGAAGCGTTTTTTCATGTATTCCCTCCAACCCCACCCCAGACCAACGGGCCCCCGCCCGCCTTCATCCGCCCTGGAGCGTTCAGCACAGACATCGCACTCCGCCGCCGGAATGCCCCCCCCCGGCCCCAGCGCAAAACGGCTGAATCACGCCAGCCGGCCAAAAACAAATTTCAAGTAGTAAGATAACGTGTAAAATCCAAAAGAAGCACCGCGTCACGCAGCGGGGGGGGTGCAAGTCAGTTCGTAGGGCCTCCGGTATGCGGCTTGCTTGCCGCAGCCAAGCACATTTTTTTCGACGCCGGTGCACGGCGACGCCCCAATGTTTGTCGTCCATCTTCAGCATGCGACTCTCCATCAACCGCGGTTGATGGAAAGCGGCACGCTAAAGCTTTGACTACAAACGAGTGCCGCCCCACGGAACGGACTTGCGCCCGCAACGGTGCCTGAAATTCCAGCATGAAAAAGTCGGGCGGACTGGGTGGATCAGCGGCGGAGTTTGTCCCAGGCGACGACCTCTGCGTAGGGGAGCGTGCCGCCGAAAATGTCGAGGGCGCTTCCGATGGTGACGTCCACGCGGCCGGCGCCGAGCGCCTCCACGCGGTCAAGGTCGGCCAGGTTGCGGACTCCGCCGGCATAGGTGACGGGCGCGGCGCACTCCGCAGCCAGCAGGCGCACCAGCGGCTCGTCAATGCCCTGGCGCATTCCCTCCACGTCCACGGCGTGGATAAGGAATTCCGCGCAGTAGCCGGCCAGGCGTTCGAACGTTTCACGGTTGACCCGCAGGTCGGTCAGCGTCTGCCAGCGGTTGATGGCGACGCGGTAGCCGGCGGCACCGTCCGACTTGCAGCTCAGGTCGAGCACGAGCCGGTCACGGTCGACCGCCGCCGCGAGTTTTTCCAGACGGTCGAGGCTGAGCGTGCCGTTTTCAAAGATATAGGAAGTGACGATGACCTTGTCCGCGCCGCGGCGGAGCCAACCGGGGGCCGTATCCGGGGTGATGCCGCCGCCGATTTGGAGCCCGCCGGGGTAGGCCGCCAGCGCCGCTTCGGCGGCCGCCTCGTTACCCGCCCCGAGCAGGATGACATGTCCGCCGGTGAGCCCGTCGCGCCGGTAAATCGCCGCGTAATGGGCCGGAGGATGGGCGGCCTCGAAATTGGTCACCGGTGCCGCGCCGTCGCGCAGCGTCGAGCCCACGATTTGCTTCACCCTGCCATGGTGCAGGTCTATGCATGGCCGAAAGCGCATGGGGATGACACCTGGATTTTCCGGGGTTAACTGACTGTTTTCGATTTATGAGGAGGAACATAACGCCGGAGCAGCGGAACCCAAAGACCGTTCCGGCAAAAAACATGCCGTGTGGCGGCAGGGCAGGGGGGTGAAGGCGGCCCTTCCGACGCCCCCGCCGTCTCCTGTGGCCGGTCCTGCTTGGCTATCGCCACCGCTGGCCAGCACTGCCTCAAGCAGGTAGCCGACGTCATCCTCATCGGCGCTGAAGAGACGCATGGACTCCCGTCCATGCATGAATCCGGACATCGGGCCATTCATTCCGGAAGCGTCCGGAGGTGGACAGATTCGCGGCGCGTGGTAAAGTGTCAAGAAATCCGACGGTTCCGGCGCGCCGCATTCCCGGTTGCGGCAGCATGGAAAACTGAAACCTCCCCGAATCGAAAAATCCCCACCCGATGCCCGTCATCCTGCCGCCGCCAGTCATGCGCAATCGCCGGGAGGCATCTACTCCGGGCGGTTCGCGCTTGTTCCGGCTGCTGTTCCTGCTTGGGCTGCTGGCCGGCGCCTGCGGCACCGTGTGGTGGCAGGTGGAGGAGGAGCGGCGCACGCATGCCTACGACCGCGTCATCCGCGAGGCGGCGCAGCGGCACGGCGTCCCCCCGTCCCTCGTCAAAGCCATCATCCGGCGGGAAAGCAAGTTTCGTCCGTGGGTGGTCGGCAGGGTCGGCGAGGTTGGGCTGATGCAGATCACTGCGGGGGCGGTCTTGGATTGGGAGCGGCAGACCCGCCGCCATGGCACCGACCCCGCCCAGCTTTTCGACCCCCGGCTGAACATCGAGATCGGGACCTGGTTCATCGCCCGCGCCCGCCAGCGCTGGCAGGCCCACCCGGACCGGGAGATCCTGGCCCTCTCGCAGTACAACGCCGGCATCGCCAACGCGGTGAAATGGAGCCGCGGCCCGCTTCCGCCTTCGGGCGATCCGCTCGACCGGGTTCGTTTCCCGTCCACACGCGCTTATATTAAAGCCGTTTTTGACTACCGAACACAATATGAAGAACGGTCACCCGACCTTGAATAAGCACTCCGACAACTCGATTTCCGCGCTGCTGACGCTCCTCCAGGATGAAGACGACAAGGTGGCCTCGCTCGCCATGGAGCAGTTCCTGAACTCCGGACTGGCCGAGGAGACCGTCGCCCAGTTCCAGGAGGCCAGCGAGCCGCAGCTCCGCCAGCGCATCCACCAGCTCAGCGGCATCCTGGCCCGCCGCCGCGCGCGCCGGGAATTCCTGGACGCCGTCGCCGCCAACAGGCTCTCCGGCTGGGAGGGGCTGATCCAGATCAATGTGATCTATGATCCGCAGACCGACCGCGGCTGGATTGCCGACGCCATGCGGGAGATTGTCAACGCCGCCGGCCGTGGTGCCACCGCCGCCCGCGTCGCCGCCGTCATGCGCGACAAGGAGTTCATGGTGCCCGACGAGGACACGCTGGACGTGGACCTCTACCTGCTCGACGCCGTGCTCGACTGCAAGGACGGCAGCGCCGCCGTGCTCTGCGCCATCGCCCAGCAGATCGGCCGGGAAACCGGCTGGGATTCCACCATCTCGCTCTTCGAGGGGCGTTTCGTCCTCATCGACGCCCACGGCATGCTGGTCGACCCCACCGAGGGCTGGCATGTCTCCCGCCTGCAGGACAAGAGCAAGATCCACCCCTGCTCCTCCCGCGACCTCTGGCTCAACGTGCTCACGCAGCTCTTCCTCGCCTCCCTGGTGGACGGCAACCTGCGCGACCTGCACCTGTTCAGTGAAATCCTTGCGGCGCTCAACGGCACCCCGCTCGACGACGCACTTCCCTATCCCCTCGGCCGCGCTCAGGCCTGAGGATGGGGCCGTCCCGGCTCCATCCCTGGAACCGTCCGTTCCCTTGGCTGTCATAGAAGCGTGAACCCCGCACATCCAAACAACGAAAGCGAACCGTCATGCTGAAGCACACCGCACTCATCGCCGGATCCGTCCTGCTTTTCGGAACCGCCTACGCCGCCACCCTGACCAAGAGCCCGCTGCCGTCCGTGCCCGCCAAGACGGCCGCCATCACCCCGGTCCCGCGTCAGGACAAGTGGTGGATGCCCCGTCATGAGCAATGTGTTGAAACCGCCAGAAAGGGCGGGTTCGATGTGATGTTCATCGGCGACTCGATCACCCAGGGATGGGAAGGCGGCGGCAAGGCCGTGTGGGAAAAGGAGATCGCACCGCTCAAGGCCGCCAATTTCGGATTCAGCGGCGACCAGACCCAGCATGTCCTCTGGCGCCTCGACAACGGCGAACTGCCCGCCACGCTCACCCCCAAGGTCGCGGTCATCATGATTGGCACCAACAACACCGGCCACAAGCCGATGCAGAAGCCGGAGGAGATTGCCGCCGGTGTCCAGGCGGTCGTGGACCGGCTCTACGCGCACAGCAGCAAGACCAAGATCCTGCTCATGGCCATCTTCCCCCGCGGTGCCAAGCCCGCGGACGCCAACCGCATGAACAACGCTGCGGCGAACGCGCTCATCGCCAAGCTCGCCGGCTACAAGAACGTCAAATATCTCGACATCAACAAGAAATTCCTTCAGCCCGACGGCACCCTGACCAAGGAGATCATGCCCGACTTTCTGCACCCGCAGGCCAAGGGCTACCAGATCTGGGCCGACAGCGTCGTTCCCGAGATCAAAAAGCTCCTCGCGGCGAAGTGAGCCCCTATCCACGCTGGGCGGCGCGTTTTTGCGGGCGCGCCGGCGTGCGGAAACGGCGAGGATTTAAAGTTCCGGCCCCCCCCGTTTGTTGTGGAGGCTTCAGCTGGCTGCATGCGCCGGGCGGAACGCCCGCTTGGCGGCGTTTCGTGTTGCCTGTTGAACACGGAACGCGAAACTCGCAACTCGAAACGAACCATCGCCGGGCAAGATGCCCGTCGAAAGCGGGCGGGACGCCCACGCTCCCGTCAGGCCGGCGTTGAGCATCCCCGCCCTTTGCGCCTTCGCGCCTTTGCATTTCAACATCATGTCCCGGGCGAGACGCCCGCCCTTGTCCAGCCTAACTTGAAGGTTGAGGGTTGAACGTTCTTCCATCCCCTCCCAAAAAAATCTGGCACCGGAACCGGCCGCGACCAAACGGAACCGGCCGTGGAACCGCCGCCCGCCAACCCGTGTCTCTTCCTGCAACACCGCACCCTTGCGACACGCAGAACGGGAGACAAAACGATGAGCGACACCCCCAGGTCCCGCCGCGAATTCCTGAAATCAGCCGCCATCGCCGGAGTGGGGCTCGGCCTCGGCTCCACCCTGCTCGGCAACGCGGCAGTAGCGGCCGGCGCAGCGGGCGCCCCTATCACCACGTCATCTCGCGGCGATGTTTCCGCCACCCGCCGCCGCCCGGCCGGCCAGAAACCGGTGCATGACCTGACCACGAACCCGCTGGAAAAGGTGCGTGCCGCGCTTATCGGCTGCGGCGGCCGCGGCAGCTCCCTCCACGGCAACCTCCTCGACACCGGTTTCGTGGAGATCGTCGCGGTCTGCGACCTGATTACATCACGCGCCGAACGCTGCGCCGCCGCCGCGAAAAAGCATGGGTTCGACCCCAAGGTGTTCGGCGGCGCGCTCGACGCCTGGGAAGCGGTCTGCGGTTTGGACAACGTGGATGTCGTCTACATCGCCACCCCCTGGGAATGGCACGCGCCGATGGCCGTCAAGTCGATGGAGTCCGGCAAACACGCCTTCGTCGAGGTGCCGGCCTGCGTGACCGTTGACGAGTGCTGGCAGCTCGTCGACACTTCCGAGCGGACTCAACGCCATTGCGTGATTTTGGAAAACTGCTGCTATGGCCCCGAGGAACTGTTCGTCCTCAACCTCGTCCGCAAGGGGATCCTCGGCGAACTCAACCACGCAGAATGCGCCTACATCCACGACCTGCGCTCCACGCTGTTCGAGACGGAGGGCGAGGGTGCCTGGCGCCGCAATTTCCACACGCTGCTCGACGCCAATCTTTACCCGACACACGGCCTCGGCCCGGTGGCCCAGTACCTCGGCATCAACCGCGGTGACCAGTTCCGGCACCTCGTTTCCATGAGCTCACCGGAGCGCGGCCTTACCAAGTTCCGCAACGAGAAGAGGCCGCAGGGCGGCCGCTTCGCCGGCGAAAAATACAGATGCGGCGACATGAACACCACCCTGATCAAGACCGAGGCCGGGCGCAGCATCATGGTCCAGCACGACGTGATCAGCCCCCGTCCCTATAGCCGCATCAATGGTGTCAGCGGCACCGGCGGCACCTTCTTCGGCTACCCGGCCCGCCTCGCCGTCAATGATGGCAGCAGCCACTCCTGGATGTCGGCCGAACGGCTGAAGGAGATGCGGGAAAAATATGAGCACCCGCTTTGGGCCAAGCTTGCGGCGGCGGCAAAGGCCTCCGGTGGTCACGGCGGCATGGACTACGTCATGAACTGGCGGCTCTGCGACTGCCTGCGGCGCGGCGCCACCCCGGACATCACCGTGTACGATGCCGCAGCCTGGAGCTGCATCATCGAGCTGTCGGCCAAGTCCGTCGCGGGCGGAAGCCTGTCCGTGGCCGTCCCCGACTTCACCCGCGGCCTGTGGAAGACGCTCGACCCGCTCGGCATCGCCGGGTAACAACGCCGGCGGCGCGGCAGGCAAATCGCCGTCCGGCGGCACACAGGCGGGCGGGCGTCCCGCCCGGCGCATTTCCAGTACGGAAGAAAAAGAAGCCGTACTGGAGGCAGACCCGTGCCGTCAGACGCCGCGGGAGCCGAGGCGGAAGAGCGCCAGATAGGCGATGACGAGGCTGCCGCAGAGCTTGATCCCCATGGGAATCGTGCCGGAGCCGCTGAACTCCTGTGTCGCGTCGGCGCCGCCGCCTGAGTTTATCAGGTTCAGCAGCGGTCCGGACACCCAGTTCACGACGAAGCAGAAGGCGACCACGCCGATCACGGCGGCGACCAGGCGCAGGCAGTTGTCCTGCAGCCAGACGCCCGTGTGTTCGGCCGGTGTCTGGATGGAGGCGGCTTGGATGTGGCAGCGCTTCATGGGGAATTCCCAGGTACGGGGTTGTTCGGTTCGGTTTTTCGGACACCGGCGGCCGGAACCGCATTGGCAGTAACGTAACCCGCCCGGCCCAACCGGCAAACTCCCTAACCTGTTGGAAGTCCACTCACGCCTACACTCACGGATTTCTGGCGTAGAGTGACACAACCCGTCCCTTCCGGTCACGGGAGGAAGCGGGTTTGGAAAGCAAAACACCCCGGCACAACCAGTTGCAAGTGAACCCGTTGGGCACGACTTGGCACGGTTGGACACGGGGTGTCCCAAAAAACAGAAAATGGCTCCGGCGACTGGACTCGAACCAGTGACCAAGTGATTAACAGTCACCTACTCTACCAACTGAGCTACGCCGGAACCAGGAATGCCGCGACTTGCGCCGCGAACGGGATATACAATAGTGCCTTGTCCCCGACCTGCAACCGGAAAAACAAAATTTTGGGGGCAGGCGCCCGCACTTCCGGCCGTCACCCGGAGCGGGGGTGGCGCATCGCGGAAACCCGCCTCAACTGCAGCCTTCACGAACATTTAACAATCGGAGTTCGGGATGGTTGAGCGGGCGTTCGGCCCATCATTCAGGCTTGTTCTGGATCATGGGACTGTTTTCGGCTTGGCCGGCGGCTGCGGCCGTGGTTGCGGGAAGCTTGCGGAAGGCGCCCTCCTTGGGCAGGACCGTAAATTTGTCCTTGAGCCGGATGTCCGTGGAGGACGAGCCAATCATGACGGTGAAATCACCGGGCTCGACAATCCACTGGCCGAGATGGTTGGCGTAGGCGAGGTCATCGGCCACCAGCGTGAACTCGACCCGCGTTTCCTCGCCGGGCTGCAAGCTGACGCGGCGGAAGCCGCGGAGGTTGCGCTCAAAAGCGACATCGGTGGTGACGTCGTCGCGGAGGTAAAGCTGGACCACTTCGTCGCCCGCGACTGCGCCGCGGTTTTTGACCTTGCAGGCGACCGTGACCGTCCCGGCGGCGCCCGGCGTCTTCGGGTTGACCTGGAGCTCTGAGTAGGCGAAGGCTGTGTAGCTCAGGCCGAAGCCGAACGGATAGACCGGCCCGGGCTTCTGGTGTGACCGGCTCTTGGTGTCAGGCTCGTCGTTGCCGCCGGGGTGGCAGGGGAAGTTCATCGGAATTTGGCCGACGCTGCGCGGCCAGGTGCCGTTGAGCTTGCCGCCGGGGTTGTACCTGCCGAGCAGGACTTCGGCGATGGCGGTGCCGCCCTGGGCTCCGGGGAAGGAGGCCGAGAGGATGGCGGGGATGTGCCGGTCGGCCCAGTTGATTGCGGTCGGCCGGCCGTGGATGAGGACGAGCACCACCGGCTTGCCCGTGGTCTGGACGGCCTTGAGCAGGTCGAGCTGGTGTCCGGGCAGTTCCAGGCTGTTTCGGGAACGACTTTCGCCCGAGGTTGTGAAGGTCTTGTCGCCCAGCACGACCACGCAGGCGTCGGCGGACTTGGCGGCCTCGACCGCCTTGGCGATGCCGGCCTGTTCCTTCTCGGTCAGCGGCTCCGGCAGGAATTCCGTGTCGGGATAGCCGGCGTCCACGGGGTCGCAACCTTTCTCGTAGACCACCTCGATGCCGCTTCCCTCAAGCTGTTTCTTCAGGCCGGCGACGACGCTGACGTCTTGAGCGCCGCGCTCGGTTGGCGCGTAATGCCAGGAGACGTAGTTGTCGACGTTGTCGGCATTGGGCCCGACGACGGCCAGCCGTTTCAGTTTTTTTGGATCGAGCGGCAGCGCCTGCTTCTCGTTCTTCAGCAGCACCAGGCATTCGCGGGAAAGCTGAAGGGAGAGCGCAAGGTGTTCCGGGCAGGCGACGACCGTGTCGGCGGCGGCCGGATCCTGGGCATAGGGCCGGTCAAAGAGGCCGACCCGGAACTTCACCCGGAGCACGTCGCGGACCAGGTTGTCAACCCGCGCCTCCGCCAGGCGGCCGTCGCGGACCAGCTGGCGGATCGCCTGAATGTGGGGGGCGGGGGAGTTGAAGTCCGTGCGGACGTTGAGTCCGGCCTCGATGGCCAGCCGCGTCGCGTCGGTGTCGTCGGAGGCGACAAAATGCCGGTGGGTCAGCCGCTCGACGGCGGAGCTGTCGGAGACGACGTACCCCTTGAACCCGTATTCCTGCCGCAACTTTTGGGTCAGCAGTTCGTAATTCCCCGCCAGCGGCACGCCGTTGTAGTCGTTGTAGGCGCACATGACGCCGAGCATGCCGGCCTCCTGCACCGCTTTCTTGAACGGATAAAGGTGGATTGCCTCCAGCGTCTGTAGCGTGATCGCCGGATCGGTGCGGGTGTCCCACTGGCGGGAGGCCCGGCATTCGCCGTACGCGACGAAGTGCTTGGCGGTCGCCGCCACATGTTCCTGCATTCCCTGCACCCAGGCGACGCCGAGGCGGGCGACCAGGTACGGATCCTCGCCAAGCGCGCCTTCCCAGCGGCCCCAGCGCTGGTCGCGGGCGACGTCGAGGATTGGCGAATAGACATTGGTATAGCCGATGGCGCGCGCCTCGCGGCCCAGCACACCGCCCATCCTGCGGATCAGCTCTGTGTCCCAAGTCGAGCCGAGCGCGTTGGTGGAGGGGAAGCTGGTGCAGTGGCGGACGCTGATGCCGCGGATCCCCTCGACCGTCGCGTCGAAGGGGATGCCCAGCCGGGTCTGTTCGACAAAGAAGCGCTGCGTGGTGTTGAGGAGTTGTGCCTGCTGCGCCGGCGTCGCCGTCTCTTTCAGCCGTTCCTGATCGCAGTGCTGGTCGATGTTGCCGATGCCGTCCTTCCAGATTTCATCCTTCCACTTCAGCGTCGGCAGCGGATCCTTGAGGTATTTTCGGTAGCCGTAAACCGTCGCCAACTGGCAGGACTTCTCCTCCAGCGTCATCTGCCGCAGTAGGTCGTCGATCCGCTTCTCCACAGGCTGCGCCGGGTCCTCGTACAGGTCCTTGACGCCGTTCTTGTTGAAGTCGGTCCAGCCGTCGTGGTAGATCTCCGGCCGCGGCGGAAACGGGTACGGCAGGTCGCAGGGCGGCGGCGGGGCCGCGAAGGAGAGGAAGGGCAGGGTGGCAAGCAGGAGGCAGAACAGACGTGGCATGGGCGGAGTTCCTGTGGTGGTTTTTTACTGGGCCTTCAGGAGAAATAGCCCGTATTCGCTGGCGTGCTGGGGAAAAAATGCGGAAAGGGGTCGAGGAATGCGAACCGCCTCCGGCATCAACGCGCCCCATGCTCACTCGACCACCGGCTACTGGTGGGCGTACGGCGGCTTGGAGAGTTGGATGAAGCGCAGCATGTTCGTTTCCCGGTCGTCGAGGTGGCGCACGGTCAGTTGGATATATGTTCGGGCAAAGCGACCGCCGCGCGTCCGACCGGAGTGTCCGGCTGCGGCAGTACGGTGAAAACGGTGCACGGTATCCTCCACGCTTGGACGCCTGGTTCCGGTTTCGGTTCCCGGCCGTGCGAACCGGTTCGGCGGCAGCCATCGGATTGACGGTTTCCGAGTTTTGCGCGGGAATTCCAGCACTCACGCGATTACCTGCTAAATGAAGAAATCGCACAAAGCCGTTTGGCATCCGGCCTTACGCGCTTGACATTTTGCCTGTTCCTGTGTAAGTTTAGATTGTTTTATGTATGGCCATTGAAAAACAAAGGAGAATCGTCATGGAAAAGAAATTGGTGTGCGGCGTGATTGCTGGTGTGTGCATGTCCACGATGGCGTTTGCCCAGATTAACGTGAACACGAACGTGGACACGGTGAAGGCGGAGAACAACTCCAAGGTCAACACGGGCGTCAAGCTTGGCGGCGCGCAGATTAAAAACTCGGCCATCAATGTCAACACGGATGTCAAGAGCATCGAGGCGACGAACGGCTCGAGCGTGAACACGGGTGCCGACCTCTCCGGCTCGAGGGTCAAGGATTCGGTTCTCAACGTGACCACCAAGGGCACGAACCGCGACATGACGATTACGGCGAAGGACGGCTCCAAGGTCAACACCGGCATTGAGGCCAGGAACAGCAAGATCGAAGGCTCGAAGATCAACGTCAACACCGGCGTTGACATCATCCAGGCGACCGGCGGCTCGAAAATCAACACGGGCGTCGAGGCCAACAACAGCACGATCAAGGACAGCGAGATCAACGTGAGCACCAAGAGCGCGCCGCGCCGCGACCCGCTGGCCGAGAACCGCTCCGAGATCAACACGGGCGTCGAGGCCAACAACGCGACCATCAAGGGCTCCAAGATCAACATCAACACCACGACCACCGACGACATCATTGCCAAGGACGGCTCCAAGATCAACACCGGCCTGAAGGCGAATGGTGCCAAGATTGAAGGTTCCCAGCTGAATGTCAACACCGTCGCGGGCCGTATTGAGGCGACCGGCGGTTCCGAGATCAACACCGGCATCTCCGCCAATAATGCCTCCATCAAGGGTTCCAAGCTGAACGCGAACACCAATGTCCAGTTGCTGAAGGCCGAAGGCGGCTCGAAGATCAACACCGGCATCAAGGTGGACGGCGCCAAGATCGAGAACACCAGCATCAACGTCAACACCAACGCCAAAAGCATCGAGGCGAAGGGTGGCTCGAGCGTCAACACCGGCGTGACGACCGACAAGTAATCTCAATTGGTATGAAAAAACAGGCGGGACGGTCGCAAGGGCTGTCCCGCCTTTTTTGAATTGAACCGAAATTTTTATAGAGGCGCCCCAAGCTGGGAAGCCGTTTTGACTGGCCATTTTGCGATAATAGCTGTATACTGTTTTTGGCTGAGGGGGCGGTTCTAACGCGGGAGGCGTGCGTCATGCGTGCTCGGAAGCAAGATTCTTGCGGCCTTCTGTGCGGGCTGTGCCTTGGATTTTTGACGGCGGTCTGCGCGACGGCCGGTGCCGGAAACGGCGGCGGCGGCGTGGTGACGGGCGATGTGAACGCCGTCAACTCGCACGTTACGATTGGCGGCGGCGCGGTCGGAAATGTGAATTCATCCCTGGTGGTGGGAAACGGTCGGCTAATCACGAAAACGCTTCCCGTCGCCTCCGCATTCCATGGGGTTGAACTGTCGGGGGTTTTTGAGGCGGAGATCCAGTGCGGCAAGGCCGCTTCCGTTGAGGTTTCGGTTGACGAAAACCTGCAGCCGCTGCTTGCTGCGTCCGTGCGCGACGGGGTTTTGTGCGTGACTTTCACCAAGCCCGTCCAGACCAAGCAGACACCGCGCTTGAAAATCACCGTTCCCTCCCTGGACATCCTGCGGGTGTCGGGCAGCGACCAAGTGGACGTGACGGAAATCAAGGGAAAAAGCCTTCTGCTGGAGCATGCGGGCACCGGCAAGGTGACGGTGGCTGGGAAGGTCGGCTCCCTTGTCTGCACGGTGAACGGCACCGGCGCGGTCGACGCTGGCAAGCTTGTATGCGACGAGGCGACCATCTCCTTGAGCGGCGTTGGCAATGCGGTGTGCCGCCCGGAGAAAAAATTAAGCGTCACCATCACGGGTATCGGCGGCGTGCGGTGCCTCACCCGGCCGGCAGAGGTGAAGCGTGACATTTCCGGGTTGGGCGACATTGAATTTGCCGGCAAATAGACATTGCGGTGTCAAGAGGGGGAAGCATGGGCGGAAAAATCTCATGGGTTATCGGCGTGACTGCAATTATTGCAGTCTGTTCCGCCCGCGCCGGGGATGAGGTTGACAAGACGACCGCCACCAAAGTGGGCGGTGTCACGATTTACGAGGACAAGCGGGGCGCCGAGGGGGCGGACGTCAAAACGGGACCGATCACCAAGGAGACCACGCCGTCGGCGGGCAGCAGGGAGACGGTGGTCACGGCTGTCAAAATGGGAAATGTGACCGAGCTGACCGGCTCAAAGGGGACGAAATCCACGGTTGTCACGGTCGGCCCCATGACCGGGGGTCAGGTCAACGGGAAATCCGTATCCGTCGTCCGAATAGGCGAGAATGTGGCGGTCGGGACGAATGACAAGGGGGGCACGGTTCAGGCGATAAAGGCTGGCAACCAGGTGGTGGTGCAGGGGATTGGGAACGTCTCATCGTCGGAGGCGCGGATTGTTGTCCGGCTGCTGCAGGATGCGGCAACCGGCCAGCCGGTGGCACCGCCGCCGACGAATGCCGGCATCGCGCTTTCGCCGTTTACCGGAGTGGGGGTTGTCGGTGACGTCGAGGTGGATGTCGAGTGCGGCCAGCCATTCGATATCATGGCGAACGGCGGCATGAAGGACTCCGGCACGTTCGAGGTGCAAGAGGGAGTTTTGTGCATCCGGGGGACGGGCAAGGGGCCGGACGGGCGGGCGCTGGGCCGGGTGACGGTGCGGATGCCTGCGCTTGATGCGGTGTCCGCCGAGGACGGCGGGCGGGTGACGGTTCAAAAGGCGACCGGGGAAAATCTGCGGATTACCGGGCGAAGCGGCGGGCGCATCGAGATTTCCGGAGAGGCGAAAACGGTGCTGTGCCGGGTTTCGGGCGGCAGCCGCGTTTTCGGACAGAAGCTGAAAACGGGCCGGATGTCGATGCGGCTGGAGGGGGATGGAGAGGCGCATTGCTCGGCGGGTTTGGAATTGGTTGTGATGATTTCGGGCAAGGGCATTGTGTGGTGTCATGGAAAACCCGGTTTGGTTACGCAAAAGATCAGTGGTGGGGGCGAGTTGAGGTTTGAGAAGTAGAGGGTGGTGGTTTTGAGTGGCGGTTGGTTCCGTCCAGGTAAAACAAAAAAAGGAGTGACCCATGAGCGCGAACATGAAGATGATGGTGATGGCTGGCTCGGCGATGGTTCTGGCGGCATCCATGGCGATGGCACAGTCTGCCGTGGACAAGTCGGTGGTGCTTGACAATACGCAGGTTAAGGGCAACATCAACGCCAACAAGTCCACCGTTGAGGTCGGCGGCGTGGATGTCAAGAACTCGAAGGTCGACAAATCGGTGATCATTGGCAACACGCAGGTTAAGGGCAACATCAACGCCAACAAATCCACGGTTGAAGTCGGCGGAGTTGACGTCAAGGGTTCGAAGGTCGACAAGTCTGTGATCATCGACAACACGGAACTGCGTGGCAACATCAATGCCAACAAGTCGAACGTGAATGTCGGCGGAACGGACATCGAGGGATCGAAGGTCGACAAGTCCGTGATCATCGGCAACACGGAGATGCGTGGCAACATCAACGCCAATAAGTCGAATGTGAATGTTGGTGGCGTGGATGTCAAGAACTCGAAGGTCGACAAGTCCGTAATCATCAGCAACAC